>MWYZ01000045.1 GCA_002050365.1 Acidobacteria bacterium 28-1
GATTTAAGCGATGGCAAAAAGTTTGATAACTGGGCAGCGCGAGAAACCAATCAGCCCAAGAATTTTCAATCAAATCGTAAATTTGGCGTTTGTTAAATTTGCCTTCGAGATGCCCGAAAAACCAGATGCAAACAAGTTCTTGGTCAGTAAATGTGGGCTTTCGATTATTACTTGCACGTTGAAAACAAGTCGCCGAACGGGTATCGTAAATTTGACAGACAAACAGATAAAGTTGAATCAGTTGATTTTCCATAAGTAAGAAAATTCTACCAATCAACAGGTTTGTCTGTCTTTTCAACTACTGATTCGCATTATAATCATATATACAGATTGATAAAAACCAAACGAATCATTCAAAAAGATCCGCGTTCATTTGTGGTTATCTGCGATTAATTATTCTTTATATAACCGCACGTTCGGTTTAACGCTTTCCGAAACGGTCAATTTTCGCTAAAATAATTATCAGAATAATTTCTTACAGGTTTTAGAAGATGAAAAAACGGCTTGCTCTAATTTCGTTTATAATTTTTGCGCTTTTCTCTTTTGCTTATCGTCAAACGACGGAAAGCAAACGATTTGATTCGTCAAACGAAAAATCTCAAACAATTTCTGAAATCAAACCGCAATCAATTAAAGCCGTCGCGTTTGGCATATCGGAAAAAGTCAGCAGTTTCGCGCCCGCTTCTCCAGAGACAGGCTCGACGAGCAGAAAAATGGGACGCGCTGAAGAACAAGCCCGCGCCATCCCGAATAAAGAACCTTTTCGCAAACAAATCGAGGGCGCAGCTCACGATTCAGATTCCGCTCAAGCAAATTTCTCCGACGCGCCGATGCCTGCCGCTTCGCTTTCATTCGATGGCTTATCAAACAACGATAATGCCGCCGCTTACGGCTTCCGCGCCGTTCCGCCTGACACAAATGGCGATGTTGGTCCGAACCACTACGTTCAATCGGTCAATATTTTAACGCGTGTTTTTGACAAAAGCGGTAACGCGCTCACGCCGCCTTTTAAGCTCAGCAGTATTTTTTCCGTTCTCGGAACTACTTGTTCGCAGAGAAACGACGGCGACCCGATTGTGCTTTACGACGCGCTTGCCGACCGTTGGATTTTGAGTCAATTCTGCAGCAATTTTCCGCCCTTTCGCCAACTCATCGCCGTTTCGCAAACCTCAGACCCAGCGGGCGCGTATTTCGTTTATGAATTCGTAATGCCGAACGTCAAATTTAACGATTATCCGAAACTCGGCGTGTGGACGGACGGTTATTATATGTCAGCCGATGAATTTCTCGGCAGCGAATATGCGGGAAGCGGAGTTTTCGCTTTTGATAAAAAGAAAATGCTCGCCGGCGACCGAACCGCGAGTTACGTTTATTTCGATTTGGCTTCACCGACAACCGTGCGTTTCGGCGGATTGCTGCCATCAGATTTGGACGGTTTAAACGCTCCGCCGCCGAATGCGCCGAACACTTTTGTCGGTTATATGGCGACTGAATACGGCGATGCAAATGACGCGCTTCGATTGTTCGATTTTCACGCTGATTTTACGAATCCACAAAATTCAACTTTTACCGAACGCGCCGAAAGTCCTTTAACGGTTGCGACTTTTGACCCAACGAGTCCCGACGGACGCACCGATATTGCCGAGCCGCCGCCGGGCGAGCCGCTCGATTCGCAATCCGACCGCCTGATGTATCGCTCCGCTTACCGAAACTTTGGAACGCACGAATCGCTCGTCGTTAATCAAACTGTACGCGTTACGCCCGTAGGACAAACTTATCGCGGCGGCGTGCGCGTCTATGAATTGCGAAAATCAAACGGCGTTTTCAGCGTCAGGGAGCAAGCGACCATCGGAACAAACGACGCGAGCCGCTGGATGGGAAGCGCGGCGCAGGATTATCAAGGCAATCTGGCGGTTGAATACAGTCTCACCAGCGAGAACAAAAAACCTTCGATTGTGTATTCGGGAAAATTGGCGAGCGAGCCGGTCGGAACGTTTCGCGCGGAAGAAAATTTGATTGTCGGCACCGGCGTTCAGACCGGTTTCGGTTCGCGCTGGGGCGATTACAGCCAGATAAATGTTGACCCGACCGACGATTGCACGTTTTGGCTGACCAACGAATATTACACACAGGAGAGCCAAACGGAAAGTCCTTTCGGTTGGCTGACGCGCATCGGAAAATTCAAGTTTGCCGAATGCGCCGCCCCACGAGCGACAATCAACGGCGTGGTTTTGAACGCTTCAAACAATCAGCCGATAGCCAACGCGATTGTAACGGCAAACGCGGTCTACATTCGAAACACGAACGCTGTCGGAAGTTACGGCGACTTAACGCTTCTTCCAAATACTTACGTTTTAACCGCTTCGGCAAACGGTTTTCGCACTCAAACCCTTACCGTGACAATTGTTGACGGTCAAATTCTAACGCAAAATTTTGCGCTCGAGCCGACGGCGATTTTAAGCGAAAACGGTTATCAAATTACGACGGAAAGTTGCGCGGTCAACAACGCGATTGACCCGGGTGAAACCGTAACGATAAACGTCGCGCTTCGCAACACGGGAACGAGAAATACGACGAATTTGACCGCCACACTGCTCGGAACAGGCGGCGTTATTAACGCGGGCGCGGCGCAAAACTTCGGCGCGTTGACGGTGAACGGCGCGAGCGTTTCGCGCTCTTTCACATTTACCGTTTCACCTAATTTGCGATGCGGCGATGTCATAACTTTAACTTTACAGTTAAACGACGGTGCGGAAAATCTCGGAACAGTTACGATAAATTTAAACATCGGCGCACCACGCACCGCTTTTCAAGAGAATTTTGATTCAGTTACCGAGCCGAATTTGCCGATTGGCTGGACGACTTCCGCGAGCGGAGCGCAGCAAATTTGGAAGACTTCCGACGATGCATTCCAAACGCCGCCGAATTCGGCTTACTCATCCGCCGCCGGTCAAATCGGAGTCAACGAACTCATCTCGCCCGCCTTTCTAGTCAAATCCCCGAATGCCGAATTAACATTCCGCAACCGCTACGATTTGGAGACGACATTCCTGCGAAACAAGCGATACGACGGTGCAGTTTTGGAAATTAAAATCGGCATGCCCGGCAGATTTCAAGATATTCTCGCGGCGGGCGGCGCGTTTGAAGCGGGCGGTTACGACGGTATTTTGGAAAGCTGTTGCCAAAATCCGCTGTCCGGCAGACCGGCTTGGTCAGGCAAAAGCGGACCGAATCAAACACCTGAGTTTATCACTTCAAAAGTAAAACTTCCCGCGTCGGCGGCTGGCAAAAACGTCCAACTGCGCTGGCGCGTCGGAACGGACAATGGAACTTCCCGCGACGGTCAATTTATTGACGATATCGTTGTTTCAGATGGTTTTGCGTGCGCCTGTCAAACCGCTCAAACGAGTCGTGCGCCGTTTGATTTCGACGGCGACGGCAAAACTGACTTGTCAATTTTCCGTTCGAGCCTTTCGCCGGACGCGCCTGATTTTTACATTCAAAACAGCTCGAATAATTCTTCCGCGAGTGTGGCTTGGGGCAGCGTCGGCGACGTGCCGATCAACGCCGATTACGACGGCGACGGCAAAACCGATTACGCGGTTTTTCGTTCCTCAATCGGAACTTGGTTCATTTTGCGAAGCTCTGATAATATGATTTTTCTCGTGAATTTCGGATTGGCAAGCGACGAACTGGTGCCTGCCGATTACGACGGCGACGGACACAGCGACATCGCTGTTTTCCGCCAGTCGAACAGCACTTGGTATATTTTGCAAAGCTCTGACAATCAAAATCGCTCTGTCAGATTCGGCGCGTCGGGAGATTTGCCGGTGCCGGCGGATTTCGACGGCGACGGCAAAACGGATGTCGCGGTTTTTCGTCCGTCAACGGGAACGTGGTATTTCCAAAAAAGTTTCGACGGCGGTTCTATAAGCGTTCAATTTGGGCAAAGCGGCGATAAACCCGTCGTTGGCGATTATGACGGCGACGGCAAAGCAGATTTTGTCGTCTTTCATCCCAAAAACGGCGTTTGGTATCTATTAAAAAGTTCGAACGGTTTTTCCGCCGTCCGGTTCGGTTTGCAAAATGACCAACCTCTGCAAGCCGATTTTGACGGCGACGGCAAACGCGACGTGGCGGTTTATCGTCAAAGCACGGGCTTTTGGTATTACCTGAAAAGTTCAGACGGCACATTTGCCTTTCGGCAGTTTGGCATTGACGGTGATGTGCCGCTTCCGACAATCTTCGTGCCTTAATTTTCCGTTAACATTGGCAGTTTAATTATTCAATCGAGGAAAAGTGTGCTAAAAATAATTAACCGACAATTTCCCCTTACTACTAATTATTAAATTTTAAAAAGGAATTATTGAATGAAACGATTTTATTTTATTTTAGCTAGTTTATGTGTGCTTGCCGTTTGGTTTGGGCTGAGTTTTCAAACAAACGCGCAGAGCGAATCGGAGCAAGCAGACGAAACGAACTTTGTTTCGCCCAATTTTGTTATCAGCCAATTTCAAGTGGCGGGCGGTTCGGCGAACGATGAGTTTATCGAACTGCACAACATTAGCTCAAACGCCGTTGATTTGAACGGCTATCGAGTAGTTTATCGTTCAGCCGCCGGAACGAACGATGTTTTGTTTGCCCAGTGGACGACCAGCACGATTGTTGCGCCGGGCGGGTATTATCTGATTGCTTCAACCGCTTATGACGGAACCGTTACGCCGAATCTTTCATATAATCCGACAACTTGTATGTGTTCGATGTCGGCGACCGGCGGCGGTATTGCCATTCGCATCGGCGCGGCCAATACAGGCGTAATAGTTGATTCGGTCGGTTACGGAACGGCAACCAATGCTTTTGCCGAAGGAACGGTAACGACCGCACCGCCGGCAAATGCCGGTCAAGCCCGCGCTAATAATGGCTGTCAGGATACGGATAATAATGCGAACGATTTTTCGACCGTCAATCCTTCTGCACCGCGCAATGCCTCTAGTCCTGTAAACATTTGCGGCGGCAGCAGCGGCTCAACTCTGCTGATAGGCTTCGGAGCAAATCCAAGCACAGTATCGCCCGGCGCGACAACGCTTTTAACCGTTACGGTTTTTCCGGCAACCACTCCGCCAAGCACGGGCATTTCAGTGGTCGGAAATTTAACAAGCATCGGCGGCGCAGCCAATCAGCAGTTTTTTGACGACGGCAGTAACGGCGATGTGACCGCTGGTGATAATACTTTTTCGTATCTGGCGACGATTCCCGCCGGACAGAGTGGCGGAATATTATTTATCCCGGTAACCGCTTCCGACGCGCAAATGCGTTCGGTAAACGGCAGCATCCTTCTCACGATAAATGCCCCGCTGCCGGGTGAAGACCCGCTGCTTCTTGGAAATCCGAGCAACGCCACGAGCGATGTTACCAATGAAAATAATTATTTGATGCTCAAGCCTCAATACTCGCTTTCGTATAACCGCAGCCGCGCGACAGCAAATTGGGTTGCATGGCGGCTGGACGCAAGTTGGATTGGAAATGCACCGCGCCAAGACGATTTTCGTCCCGACGATACTTTGCCGGCAGGTTGGTATCGTGTACTGGACACGGATTATTCAGGTTCGGGTTACGACCGCGGACATATGGTACCTTCGGGCGACCGAACGCGTTCGATTCCCGACAACTCGGCGACATTTTTGATGACTAACATCATTCCGCAACTTGCCGCCAACAATCAAGGCGCGTGGGAAGATTTTGAAACTTACCTGCGCACTCTGGCGCAAAGCGGACAGGAAATTTATATTATTTCGGGCGTTTATGGAAACATCGGAACGATTGCGCAAGGGCGAATCGTCGTGCCGCAATCGACTTGGAAAGTCGCGCTCGTTCTGCCGAACGGCTCGAATGATTTGCAGCGCATTACAAAAGGAACGCGAACTATCGGAATCGTCGTTCCGAATTTTCCGCCGCTTAACATTAATGCGACGTGGCGAGAGTATAGAGTCTCGGTCAATGAAGTTGAAAATCTAACCGGCTACAATTTTTTCACGAACGTCCCGAAAAACACGCAGGAGATAATCGAG
The DNA here is from genome assembly GCA_002050365.1 of Acidobacteria bacterium 28-1. Classification (GTDB taxonomy): domain Bacteria; phylum Acidobacteriota; class Blastocatellia; order Pyrinomonadales; family Pyrinomonadaceae. The sequence continues at coordinate 6,069 of MWYZ01000045.1, forward strand.
AGAAGAAAAGACAGACAATAATTGACGGGTAGGTCTTGTGCCTGCCCGATGAGCGCGAGCGAAAATGCGCGTTTGATTAAAATTCAAGTTGAATTCTGATGAACACGATTAGCATCTGGCAAACGCTTCGGGCAGGCACAAGACCTGTCCCTACAAATCTATTCCGAGATATGAGAAGAAATTTTACCATTTTATTTATAAGCGTTTTAATTTTCGTTTCCGATGCTTCAGCGCAGAAAGACCGCGCTATCGGCGAAGTGCAGGGCGAAAAAAATGCTTCGCCTTTTGAGGGGCAATCCGTGCGGCTGACGGGCATCGTGACGGCGCGATTGAAAGGCGGTTTCTTTCTACAAACGCCGGACGAGAAAACTAACGACAACCCGAATACGTCCGAAGGCATTTACGTTTTCACTAAATCTGAGCCGCCGGGCGAAGCCGCCATCGGAAATTTAATTTCCGTGACCGGCACCGTCGAAGAATTTCGTCCGAAAACCGAACCGTTGAGTTTGCCGGTAACCGAACTTTCGATGTTCAAAGACCGCGACATTATCAAAGTTATTTCCAAAGCCAACCCGCTTCCGAAACCAATTATTTTATCTGCGGCCGATACGAATAAAACGGTCATTGACGCGCTCGAAAAATATGAGGGAATGCGCGTTTCGGTTGCCGAGATAATCGTCGTTGCGCCGACGAATGGCAGAGTTGACGAAAAAAGCGGTGCTTCACAATCGGACGGCACTTTTTACGGCGTGGTCAAAGGTGTGGCGCGTCCGTTCCGCGAAATCGGATTCGACATTTACGATTACGTTCTTCTGCCCGATAAGGAAAAGGAAAAACTAAAAAAAGACGCGCCGAAAATCGTCGTCTTCGACCATAACCCCGAACGGCTTCGCGTCGAAAGCGCAACGCAGCTCGGCGCACAAACGATTGACGTAACGAGTGCTGCAGAAATTAAAAATCTGACGGGCGTTCTTCATTATGCTTATCGCGCTTATTCGATTTTAGTTGATGCCGACAATAAACCGGCGGTTTCTAATTTAGTTAAGGCGCAGCCGTTGCCCGCGCCCAGCGACCGTCAGTTTTCGATTGCTGCGATGAATGTGGAAAGACTTTTTGATGACGAGGACGACCCGAATATCAAAGAGCCGATTATCACGAGCGAAGGTTTTGAGAAGCGTTTGAAAAAAATTTCGCTGGCGATTCGCTCCTTTTTGCAAATGCCCGACATCATCGGCACGGTTGAGATGGAAAACCTTACGGTGTTGAAAAAACTCGCCGAGCGCGTCAATAAAGACGCGGAAGCGAGCGGCAAACCGAACCCGAAATACGAAGCGTATCTGGTCGAAGGTAACGACATCGGCGGCATTGATTCGGGCTTTCTGGTGAAATCTTCGCGCGTCGAAGTTTTGGAAACCAAACAATTCGGCAAGGTGGAAAAATTTGAAAATCCCGTCTCGAAAGACGACGTTTCGCTCAACGACCGTCCGCCGTTTATGCTTCGCGCCGCGATCAAAGATCAAAAGACGAACAGGCCGCTCGAAGTTACGGTTATCATCAATCACTTAAAATCGCTGCGCGGTTACAACGACGAAAAAGACGCGCCGTTCGTGCGGATGAAGAAAAAACTGCAAGCCGAATTTTTAGCCAGATTCGTCGCCGAACGGTTAAAAGCTAATCCGAACGAGCGCATCGCCTTAGTCGGCGATTTCAATGCGTTTCAGTTTAATGACGGTATTATGGACGTTATCGGCACGATAAAAGGAACGCCTGCGGCGAAGGATTCGGTTTTTACCGCTTCGGAAGATTTGCTCAATCCTAATTTAACCAATCTGGTTGATTTGATAAAACCTGAGCAGCGTTATTCATATAGTTTCGACGGCAACGCTCAGATTCTCGACCATTTTCTCGTCAGCGAAGCGTTTAAAAAACACCTCGCCGGTTTCGGCTACGCCAGAATTAACGCGGATTTTCCCGAAACGTATCGCAACGACGATACGCGAGTCGAACGCTTTTCCGACCACGACGCGGCGATTGCATATTTCACGTTTGACGAAAAGCCAGCATCGAACGGCGAAAACAAAACGAATCAAAATCCGAAAAAATAAATTCGTTGAAAGTGGATGGAAAACGCAGTTTGAAATTTTGAGCTGCGGTTTTTATTTTTGTGTTTGCAAAATCCGATACGCTTCCGAACGCGATAATCCAAATTCCTTCGCCGCTTTTTTGAGCGCGAGTTTTCGGTCAATTCCTTCTTTTTCCAATTCGGCAACGCGCTCGGTGAGAGATTTTTCGTCTGAAATATGAAATTTCAAATCTGAAATTTCTTCACGATTTATTACCAAAACAATCTCACCTTTAACGTCTGCTTGTGAAAATTTTTCAGCTAATTCTTCCAAATTTCCCCGAATGATTTCTTCGTGAAGTTTGGTAATTTCCCGAACGACCGCCGCTTTCCGACAGCCTAAAATTTCCCAACAATCAATCAAACTTTTCGCCAAGCGATGCGGCGTTTCGTAAAAACAAATCGTTGCGGGAATCGCAGAAACTTCCGACAAACGCTTGCGTCTATCTGTTTTCTTTGAAGGCAAGAAACCACCAAAAAAAATCGAATCGGTCGGCAAACCCGAAACGATTAAAGCGTTGACAAACGCGACCGCGCCCGGAATCGCCACGACCTTCGCGCCAATTTCGTGTGCGCGTCGCACGACACGCAACGCCGGGTCGCAAATCGCCGGCGTTCCTGCGTCCGACACGACGGCGATTGATTTTCCCTGCTTTAAAATTTCGGCGAATTCTTCCGTCCGCGAATTTTCGTTGTGTTCGTGATAGCTGACGAGTCTTTTTTTGATGTTGAAATGATTGAGAAGTTTCCCCGTGTGGCGCGTGTCCTCGCAAGCGATAAAATCAACCATTTCTAAAGTTTGCAAAGCGCGAGAAGAAATGTCGGCGAGATTTCCGATTGGCGTGGCGACCAAAAAAAGTGTTCCGAGCATTATAAAAATAGATTTCGAGATTTATCACCAGTAATTAAACATTAAAACGAAAATTCACGATGTCGCCTTCCTGCATAATATAATCTTTGCCTTCGAGTCGGGTTAAACCTTTTTCACGCGCCGCGGCGTTTGAGCCGGCGCTGATTAAATCGTCGTAAGAGACGATTTCGGCGCGAATAAAGCCACGTTCGATGTCCGAATGAATGACGCTCGCCGCTGCCGGTGCTTTTGTGCCGATGGGAACCGTCCACGCGCGGACTTCCTTTTCGCCCGCCGTCAGATACGACATCAAACCGAGCATTTTGTAAGCTGCTTTTATCAATTTATCAACACCGCTTGAGGTCACGCCCAAATCATTTAAAAATTCTTTGCGTTCAGCAGGTTCGAGCGCGACGAGTTCGGCTTCGAGTTTGGCGCAGATAACGACAACTTCCGCGTTTTCCTTCGCCGCGTGTTCGCGCACCGCTCGGACGTGCGGATTTTCGTCTGGATTTATCAATGTATCTTCGTCAACATTCGCCGCATAAATCGTCGGTTTCGTCGAGATTAAAAAAAATTGCTTGGCGATTAATTGTTCTTCTTTTGATAATTCGACCGCTCGCGCCGGTCTGCCTTCTTCCAAAACAGGATAAATTTTATCGAGAACTTCGATTTCCGCTTTTGCCGCTTTGTCGCCCGCGCGTGCGCCGCGCTGTGCTTTATCGCGCCGCTTTTCGACCGACGCTAAATCAGCTAAAGCTAATTCAATCTGAATCGTTTCAATGTCTCGAATCGGATTTACCGAGCCTTCGACGTGAACAATATTTTCGTCTTCAAAACATCGGACGACTTGAATAACAGCATCAGTTTCGCGGATATTGGCAAGAAATTGATTACCCAAACCTTCGCCTTTCGACGCGCCGCGAACTAAACCCGCAATGTCAACAAATTCCACAGTTGCGGGAACTTCCTTTTGCGCTTTGACTAAATCAACGAGAATCGGCAAGCGTTCGTCAGGCACGACCACAATCCCGATGTTCGGCTCAATCGTCGCAAACGGATAATTCGCCGCAAGCGCGGCTTCCTGTGCGGTCAGCGCATTAAAAAGTGTAGATTTCCCGACATTCGGTAACCCGACGATTCCAGCTTGTAACATAATTCAAAATTCAAGATTTAAGATTCAAAATCAAAACGGTTATTGTAACCTTGAATTCTAATTTTGAGAAATCGGCAGAATTAAGGGAAAGTGGGTTTGATAAATTTTGAATTTGATTTTTGTGTGATTGAGAGTAATCAGGATACATTAAGATTCAAGTTTCAAGTTGATTACCAATCAACTTGAAACTTGAAACGACGGAATTAACGTGGCGCGAAACCGCAACCAAGCCCCGACGATGCAGATGTTCTCGTCGCTCTCAAAATTCACTGGAAAGATACTGATGGAAGTTTGATAATTTCTTGGAAACTCATTGAAAACTTTGAAATACCACGCCTTGAAAGAAATAAATTAAATATAGATATTCAACTTGAAGTTTTAGATTATGTTATCGCGCAAGCCCTCCAGACCGAGTTAATACAAAAGGGATTGAATAATATTTCGGTAGATGCTACAACCACCGAGGTTATTTTGCGAGGAACTGTGCCAAAAGGAAAAATGGCTGAAGCAGTGCGTACGGCTCTTGAAGTTGAAAAAAGGAAAGTCAATAACAAACTAACAGAACAGTAAATTAAGAATTTAAGGATTGATTAAAACAAGAAGCCTGTCCGCCCAATCGGATTTGTTGCTGCGTAAGATTTCGTACTGAACGCCGGCAGAATCGCGGTCACCGAGTTTGAGATACGCTCGTCCGAGATTAAACCGCGCTCGGTCAAAATCCGGATTAAAACCGACAGCATTGTTAAAAGCCTCGACGCTTTCTGGCGTTTTTCCGAGTTCAAAATAGCTTTCACCTATTAAGTTATAGGTTTTTGCGTCGGGTTTATAGGTTTTCAGCTGCTCAAATGCGGGGAGCGCGTCGGCGTAGCGTTTTTGTTTGAAATATGCCGCGCCGAGTTGTTCATAGGCGTTTGCAAAATCCGGTTTGATGGCGACGGCGCGTTTGTAGGCGAGAATTTCTTCGTCGGTGCGTCCTAATTTGTTCAGACTCAAACCAAATGCGTATTGCGAATCGGCGTTATCGGCATCGAGTTTAGTTGCTTGCCGATAGGCTTCCGTCGCGTCCTTATATTGTCCGAGCGCGAAGCTCGACGCGCCGATGTTGACAAAAGTTTCTGCCCATTCAGGACGAAGGCGAGCCGCTTGACGTGAGGCTTTTAAAGCGTCGGTGTGCCGTCCGAGCATTCCGTAGCAAAAGCCGGCTTGATACCAGCTTTCCGCGTAATTCGGGTCAATCTCAACCGCTTTTTCAAAAAATGTCAATGCCCGTGCAAAATCGTCGCGTGATAAAATCCCTAAGCCTTGCGAGTATAAACTCTGCGCGGCGGCGCGTTTATTTTTTTGCGACTCCAAGTTAAGCGCTGCAAATGTGCGTAATTCACCAATTTTTAACTGCGAGATTCGCTGAGACGGCACAGCGAAGTTGAGGCTTTGACCTTCGGCGGCTTGTAGAGTTGCGACACCGATAACTTGCCCGCGCATATTGACGACGGGCGAGCCTGAAGAACCGGGAGAAATCGGCGCGGTGATTTGAATAATTTTTCCGTAACCGGGAATTTCGCGCACGGCGGAAACGATGCCGTTGGAAACCGAACCTTCCAAACCAAACGGATTGCCGACGACGACGATTGATTCGCCTTCCTGCGGCGCGGCTTGGACAAGCGGCAGAGGTAACACGGCGGAATTTTGCGGAACGTCAACTTGAAGCAATGCCAAATCACCTTCACCGTCAATCGCTAACACGCCCCGCGCCGTAAATTTCTTTCCGTCCATCAAATGAACTTCGACGCGATTCGACTTTTCGATAACGTGCCGATTGGTAATAATCCTATCGCCGGAAATAAAAAAACCGCTGCCGCGTAAAAGCGTTGCACCCTTCGCGTCAAAAGTTTCAATCGCCACCGCCGAAGGCTTTATTCGCCGGACGAGTTCGGGCAAAAAATCTTGCGCGGAAACAGTTAGAGAACCAGCAGAAGCCAGAATCAAGAAGGCAAAAAATTTTAGAATGGCAAATTTCATCGCGGGATTTTTATATTTCCTACTCGGAATTATAAAGGTTTTATCGAAATCAAACAAACTTGAAAAATTATATTGGTTTCGTCATTCTAGATGCTGAAATTCAATCGAATCGTTGCTGAAAATAAAATTACTCCATTTTACTGAGCGGAGAGAAGCGTCGCCGAAACACATACCAGTAAACGAGCAAGTTTAATCCGATGAGCAATAATCCGAGTATTATGCGAAATTGTAAAGAAATCGGTGCATACAAAATGGCTGAAATGTAGTAATCAATGAAACCGTCCATGTAACCGCTTTGACCGCCAAGCCCACGAAGCGAATTTTCAAGTGTTGTTAGCGGACAAGCCCAGCCGAAACACTCGACTAGAACTCCCCAAAAGACCGCCGGCAGATGCAACAATGTAATCCAACGCCATCGCACAACAAGTAATCCGCCAAAAACGACGAAAAGGACGAAGCAGAAATGCAGGGTAAGCACAAGGTCGGCTAAAATTCGATATGCCATTGAAACGTGTGATTAAATTCAAATTTTTACATTGTTTTAGACAATCTCTGCGTTAGTTCAGCGACCTCAGAAAAATTACGCACATAATAATCGGCGGGAAAACGCGTTCGAATGCGTTCGTCGTTAAACGCTCTTCCGCCCAACACTATCGGGATTTTGAGTTTGTTAATTTGTTCTGTGAAACTTTTATAATCGCGCGAAAGCCGCTCGACATCCGTCATCAGTGTCGCCGAAAGGCAAATCATTTCGGGCGAATGCTGCAAAATTTCTTCCGCCAAACAATAAAGAGGCGTATTTGCGCCGAAATTCAAAACTTCCCAACCTTCATTTTCAATTATTATTTGCGCAAGATGAGTTGGAAGTTCGTGAAAATCGCCTTCCATCGCGCAGCACGTCGCAAGTTCGCCAGTCATTTTGGAGACGGGCAGCAAATTTCTGAGTTTATAAATGGAGTTTGAAGCCGCTCGCGTCGCAATGTGTTCCTGAGTAATAGTTATTTCACCGTTAAACCAAAGTTCACCGATACGGCACATCGCCGGACAAAGTAAATCATCGAAAATCTCCGTTAAAGGTTTGCCGTCTAAATACGCACCAATGAGAATATTTGCCGATTCTTCTTCGCAACCGGCGATTAACGACTGAAACAATTCGCATTTCGAATGATTTTTGTTTGCGCGGCGGCGTTTCGCTTGACTGACGGTGGATTCATCACCATAACAAATTTTAAGTCCGAGTCCTTGTTCTCGTTGAAAATGCGCGATTTCCTGGGCGCGAAAACGCCGATGTCCGCCGCTCGTGCGCTCGGATTTCAATAATCCAGCATCTTCCCAACGCTTAATGGTGGCATCACTCACGCGGCATAAGCGTGCAACTTCTTTGGTCGTCAGGCTTTTTAATTGTGTCATTTTGAAGTTAAGCGATTGCTTCCGTCTGAAATTTTACCAAAATTATTTCACTTGTAGAAGGGATAGAAAACTTTGACTTTGTTATTTTACAACGAAACGCACAAAACGCACAACATAAAGATGTTTTTATTATAAATCCATATATTCTATATAAAACACTTGACAAATAATAGTCAATGGAATTATCATAAAATCGCACAAATCGCTCAAAGAAGAATAGTAAATTTTAGCGGTTTAGCCGAACAAGGGTAGGTTTAACGAACAAGGGCAGGAAAAACCGTCGTCGTCTTTTTAAAGCGACAGCGGTTTTTTATTGGATTTCTCCCACCCAATCTTTTCTCTTCTTAAAAATTCGTTTAAAGTTAATACTAAAATTAGTGAGGATAATGTGAATAATGACAAGGCGAATTGCAATCGGTTCAGACCACGCGGGTTTTGAAGATAAGGAGAAAATCAAGCGACAACTCGACGAACTCGGCATTGAGTATGAAGATGTCGGCACAAACTCGACTGAATCGGTTGATTATCCGGTTTACGCCCGAAAAGTGGCGGAAAAAGTGGCGAACGGTGAAGCAGAACAAGGAATTCTGGTGTGCGGTTCGGGCAACGGAATGCAAATCGCGGCGAATAAAGTTCGCGGAGTTCGCGCTGCTCTGGCGTGGAATGAAGAAACGGCCCGACTTGCCCGTCAGCATAATGACGCAAATGTGTTGAGCGTGCCGGCACGAATGATTTCGCCCGAAGAAGTTTCAAAAGTTATTGAATCTTATCTGAAAGCGGAATTTGAAGGCGGACGACATGCGAGAAGAATCGGTGAGATAAGCGATTTGGAAAAATAAATTAACTGAAGGTTTTATAGTTAAAGAGTGAGGTGCGAATGAATAAAATTCATTCGCACCTCACTTTTGACATCAATTTTAATAAAGAACCCTTTGACCAAGTCCGCTAGTAACTGCGCCGAGCCCTTGACGACCAACTCCAGTTATAAGTTCAAGTGTTATTTGGGCAATACTCTTTTTTGATTTATCAACTTCAACAATATCGTAAGGCTCAAGCATCACATCTTTCTGAGTGCCTTTTTTTATCAAGTCGTAATTAACGGCGATAATCTCACGCTCCTTCGAGTTAGCTTTGAGCCGATAGATTTTTATATCCTTCGTTTTGGCTTCACGCCGAACGCCGCCGATTTTAGCAATCGCTTCGGTAAGCGATGTTCCGCCTCCTTTTAAGAGAATTCCCTGCGGGGAGACAACTTCGCCCGTGATATAAACCGGCGAGGCTTTTTGCACGACAATGACATCACCCGGATAAATAATTGGATTGGCTTCTTCGCGTCCAAGCCGCAAACTACTTAAACTATAGAGCCGCGAAGGAACGTCCGTACCGTTGTTTGATTCTGCTATCCACTCGTCTTTTTCATTTGGGGCAGCACATATCGGCGGCGTCGTACGGAAAATCTGAACCATTCCGCCGGCATCGCCGGTTTCGCCGCCGGCAAAAGAAATTAATTCGAGCAAGCGGGCTTCTCTTCTCAATTCAACTTGCTGCTGGGCGCGGACTTCGCCAGTCACGACGACAGGCGGACGGCTTTTTCGTTGCGTTACGCGGACACTGATTTGCGGATTTTTCAGATATTTCGATAAAAGCTGCGTTACTTCGCTACGAAGCTCTTTTTCCGTGCGGCAGCGGGCTTCGATTGTTTTATCAAAAAACGGAACTTGAAATTTTCCGTCGTCATCAATCGTCGCCACAAAATCAAATTGCGGCTCGTTCATAACCTTTCCCGTAATTTCGTCGCCGGGTCCGACCAAATAACCGCGCTGCCCTTCGCGTGTAACCACAACTTCCTGCCCGAAAACAATTTGAAACAAACCGAATGTCAGGATAAAACCAAGTAAAACTTTTAATTTCATAAAAACCTCATTTATAAATTCTTTATCTCGCTTAAGAATAACTTACAATTTGGAAGGATAACTTACAATTTAATTTGATTCAAACATTTATTCAATTAGTTGCATTTTATAAATTGGTTTACCGTCTTATCAACAGAGATTTATTTGACCAGACTCTTGACTCTTTTGGCTTTGCCAAGTAATTTCAGGTTATAATCTTTATTTTCCGACGCGATGAGAATTTTACCGGCAAGCATCAGAAGCGAAGAGCGTTTATGGTTTCTTCGCCGTCCGTTTCAACTGTTAGTTGACATCACCGTTTTGTGCGCGGCGTTTTTTTTAGCTTATCTTCTGCGGTTCGAGTTTGAACTTGAAGAATATTATTTTGATAACGCGCTCAACCAATTGCCGTTTGTAGTTTTCGTTCAATTCGCATCCCTTTTTGTCGTCGGCGCGTATTCGATTATCTGGCGTTACGTCAGCCTCGAAGACATTAAAGCCTTTTTAAAAGCCGCTCTTATTTCGGGCGTTATTTTGATTTTAATCCGTTTGCTTGTCTCGAGCGAGCAGTTTTCACGCTGGCAAGTCCCGCTTTCAATTATTTTGATGGACACCGGCTTGGCTTTCGCGGGTCTGTTAACTATTCGGATTTTGCGCCGTTTCGTCTATGAAACTTCCGAAAAACGCACGTTTCGACTCAGCAAACGCCGTCTTAAACGCAAGACGACGTTATTTGTCGGCGCAGGCAGAATCGGCGCGTTAGCGGTCAGAGATATTGTCGGACGAGCCGACGCCGAATTGGATGTCAAAGGTTTCATTGACGACGACCGCCGCAAAAAAGGTGGCAGCGTCAGCGGAATCAAAGTCTTAGGGACGACCGACGATTTGGCGCGACTTGTTGATGAACTGAATGTTGAACAAGTAGTTATCGCTATTGACGGAGCGCAGGGCAAAGATATTCGGCGCGTATTGGATGTTTGCCGCGAAATTCCCGTTAAAGCTCAGATTGTGCCGAGTCTGCACGAAATTATTCACGGACGAGTGCAGATTAGCCGCATCCGCGATGTCCAAATCGAAGACCTTTTGGGACGCGAAGCCATCCAACTCGACGACGAAAATCTACACGAGTTTTTGTCCGAAAAGACGATAATGGTAACGGGCGCAGGCGGCTCAATCGGGTCGGAACTCGTCCGTCAAGTCGCCGAATTTAATCCCAAACTTCTTTTGTTAGTTGAAAGAAATGAATTCGTTTTATTTCAAATCGAGCGCGAACTCGCCAAACATTTTCTCGAAACAAAACTTGTTCCGCTGATTGCAGACATCGGCGATGCGCCGCGAATGCGCGAGATTTTCGCCGAATATAAACCCGCCGTCGTTTTTCACGCTGCGGCGCACAAACACGTTTCCTTGATGGAAATTAATCCGACCGAGGCGATAAAAAACAACATCTTGGCGACCAAAATGCTCGGCGAACTCGCGGGCGAATTTGCGGTCAAAGATTTTGTTCTTGTTTCGACCGACAAAGCCGTCAACCCGACTTCCGTAATGGGCGCGTCAAAACGCATCGCGGAAATTGTTCTTCAGGATTTGAACCGCAATTACCAGACTAAATACGTCGCCGTCCGTTTCGGAAATGTTTTAGGTTCAGCCGGTTCAGTCGTCCCGATTTTCCGCGAACAAATCTTGAACGGCGAAGCGATAACCATCACCGACAAGGAAATGACTAGATATTTTATGACGATTCCCGAAGCCTCGGCGCTCGTTCTGCAAGCCGGCGCACTCGGCACGGGCGGCGAGATTTTCATTCTCGATATGGGCAAGCCAATCAAAATTCTCGACCTTGCCGAAGATATGATTCGGCTTTCGGGACTTCAGCCTTACGAGGATATTGACATCGTTTTTACCGGCATTAGAAAAGGCGAGAAACTTTTTGAAGAACTCGAAATTACGGGCGAAAATCTTCTAAAAACGACGCATCCAAAAATTTTCATCGGCAAAATTGCGACTTACTCGGGCGAAGAAGTCGCTAACATTTTGAGCAATTTCCGCCAAGCCGTTGTGGGAAACGACCAGGCAAAAATCCGCCATCTTTTCAATCATTTTCTGCCTGAAGCGCAAATATCAGAAGATAAAACAAAGCCGCTCGCCGCAAAAGCCGCTTCTTCGGAAAAGTTAATCGGCACACAACCTTCGACACTCGAAACTTAAAATCAAAAGAAACGCCAGCAACTTGCTGGCAAAATTTAATGTCGCACGCGATGACGACATTCCAATAAATTATGGCAATTTTAGTAACAGGCGGCGCGGGTTATATCGGAAGCGTCGCAGTTGAAGACTTACGCAAACAAAATGAGTCGGTTGTCGTTTTAGACAATTTAGCCTATGGACACAGGCAGGCGATTGATTCGTCAGTCGCATTTTACGAAGGCGACATCGGCGATGAATCACTCGTTAAGGCGATTCTCAGTGAACACGAAATCGAAGCGTGTATGCACTTTTCGGCGTTCGCATACGTCGGCGAATCGGTCGAAAAGCCGAAGATTTATTACAAGAATAATTTTGTTCAAACATTAAAACTACTCGACGTTTTAATCGAAAATGACGTTAAAAAATTCATATTTTCCTCGACTTGCGCGACTTACGGCGAGCCGCAATACGTCCCGATTGACGAAAAACATCCGCAATCGCCGACGAGTCCATATGGCTGGTCGAAATTTATGGTCGAACGCGCTCTGGCGGATTATGACGCGGCTTACAATCTAAAATATGTCGCGCTTCGATATTTCAACGCTTGCGGCGCGTCTGAGACTTGCGGCGAAGACCACAATCCCGAAACGCATCTGATTCCGCTCGTTTTATTTGCGGCGCAGGGAAAACGCGATTCAATTTCAATTTTCGGCGACGATTATCCAACGCCGGACGGCACGGCGATTCGAGATTACATTCATATTTCCGACTTGAGCCAAGCGCATTTATTGGCTTTTGAATATCTGCGGAAAGGCGGCGATTCAGAATTCGTCAATCTCGGCAACGGAAGCGGTTATTCGGTCAAAGAAGTCGTCGAAGCCGCACGGAAAATTACAGGCGAGAAAATTGAAGCGAAAATTGCGCCGCGTCGGGCGGGCGATCCGTCGCGCTTGGTTGCCGACGCAAAAAAGGCGCGGGAAGTTTTAGGTTGGAATCCGCAGTTTCCCGAAATCGAACGAATTATCGAAAGCGCATGGGCGTGGCATTCAGCTAATCCCGAAGGTTACGAATAATTTTTAGCGTAAAATTTTTACGACCCGATTGACGAAGAATACAAAGTTACCTCATAATTTCGATAATTTAATTAGCAGAATTAAAAGGAGTTTTTCTTGAGCGATATTATTAGATTTGGAGTCAGCATCGAGCAGGATTTGCTTGAGAATTACGACCGTTTAATTGCGGAACGCGGTTACGCGACGCGCTCGGAAGCTCTCCGGGATTTGATTCGTGAAGCATTGATTCAGCAAAAAATCGAGATGAATTCCAAAACGCCCGCGCTCGGAAGTCTGACGCTCGTCTACGACCATCACGCGAGCAACTTGCTCCAGGAAATGGCGCAAATTCAACACAACTTTCACGAACTTATTTTGTCGGTGATGCACCTGCACGTCAATCATAATGATTGTCTGGAAGTGATTGCGCTGCGCGGTATCGTCGCCGAAATCGTCGCGCTTGCTAACGGACTTTTGAGTCTTAAAGGAATCAAAAACGGTAAGTTATTTCTAACTTTACCTTCATCGGTGATAAATAAACCGCATTAATTTTAAGAAAATTTAATCAATCTGAATCTATATTTTTACAAAATGCGAATTACCTATCAACTCAAGTGCTACAATTTCAATTTGCGTGTTACTCGATAACATATTAAAATCGATTTTAACGGCTGTAACCTCATCAATCTATTTGTAGAAATATGAAAAGTGCGTTTCTAAACAAATTTATGAAAAAAAATTCGATAATCATAAAATTAATTTTAATTTCGCTCGTTTTTGCGGCAAATGTTTTCGCCCAAAATACGCGGACATTTTCAGGCACGGTCGTTACTCAACAATTTGAATTGATTCCAAATGTTTCCATCGAAATCGAAACGTCGAGCGGAAAAATAAACGCGACGACTGATGCGGAGGGTGCATTTTCCGTGCAAGTTCCGAACGAATCTATTTCGGTGAAATTTTTCGGCAACAATATCGCTCCCCAAACGCGGATTTTTGCGGTAACGGACAAGCTTATCCGTTTGCAAATCAAAACGAATTTTGTCGTTCGCCCGATAAACGAAAACGTGACGATTGAAGCCAATATACTCACACCGGAAATCGAACAGCGTAACGATGCAATTTATAAAAACACGCTTTTCGGACGCGATGACCAGTTGGTTCAAACTCTAAACGCAGGAATTAATGCCGGACAACATGAAGGCGGCGGCAAATCTCTGGAAATTCGGCGTTTTGGTTTCAATCTCGACCACGGCGGCGTGAACGGCGGGTTAAAAATTCTCGTTGATAATGTTCAGCAAAACCAAGCGACGCAAGGACACGGACAAGGTTATCTGGGAAATTTGAAAAGTTCATCGCCCGAACTCGTCGAAGGCGTTTCCATCATCAACGGACCGTTTTCAGCCGCTTACGGCGATTTCTCCGGTCTCGGAGTTGTGCAGATTCGTCAGCGGGAAAGTCTGCCTAATCAGTTTACGGCGCGGATTCAAGGCGGCTCATTCAACACGGGTCGCGGATTTTTCGCCTACAGCCCGCAGATAAAAGACGTTGCTGCCTTCATCGCCTATGAACCAAGTTACACGGACGGACCGTTCGTTTCACCGCTGCGTTACCGGCGCGATAATTTCACGGGAAACGTAACTTGGAACTACAAGGAAAACGAAGCCATCGGTTTTAAGTTTAACGCCGGACGCAACGATTTCTTTTCATCGGGACAAATTCCGCTCGACGAAGTTTTCGCGGGCAGACTCGACCGATTCGGTTTTATTGACCCGGAAAACGGCGGCAAAGTGCAGCTCGGCAACGTCGGGGCTTACTTTCGTAAAGAATGGACTTCGGGCGCGACGTTCAAAGCTGATGCGTTTGCCGGGCGGACGCTGTTCGATTTGTGGTCAAATTTTACATTCTTTTTAGCCGACCCGATTTACGGCGATGAAATTCAACAGCACGATTCGCGGCTTCAGGAAGGCGCAAACCTTCAATACTTACAACCGTATAAATTTTTCGGCAAGCAATCGCTTCTGACTTTCGGAGCAAATTTTCATTTCAATCAAATCAATGTCGGACTTTATCCTTCGATTGGGCGGAATCCGAACCGGAAATTTCTGCCCGAAAACATTGATAATCCAGATGTTTTATTAACTTCAGCGCAAGCCAATGTCAATAATTACGCTGGTTATATTCAAAACGGAATGGATTTTTTCAACGGGCATCTGCACGTCGAAGCCGGACTTCGCTGGGATTATTTTAGTTTTGACGTTGACGGTTTTGAACAGAGCGATTCGATAAATTTGCTCAAAGGCAAAGAAAGCGCAGCGCGTTTTCAGCCGAAACTTTCGGTCGCGTGGTCGCCGTTCGAGAAATTTCCGGTGGTTTTTTACGGCAATTACGGACGCGGAATTTCAAGCCAAGACGCGCGCGGCGTAGTCAGAAATCCGGATGCGCCGAAAATTTCCACGACTGATTTTTATCAAACGGGAACTTCCTATAATTCGCGCCGATTCTCTGCGACGGGAAGTTTCTTTTTTATTGACCGCTCGAACGAGCAGGTTTATATTCCCGACGACGGCTCGATCGAATTCGCCGGACGCTCGCGCTCTTACGGCATCGAAGCGAAAACTTCCGCTCGATTCAATCGTTATTTGAGTTTCAACGGCGGTTTAACACAAGTTTTGGAAGCGTTTTACCCGGGCGAATTTTTCGAGAACAATAATTCCCGAAGCCGAGTGGCGATTGACAGCGCACCGCACACGGTTGCCAACGGCAGTTTAGTTTTATCGGAACTGCACGGCTTTAATTCGTCTCTCAGTTGGCGACATACTTCAAGCTACCGACTCGACGGCGAAAACGATGCGATTCGCGCCGCCGGTCACGATGTCGTAGATTTTTCGGTTTCCAAACGCTTGAGAAGATGGGTTGATTTAAATTTTTCGATTGATAATCTTTTGAACAAACGTTATTTTGAAACGCAGAACTTTTTCGAGTCGTGCATCTGCCCGATGTGCGATGTCGGCGAGCGAATCCACGCCACGCCGGGTTATCCGACAACTTTTAACTTCGGCGTAACTTTTAGATTAGGCGCGAAGGAATAATTTTTGTTCACAGATAGATACGAATAAACACAGATAAGAAATTTGATTTTATCTGTGCTAATCTGTATTTATCTGTGGACGAATTTTTTATGACGCAAACCAAACGAACAAAAAATCGAATCTCTAAAAAAGCCGCGAGTTTCACTGAATCGGTTATCCGCGAGATGACGCGCGAGGCGATGAAATACGGCGCGGTCAATCTCGGACAAGGCTTTCCAGATTTCCCCGCGCCCGCAGATATTAAGCAGAAGGCAATGGAAGCGATTGCCGATGAATATAATCAATACGCGATAACTTGGGGCGTGAAAAGTTTTCGTGACGCGATTGTCGAAAAGACCAAATGGTTTTTAGGTTTGGACGTTGACGCGGAAACGGAAATTACCGTCACATGCGGCTCAACTGAAGGAATGATTGCCGGAATGATGGCGACGGTTGACGCGGGTGAAGAAGTTATAGTCTTTGAGCCGTTTTATGAAAATTACGCGCCGGACGCGATTTTGTCGGACGCGATACCGCGGCACGTTCCTCTGCGCCGCACGTCGGACGGTTGGAATTTTGAAAAAGATGAATTGAGAAATGCTTTTAGTGAACGAACAAAGGCGATAATTTTGTGCAATCCGAATAATCCGACGGGCAAAGTTTTCTCGCGTCAGGAGATGGAATTCATCGCTGATTTGTGCAAAGAGTTTGACGCGCTCGCGTTCACCGACGAAATTTACGAACACATCATCTACGATGAAAGGCAAAAGGCAAAAGGTAAAAAGCAAAATGAATTAAGCGAAGATAAACTGACAACTGACAACCGGCAACCGACAACTGCTCACATTTGCATGGCGCAGCTTGACGGAATGCGTGAGCGAACAATTGTCGTTAATTCTTTGTCGAAAACTTATTCGGTAACGGGCTGGCGCGTCGGTTACTGCATCGCGCCGCCCGACATCACATCGGCGATTCGCAAAGTTCACGATTTTTTAACCGTCGGCGCGGCTCATCCGTTGCAGATTGCCGGAACTTACGCGCTTTCGCTTCCCGAAAGTTATTACATTGATTTGCAAAAGGAATATCAAGCGAAGCGCGATTTTATCGTGCCGATTTTGCAGAACGCCGGTTTTAAATGCGATCTCCCGGACGGCGCGTATTACGTAATGACTGACGTTTCGGATTTCGGTTTTAAAACGGATGTCGAATTTACAAAGTTTTTGATTCGTGAAATTGGCGTGGCTGTCGTGCCGGGTTCGTCGTTTTACCACGACAAAAGTTTGGGGAAAAATCAGGTGAGATTTTGCTTCTGCAAAAAGGACGAAACTTTAGAAGCGGCGGCGGAAAGATTACAAAAAATAAAATCAAAAATTTAGTGCAAAAAGGGAGAGCTCGCACGTCAGCAAGACGTAAAGCTAGATTGAAATTATTGAAACCGAAAATAAAAAACCTGCCGTTTCTGCAAGCGACAGGTTTTTTATTTTATTTGATTAAAATGCTTATCTATTCGAGTTCATCATTCTCGTGTTGGTATTGCTTCCCGTCATTTGATTGCCCATCGAATCGCCCGCTTGGACTTTCAATTCGTTTTTCACGCCTTTTTGTCCGTCAATTCCTCTGGCAACCGATAATGCTTTGTCAGATTCCGCTTTGGAAGCAACCGAACCTTTTAATGTGATTACGTCGTTGACAACATCAACGTTGATGGTTGAATCGCGCAATTCGTTGGTGGTCGCCAACGCGCTTTTGGTTTTAACCCACAGCCATTTGTCATTAGCACCTTGTCCGATTGTGCTGCCGGCAGAATCTCTATCATAATCAGCTTTGTTCCTGTCGTATTCATCGCGCGTCATATTCGCCGTATAGCGGTTGCTGTTGCTCATGCCCATATTCGAACCCATTCCCATATTTGAATTGTTATTGACAACCACGGCGACATTTGAATTCGCATTCATATTCATGGAATTAGTTCTGACATTGGTAGTGGTAGTGGTGTTGGTGGCTGCCGGGCAACCGATTAGAGCCATCGCTGCAATGGCTACGAAAGTTAAAATAGTAAGTCTTCTCATAGTTATATCCTCTGTTTCTTGAAATTAAAATTAAAAGTTTAGAACTTTGTAAGATAATCCTAGTCTATTTAGCCGACTTTTGGCAAAAGGAGAAGGGTGTTAAAGGCAAATTTTATTATTAAATAATTCAAAATTTTTTACCTGTTTTACTAAGTTTTCCTGCGAAAGGGACAACTTTTTCTCATTGCTCTGCAACTTACTCATTAAATTCGTATAAAATTCTGCAAAAACTTTTGCACGAAATCAATAAATTTGGAGGTTTTATGTTACGCAAATTATCTGCTTTTATTTTAATTTCGGCGACGGTCGGCGCGGTTGCCAACGCTCAACAAACACCGACCGCACCGCAAGAGCCGGTCGAAAAAAGAATTCAACGAATGGTTTTGACCGCACCGTTTCAGCGAAGTTATATGGGCGTTCAAACGCAGGAAATAACCAAAGAAAATTTTTCTAAATTTGGATTATCAACGGTTCGCGGCGTGGGAATCGAAAAGGTAATCGAAAATTCCCCTGCCGCCCAAGCCGGCTTGCAAGTGAATGATGTCATCGTGCGTTTTGAAGGCGAAGAAGTGGCGAGCGTCTTGAAATTGACTCGTTTAATTTCGGAGGTTGCTCCCGACCACACCGCAAAGGTTACAGTTTTGCGCGGCGGAACGGAGCGCGAAATCAACGTCACGCTCGGAAAGAGCGATGTGCCACAATTTCAAACCGGCGGAGTATTAGAAAAATGGTACGGCTTGCCCGGTATTCCCGAATTTCCGAGAGTGCCGCGGGTAAGAGAATTGCCGCTGACCGCCGATGGCAATGAATCAAATGTTTTCATTTATCGTACCGGCGCAAATCGTCAAATCGGCATCGGCACTGCGCCTTTGACCAAACAACTCGGCGATTATTTCGGCGTGGCGGAAGGCAGAGGTCTTTTAATCAATAACGTCCGCGAAAATTCGCCGGCAGCGAAGGCTGGTTTGAAAGCGGGTGATGTGATTGTTGAAATTGAAGGTAAAGAAGTAAAAGGAACGCCCGATTTAATTCGCTCTCTCAACGAAAACAAGGGGGGCGACGTGTCTTTGACGATTGTTCGTGATAGAAACCGTCAAATTGTGCGCGTTACGCCTGAAATTTCAAAAGACGGGGCGATGAATTTTGAAGAATTTGAAAAGTTTTTCGAACCGAATTCAAATCAGATGCAGTTTCGGATGCAGACACCGCAAACTGCCCCGCTTCCCGAAGCGCGAATAAAAATTGCGCCGCGCATCTTATAAAAGTGAAAAAGTAAAAGGGTGAAAAAGCAAGTTGAATTTTTGTCAACTAAACTTTTTCACTTTTTTGAGCTTTCCTTTGCCAATTCATTGGCTTTTTTGCTTATCTCACGCGCCGTCTCCATAGTTTTCTGAAAAATTTCTTCCTTTTCCTTAAATTCAAGTTTTCCCCGCTCAATCAATTTCGGGTCATTAGCACCGAATCCGTCACGAAGAAGCCGCGCTGCTTGCCGACGATTTTCAAACGCATCTAACTGCTTTCGCAAACTTTCTTGTTTCAAACGCAGGTATTCCTTGAAATCAAGATTAATGTTCATCGCTTCGGCTTTTTCTATTTTTTCAATCGCGTTTTCGCCCAACCTCATTCCGTCGTTTAGAATATAAACCAAGTCATCGCTTATTTTTTTTACCCGTTCAACGTCTTGACTGCTCATCGCCGTTTTTAATTCTTCCAGCTGGTCCTCGTTTTTTTTATACATTATCTTGATTTTATTGAGGTCGGCGTTCGCTTGAGTAACCAGTTCGGCGGCGGCGGTCGTGTCGTCTGTAAAATCGAGAATGTCGGAAATTTCCGTTGTTTCGCTTTTTTTGCAGGCGGATAACAAGACTAAAAAA
The DNA here is from genome assembly GCA_002050365.1 of Acidobacteria bacterium 28-1. Classification (GTDB taxonomy): domain Bacteria; phylum Acidobacteriota; class Blastocatellia; order Pyrinomonadales; family Pyrinomonadaceae. The sequence continues at coordinate 25,771 of MWYZ01000045.1, forward strand.
CAAATTAAACCGACGACGGAAATTGTTTGCAAAGTTTTATTCATAAAATTATTTTAACTAATAAGGCGAAAATTCGCATTGTTTTTGCGTTTCCAGATAAAGCCGTCAAGAATGTAATGCGTCAGTTGCGGCACGGCGAGCAGCGGCACGAGATGCGTTTTCCAATCGTCCGTCTCCCAATTTGCGCCGAACAAAAATGAGCGCTCGTGCCACACGCCGCGGTGCCAGAAAATTTCTTCGACGTAAGCCAAAGCCCAGAGCGTTGCGAGAAAAACAATCCAGTGACTCGACACGGATTTGTAAAATCTGCCTGCCGATTCGCGCCGCGCTTTCGCGTAAAAATAAATTAGCGCGAAATACGGAACGCCGTGAATTATCACATTCGTTACCGTAAAAGCATAATCGGAATTGAGCGCAACGATGCCGACATACCAACAAACGGTGGTTGTTAAAATGATTATGTCTTTGCCGATATTAAGAAAACCCGTCGTGAAATAAAGATAAATTGATTTGCCGAAATAAGTTATCAAAGCCAAAATGTAAATGGGAAAAAGAATCTGCTCAACAATTTTCGGCAAGTTGAAAAAATCATTCTCGACAAACCACTGAAAATTGCGCGGAAGACTCGTCATCCAAAACGCGAGCGGATAAACGGTTGCGAGGTAAATTGCTAAAGCATCAATCCACCAAGTCAAATTTGATTTCTCTTTTAACTTGGCGCGATAGAGATTTACCCAACCGTATTGCTGCCTGACAAAATGAAAAACCGCGAGAATCGCCAACACGCGCCAAAATGTTAACGCGCTTTCCGAATAAAGCGCGACGCCGACCGCGTAACCGAAAACAGGAACGAGCGTGTAAAGCCAAATCCGACGTTTAAATTCTTCCGCGTCGAAATAAACGCGAAAAGAAGTTGACCAAACGTGCGCGACATCAATCAAAATAACAGCAGAAATCCAAGTCCAATCAGGCGATTCGTCATTCAAAATTCCAAGCTGCCAACCAACCGCGAGAAGCAAAAGCGAAACGAGCGCGCTGCCGAGAAAAACCGACAAATCAATCGGCGCGGAAAAAAGCCAGTAATTTTGTTTGGTCGCTGCTTTCACAGAAATAAATTATACTAATGACCATTCAACTATCAAAAAAGATTCTTTGTTCAAACCGCAAGTTAAAGCCGCTTCTAAAAATTTGACTTGCGTTTCTCTAATTTTATCGTTTGAAAATCGTTTCAATTCTGCAAACATAACTTTTTTGCCTTTCCAAAAAAGACATTCCAACATCCATTTTTAGAGCCGAGGTTTTCAAAAATTTTATTCAAAAGTTTTTGTTTATTCAAAGGCAATTCAACACCATTTTTGTTTTTCCAATATTCTGTTCGGTATTTTCTCTTGTATGTATCTACCCAAACGCCGTTCCAACAGTCATTTTTGAGAATGCGGAGAATAGCAAGTTCGGCAAAAACAGGTTCACCATTGAAGTTCAGAATAGTTTTGCTGCCATAGTTATCTTTTAATGGTTCGCCAATCCATTTTTCAAAAAGAATTTTTACTTTTGATATTTCTATTATTTCATCACAAGAAAGTTGGAAAATCTCTCTTGAATTTGGTTTTAATTCTCGCGGATAAATCATTTCTTACTTCTCCAAAATCTCATTTGCAGCTCGCAATCCATGATAAAATGCTTCTTCAAAAAGCGCGATGCCGCTCAAATCAGAATGCGCGAAATGAATGTTGCGAAAAGGCGTTTGCGCTTTCTCGCGTGCGCCTGACCAAAGAAAATTCGTTTTCGGGGAAATCATTGCGTGTCCCCAACGCATAATATCAATCTTTTCGGTCAAATCGTAAATGTCGGCGTGAGCGCGTGATAAATCTGACAAGCAAACGTCGGCTAATTCTCGCCAGCTCAAACTGAAAAGTTTCGCCCGCGCATTTTCCTCCGCGCACATCGGATAATAATAAGTCAAAACGCATTCGCCATAGTCAATGCCTTTCTGATGCGTCGCGTTGACATAGCCTAAGCTGGGGCTTTCATACAAAACATTGTCCCAAGCGAGCGGAAAATCGCGTTTGAATTTAACATTCGGGCGGTCTCGTAAAAACAGATTCGCCACAAACCAGGCGTTGTGCTGAAATTCTTTGATGTATCCGGGCGCGGATTGTTTGAAATCCCGAATCAAATAATTTGCCGTAAAAATCGGCGCGGCGAAAATTACCTTTTCGCAATGAAAACCTTTTAACTCATTTGTTTCCGTGTTCAGACAAACAACGTCAACGCCTTTTTCATTCGGAACGATTTCGAGCGCGATTGTTTTAAGTTTAGTTTTATCTTTTACCTTGTCGTGCAGAAAATTGACGAAACGCCCGTTGCCTTCCGGGAAAGTGATAAAGGCTTGCGATTCTTCGCCCGACCTGCGGACACGCGAACAGAAATAAAAAAGTCCCGCCCAAGCGGAAGTCTGCTCCAATTTCAAACCATAATCGTCACGGCAAGCGTAGTCGCAATACCAAATTAGTCTTTCGGAAGTAAAACCTTTTCGTCTCAACCAATCGTCGAACGAAATTTTATCGAGCGCGGTTGCCTGCGCGTCAATTGAGCATTCGGCAATCGGCAAAACAAAAGCTCGTTTACCTTTTGCGTCGCGCCAATTGACCCAGAAATCAATTTGTTTTTGAAATTCCGCAATTTGTAATTTATCCGTTTCGCTTGCGCCGACCGTCAAATATAAACCTTCATACCAGCGACCTTTATAAAAAACTCGCTCTTCGGGTTCGCGGCAGAGAAATTGTTCTTTGACTAGGATTTCTCCGTCTGCGGTTTTGCCGTCGGTCAGGTTCATTTCGTCGAGCAGGGAAATGAGTTCCGCATTTTCCCGAAACGGCACGGGCAAATAATGCGCGCCCCACGGATAACCGACCAAATTTGACGTTCCGCTCTGCGCTGTTCCGCCGATTTTGTTTTCAAGTTCGAGCAGAACAAAATCATTGAAATTCTCTTTCGTAAATTTATAAGCCGCGCTCAAACCAGCCGCGCCGCCGCCAATAATTGCAACTTTGACGGTTTCCCAATTTTGTTCGGGAACTTGAAAATTTTTGGCTTCTCTCAAAAGATGCCCGACTTGCACATTTGCGCCGACGATTTCGCCTTCGGGAAAGTTATTCGCAGAATTCGATTTACACGCTGCGAGTGCGAAGGGAAAACCCAAGAATGCGGACAAAACTTCGCGGCGGGTGAATTTCATTTTCGCAGATTAATTTTCGTCGGGAGTTTTAATTTTACTTTCGGATTAGCTGATAACTGATAACTGATAGCTGATAATTTAGTCGGATTGCTTTGCCGTTTTGAGTGATGATATTAAAAGTTTTTGCAGTTCTTCACAGTCGGCGAGCAGCGACTGGGCTTGTTTTTCGCTCAAAAAATCGCCGTCGCGCAAAAGTCTGAGCCAAAAATTAGTTTTGAACGCTTCTTTGTTAGCGACCGAGAATTTTTGCAGAAAGTCGGCGCGATTCTCGCCTTGTTTAGCTTCTTCAATCAGCACGCCGATTGCCGTTCCCGAATCTAAAATCTTTTTCGATAAAACAAATTCGCGTTTTTCGTCGTTCAGATATTGACTCAACTTCACGATGCGCAAAGCAAATTTGTAAGATTTTTCTTGTAGTATATTCTCACTCATAAATTTAGTTACTGTAAATAATTCGTGCCAAGAGTGTAACATAGAAAAATGGCACAATTAAAAGTAACTTTAACCGATGACAATGGCAACGAATTGAGTTATCACGAGTATTTAGTTGGCGAAGAGATGACCAATCTGAATCGCATTGAGAGAAAAGTGGAACAGTTGCGTCCACAAATTTTAAGCGATATGACGCACGATTTGTTGGCGCACGAGCAAGCAGAATATAAAAAAAATGCGCTATCGGAGCAAAGGCAGTTATCCGATAAAAATCAAGACGATAAACGGTAGTTTTGAATTTGAAGTAACGCGGTATCGAACCGAAGTTGGAAGCAGTAATTGGTTGTTGAAGAATTAGTGAAAATTATTGACCTA
>MWYZ01000034.1 GCA_002050365.1 Acidobacteria bacterium 28-1
GACAGCGCGGGTCGTCGCTGCGAGGGATAAAATCGCCTGTCCGAAACATAATCAAACGAGTCGCGTAAAATTAGCATAATGTTTTTCTATCATTTGTCTGTACGAGCAATTAATTGTTAAAATCAGCTATCCGAAAAACGCGAGTTTGACCCAAGATACCGGATTTCAAGGCTATCAGCCGAAAGATGTGCTGACGCAACAACCCAAAAAAAGTCAGAGGACAAGAACTGACGCAGATAGACAAATTCCTGAATAAAATTATTTCAAGTGTGCGAATAGTGGTTGAAAATGTGATTAGCGGAGTGAAACGATGTCGAATTGTGAAAGACGAGTTAAGACTAACGAAAGAGGATATTTCGGATGTTGTCATGGAGATTGCCTGTGGTCTGCACAATCTCCGAGTTACATTTCGACAACCAATGCAAACTATTGATATTACTAATGTTGAGGAATTATCTTATTTCAAATAATGTCTATTCTTTTCATTTTTGCAAAACTCCTTAAGTTATTTTTATTTAGGTGCTGATTTTAACAATTAATTGCTCGTACAGACAAATGATAGAAAAACATTATGCTAATTTTACGCGACTCGTTTGATTATGTTTCGGACAGGCGATTTTATCCCTCGCAGCGACGACCCGCGCTGTCAGGATTTGCTGCGACGTATCGGATTTTCGCAGTGAATTTAGCTGTAGCTTTTTCAATATTTTCGCTCCGATAAATACCTCAAAATAATCGTCTAAGAAAATTGTTTCACAGATGAACGGTTTTTATCTGAAAGCCGTCGGACGACACGACGAAGCGATTGAAAAATGTAGACAGGTGCAGCGGCTTGACCCGCTTTCGCCGTTCGCGCACGTCAGTCTCGGTTACGCTTATTATTTTGCCCGCAATTTTGAAAAAGCGATTGATGAATGTAACAAAGCACTTGAGATGGACAAAAATTCAACGTTTGCTTATCGCAATCTCGGATTAGCTTATTTGCAGCAAGGCAAACATAACGACGCGATTATTGCCTTGAGTAATGCCGTAAAATATTCCTGCGGCGGTTTAGCATTTGAGTCCTATTTAGGATTTGCTTACGCCGTTGCCAACAAACGAGCGGAAGCATTGGAAGTGTTAGCGAGTTTGGAAGACATTGACAAAGAACGCTACGTTCCGGCATACAATTTTGCAATGATTTATGCAGGTTTGGGCGATTTTGACCAAGCGTTTGACCGGCTGGAGCAAGCCTACAAAGAGCATTCAGGCTTTTTGCCTTTTCTAAAAGTTGAGCCGGTAGTTGATTGTTTGCGCGGCGATTCGCGCTTTCAAGATCTGCTCAAGCGTATCGGGTTGCTGAAATAAATTTCTCCAAAAAGTTTTCCGTTCCCTTGACCGTCGGTTCAAAAAGCTCGGTTTGCGGGTCTTGAACATCCAGTTGAAAAGGCGTGCCGCTATGCACGATTGTTTTGCAGCCTTCGGCAAACGCCTTTATCGTCTCGATTTCCCGCAAATCCAAAGAAACAATTTCCAGATTTTCGGCATTTTTCAAATCAAGCAGATGACCGTATTTACTCCGATTTGAAACGTCCGTCGAGGAAACTTTGACTTTGAAGTTTTCCTCTAAAAACCGCTTCGTAATATGACTCCCGATAAAGCCTGAACCGCCGATAATTCCAACTGTTTTCATATTTTCTGTTTTCATATTTTGCTCCTTCTCCCGAATTTTTTAAGCGGCTTTCGCGGCGTTGCCGCCAAGCCCGGTATGCAGCTATGGGTAGAACTCGACCAAAGTCCGCATGCTTTCGATTTTCAGTCCGTCCTCCGCCATCGCTTTCTTTACTTCGGCGGATGCCATAAAATTTTCGAATGCCGCCATATCCGGTATCTCCACAAGGACACCCGTCGAATTATGGTTGTTCGGGTCTCGAAAGGTGCGACACTTTACACCAATCTCGTCGAACATCTCGTGCCGGCTTCCTTCGCCCTTTTGCCAAGCCTTTGCCCAATGCTCTCCATTTTCAGTTTCGTGGAATACGATCATTGTTGTCATAGTTTATTTCTCCTTATTTATTTGGTTTTGTTTGATCTATCGAATCAATAATTAAACAGCCGCCGGATTGAGATTCCCGTTGCCGAACGAACGAATAACCGATGGCGGGCAATACGCAAATCGCGCCGGCATATTACAGCCTGAAAAAATTCTCATTCCGGCTTCTCAACCTTTGAGAAAATACATGTCCGGTTTACCGAGAACTCCTGTTTTCTGCATAGCTTCACGCAAATCATCGGATTTGGAAAACTCTTCCGCCCGTTTTAAGTCTTCCGCCTCGAAGATAAGCGTAACCACATTCGGGTCGTCGGCATCCTGAAGCACATGCTTTTCCGTAAGCCCCGCCGCCGCGCGACTAGGTTCGTGCGCGTCGTAACCTGTTTTCCATTCCGAATAATCCTGAACGTGTGCTCGAGTAATCATATAATTTGCCATAACATTTCTCCTTTTAATTTATTTGGCTGACGCATCTATCTTTTTCCTGCGGACGAATAACGGATGCGCTGTAAGGGAGACGATTTTTGGAAATCGCTCCCCTTTTGAATATTTCGCTCGCTTGAGCTGACGAGCCGTTTCAGATTTTTACAATCCGTTAAGCGGCTTGCGCGGCAGTGTACGCTCTGCCGGCGGCGGCAGTATCAAAGAATTCGTAAAAGCCCGTGATTTTGCCGCCCGAGACCGTGACGATGTGCGCGAAATCCGAAGCGTATTCCTTATTCGTGGATTTGATGCGCCATGCGAAATTTCCCAAAACAACTACTTTGTCGCCCTGCGCGATAAATTCCTTCGTTTCAAACGTCAGATTTTCTTCGGTTTCATCAAGCAGGGTAAAAAACTCTCCGACGCTTTCGCGTCCGCTGATTTTTCCGCCAAACGGCGCGTTTTCTACCTTCGGCGTTTCCCACGAAACGTCGTCCGAATACATATTCAAAAGCGTTTCGATGTCGCCGCTTTTGAAAAGCTTATACGTTTTTTGCACTAATTTTGTGTTTTCTTGTTCGTTCATTTTTTTGTTCTCCTTAAAATTTTGGACTGAATAATTGACGAAGTAAGGTCGCAGAACACGCGCTTACTTCGTCATTGTTTGCGGCAGTTTTATTGAACTGCCGGAGTTTCCGTGTAAAAAGCATTTAGCCATTTTCCGCCGCGTTTCACATAAACCGATGATGCGCGAACATTCGCCGGTATCGTTTTGCCGCTGCACACGCCGTCCTGCATTCCCGTAAAAGTTATCAGAGCCGAGTTCTTGTCAAGCATTAGAAACTTGAAATTATCAAGCGAATAACTTTTGATTTCACAATCGCTGGCGGTGGATTTAACCACTTGCGATTTATTGTTCACGCCATCGGAATTGACCAACAAATAGTCGTCCGTCAGATTAGTTTGAAACCAGCCGCCGTTTTTATTTTTCCACGCTTCCCAACCCGCTTTTTCGAGCGCGATAACCTGCGTTTCAACTGAATTGTTTTTGTCTTTCGACATTTTCGTTTGCCCTAAAGCAATGGATGATACGCCGATTGAGATCATCAATATCATTATTATTTTTTTCATAGTTTTTCTCCTGTTATTTTTTTTAAATTTGTTTCCTGATAAAGATTGAGAAAGCCCGCGCGATGTAAGAGCGCAAATGCCGCACACTCGACTATCGCGCGTGTTTCCGCATTTGCTTAGCGACGCGGCTCCAAAACGATTTCCCGCGCCAGACGGTTTTCAAGAACTTCGCGGATTTGCAGACGGTCGCGGTAGCCCTGCATTTGTTTTTCGTCATTGCCGGAAACCTTTTGCGCAAGATTGTCGGCTTTGACTTCGTTGGCTTCCATCGTCGCCATATTCTTGTATTCGGTCATCAGCATAATGTTCCAATCATCCGAGCCGTGTGATTCGGTGGTCAAAACTTTGTAGGAAATAATCTGTCCGTCTTTTTTCAACGCTTCCTGCTCGCGTTTCCAATCGCCCGCGACGTAGTTTAAATACGCCGTTTCCATTCCCGGTTTCATCTGGATAAAACCGATGCTCCAAACCGTGCCGTTGCGAAACGGACGACTGACCTGTGCCACGACGACGATGCTTAAAGTTAAAATCAAAACGATAAGCGAACCTGTTAATATGCGATTTCTGTTTTTCATAATTTTTCTCCTGTTGTTTTTTTGTTTAGAATTGGGAAATTTACTATTCGCCGACGCGCGTACTCTGCGCGGCGATTTCCTGCCAGCGTCCTTTCATTTTGATAAAAGTCGCGGTTGTCATAAATTTACCGCCGAGACTTTTTACGCCGGGCGCATATTTGCTCGTTACGCTGAAAGTTGCCACCGCCGTATTTTCGTAGATGTGAATGTTCACATCGTCAAAGCTGACGGATTCGAATTTCATTTCGCCGGACTTAAACGCGGCGAGTCGTTGCGCTTTGGTCGTCAGACCGCCGGTATCGCCGACAAAGGTGTAGCCGTCGTCGTAGATGCGGTCGAGCGCGGCACTGTCGTTGTTTCGTAGAGCGGCGGAAAGTTCGTTAAGCGTTTGCCGAACCGCTTGTTCGCCGCCGCCTTTTTTATTGGCGTTTTTGCCGTTCGTTTGACACAAAATCAAAGCCGGCAGAGCGAGCATCATCGCAACTGCCAACAGTATCCGTTTCGTATCGAAAATTCTTTTTAATTTATCCATATTTGTTTGTTTGTGTTTCATAATTTTTCTCCTGTTTTTGAGAGATGCTTTGGACAAGGGCGTGGTCGGGCTATTGCCACATCGAAAAGCGATAGCCGCCGGATTTTACAAAAATGTTTATGGAATTCGCGTCCCTTGTGTCGCCCAGACTTGCCAGCGTCCGTCGCGCTTGATGAACGTATCGGTAAAGCGGACGCGCCGGTCAAACGGCTGATTTTTATCGTCGCGTCCTTTGACGTGATTAATGCCCGTCACAACCGCCGTGTTGCCGTCAATGCGGATGTTCATTTCCGAAAGCTCGGCTGATTCGGTTCGGCTTTTGTCGTCTTTAAATCCGGCAAGGTCTTCGGCTTTGGTGTAAATCTTGGCATCGCGGCTGCTGATGCCGCTGTAATCGGCGGCATAATTTTTTTCAAACCAAGCTACATCGCGTTTTATGTCGGCATTGTTCCAATCGTGTTCCATATACATTAAAACGCCGAAATCGTCGAGACCGTGATTGGCGTTACTGACGACCTGCCATTTTCCCTTGCGCTTTTCGAGAAAATGAATGCTGCGCGTATAAAAAGTTTCTTCCTTGCCGCCTGTACCGTCTTTGGTTGTAACCACGTTGCGATGCGTGATGGTCGCCGTCGTCGGTGTGCAGGCAATCATATAAATGTCAGATGAAACCTGGTCTCTATTCTGCGGATTGACTTTGTTTCGCTCAAACGCTCTCATCGTGCCTTCAATAGACTGCGTTTTGTTTATCATCGCGGGCAAGCCCGTAAAATCATCGGCAAGAGTATTCATCAAAGCGGCGCGGTCGCCCTTATCGCCTGCTTCGCTCCAAGCGTGGTCAAACGCTTCGAGAGCCTTTTTGTCAGCCTCCGCGCATTCGCCGAAAGCGTATCCGGCAAAGGCAAACGTCAAAACGAACAATACAAATATGTTTTTCATAATTTTTTGTCTCCTTTTTTATTTAATCGGGCGTAATACCAATTGGCTTTGTTTCGACCGTCCGCCGCACCCGTTTCAAGCGAACGACCGTTAAATTTTGTCCTCTACTCACCTAAACGAGATTCGGAGAAAAAAAAGGTCATCGGCTGAAAAAGTTTTTTTATTTTTGCTTTTGTGTTCTATAATCTGGAGAGAAATTTCCCTGAAAAATATATGTTGGATAACAGTTCACATCAGATTACGCTTCTGCTGACTAATTGGAGCAAAGGCGACGAGTTCGCGCTCGAACAGTTAATGCCGCTGGTTTATGACGAACTGCGTCAAATGGCGGCGCGGTATATGAGCCGACAGCCTTCGGGACATACGTTTCAAACGACCGAACTGATTCACGAAGCGTATTTGAAACTTGCGGACGGCAAAGAGCAAAACTGGCAAAACCGCGCTCATTTTTTCGGCGTGGCGGCAAAAGCGATGAGGCATATTCTGGTTGATTACGCGCGGTCGAAACACAGCCAAAAACGCGGCGGCTGGCAGGAGCGGGTAACATTTACCGAAGATGATTTGGCTACCAACGGACGCTCGGAAGAAATCGTCGCGCTTGACGATGCGTTAAATCAACTCGCGGTTTTGGATGAACGGAAAAGCCGCGTCGTCGAGATGAAGTTCTTCGCCGGTTTGAACGTCGAGGAAATCTCAGAAGTTTTGAAAACCTCGCCCGAAACCGTCAAACGCGATTGGCGTTTTGCCAGAACGTGGCTTCTTCGTGAATTATCGGCGCAAAGTGAATGACCGTTTTTCGCTCCAAATTACGTTTAGACAGATAAAGGCAATAATTTAAAAATTTAAAAAATTGCTTTGAGCTGATTTTTCGTAATTTTCAATTTTTATTTGAATGGACGCGACGAGACTAAAACAGATTGAAGAAATTTATCACGCGGCAATCGAAATTCAGCCCGACGAGCGTGAATCTTTTTTCAGAGAACACTGCGGCGCGGACGAAAATCTGCGGCGCGAAGTTGAATCTTTGCTTTCGTTTGAAAATACTTTCGACAGTTTAATAGACACGCCGCCCGAATCGCTCGCCGCCGAGTTGTTTTTTGAAAGGGAAAGACAGACTAATCTCATTGGCAGGGAAATCACGCATTACAAAATCAAAAGACTTCTGGGCAAAGGCGGTATGGGCGAAGTTTATCTCGCCGACGATATAAATCTCAATCGGCAGGTCGCGCTCAAGATTCTGCCGCCGGAGTTTGCCGCAGATAAAAATAGGATGAGCCGTTTTGTCCGCGAAGCCAAATCCGCTTCGGCACTCAATCATCCCAACATCATCACTATTTATGAAATCGGCAAGAGCGAAGGCACGCATTTTATCGCCACCGAATTCATTGACGGTAAAACTTTGAAGGAATACGCGAAGCGCGATTCGTTAAATTTCAAATCGGCGTTGGAGATTGCGATTCAGATTGCGTCCGCACTCGATGAAGCGCACTCCGCAGGCATAGTTCATCGGGACATAAAGCCCGACAATGTGATGATTCGGTCAAACGGATTGGTCAAAATTCTCGACTTCGGGATTGCCAAATTATCAAGTTCAAACAATCCGCAGAGTCTGGATGCGGAAGCGGCGACGGCAATCAAGAGCGGCACAACTCCGGGAATGATAATCGGGACGGCAAATTATATGTCGCCCGAACAGGCGAAAGGCAAAGAGGTTGATGCGCGAACCGACATTTTCAGTTTCGGCGTGGTTTTGTATGAAATGATGGCTGGAAACTTGCCGTTTGAAGGCGAAACGGCAATGGAGATGATTGGTGCAATTCTAAAAGATGAGCCGAAACCGCTCGACAAAACGGAAGTTCCGTCGGAGATAGAAAAAATAATCGGCAAATGTTTGAGAAAAGATAGAGATGAGCGTTATCAAACAATCAAAGATGTGCTGATTGATTTGAAAGATGTGAGGCAGGATTTGGAGTTTCAAAACAAATCGGAGCGAACAATTTCGCCTGAAAAGGAAGAGCCGAAAACTCAAATCCTGCAAGCGACAACGGCTGATGAGATTCAACAAACAACAACCAATGAAACTATTTCAGGCAAGCCAAAATCGAATCAATTGTTAGCCGTCGGCTTGGCGATTTTACTCGTTTCAGCTATCGGATTCTTCGGCTATCGTTATTTCACGGCGAGCAAACAAATCGAATCAATTGCGGTGATGCCGTTTGTCAATGAAAGCGGCAATCAGGATGTCGAATATCTTTCGGACGGAATGACTGAAACGCTCATCGGCAGTTTGTCGCAAGTGCCGAATCTGCGGGTTAAAGCGCGTTCGTCCGTCTTTCGTTACAAAGGCAAAGATACAAACGCGCAAACAATTGGAATGGAATTGAACGTGCAGGCGATTTTGTATGGTCGAGTTGTCCAGCGCGGCGACCAGTTAACACTCAATCTGGAACTAATTGACGCGCCGACGGAAAACGTCATTTGGAGCGAAAGCTACAATCGCAGGCAAACCGATCTCGTTTCCCTGCAAAGCGAAATCGCCCGTGATGTTTCGGGCAAATTGAAAATCAAACTTTCCGGCGTGGACGAAGCAAAAGTTGCCAGGACTTCGACAATCGACCCCGATGCGTATCAAGCATATTTGAAAGGTCGTTATTACTGGAACAGGCGAACGGCAGAAAATCTCAAGAAAGCGATTGAGCAATTCAAATCCGCGACCGACCGAGACCCGAATTACGCTCTGGCTTACGCGGGTCTCGCCGATTGCTACGCAGTTTTGAACCAATACGCCACAACTCCGGCGAGCGAAACAATACCGCAGGCGAAGAATTACGCCGAGCGTGCAATCGCCATTGACGACCAGTTAGCGGAACCGCATGCTTCCCTGGGACAGGTCAATGTGCTGTTGTGGCAATGGACGGAAGCCGAACGGGAATACAAGCGGGCGATTGAACTCAATCCGAATTACGCTACCGCCTATCACTGGTATTCGATTCTTCTCAGAGACCTCGGACGTTTTGACGAATCCGCTGTAATGATTAAGCGGGCGCACGAACTTGACCCGCTCTCGTCTATAATCAGCATCAATCTTTCGCAGGTTTATCAGATTCAAAACAACCAGAATGCGAGCATTGAAAACACTCTCAAAGTAATCGAACTCGATCCGAATTATTCGGGCGCATACAATAATTTAGCAATGTCATATCTAAAACTGGGACGCAACAGCGAAGCCATCGCAAATTTTGAAAAGGCGGTCGAACTGAGTAACCGGGCGGATGTCGTTCTGAGGAATTTGGGCTACGGATACGGCGTTGCGGGAAAACGCACCGAAGCACTCGCCATTGCCAAAGAGTTGGAAGAAAAATATGCGAAAAAGAAATCAATGGGGCAATTCACCGCCGCCGTTTATGCGGGGTTAGGTGACAAAGACAAAGTGTTTGAATGGTTGGAAAAAGACTTTCAGAACAAAGAGGATTTAGCAGCTATCAGATGGTCTTCCCAATTTGAATCTCTCCGCGACGACCCGCGATTAAAAGATTTGCTGAAACGGATGAACCTGCCGGAGTGATTTTGAAAGATGAACAAAGGACTATCAGCCTACACAACTTTGTCGCATAATGGCATCGCCTCTAAAATCGGCGCGGGCGAAACGGGCGAGTTTTTTTTCGGTTAAGAATTAAGTTTCACGCACACGTTTAGGTAATGATAAAGCGGGAAACAAAAATCGAATGGATACTGAACGACTAAAACAGATTGAAGAAATATATCACGCGGCTTTGGAAATTCAGCCCGACGAGCGTGAATCTTTTTTCAGAGAACACTGCGGCGCGGACGAAAATCTGCGGCGCGAAGTTGAATCTTTGCTTTCGTTTGAAAATACTTCCGACAGTTTGATAGACACGCCGCCCGAATCGCTCGCTGCCGAAATGCTTTACGGACGAACCAAAAATCTCAAAGGGAAAAAGCTCGGACATTACAAAATTCTTTCCCTGCTCGGCAAAGGCGGAATGGGCGCGGTTTATTTGGCGGAAGACATAAAGCTCGACCGCAAAATCGCCGTCAAACTTTTGAGTAAAGAGTTCGGGCGGGACACCGATAAATTAAACCGTTTTATACGCGAAGCCAAAGCCGCTTCCGCGCTTAATCATCCGAACATTCTAACCGTCTATGAAATCGGCGAAGTTGGCGGCATAAATTATATCGCCACAGAATTTATTGACGGAAAAGTTTTGAGTCAGCACAACTCGAAGGAAAAAATCACGCTCGAATCGGTTCTCGACATTTCCATCCAAATTGTTTCCGCGCTTCAGACGGCGCACGAAGCGGGCATTGTTCACCGCGACATCAAGCCGGATAACCTAATGATTCGCAAAGACGGCATCGTTAAAGTCCTTGATTTCGGTCTGGCGAAACTTTCGGAGAAACAAAGCGCGAATGAATCAGAGTCGGAAGCGGCGACGATTGCCAAGTCCATCACAAGTCCCGGAATGATAATGGGAACGCCGAATTATATGTCGCCCGAACAAGCCACAGGCAAAGGCATTACTCATCAAACCGACATTTTCAGTTTCGGGATTGTGCTGTATGAAATGCTGTCGGGAAGATTGCCGTTTCAAGGCGAATCGCCGATGGATGTCATCGGCGCGATTCTGCACAAAGAACCGCTGCCGTTAAATCAGATACTGCCCGAATTGCCCGACGAAATTGAACAAATCGTGGGCAAAGCTCTGCGTAAAAACACGGGCGAGCGTTATCAAAATACGAAAGACTTGCTGGCTGATTTGCGGAGCGTCAAACAAAGGTTGGATTACGAAGAAGTCGGGCGCAGTTTTCCGCCTCAGAAATCAAAGACGAATTTGGAAGCGCAGGAAACCAAAATTTTCGATTCGTCCGCTTCGGGTCAAATAATTTCGATGGCAAACGCGCCGCCGAATAATCTTTCGGGTGAAATATTACCGCTCATCGGACGCGATATTACCGACGAAGCCGTTTCCGGCACTAAAAATTATTCGACAAGCGATTCGCTGAAAACGCGGACGGCGATAATTCCGCCAATTCATACGACAATCCCTGACGCTTCGCCACCGCCTAATTTCTTATCGCACATTCGGCGCAAAAGCGTTTTTCTGACAATCTCGGTAATTTTTTTGGCGGCGGCAGGCGGATTTTTCGGCTACCGGTATTTGACGGCGAACGCTTCAATCAATTCAATCGCCGTGCTGCCGTTCGTTAATGTCGGCGACGACCGCGACAGTGAATATCTCGCGGATGGCTTGAGCGAAAATTTAATCAACACTCTCTCCCGATTGCCGCAGTTGAAAGTTATCGCCCGCAGTTCGAGTTTTAAATTTCGCGGCGAGAATATTGATATTCAAGACGCGGCGAAAAAACTCGGAGTCGCGGCGATACTGACGGGGCGCGTCGTCCGGCGCGGTGACGATTTGCAAATCAGCGTCGAATTAATCAACACCGCCGATAACACGCGCATCTGGGGCGACATTTACAACCGCAAAGTTTCCGCCGCGTTAAGCATGCCGGAAGAAATCGCGCAAGCCGTTTCGGAAAAATTGCAGTTAAAATTGTCGGGAGCGCAGGAACGGCAGATGGCGAAGCAAATCACCGACAATCCGCAGGCTTACCAGTCTTATATGAACGGCGTTTTTTTCCGCCGGAAGAACGGAGCGGAAAATATCCGAAAGGCAATCGAATATCAAAAGCAGGCAATCGCGCTCGATCCGAGTTTCGTGCGGGCATATACCGAACTGTCAATTAATTTCACCATTCTGGTCGAAATCGGCACGTTTAGCCCGAAGGAAGGAATGCCGCCGGCGCGGGCGGCGGCGGAGATGGCTTTGTCTTTGGACGAAACGCTTGCCGAAGCGCATTACACGCTAGCCAGAGTCAGAGATTTTGAATTTGATTGGGCGGGCGCGGAACAAGGATTTAAGCGAGCCATCGAACTGAATCCGAATCTCGCGGGAGCGCATACCCTTTATGCGGAATACCTGTCGCGGTCAGGCAGATTCGATGAAGCCTTACGGGAAGTCAAACGGGCGCAGGAACTCGACCCTTTGAGAACCGGATTAGTTGGCAATGAAGGACTCATTTTCTATCACGCCCGGCGGTATGACGAAGCCATTGCGAAAAAGCAAATTCACGCTCAGTTGGCGGCGGAGAATCCTTTCGCCCACTTGGAACTCGCCAACGCTTACGTTCAAAAAGGGCAGTATGCGGAAGCGATTCTCTCGTATCAAACGTCAATTAAATTAGAAGAAACAACCAGCGCATTAATTTATCTCGGTCGGGTCTATGCTCTGTCCGGCAAGCGTAACGAAGCAATTGCTATTCTGGATAAATTAAAAACGACTGAAAAATATGTTTCGCCCACCGAATTGGCAATTCTCTACGCCGCACTCGGTGATAAGGAAAAAGCGTTTGCTTCGCTCGAAAAAGCCTACACCGAGCGCGACTTTCAATTGACATCTCTCAAAGTCGAACCGGGCTACGACCCTTTGCGCGACGACCCGCGCTTTCAGGATTTAATGCGGCGCGTTGGGTTTCCGCAGTGAATTTATCAAGAGGTTTCACTACATTATCCAAAAAATCTTGGCAGACGATTTTTAAGATTTTTCGGCAGTAAAATCTCCATCGCGTCATCAACCGTAACGATTCCGGCGATTTCGCCTAAATCGTCAACCACCGGCAAAGCCAGCAGATTATATTCGGCAATGGTTTGCGCCGTTTCTTCCGCCGAATCCGACGGATGAGCAAATTGAAATTGGTCGCGCATAACTTCCGCTAACGGCAAAGTCGGGTCGGCTAAAATTAAGCTCCGAAGTGAAATTAAACCGACAAGTTTCCACGAATTTTCTTCTTCGACGACATATAAATAATAAATCATATTCGGCGTTTCTGCCGTTTCACGCAGCCGAGCAATCGCTTGGGCAACCGTCAGATTTTTTGGAAAAGCGACAAATTCCGTCGTCATTAAACCGCCCGCCGTGTCTTTGTCAAACGGCAGAAGTTCGGCGACATCGGCTTTCTCCTCTTCTTCCATCAAGTTGAAAAGCTCTTCAGCTTTTTCTTCCGACATTTCCCCGAGCACGTCAACCGCGTCGTCCGGGGACATTTCTTCCAAAATATCGGCGGCGCGTTCTTCGTCCATTTCTTCGAGAATTCGGGCTTGATTTTCCGTGGACATCTCTTCCAAAGTGTCGGCGGCGGTTTCGTCATCGAGCGATTCGACGATTTCCGTGCGGTGAATCGGAGAGAGCGATTCGGCAAGCTGCGCGATTTCGACCGGATGAAGCCGCGAAAGTTTGTCTTTTGAAGATTTTAGCTGAACGGCGGCGGCTGTTTTGTCGGTGGCTAAATAACCGACATCCGCCCAATCAATGACTTCGACAACGCGACGGCTTCCGTAAAATCCGGCGGGCATCAGGCGGCGGACAAATCCCTGAAGGCTAACATCCGCGCCGCTGACGCGCCATTCGCCGGCGACTTCGATAATCTGCACATCGTTGACGCGGACGACGCGCTTGCCATCAACGTCAATTAACTGATTGTCCAAAACATCTTTTGCCAGAAGAACTTCGCCCGACCGCCGGGTGAACGGTTTTAAGTCAATTACTTCCGAATTCATTCGTGCGCCGCTTTCGCTCAAGGAGGAAATTTTCGTTCGCGGCATAAAAAACAAACGTCGGCGATAACGGGCGACGAGTCCGAGAACCGGCGGATAATCTTCTTCGCCGTAACGCACGATGATGTCCTTTATATAGGCAATCTTTTCACCTTCGGCATCGAAAATCGGACGCGCCAAAATTTGCGACAGGTAAAGCATAAATTAAAGATAAACGATGTCGGCGGAAGATAGAAATGTAGAGAACGGCGAAGCGCATTAAAAAATATAAAAATGCTATTGCAAAAAAAGCCGCTATAAAGAAAAAAGCCGACAAAAAGAAAAATAAAATTTCTCTATTCTTCTCTGGTCTAAAAAGACTTGCGGCTGGAAAATTTCAGTCGCGTTTTTTGTGCGAAGCGGCTAATTTCTGTATGATGGCAAATAGTTCAAAGTTCAAGGTTCAAAGTTAAAATCACAAACCTTGAACCTTGAACTTTGAACTATTTTTATGTTTTGCATAAAATGCGGGGCGAAAAATTCCCTTGAAGCGGTTTACTGTCAAAAATGCGGTGCGCTTCTCGAAGCGGAAGAAGAAACGCGCATTGCTCGCCACGCTAAAATCGAAACGCCCAATTCGGATGAAGCCGAAAGAGAAATTTTCTCGATTCGTCCAACGTTGATGTTCGTTAAAATCGGATATGCTTTGGCAGTTCTTGGCGCGTTATTGTTGGTTGCCATTATCAGCTTTATAAATATAAATACAAGTCTGGAAATTTCCGCTTTGGTTTCCGTTTTTGCAGGACTTTCCTTGCTTTTAATTCCCGCGTTTTATCATCTGAAACAAAAACTCGTGCGGTTTACATTGACCGATTCCAAAATTGAGATTGACGAAGGTTTCATTTCCAAAACCACCAAAAATGTTCCGCTCCGCACGATTCAAGACATCACCGTTTCGGCGAGCGTGCCGCAGAGAATGTTGGGATTCGGCAATTTGATAATCGAAAATGCGGGTGAAACCGGCGGAAAAATCGTCTTGAAAAATATCAACACGCCGAAGAAATACGCGGACGTTTTGCTTAAGCAAATGCGGCAACTCAATAAATAGTTGATAGTTGATAGTTGATAATGAAGAAACAACTATCAACTATCAACTATCAACTATCAACTATGAGAACTATTTTTGTAACCGGCGGCGCGGGCTTTATCGGTTCGGCATTCATTCGATTGATTTTAGAGGAAACTTCCGATTTTAAAATCATTAATTTTGACGCGCTGACATATGCGGGAAATTTAGAAAACTTAAACGGTTTAGACGAAACGCGCCACAAATTTATCAAAGGCGACATCTGCGATAAAGAAGCCGTTCTGCAATCTCTGCCTGAAAACTCGGAAGCGATTTTTAACTTTGCCGCCGAATCGCACGTTGACCGCTCAATCGCGTCGGCGAGCGAATTTGTTTTGACGAATGTTCTCGGAACGCAAATTTTACTCGACGCGGCGCGGGCAAAAAACATTCGTCGGTTTGTCCAGATCTCGACTGACGAAACGCAAGGCAGTTTGCCCGAAGACAGCAACTCGTATTTCACCGAAAATTCACCGATTCAGCCGAATTCGCCTTACGCCGCGTCGAAAGCCGCCGCCGAACATTTCGTCCGCGCCGCTCACGAGACGTTTGACGTTGATACAATTACAACTCGTTGCGGAAACAATTACGGGCAACGGCAATTTCCCGAAAAGCTGATTCCGCTGATGATTGCCAACGCGATGAACGATGAACCGGTGCCGGTTTACGGCGACGGACGAAACGTACGCGATTGGATTTTCGTCGAAGACCACGCTCGCGCGATTTGGCTCGCATATCTGAAAGGCAAAGCCGGGAGCAGCTACAATATCGGCGCGAGAAATGAACGGCAAAACATCGAAGTCGTCAAATCAATTCTCGACGCGCTCGGCAAACCGCATTCGCTCATTAAATTCGTTACCGACCGGCTCGGACACGACCGTCGTTACGCGATTGACGCCCGAAAAGTTGAAACCGAGCTAGGCTGGAAACCTATAACGACCTGGGAAGACGGTCTGCAAAAAACGATTCGTTGGTATCGGGAAAATCAGGATTGGGTAAATCAGATTAGAAGCGGCGCGTATCGTGATTACTATAAAAATCATTACGGTATGGAAGTCGGAGCGAAATGAAAATTTTAATTACGGGCGCAAATGGAATGGTTGCGAAAGCGACGATTGATTATTGCCAATCAATCGGCGATGAAGTCGTTGCATTGACGCGTCAAGAACTCGATATTACAGATGCCGAACAAGTCGAAGCAACTTTTTTGCGTGAGAAGTTTGAAGCGGTAATAAACTGCGCGGCTTACACAGATGTTGACGGCGCGGAAACAAATCATGAAACTTGTTACCGCGCAAATGCCGTCGCGGTTGAAAATCTGGCTTTAGCTTCTCGAAAGATTGATGCTGCGTTTGTAACGATTTCGACCGATTATGTTTTCGACGGCGCGAAAAAGGATTTTTACACTCAACGAGATACGCCGAATCCGCAAGGCGTTTACGCCCAATCGAAACTCGAAGGCGAAATCAGGGCGAGAAATGCTTATGCCCGTTCAATCATCGTGCGTTCCGGCTGGATTTACGGCGCGGGCGGAACGAATTTTTTAAGCGTCATAGACAAACTTCTGGCGGAGGGGAAATCAATCAAATCAATTTCGGATTCTTACGGAACGCCGACTTTTGCAAAAGATTTAGCAAGCAGATTGCGCGAACTCGCCGAACTCGATTTGCCCGCCGTTTATCACGCGACCAACGCCGGGAGCGGCACAAGTTATTTTGGGTTTGCGAAAAAGATTTGTGAGATTAAAGGTTTTGACCAAAATTTAATTCAAAGCGTTTCAGTCAACGATTTGAAACGTCCGGCGCCGCGTCCCGTCAGTTCTAAATTAGCTTGTTTGTTCGGGGAAAAGTTTGGGCTTTCTCCGCTACGAAATTGGGAGAAAGCCCTCGAAGAGTATTTAAAGTAAAAAGGCAAAAGGTAAAAGGCAAAAGTAAAAAATGAGCGGCGGTTTAACCATTAATCCAAAAGAAACGTTGAACCGCGATTTACTTTCTACTTTTGCCTTTTACCTTTTTACTTTTTACTTTTTATTTCCATTCTTTGTATCGTGAATTGTAGAAACAATATCCTCTTCCATAAAAGGTGTTGAATCGTCGTCTTTATCCGTCGTGTAATAATTATAGCTATATTTATAACCGTAATAACTGTATTCGAGTGAATTTGATTTGATGCCGTTTAGAACCACGCCGTAGATTCGCGCTCCGATGCTGCCGAGTCGTTGTTTAAAGCGGCGCGTCAGATAAATCGAACTCTTACCGGCGAGGGCAACAAGAACAACGCCGTCAACAATCATCGAAAGAATCGCTGCATCGGTAAAGAATACTGCCGGCGGCGAGTCAATAATAATATGCTTGAAATTACCTTTTAAGAACTGCAAAAGATTCTTCATCTCGTTTGAACTAAGCAGTTCAGCCGGATTTGGCGGAATCGGTCCGCTGGTAATAACCTTCAAATTCGGCATACCTTCACAGCTTTTGACTAAGCTATCGGGATTTTTCTCGCCCGATAAGTAACTTGTCAAGCCGACGGCATTCGCTACGCCGAAATGTTTATGAAGACGCGGGCGGCGCAAATCGCAATCAATAATCACCACATCCACGCCCGATTGCGCCAACGTGATTGCCGTATTGATAGCCGTCGTCGTTTTACCTTCGGCGGGCTGCGCCGAAGTTATAAGAATCGTCTGCGGCGGTTTGCCGGCGGAAGAAAAAAGGAGCGATGTCCGCAAATGACGGTAAGCCTCCGCTTGCGCCGAACGATTATCTTCAATTGCGGCGAGAGCCATCGAACTCAAATTATCGTCTCCGTTTCGGATTGAAGTCGGACTGAGTTTTCGCCGTGCATTAATACCGGTATGCGGAATTAACGCCAATGTCGGCAAGCCGAGATGTCTGCCGATGTCGTCGGAGGTTTTGATTGAATCGTCAAGATAGTCAAGCAGAAATGCCAAACCGATGCCTGCCGCCAGCGAAATTAAAAAGGCAATAAAAATGTTTCTGTTCCTGTTGGGTCCGATTGGTTCCACCGGCGTTTGGGCGCGGCTGGAAATTAAAATATTATCGGGCGTGCTGCTGCTGATGGTTAATTCCAGTTCCTTTTGTCTCTGAATATATGTGTCGAGCAAGCCGCGACTCGTTTCGATTTCCCGGCTCAAAGTCGTCAGACGAGTTTCCGCTTGTCCCGCCACATTGGCAGAGGCAACTTCCGTCATATAAGCACTACGAAGTTCGGATTCGCGCTTTTGTGCGGCTTGAAGCTGTGCCTGTAAGCCATTTAGAACTTCTCGCTCAGCGTTTTTTTCCAGTTTTGCGCCTTCGGTTTCGATTTTCCGTGAAACTTCATTTTTTATTTTTTCACGATTCTCTTTGAGCGTTCCGATTCGTGTTTCAACTTTTTTAACATCAGGATACTCCGGCTGGTATTTAACCAACAACGTAGCTTTTTCCGTTTCGGCATTCTGGATTTGTTCGTCAATATTCTCGATGCGTTTTTCCAAATCAGCGGTGCGTCTCAAATTTTGACTGCGGGCATCCTGGATAGCTTTGTTGTCGCCGACGACTGAAAGAATATCGCCTCTGGCACTAGCGCGCTGCGCGGCTTCATAAAGTCCTGACAATTTTCTTCGCTCGTCTTCCGACGACAACCATTTTCCGCTCAAATCCCGAAGCCGGTCGGCAAGCAAATCATTGCCCTTGCCTTCGCGCAGCGGCAAATTGCTCGATCGCATATAATTAATACGCTCTTGTTCCTGCGAATTAATATTTGCTTTTAACTCCTCGGTTGATTTAGATAAATCTTCCAGAGCCTTTTTGCTGCCTTCGGTTTCGCGTTCGGTATCTTCTTTGATAAAAGTTGCACTGACCATATCGGCGGTTTTCGCCGCCAATTCGGCATTGGTGTTTTGGACAAAAATATTAATTATATTTGTGCGCTCGATCTGCACTACCCGCAATCCGCCGAGCAAGATTCCGGCATAGCGGATAACTCGCTCCTTTTCTTCCGGCGTCAGCGTTATTTGTCCATTATTATTTTTTTCAGTGTTAGTTTCCGTTAAGATAGGCAAAGAAGATTGTCTGCTTTGCGTTTCCTTTTCGCTCGAAATCATTGAGCGAATAGTTGAAAGAAAACCGCGGTTTTGTCCGCTAAACAAATTCGGGTCGCGGTGCAGATTTAACTCAACTACTACTTTCTGCATTAAATCGGGATTTTGAAGAAGTCTTAACTGCGTGTTGTAATAATTTACGTCATCGCCGAAATTGATATTAATAGCATCTTTCGATTGAAGTTTCGGCTTGCGCGGCTCGATAATCATTTCCGACCGCGCTTCAAAAATGGAAGGCTGCCGATACATATAAAAAGCAACGGCGGCGGTGGTCAGAATCGTCAACGCCAAAATTATCGGCAGACGTTTATAAACAACATTAAAATACTCACGAAGCGAACGATTCGCGTCAAACTCATCATCATAGATTGGTGAGTATTGAGTCGGTTCTTCTTGGTTTGCCGTTTGCAGATTGTTGACGTTTGGTAAAGGCAACAATCTCTCGTCTTTTTCCATACTACTTTTTAGACCTTTAATAAATAGAAATAAATAGAGCTTGCCGAAACTTTAATTGAGGCAAACTAGTTTTATAACATATTCAGCACAATATCTCACACGAGATTCACGCGCTTTGTGCTGATTTTCAAGAGTATATTATTTTCAGTTTCAAGACAAAGAATCTTAAACCTTTTGAATCTAATAACTTTTGTTTCAACCCGAAGTGAAATGATATATTTTTCTTTTAAGAAAATTTCATTTTAAATTTGCATTAATACATATGATTGGCATTTCCGAAAAGCAGAACATTACTATAAATAAATTAACCGATTATGATTTTAATCTAGGCATCGCCGGATATAAGTATTCCGACCTTTTCGATGCAGTAAAGCTCTGCGAGATTGCCGAAAAGTTTTACGGCGAAGTAAAAAAAGAAAATCCGATTCTTCACGACGCCCTGACAAAATACATTGCAAATCGCGGCGCGGGCTACGAACGACGAGTCGAATCGAAGATTTTAACGGATTCCGCTCCATATCTGTCCGAGTTTATTGCCGGAATGTTCGACATTAATTGTGAGCGCGAAGATTTGCAGCGAGCAATCGGCGAGCAAGACCCGATTTGGAAATATAAATTTTTCGTTCAACGACGCGCGATAAAGAGATTTACGGCAGAGAATCTGGTTAATTTTAATGAAGCGGAACTCACCCTAGCTTTGGAAGAATTTAAATGTGCAGCGTTTGACCAAACTCTGATTTACGATGAAGAATCGGCAATTGCCTTTATCACGCAGAAACTCACCCAAGCCGAAGAAGCATTGACAAAAAATCTGGAAATCACGCCTGAGATTCAAGAAACCTTAAATAAAATCAAGGTGGCTTACGACAAGTTAAAAGACAAAACTTTCGGCAAGGTTTTCTCCCGCTTTGTTCTCGAATCGGAAGAAACCGGCGATTCGTTGCAAGTCAAAGCCGTTCTCCTTTTGCTCGAAGCGTGGTCGGCGATTAAGTTTTTCAAAAAAGAGAAGAAATGGCACAGCTTCAAAACTCCGCACGGACTCGATTATCAAAATCTCGTGCATTTGATTCACCCGAGAGAGGAAGTTCCCGAACTGCTTCGCGGCGCGGATAAAGAAATGCGTCGGCGCGACGGTTTCAAATTAACCGACGACCGCGGCACGATGCGCGACGCGCTTTACGAAGTTGATTACTGTTTGATTTGCCACGAACGCGAAAAAGATTCCTGCTCGACCGGCTTACACGAAAAAGATGGCAGCGCGAAGAAAAATCCGTTGGGAATCAAACTCGAAGGCTGTCCGCTAGACGAAAAAATCTCGGAAATGCATCTTTTGAAAAAACACGGCGATTCGATTGCTTCTTTGGCGCTCGTCACAATTGACAATCCGATGTGCGCGGGAACAGGACATCGCATCTGCAACGATTGTATGAAAGGCTGCATTTTTCAAAAGCAAGACCCGGTGAATATTCCATTGGCGGAAACCGCAACTTTGACCGACGTTTTAAATCTGCCGTACGGTTTTGAAATTTATTCACTTCTGACGCGCTGGAATCCTTTGAATGCCAAGCGTCCTTACGCTTTGCCGTATAACGGAAAAAATGTTCTCGTCGTCGGTTTAGGTCCGGCAGGTTACACTCTGGCGCATTATCTCCTTAATGAAGGTTTCGGCGTGGTCGGCGTGGACGGTTTGAAAATCGAGCCGCTTCCCGAAGATTGGACTGGCAAGAACGGCAAATCGTGTCCGAAACCAGTTAAACATATCGAAGAAATTACCGACGATTTGGACGAGCGTATTTTGTCAGGCTTCGGCGGCGTTTCCGAATATGGAATTACGGTGCGCTGGGACAAAAACTTCTTGACAATGCTTCAATTATTATTGACGCGCCGCAAGCGTTTTCGCGCTTACGGCGGCGTTCGTTTCGGCGGGACTTTTACGATTGAAGATGCTTGGAATTTTGGCTTTGACCATATTGCGATTGCGACGGGCGCGGGTCGTCCGACGATTGTGAAGATGAAAAACAATCTGATTCGCGGCATTCGTCAAGCGTCGGATTTTCTGATGGCTTTGCAGCTAACGGGCGCGTTCAAAAAAGACACGCTTTCAAATCTACAGGTGCGGCTGCCGGCAATCGTTATCGGCGGCGGCTTGACCGGCATTGATTCGGCGACGGAAATTTTCGCTTATTATCCGGTTCAAGTTGAAAAGATGTTAGAGAAATTCGAGCAAATTACGGCGGAATTCGGCGAAGAAGAAACTTGGGCGCGATTTGACGAAGAAGAAGTGCGCGTTATGCAGGAATTTCTCGAACACGGACGAGCAATTCGCGCTGAACGCAGAAGAGCCGATGAAGCGAACGAAGAACCGAATTTCGTTCCGCTTGTTCAATCTTGGGGCGGCGTATCCTTAGTTTATCGAAAGCGCATGCAGGATTCACCGGCGTATCGCCTTAATCACGAAGAAGTCCAAAAGGCTCTCGAAGAAGGCATCAATTTCGTCGAATGTATGAATCCGACCGAAGCCGTTCCAGACGAATTCGGCGCGGTCAAAGCATTAATTTTCGAGCGTTTGAATTACGTCACCGAAACCGGAAAATTTGAAGAAACGGGTGAGATGGTTGAGTTTCCCGCCCGGACGGTTTGCGTCGCGGCGGGAACTTCGCCGAACGTGATTTACGAAAAAGAAAAACCCGGAACTTTCAAACTTGACGAATGGCGGCAGTTTTTTGAGCCGCACGAAGTCGTTAAAAACGGCGACGGAAAATTTCACACCGTCGAATCGAAAAACGGATTCTTTACTTCCTACTCTACGGACGGAAAATTCATTTCCTATTACGGCGATAATCATCCGCGCTACGCGGGCAACGTCGTCAAAGCGATGGCTTCGGCAAAACACGGTTATGAGAAAGTCGTCGAAATTTTCGCCGATGAATTAGCGACCCGCGGCAGCTTGCCGCAAACTGAGCGCGACAAAATTTTCGATAATCTTGAAAAAACTCTTGATGAGCAACTTCGCGCTTACGTCGTCCGAGTCGAACGCTTAACGCCAACGATTATTGATGTCGTAGTCCGTGCACCGCTGCAGGCGAGAAAGTTTGAGCCGGGACAATTTTATCGTCTTCAAAACTTTGAAACGAGTGCGCCGATTGTCGAAGGAACGCGCATGATGATGGAAGGACTCGCGCTGACGGGCGCGTGGGTTGACGAAGAAAAAGGTTTGCTTTCGATGATTGTTCTTGAAATGGGAACGTCTTCGCGGCTTTGTTCTTTGCTGAAAGAAGGCGAAGAAGTCGTCGTGATGGGACCGACCGGAACGCCGACGGAAATTCCCGAAAACGAAACGATTCTGCTTGCGGGCGGCGGACTCGGCAACGCGGTTTTGTTCTCGATTGCTAAAGCATTAGGCGAAAATAAAAATCGCGTTATTTATTTCGCGGGCTACAAAAACGGTGCGGATTTGTTCAAGCGTGAAGAAATTGAAAATGTCACCGACAAGGTTATCTGGGCGACGGATTTTGGTGACGAGATTCAGCCAAACCGACCACAGGACGCGCATTTTCGCGGCAACATTGTCCAAGCGATGATTGCTTACGCCGAAGGAAAATTAGGCGAGCAAAATGTGAATTTAAAAGAAGTTGACCGTATCATCGCCATTGGTTCAGATCGAATGATGAACGGCGTGAAAGAAGCCAGACACACTTCCCTGAAACCATATTTGAAGGAACAACACACGGCAATCGGCTCAATCAACAGCCCGATGCAATGTATGATGAAGGAAGTCTGCGCCCAATGTCTACAACGTCACGTCAATCCGCACACGGGCGAAGAGTTTTTTGTGTTTTCGTGTTTTAACCAAGACCAAAATCTTGATTTTGTGGATTTCAAAAATCTGAACGACCGACTTCGGGCAAATTCGATTCAAGAGAAATTATCGAATATGTGGCTCGATAAAATTTTTAAGGATAAAATAAATTTATGACGGAGAAACTCAGCGAAGAGAGATTAGAAAAAATTCGCCAACTGATTATGAATCCGCGTCCGGGAAGCAAAGTCGCCGCCGCGAAAGAGTTCGGTATTGATTTGACTTTGACTTTCGGACAATTGAGAAAAACTCCGCAGCAGCGTCTTGACGATTTACAAAGCGCAATGAGAGGTTTGGAAGAATTTGCGCGGGCAGGCGCGGAATGGAGAAAACGAAACAATGGTCGAATTTGAACCGGCGATAAAATCCCTGACCGCAAAAGAAGTGGATTTTGTCATTATCGGTGGAGTTGCGATTTCCGTTCATTCAACCGGTTACGTAACAAGAGACCTTGATTTTTGTTATCTGCAAACGACGGAAAATTTGAAAAGAATCGTTTCCGCGTTTGCTCATTTCAATCCGCGTCTGCGCGGTTTTCCCGAAGATTTGCCTTTCATCTGGGACGAAAGAACTTTACAAAGTGGAACGAACTTTACGCTTAAAACAACAATCGGCGACATTGATTTGCTCGGCGAAGTCGCTGGTGTCGGCGATTACCAAGCGGTCAAGAAGGAATCAATTATAGCGAGGCTTTACGACTGCGACGTGCGAGTTCTGACGCTTGAAGGTTTAATCAAAGCCAAACGCGCCGCCGGGCGCACGAAAGATTTGCTCGTTTTGCCTGAACTCGAAGCCTTGCGCGAAATGCTTTCCGAAACAGACGAAGAATAATTTGCGATGACGCGAGAAGAAGAATTTCAACGCCAATTGATTGACCCGACACCGCCGAAAATGTCGGAAGAAGACCGCGATTTGGGTTTCGGCTCGAAGGTGGTGACCGAAAGCCGTCTGCGTTTTTTAAACCGCGACGGCACGTTTAATGTCCGCCGCACGGGAATTCGGCAACTCTCGACGCTCAATCTTTATCATTTTTTGCTGACGATGAGTTGGGCGCAGTTTTTGGGTCTTGTTCTGCTTTTATACTTTTTGAGCAACGTCGGTTTCGGCTTGTTTTATACGCTGCTCGGCGCGGAATCCATTGTTGACACTTCAACAATACCAATCGAAAATATCTTCCTGCGCGGATTTTTCTTCTCTGTTCAGACTTTCGCCACGATTGGTTACGGAACGATTCATCCGGTCGGCTTGATTGCGAATCTGCTAGTAACCATCGAATCTTATTACAGCCTGTTGGCAAACGCGCTGATTACAGGTTTGGTTTTCGCCAGATTTTCGCGTCCGACGGCAAAGATTATTTTTAGCGAAACGGCGGTTATTGCGCCTTATCAAAACGGTTCGGGATTTATGTTTCGCCTCGTGAACAACCGCAAAAATCAGCTTATCGAAGTCAAGGCGCAGGTTTTATTGACGCGTTTTGTCGAGAAGGACGGCGCGACGACTCGCACATTTGATTTGCTCAAACTCGAACGCGAAAGAGTTTCGCTTCTGCCGCTCGCTTGGACAATTGTTCATCCGATTAACGAGCAATCACCAATGTTTGGTTTGACCGAAGAAGATTTTGAAAAATCCGATGTAGAAATTTTAGTTGTTTTATCGGCAATGGACGAAACTTTCGCGCAGACGGTTCACTCGCGTTCTTCTTACAAATTGAAGGAAATAAAATTCGGCTGGAAATTTGCGAATCTTTATAATGAGATTAAAGCCGGCGAGCCGATTTCCATTGATATTAGAAAATTATCAAAAATTGAGAAAGCATAATATTCACAAAACTCAATAGTTAGTTCCTATATCAATATATATGCTAAGTTCTTTTGGCTTGTTAAAACGCTTGTTCAAACCCTCAACGGCAACCGTTAAAGCATCTACTATGGTTTCTCCCCAACAATAATCTTTATCATTAAACGGCATAATTTGTTTATTTGAGCCGTTTCTTAAAATACAAAGCCATCCATCGAATTGGCGGTGAAACTCGGGGAAAATTCCCCGACCTGTCAATGAAGTTACATATTTCTCAAAAACAATTAATTGCGGCGCGCTTGCGGCAGGCGTGGTAACTGATTTTTTCTCTATCGGGTGGACAACGAACTGCACGCCGCAACGGGAACAAGATCGCGCGGGCGAATTGTGGATTTTGAGGCATTGCGGACATTGGATTGTCATTTCTTAAATTCCATACAAAAATTTAATCGCTTGCGTTCAGGAATAATAAACCGCAAAGGAAAAAGCCGCAAGTTTTGACGCTCGCGGCTCTTCTTATTTGATGTTTAGGTAATTTAAGGCACAAAAGCATTCGGCACAGGTTTGTCATTCGCCGCACCAAAAGCTATGCTCGTAAAGCCCGCCGTGCTTCTTTGCAGATACCACACTCCATCACGGAAAACTGCAATGTCTGCTTTCCCGTCGCCGTCGTAATCGGCTGGCACCGGTTTGTCTGCCGCTTCGCCAAATTGGATTCCAATGAATCCTTGACTGCATTGTCAAAGTCGGCGGGTTGCGGAATATCTTCAGCAATGCCAAAGCCGACGGCAGTGAAGCCGAGTTGCGAACGATTCAGATACCACGTTCCGTTCGACGGACGATAAACAGCGACATCGGTTTTGCCGTCGCCGTCATAATCGGCAGGCACGATTTTATCGCCCGATTGTCCGAACGTGATACCGGTGAAACCATTCATTGACTGATTGATATACCAACCGCCATTTGACGGTCGAAACACTGAGACATCGGCTTTCCCATCTCCATCAAAGTCAAAGCGTGTTGACAGTGGATTATCATCATTGAGAATCGTCCCTGTGCCTTGTCCATTTGAAATTGTCGCATTCGTTGCGCCGGATAGATTAACAGTGAAAGTTTCGTTAAGCTCAACCTCTGTATCACCGTTAACAAAAACCGTTACAGTTTTAATTGTCTCTCCCGGAGCAAAAGAAAGTGAACCGGAAGCCGGTTGGTAATCGTCCGGTTCAGTCGCTGTCCCGTTCGCCGTTGCAAAGTTCACTGTCACTGTTTGAACCTAAGCCTTTCGTCTTTTATACCGATTGCTGCTATCTGGCTAATCCGAGGTGGAAATTTTACTTATCTTGTCGGCAATGGACAAAACTTTCGCGCAGACGGTTCACGCGCGTTCTTCTTACAAATTGAAGGAAATAAAATTCGGCTGCAAATTTTGATTTGACGACATTCGTCGTCCAAAGCCAAAGTGATTCGTCCGAATCTGCTTTATAGAGCGCGTCGAGGTGTTCGAGACGCAGTGGCACAAGACTGACAAATTTTCCTCGTAAAATAACTTCTTCTATTTTCACAAAACAAATTTCGTTAAGCGACCTGTTATTTTGATAAAAATTCTCGCCTAAATATCAGAATTTTTGGCTGTATCCTGCTTTTATAGAATTACATAATTAATATGACACCGATAAAATCCTTATCATCCTTGTTCAGAACTCTTTTACCTGTTCGTTTGTCGCAGACAGGTTTTTTTCTGCAATTTTCGCTCGTTAAAACTTTTATTGCAAAAACAATTATTGTATGTCGTCTGTTGCGATGATTAGTAAGTTTTCGTAGTAGCCACCTTATGTGGCGGCGTTACAGTCAATCTACTTTTCAAGCAGATGCGGTTGAAAATTAAAAACTTTTTTTGAACGTATTTGCTATTAATTTAAGCATTTTATATTGAAATTATAAATAGGAGACACACAATGAAAAACTTCAAAAATGTTCTAATAACTAAGGGAAACAATCTGAGATTGTTTTTTCAACTAAGCTTTTTCGCGCTCTTTGCAATAATGAGTGTGTTTAGCGGACAAACATCGGCGCAGCAACAACAAACTTGCACTCCATCCACTACGGTGACTGAGGGCGACTTAGCTCCCGGTGGTATCGCTTCCTTTGGAGTGTCGAGTGGACCGGGTTCGGTTACGATTGATCATATTGACGCCGGAACCGGTTTGCAGTCACTGACGGTGGTCAGCATGCCGACCACTGCGGTAATGAACATGCCGGCATTCGCGTCCGGCACATACGCTCCGGTAACAGTAAACTTCACAACACCTGATCCGGCTCTAGGGGTTGATTTCACCTTACGGGCGGCGAGTTCCTTTTACTCCATCTTTATTCGCGTGCGGTGTGCTCAGACTTGCACGCCAAGCACGACGGTTAGTCAGGGAGACTTAGCTCCGGGTGGTATCGCTTCCTTTGGAGTGTCGAGTGGACTAGGCTCGGTTACGATTGATCATATTGACGCCGGGACCGGTTTGCAGTCACTGACGGTGGTCGGCATGCCGACGAATGCGGTAATGAGCATTCCGGCATTCGCGCCCGGCACATACGCTCCGGTAACAGTAAACTTCACAACACCTGATCCGGCTCTAGGGGTTGATTTCACCTTACGGGCGGCGAGTTCCTTTTACTCCATCTTTATTCGCGTGCGGTGTAGTGTTATAACTGACCAGCCTAATTCCGATGATGGGGAACCACAGGATCAATAGGAGTGCAAAATAATATTCCCGCTTCGGAGAATTTAGACGGAGCGGGTAGAACTGAAGATTTTGCAACAGCAAATATTTTCGTTAACTAACAAAAAAGGTGAGTGGTTTTTAGCCACCCACCTTTTTTATTGGAATGAATTCAGTTCTGATTGCCCGAAAACAAACACTGAACACTAAAAGCAATTGCAGGACGATGGCGCAAAGATATTCTTTTTCTCCCGGTTTGAATTTCATGGAATAACGATTACTGCGTGTCCCAAGATTATAGGCAAGATTTTCGTCAAAGTTTTTAAAGTTTCATTTATAAACAAGCAAAATCAATGACCAAATCACGCTCCGAAACCGCCCATTTGTTGACACTAACAAATAGTGTCTTTGCCTTTAGTTGTCTCAAGTCGGTTCCTCCATCCGACAAAAACTCAGATGAAAGTTTGACAGACTAATTTTATTTCTCAAATTTTTATGCGTTTGCCCTATAAAACGATGTTTTGTATTGACAAGGTTTTACAAATTATTTACGATTCGTATATTAGATTCTTAAATTCTCCCCAAGACCTGATATTTTAAGAAGACGTTCGGCCAAACATTCATTAAAAGAAGTTAAACTTTTAGATTTTCCTTTCCATATTATTGAAATGTGCCTTCAATTAACTTTTTAAAGGACTTAAGAATGTTCTGCAACCTCTTTCCAAGTTGGTGAAAGGCATTGCACTATGTCAAACCTATTTGCTTTTTTCCATAACTATGAATTTCATACTAGAAGTAGAAAATCATGAGAAGGAAAAAATATATTGCTTAGGTTTCTAATAACTATGGCTGTAGTGAGAAAATGTTTCTCATTCGCGGTGTAATTATTCCGCTTTTCAACTTTTCAATTCAATCCCTTAAAGGTTAAGTAAATTAATCTATAAACGGAGTTTTTATTAAATGGAGTAGACATATGAAGAACAAAAATTTTTAGCAATATTGCTTAGTATAACAGCAATGTTGTTTTTATCGGTGATTGCCACAACACAACAAGCACAGACGAACCAGACACCTACCAGCTTCAGCGGAGATGCAACCGGTGTTATTGCCAACGCAAACGTCCTCGGGACGGTAACTACCAATGTAAGAGTTGCTCAAACCGGTGCTCTTCCTCCCGCAGGCGGCTTTCTGCAAGGCGATGCGGCAAATGCTAATGTTCAATTGGGCGCGTTAGGAACTCTTAGTAGCCTGACGACAGGAATCCTCCAAACAAGGACTTCGGGCGGCGCGGGTGGCGGAAGCCCGTTTTTGAGCAGTTCGAGAGCCGCTGTTAATAATCTGAATTTGACGTTGCTTGGTGGCACCAATAATCCTATTTTCGTTACCGCCACCACTGTGCTGTCGACTACCATTTGCGCATGCGCAACGAATGGCCCGACTTGCGCCGGCACTACCACAATAGAAAACCTCCAGGTCAACGGCACACTCGTAACGGCGACCGCAATCGTAATGCCTGCGCCTAACACAGTGATAGCAGTTCGCCTGCTGGATGCGCTGGGCGTTCAGATCGGAACAGTAAACCTCACTCTTAACCAACAAATATCTAATGGTAGCGGTGACATTACGGTTAATGCCCTACGCATTCAGGTAACCGCCCTAAATGGCACAGTTACAACAGACATAATTGTTGCACAGTCGCATTCCGACATTACCTGCGCGGTAGCACCGACACCGACGCCGACACCGGGTGCATCGCCGACGCCAACGCCGGTTGCATCGCCGACACCGGGTGCATCGCCGACGCCAACGCCGGTTGCATCGCCGACACCGGGTGCATCGCCGACACCAGTTGCATCGCCGACACCGGGTGCATCGCCGACACCGGGTGCATCGCCGACACCGGGTGCATCGCCGACACCGGGTGCATCGCCGACACCGGGTGCATCGCCCACACCAGTTGCATCGCCGACGCCGGGTGCGACGCCGACGCCGGGCGGTAATGTTTGTACGCCAACGACAACCGTCACGGAGG
>MWYZ01000013.1 GCA_002050365.1 Acidobacteria bacterium 28-1
CAACCGTTTGGGCGTATCAAGTCTGTTGGCTGAATAATTACCGCAGGAAAAAGAATCCGGCTGATGTCAAAGAACACATTGAAAATGCGCGTTGGAGAATAAAGCTATGAATTGCACTCAGGCTTCATTTAATTGTTAATTGGGTGAAAACAAAAATCACCTCGCCTTTGTCGCCTGTCGGCACGAAAAAATCTTTTCGCTTTTCGACGCGGACGACGACCGCGAAACGAGTCATTTTCTCGAAGAAGTTTCCGACTTTGAAGGCGAAATTCTCAGCAGGTTCTTTGAAATTGACGGCAAGATGAAACGAAGATTCGGCGGATTCACGGGCGCGCTTTTTATCACGGGCGGAAATTCCGAAATCGTTCTCCACGAAAAACCCGCGTAAGAAATGGCTGATAATCTCACCGCCGAACAGCGCAAGCGCAATATGACGGCAATCAAAAGCCGCCACACCAAACCCGAAATGATTGTTCGTTCAATCGTTCACCGTCTCGGCTTTCGCTTTCGTCTGCACGACAAAAAACTTGCGGGCAAACCCGACATTGTTTTGCCGAAACACAAAAAAATCATTCTCGTTCACGGCTGTTTCTGGCATATCCACGACTGCAAACGCGGAAACGTAACGCCGAAAACCAATGTAGATTATTGGCAGAAGAAAAGATTTCGCAACGTCGAAAGAGATAAAGAAAATCTCCGAACATTGAAAAACCAAGGCTGGAAAGTTTTAGTAATTTGGGAATGCCGAATAAAAAAGCCGTTGGAACTTGAAAACACCGTGAAGGATTTTCTTTATGATTAAATGAAATATCATTTCGCGCAAACGCAAGCTTCTCGATAAACAAAAGGAAGGCAAAAAGCGAATGAAGAAAGTCGGGCGCGTCGAGATTCCGCAAGAAGCGTTTTTAGCTGTATTGAAAGTTAATGAAAGTTAGAAAGAACAATCTTTCGGAAAAAGAAATTGACGAATTGGTAATTGCTCAAGCAAATGATGATAATGCTTGGACTGATATTCAATTGGTCAAAAACCGCGCCGGACGCGAAAGCCGTGAAAAATTTCTGCAAGCATTAAGCAAAGTTCCAAAAGTCGAATCCGATGAAGATAGAATTGATTGAAAGCCGTGCGCGTTGAGATTCCGCATAAAGCGGCGCACAGCAGATGGACGGAATTTACCGAAAAAGATGTTGAAGATATGATTCGAGACGTGCGAAGATTTATGGAAGATTATTTTAGCTAAGGAGAAAAACGATGGAAATAACAATCAATTTACCCGAAGATGTAGCAAATGTTTTTCTCGCCGACGGCGAAAGCATCGAGCGCAAAGTTTTGGAAGCGACGGCTTTGGAAGGTTATCGCACGGGAAAACTTTCGCACGCGCAGGTCGGCAGAATGCTCAATCTGAATCGTTTTGAAGTTGACGAATTTTTTAAGAATCACGAGGTTGCGCTTAACTACACAATTGAAGATTTAGAGGCTGACCGCCGAACTCTCAGAAAGCTGTTCTCGAAATGATTGTCGTTTCCGATACTTCGCCGCTCAATTATCTTGTTCTAATTGAACAAGAAGACGTATTGCGGAAATTATTCGGGCGCGTTGTGATTCCGCAAACTGTTTTCGATGAATTACGAGCGAAGGGCGCGTCGGCGAAAGTGCGCTATTGGGCAAGTAGTCTTCCCGCTTGGATTGAAGTCAGACATACCAATTTAACAGCCGATGCTTCATTGGACGTATTGGACGCGGGCGAGCGAGAGGCAATTCTTTTGGCTCAAGAACTTTCCGCCGATTTACTGCTTGTTGATGACAAGCAAGCGCGGCAAGCG
This sequence comes from Acidobacteria bacterium 28-1, assembly GCA_002050365.1. GTDB lineage: Bacteria > Acidobacteriota > Blastocatellia > Pyrinomonadales > Pyrinomonadaceae. The sequence goes on from MWYZ01000013.1 coordinate 1,822, forward strand.
GCTCTTGATTTGCATCTTTCAATCACCGGAACAATCGGTGTTCTTGACCAAGCAGCACGAAGAAATTTAATAGATTTAAGAAACGTAATTGATGCACTTCAAAAGACAAATTTTCACATCTCGGAAGATTTAATACGAGAACTGCTTAAAGCGAACCAAAATTAGCAAAATCTTTTTTACGGTGTGAGCCATCGGGTTTCTAGTTCGCCTGTTTCATTCCATACAAATAATGAGCGGCGATGTCCGCGCACGTTCATTTCCAGACAATCTATCTGCTCGACGGTCGAAGTGACAACGGCGAAATTGGCGCGCCCGGCTTCGGATTCTTCGCGGGTCGGGGCGCGGTCAAGCAAGTCTTCCGGCAAACCGGAAGTCGGTTTTTTGCTCGGCTCGGTCGGTGCTTCGCCGATGTAACAGCGGCGCGAGAAAAATTCAGTCGCCAGCCATTGTTCTTCGGCTAAATCGTCGGCGGTGTGAACCCTCGCTTTGCCTTTTATGCGGACCTGCAACTTTTCCGTTGGATGGTAAAAAAGCCAATAAACATTTGGATTGTTCTGGAGTTCTTTGATTTTCGGCGAACCGGTGTGCGTGTGAAAAGCTAAACACGGCGGTTTGCGCCAGAAGCGGCGCAGAACGACGATGCGTAAGTTCGGCACGCAGCCGTTTGCCACGGTCGAAAAAACCGGCGTGTGAAACGGATGTTCGCGTTCGAGCGTTCCTAAATCGAGATTTTTCCAGATTTTCTTGAGAATCTCGCCGTGTGAAACGGGTTTCTCCCAAATGCTTTCCATAAAAGAAGTTAGAGGTCAGAGGTCAGAGATTAGAGGTCAGTCAAAACTAACCTCTGACCTCTGACCTCTAATTTTTCAATTTATCAATAATCGCGTTGGCAAAGTCGGCGGTTTTCGCTGTGCCGCCTAAATCTTTAGTAATCGTCGTGCCTTCGGCAAAAACTTCGAGCATTGCTCGTTCGGTGCGTTCCGCCGCGTCGCGCTCGCCGATGTGTTTGAGCATCAGAATTGCCGACATCAAAATCGCCGTCGGATTTGCCACGCCCTGTCCCGCGATGTCGGGCGCAGAGCCGTGAACGGCTTCAAAAACCGCGCCGATTTCGCCGATATTCGCGCCTGGCGCAAGTCCCAAACCGCCAATCAACCCCGCGCATAAATCAGAAACGATGTCGCCGTAGAGATTCTCCATGACCATCACGTCGAACTGCTGCGGATTCATCACTAGCTGCATACAACAATTATCAATAATTTTATCATCGGCGGGAATTTCTGGGTAATCCTTCGCCACGTTGTAGAAACTTTCGAGGAAAAGTCCGTCCGACAATTTCATAATGTTCGCTTTGTGGACGGCAGTAACTTTTCTGCGTCCTTCGCGCCTTGCAAATTCAAAAGCATATTTTGAAATTCTGGTCGAAGCCTTTTCCGTGATGATTTTCAAACTTTCCACTACGCCCGGAACGACGATGTGTTCGAGTCCGGCGTATAAATCTTCGGTGTTTTCGCGGACAATCACCAAATTAAGGTTTGGGTATTTACAAGGAATATTCGGCAGAGCGCGGATTGGTCGGACGTTCGCGTAAAGGTCGAGCGTTTTTCGCAAGCCAACATTGACCGACGTAAAACCTTTGCCGATTGGTGTCATCAGCGGTCCTTTGAGCGCAACCTTATTTTTTTTGATTGATTCGACCGCCGCCTCCGGCAAAGTCATGCCGAATTTTTCTAACGCTTGTGCGCCGATAATATGCGTTTCCCATTCCACCTCAACGCCCGAAGCCTCAATAATTCTGACGGTCGCAGCGACGATTTCCGGTCCGATGCCGTCGCCGGGAATCAACGTGATATTATGTTTCATTAATTTGTTCCTTATTCTTTGCCGTTTTTTTTGGTTATAGCTATTTAAATTTACAACGGACTTGGGAATTAGGACAACGCACGCGAGTTTATTTTAATGAATCTCTCGAAAAATCAGGACATTTTAATTGTCGGCGGCGGCATTATCGGTTTGAGCCTCGCACGGAGTTTGAGAAATCGCGGCGTTGATAAAATAACGATTCTCGAACAAAATGAATGTGGCAGAGAAGCTTCACACGCGGCGGCGGGAATGCTTGCGCCGCAAGCCGAAGCCGATTGTGCTGATGATTTTTTTCGGTTTTGTCAGGAAAGTCGTGATTTATATCCGCAATTCGCTGAAGATTTATTCAGCGAAACAGGCGTTGACGTTGAACTTGACCGGACGGGAACGCTATATCTTGCATTTACTGAGAAAGATGCGGAAGAACTCGAAAACCGTTACACCTGGCAGAAAAATGCAAATTTGTCGGTCGAGAAATTAACCGCGAAGGAAGTTTTGGAAATTGAGCCGAATGTTTCGCCTGATGTTCTTTTCGGTTTGCGCTTCCCGCTTGATTGGCAGGTGGAAAACCGCAAAATCATCGAAGCACTAATCAAATTATTGCCGAAACAAAAGGGAAGCGTTCAAAAACCTGTAAATTCGGATGGAAGTTTTTCAGGCAAGGCAAGAAGATTACTTTTGGAAGGCGACCGGATTACCGGCGTGGAAACTGATTTGGGCGTTCTTAGCGCGTCAATCGTCGTAATTGCTTCGGGCGCGTGGACGAGTTTAATCGAAGACAAATTCAATTTGCTTTCGGACATCAAAATCAAACCGATGCGCGGTCAGATGCTCGCTTTTAATGACAATTATAAATTGTTTCGGCACGTTATATACAGTCCGCGCGGCTATCTTGTGCCGCGAAAAAATAATAGAATTCTTGTCGGCGCAACGGTTGAGGATGTCGGCTTTGATAATCACACAACCGGTTTAGGCACAGTTTCTTTATTAAATACGGCTTTTGAAATCGCGCCTGAATTTAAAAATTTAAGTTTGAAAAAAACCTGGGCGGGCTTGCGACCGCTGGCGGCGGACGGTTTGCCGGTTATAGGCGCGATTCCCGAAATCGAAAATTTGTTTGTCGCTACGGCGCACTATCGTAACGGAATTTTGCTTGCGCCAAAAACGGCAGAAATTTTAGCCGATAAAATTGTCGGAAATGCAGATTCGAAGTATCTGGAAATTTTCAGCCCGCGCCGATTTCGCAGCGAAGCCATCTTAAGTTAGGAAATATAGTTACAAATCAATGCGTAAATTACTTTTTATTTCTTTTATATCTTTTATATCTTTATTTTTATCCGCATCAATCAACAATTTCGCGCAATCGCGGCGCATTAGCCCGAAAATCGCAACACCGGCAACGCCGGCGACGGACGCGATGAACGATTTGACCGCCGAACAAATGTTTGTCGAAGCAAACACCTACTCGAAAAAGAAATTTGCCGAGTTTGAAACAAAAAAGATTCCGTTCAGCGAAAGCCTTCTCAAACGCACCGTTTTGGAACAGAAGCAATTAGCGGCGAAATATGCAGCCATAGTTTCCACGCGTCAAAACCTTGCCGCCGAAGATTTTTATTATCTCGGAATGCTCAATTGGCTGGCGGACAATTCGGAAAAAGCGGCTGAATCTTTCCAAAAATTTATCGTTACGGAAAATCCGGCTGTCGAAAAATTGCAGACGGCACGTTCGATTGTCATTGTCGTTGCGGCGCGTCAAAAGAAACTTGACGAAGCCGAAAAATTGCTTGTTGATTATTTGAAAACTGAGCCGATAAAATTGACGGAACGCGCTCGTGTGGAAAGCGAATTGGCAAAAAGTTACCGCGCGGAAAAGGATTTGGCAAAAGCTGCCAGTCACGCTGAAGAAGCCTATCGCGCCTTTAAAATTGTGTTTCAAGATTCAACTTCACGCGCTCGCGGGCTGGATGATTTGCTCGATTCGGGAATGACGGCTTTTGAGATTTACCGAGACGGCGGAAAACGACAGGAAGCGGAAAACACGCTTGAAGATTTACGAAAAACCGCCGCCTCCGTCGGCTCGTCGAGTCTTTATTACAAAGCGGTTGACGAAAATATCAAGTATTTGATTTCAACCGGTCGCAAACCGCTCGCGCTGCAAATGTACTCAAACGCGCTTGCTCAAGCAACTAAGGATTTTACGGCGAAGCCGCTTCAGGAAGACGTTTTGCGGCGATTAAAAGAGCGCGAAAAACATTACAAACTCCTTGGCGAAACCGCGCCCGAACTCGCTGCGATTGACCGTTGGTTTCCCGGACAGCCGCAGACTTTGGCGAGTCTGCGCGGAAAAGTCGTGATGCTCGATTTCTGGGCAACGTGGTGCGGTCCGTGCATCGAGGCTTTTCCCAGTTTGATTGAATGGCATCAGACTTTCAAAAAAGATGGCTTCGAAATTTTAGGCGTAACGAAATATCACGGCGAAGCGGAAGGTTTTTCGGTTGATAATGCGGCGGAGATTGAATTTTTGCAACGCTTCAGAAAAAATCAACGCCTGCCTTATGATTTCGTCGTTGCCAAAGATAATACCAATCAACTTCTCTACGGCGCAAGGGCGATTCCAACCACCGTTTTGATTGACCGCAAAGGCTTGATTCGTTACATCGAAACCGGTTCGAGCCAGAGCCGAGAAGAGGAAATTCGCATCGAGATTGAGAAACTTCTAGCGGAGAAATAGTCAAGATTCAAGATTTAAGATTTAAGATTCAAAATTGAGATCCTAAATCTTGAATCCTGAATCCTGAATCCTAAATTTTACAGATGGCGCGAATATTAGAAACGTCCGAAAGCGAAACGCAAACATTTTACGATCGCATTGCCGATGTCCACAATCTGGCAATGAAAATCAACGGCTATCGGACTTCGGTAGCTAATTATTTAGAATCGCTGAATTTAACTTTTGACAAGAACTCGCTTGTTTTGGATGCCGGGAGCGGAACGGGAATTATCACGCTCGGCTTTCACAGCGCGGGTTTTCGCCCGAAAAAAACCATCGCGCTCGACTTATCAATCAATTCGCTCAAAATCGCCAGAGATCAATTCGAAAAAGATGAAGAAACCGACGCGGAAAACATCTGCGCCGTGCAAGGCAACATTTTGCAGCTTCCTTTCGCAGACGAAACTTTCGATTTGGTTTTAACTTGCGGCGTGTTGGAATACGTTTCGTTGGAAGAAGGCTTGTGTGAGTTTGCGCGAATTTTGAAAACGGGCGCAAAACTTGTTTTGATACCGGTCAAGCCTTCGATTGTCGGCTCGGTTCTGGAGATTTTGTATAATTTTAAGACTCACTCAATCGAAGAAACCGAAGAAATTGCTGGTCGTTGGTTTGAGATTGTCGGCAATTATGAATTTCCGATTACCGAACCAATTGGCTGGTCGAAGATGATTTTTCTTTTAGAAAAAAGTAGAAGTTAAAAGGTTAAAAAATTGAAAGTGAAAGAGTGAAAAAATTTTACCATCATTTGTAACTTACTTTTTCACTTTGCCACTTTTAACCTTTTTCACTTTCCAATATGCAAACGAACGCTCAAAAGCCTTTAATCATCGCGCATCGTGGCGCAAGCGCGCTCGCGCCCGAAAATACTTTTGCGGCTTTTAGCCGAGCGATTGATGACAAAGCAGACGGCATTGAATTTGATGTGCGGCTGGCAAAAGACAACGTGCCGGTTGTCTTTCACGATTCGACGCTGAATCGTTTGGGAAAAATTGACGGGCGCGTTTCGGCTTTCACTTCCGAAGAGCTGCAAAAAATAGATGTCGGCAGTTGGTTTAACGATAAAAATTCCAGGTATTTCGACGATAAATTTTCCGCTGAAACTGTTCCGACTTTGGCAAAATTATTCGTTTTTTTAGTTGATTATAAAGGTTTGATTTACGTCGAACTGAAAGGCAAAGAAGCGGAAATTCCGCCGCTTGCCGAAGCCGTATGCGATTTGATTAGCCGAACAAATCTTCTTCCGCAAATTATAGTCAAAAGTTTCAAGCTCGAAGGCTTGGCGATTGTCAAACAAATCCTGCCGGAAATTCACACCGCCGCGCTGTTCTCTCCGAAAATTCTGACGATTCTAGGCAAGAAAAAGCGCATTCTGAAAAAAGCGCAAGCGTGTAACGCTGACGAAATTTCGATTCATTATTCGTTGGCAACCGAGAAATTTGTGCGGCGAGCAGAGAAGAAAGGTTTTTTGGTGACGATTTGGACGGCAGATAATCCAGTTTGGGTAAGACGCGCTTTTAAATTGGGTATCAACGCGATTATCACCAACAATCCGTCGCGTCTTTTAATAAAACGCAATGAGATTTTACGGAAAATATGAGTTCCGGCAGAAACCTAAATGATTCGTGCTAAATTTCGCTTTGATTTATCGTGAATTCGTTTGATAGTTTTGTCGTCCGATAGTTCGCGCAGAGCGGTTGCCGCAATCCAACGCGCCGCTTTCGTACTTCGCCGCTTAATTCGTTCGGCGGTTTCGACGGCGAGTTTATTCAAATTCAGATTCTGTTTGCCGATTTGTCTGAGCGACCAATTGACGGCTTTTTTGATGAAATTTCTTTCATCGTCCGAGTGTTTTTCAAGAACCGGTAAAAATTGCGCGATTTTCGCGTCATCCGCTTTTTTATCGTGAACGGCAAGCCACGCCATCAAAACAATTCCGGCGCGTTTGACAAATTCTTCCTCGCGTTCGCTCCACGCAAACGCCTTTTCATAGGCGAAAGGTGTTTTGCAAAAAAGAGTTCCACAAGTCGAATCGCAAATCTCCCAATTATCAAAATCTTTCGCCCAAGATTCCATCTGTATTTCGGTAACTTCCTTCGGATTATCAATCAAATAAGCAATGATTCGGGCTTCGTGAATTGCGGTTTTCCAAAGTTCGAGCGCGAGCGCGTGACGGTTTTCCGTTGACTTTTTGATTTCTTTGGCAAGAAGTTTAAGTTCCGGTGCGGAAACGCCGAAAGCCTTTTTTGAGACGATTCCGAAACGCGCCATTCCCGCGATGTTTGCAGGATTTTCGAGCGATGCGAGTCTTTCGATAATTTCTTTAATTTGCAAAGAACTCATTTGTCATCTTTATCATTCGCAGAAGGAAAAAGCCATTTGGCGACAATCACAAACAAAGCTATTACGCTCACGGTCGTCGAGGTGATAAAAGCAATCAAAACGCTGTCGGCGAGCGCAAAAGTGTTTTTTAACGTAGCGGTCAAAGCGACGAGCGCGATGACGACCGCTAGCCACGCCGTAATTAACCAGAAGAGTCTGCCGACGTATTGTTTTCTCGTGTCGTGAAGTTCGGTCAGCCGCAAGTTTTCATCTTTCAACCGCTGGTTTTGCAGTTCTAATCCTTGATTTTCGATTTGCAGTTTTTGATTTTCGATTTTCAGCCGTTCGAGTTCGGTGGTCGCTTTTTGGCGAGCGGTCAGTTCTGCTTCTAAAAATAAATCGTTAAGTTTGTCGGGCGGCAAAGAGATATTCTCTATTTGCGATTCCAGAATAACCTCTCGATTTTCCGCCTCTACCGCGGGCAGTGTTTCGGCGGTTTGCCGATTTTTATCGGAAGCGGCGAGATTTTTCTCGCTACGGTTGATTGGCGAATCGTTCATACAAATCTTGGCGATAGTGTTCGGCGATTAGCTCATCCGAGATTACGCCGAACTGGTTGGTTCGCCAGGTTTCGCTCCACGGCGTTCCTTTGCGGTGCGTTAAAGCCGAAAGTTCCAAACCGGAAAAATCTCCGTAGTCTTGCCAGACTTCTCTAATTATTTCCATCTCCGTGCTGTCCTCGGCAATTGGCGACTCGTTGGTCGGAATATGATCCTTAACTTCCTCCGCGCCGTAATGACTAAGCGTTTTGTAAAGATTGGGAATCACCGGTCCCCATTCAAAGGCGTGAATATTGTTGTAAAAAAGAGGTTCGTGGAGTTTGGCAAGACAGTATCCGTGCGCGATATAGACGAGTTTCTGCAACTGCATATTCGTCAAAAATTTTCCTTCGCGGCGGGCTAAATCAAGAAATGCGTTTGCCACAGATTCGGCACTATACATAAGTTTGATTTCAACAATTTGGTAACTTATATTTTAACAGGCAAACTTCTTTCGACAAAGCTGAAAAAGAATTAAAGCGAGTAAAAAAAGCCTTTAATTAAAAGTGCTTTCGAGAACCGATTGAGTTTGCTCAGCGCGGAATTTTTTAAGTTTTTCACGCAGTTCAGAACGCGAATTTGCCAGAATCGAAATTGCTAAAAGCGCGGCATTTTTTGCGCCCGCATTTCCAATCGCCAAAGTTCCGACGGGAATTCCGGCGGGCATCTGAACGATTGACAGAAGCGAATCAATTCCCGATAACGCTTTGCTTTGCACGGGAACGCCCAAGACCGGCAAAACGGTTTGCGACGCGCACATTCCAGGCAAATGTGCCGCGCCGCCCGCGCCCGCGATGATCACTTCGATGCCGCGCGATTCGGCGGATTTGGCGAATTCAAACAGCAAATCGGGCGTGCGATGCGCGGAAATGACTTTCGTTTCGTGCGGAATACCGAAGTCTTCTAAAATATCAGCGGCGTTTTTCATTGTTTCCCAATCGGACGTGCTGCCCATAATTATCGAAACGATTGGGTGTTCGTTATTTTCATTTACCATTTTGTTGAATCCAGCAGTTTGATAAAGTTTCGTTTGATTTTGTAGTTGACGCGCAAAGCAACCAGATAATCTTCAAATTCAGGTTCTCTGCCGAGCTGCGACATCAGGCGTTTTACTTCTTTTATCCAGATTACGGCTTGGTTGTAAGCCTGATTATTTGTTTCCTGGATTTTCGGTTCGATGCGCTCCCGGTAAATTTTGAGCGCGTCGGTCGGATGTTCTTTTTCTCTGATTCTAGCGAGTTTGAGCCATAAATCTTCACTGCAGCCGCCTTTTTCGGCTTCCTGCCACGCTTCTTCGGGGAGATTTTCCTGCAAGAAAATTGTGACGAGCAAAGAATTATCCGCACGATGGTAAGACCAGACGAATGATTTGTTCTTTTTTCTTTCGGCTATATCCTGACGAATAAATTCGAGAGCTTTTTCCCGCCAGATTTGCCAGGCGCTTTCCGGTGTAACCTTGTCGGCGTGTTCTTTGAGTTTGTCGTAATTTCCTAAATCCGGGCTTTTTTCAAACTGTTTCCAGATAATTCGCATCGATTCATCGTGCCGCTTGCGCCGATGATATTCGTTTGCCAGGAATTCGCCCAAACGCCAATCTATCTTCTCAGCCTTTGGAAAATCGCTGATGCCGCGTTCCGCCCATTCCAGAGCCTTGTCATATTTTTTATTTTCACGATATATTTCGGCGATTTCGTAATAATGATATTGGCTCGACAAATCGCGGCTTTTGATTTCGACGAGTTTTTCGATGTCGCCTTCCGCAGACGCGAGAGATTCCATCATATTCGTTATTCGATAACGGTTTCCGCCGTAAGATTTATCGTCGCCGGGTTTGAGCGCGGGAAGTGTTTCCCATTCTTTTTCAATCAACCGGCGGTAAAGTGTCAGACCTTTTTTGCCCAAAACATCCGAGTATTTGTTTGCCGCGTTGTGAAAAGTTCCCCAATCATCATCCAGTTCATACTCAAACAAACGCCGCGCCAGATTTTTCGCATCGGGTTTTGCCTGTTCGCAAGCCGAGAGGTGAAGCTCCTGCAAATTTTCCATCGCGTCTTCGATGGCGCCGTCCGATTCGTGAACGTAATTCAAAGCCTTTGACGCGAGCTTGAGCGCGTATTCGCATAAATCAATCACCGCTTCGTAATGTCGGTCTTCCAGCAAACCTTCGATTGATTCGACCACTTGCTCAACGTCGTCGGAATTATCAAAACCGCCGTAATAATCATCGTCATAATCGTGACCGTCGGTTTTAAAGATTCGTTTCAATTCCTTTCGATAGGTTTTAACGTCAACGCCCTGCGGATTACTGCGGGCAACGGCAAGCAATAACTGTCCGCGCAGAGTTTCGTTATCGAGAACTTCCTGCATCAGCATCTCGACCAATTCGGATTTCTCCCGCGTTTGCAAATAATTTTTTATGTCATCGAGATTGGTTGCGCGTTTTTTGCCACTGGAAGTTTCTTTTGAATCTTCTTTGCGCTCTGCGACACAAGCCAGCCCGACGGCGACGCAGTGTTTGCAAAAATTATCTTCACCGGCAAACGGACAATCGCAGTCGTAGCCGATTTCATCTTTATCTTCTATCCAAAGTTTGACGCGATAATCGTGCGTTCCGCTCACCTTGGCAACGACTTTTCCCTGATATTCTTCCAATCCGAAAACGCTCCCGGAATTAAAGTATTTTTCGCCGCGCTCAAACGAACCGCTTCCGGCGTAATCGAGCAAAAGCTGCCGACTCAAAAATTCCGCAACTGATTTGGACATAATTTACAAATTTCCTTTATAAGTTGAAGACCAGCCGAAAAGCGAACGGAGTTTCTGCGCCGGATTAAAACGAAAAATCGAATCGCCGCGACTCGTAATCCGCAAATAAAACGTCCCTAAATTCGTAATAACCACGCCACGACCTTGTTTGAAACATTCGCATAAAGTATCGGTAAACGCGTCAACCCACATTTCAGCAGTTTTTTCGTCGGCTTTCATCTTGTCTGCCAATAATTTCACAAACTCTTTTTTCTTAAAATTGTCGGACATAAAACATTGATAATCCAAAATAAAAAAGATGCGCGTTGAAAGCAAACCCAACACGCATCTTTTAACTGTTACAAATTAAAATTAGTCGGTCGCAATCATCACATCGCTCGCTTTGACGACTGCGTAAACTTCTTTGCCTTCGGTCAAATTCAAGCGTTCCACCGAATCTTTCGTGATAATCGAGACGACTTCCACGCCGTTTGAAAGTTCGATGATAACCTGCGTATTCACCGCGCCCGCTTTGACCGATTTGATTTTTCCTTTTAATGAATTTCTCGCGCTGATTTGCACAACTTTTTTATTTTGCCACGAATAAACACGAAATTGCACGAAAATTTGTGTTTATTTGAATATTCTTTTATCAAACGGAAATTTTTCAATCGCAATGATTTTTATTTTTGAAAAATCCGAATGATACGGATTAATCAACAAATTGTAATCTCCCTGCGTAACGACCGAAGGGATTTGTAATACGCAATAATTGTTGTCAGCAATAAACTTATCTCCGATGACCTGCGTCGAAATCGGATGCGGAAAGGCGTTCCAATTGGTAGGCAAATCCGTTTCAGTTAATTTTTGAGTTGAAATATCGTCGGGCAAATAAATCGTCAGCATTACATAATCGCTCGGAATGGTCGCCAGCGTTAAATGAACCGCAACTTCCGCCATTGCCAGAGAGCGGTTTGAAGCCGTGTAAATCAACTCGACACCGATGGAATTCCATCTCGCCCCTTTCATCGCCGCTCCTTTACCGGAAAGCGGCGCGGCGTATTTTTCCCGCGAAAGTCTGAACGCTTCCATTAAACCAAAATGCCGTGATTGATGCGGGTCAATTCGCTGATGACTAATTCTTTACCGTATGAATCTTTGAGCAGTTCCATCGGCTTCAAATTTCCCAGCGAAAGATTCGGCGTGTCGAGCCACAACTTAAACTTTTCCATATCGCCGAAAACTTCTACTCCGAGATTCGTAACTTCCGCACCGGAAAGCCTCGTTTCTTGGACTTTATTTAACAAATTGCTCTCATTTTGCTCACTGAAATTATTTAATCCTTCTTTTTTTTCAAAGAAACTTACTGATTTTAACTTCTTTAAATATTTCTTATTAACCCAACCATATCTTGGAACTGCTTCTAAATAATCAGTCCATTCTATATAAATCCATTTGTGCTTTTCAGTAATTAGTTTTACTTTCGTGTTGGGAAATAATCTTCCAAACTTCATTGATTTGAATGTTGGGTTAGCTCGAACATCAAGCTCTCTTTTAACTACATAATAAATTTTGACTTTTTCGCTTTCTGGATTTGTATTTTCGACAATTTTTTCAATGACTCTAAGCAATTGCTCAAAACGAATTTGTTGCGATTCAGCAGACTGTTGAGAAATTGAAGCATTTTGAATATTAAAATAAAGTGCGACAATCAAACTTAACAATGAAACTATTAATGCCAAAGTATTTTGTGTCGTAAATGAACTGTCTGATGATTCCGCAAATTTTTCCTCAACAATAGCTTCGACTTTATCTAATGCTTCTTGTTGATTTTCAGATGATTCAATAACATCTCTAAATGCTAATGCCAAATTACCGGCAAAAGAATTCCGAATAACATTGATTTGTTCAAAGAGGTGAGATTTATTTATCGAACTTTGAAAATCACTAAGTAAAGTTCGGAATTGCTCATTTGGTAATGTATTAAGAGCATTATTCCGTAACGCCTCAATTTCACCTAATCTGAGAGAACCTGCAAAAATTGTTGAAGAGATATTGTGATTAAAAAAAATATTTGATGAATTAAGTTTTTTAGTTTGTGTTACTGCCTTCAAATGCTCGTTTGCAATTTTATTTACATTTGTAAGAGCGGAACTCAAACTGCTTGTTATGTGAGAATTTTTAATTTCCCCTAATTTTGTAATTGCATCACGGAATGAAGAGTTTATTCCAGCAATATCTAACATTGCCTGATTACGTCTATTAAACTCGCTAGCGAATCTTTGTATTTCTGCAATTTGAGAACCAAAAAGTGAAGACTTATCAGCGAGTTTTTTATAATCATCTAATATTTTATTGATTCCGCCGAATCTATCCTCAAATTTTCTTTTTTGGTCAAGCGCTTCTTGTGCTTGCTTAATTTTTGAGAAATCCATTTTTATCTCCTTTCTGGAGCTAATTATAACAAATAATTTGTAATAGTCTTATAAAAAAGGACGAAGCCGAAACTTCGTCCTTCATCCTTTTTCATTCTTAACTTATCCTTCAAACTTACGCCGAATAACCTTTTGCGCCGTCGCTCGTTGTAGAGATTTTCGGTTTTCACAACATCTAATCCGGCTTCGTTAAAGCGTTGCAGAAGCGAAATCAGTTGGTTTTTGTCAACCGTGTTGCCTTCGCCCGCGTCCGCGACGAAGCGGCAACGCCAGTGGTCAACGGTGAAGGTGTCGGGTGAGACGTTTGAATAATTTGCCGTGACGGGCAGAAATTTAAGCAACCAGCAAACTTATTTTTTTGCCAAGCCCGTCTTCAAAGATTCGGTAAAGCGTCGAAAGCTGAATGTCGCATTTGCCGTTTTCGAGCCGCGAAATATAACTTTTTTTCGTGCCGACTTTTTCCGCAAGCTGCTGCTGCGTCATTTTGGCTTCGCGCCGCGCTTCTTTCAACACTTCGCTGATGATGAAATACTGCGCTTTCAGTTCAAACTCGTCGCGCTTTTTCGTTCCGATTTTCCCGTATTGAACGTCTAAAATTTCGTCAAAATTTTTAGCGTTTCTGATAACTTCCTTTTTATTCATTTCACTTTTTTGCGGCAAAATATTCCGCTTTTAGCTGTTCCGCAAATTCGATTTCTTTCTTCGGCGTTTTCTGCGTTTTCTTCTGAAATGCGTTGAACAAAACGACCAGACTGCCTTTGTCGAAACAACAGAATATGCGGTAGATATTGCTCCCGACTTCAATCCTGATTTCAAACAATCCGTCCGTGCCTTCGATATGTTTCAGAAATTTTTCCGAAACCTTTTCCACTATTTTATAACAAAAAGGAATAATGCTAAAATTCAGGCTGAGGTTTGCTTATGTTGGAAACTTTAGAAAAGAGAACTTCTAAAAACTTCGATAGCTGCGTCGTTGAAGTTCCGAAAGAATTTGCGCTGGCAAACGGCTTTCCCGAAAAATGCTTTGTCAGCCTGACTTTGCGAAACGGCAAATTGGAATCGGAAATTATCGAATATTCCAATCAAGACGAGCAGGAAATTAAAGAATTCATCAAAGAGTTTCCGACGCTAAACGAGGAGTTGAAACGAGTTGGCGACTGAAGATTTTGTTTATCTCACCGTTCAGGAAGCCGTCAAATTTCACGTTCTCTATATGCGAAAACTCGGCGAAACCCGCTTCGGAGTTTTCGACCGAAACTTAATCGAATCCGCTCTGGCTCGTCCGAAACACGCCGCAACTTACGAAAACGCCGACATCATTCATCAATGTGCAACGCTACTTTACGGCTTAATCAAAAATCACCCGTGGGAAGGCGGCAACAAACGCATCGCGACATTTTTAACCAACCTGTTTTTGAAAAGAAACGGCTGGCGATTGGAAACAAGCACTTCCGAAATTGTCGAACTGGTTTTAGCCGTCGAATCGGACAAATGGAAAGTAACCGAAATCGAAAACTGGCTGCGCCCGCGTGTGAGAAAAGTCTGAATAAAATACCTGTCGCCTTTCGCGCCTTCATCTTTGACGATTGGTATGACCGTAATCTTTTTCGAGACGTGCAAAGTATTAAAAACACGCTCAAACGGATACGAGCGCGTCCTTTTGGGCGAAACCCATTTTGAAATTGCAAAAGTATGATTATTGTCGGCAAGCAAACCGAGCAGACGGCGCATCATTGATGTCAAAATTTTCGATGTCAATCTCTTTCAAGTCGTCGGCAAGGAGAACTTTGTATTTTATGCCTGTTATTTTTCCTACTATGTTCACTTTTGATTTTTAGCCGCGAACAAACACGAAATTTCCACGAAATATATTTAGTTTTCTTTCTTCAATCATTCTTATCTGCATATTTTATTATCAACTCATCTTCAAATCCGAAAATAGTTAATGCCTGCTTGATTCTGTCAAATTTAGCTTCGTTATTTAGATGGGACTCTATAAAATATGTATCGTTCAAACTCACTGCTTGTCTTAGATTATCTTCAACAGGATTTTTGGATAAGCTGATTTTATGACCAATTTCTGATGCGAAAAATGTTTCGGGTTGCAAATCAAAAAGCTGCCTAAAAATCTCAACATAAAGTTTTGCGACTTGGTTAATCTCAAGTTTTTGATTGAAAAAGATGGCATATTCCAATTTTTTATGTTTTGGTTCTTCTGCGTCAAAAATATTTACTTCATCATTCGTACCTTCAGATTCAATTTGAATATCAGGAAATTCCCAGATTTGTAAAAATCGCTTGGCTATATTTTCTGTCCGCTTTTCTATCTCTTCCTTGTTCCAAAAATCTTTTTCTTTTAAGTCTCTATTAAGCCAAAGCCGGCTGAACTTGTAACCTTGTTCTTTATTATCAAGATTCATATCTCTCTTTTCGACAAAAGGCTTATTACTAAGCCTGCCGTTGTTACCGGATAAAGTTAAGTTTCCAATAGTATTCAAGTAATTTTCCTTGATGAAATTATACTCGTCTTGTCCTAATTCGATTTTCCATTTTGGGTCAGGGTTTTGCGGAAATATATGTTCAATCGTAATGTCCGAGTTACCTTCAATTAAAACAGGTTCATTATTTTGGTAATTCTCAAGACGTTCAAGCAAATAAGTTCTATTTTTGGGGTTTATGTTATAAACGTCCTTTTCTTTCAGAGCATTAATGGTTTCCGTATTTCTTGGAAACCGTTGAACACCGGAACGCTGAAGAAGCGATTGCTGTATGGAGTGAAGATATTTATCTTTATTAACCTTGTCATAAAGGCTCATAAATATTTTGTTTAAGGCGTTTGTCGGCAATCCCAAAATAAATCTTCTCCAAGTAAACGATTGAACCAAGTTTAAGACTGAAATAAATGTTTGCTTCTCAATCTCATTGTTTGAATAGTCTTGATAGACTTTCATCAGAAAAGGAAATGCCACGTTAATTTCGAGTCTGTTGATGTATTCAAGTTGGTTTCTTATATCTTTATCCAGCTCGTTCTTGGGGTTTATCAACTTATTATAAAACTTAACTAATAATTTAAGTTCAGTTAAAACAGATTCAAGTTCCTCGACTGTTGTAGTAGGATACTGCGACTTAAATTTTGCATAAACATCGCTTTTGTTGGGAATTTCTCTGTTTATTAAAGTTAGATAATCTCTTATGAAATCCGAAACTCGGCTTTTGTTTGACTTCTCATCTTTGGCATTCTGCTCAATTACTTCCCAATAACTTTTATAAATCTTTTCTTGATTAGTTCTTGAAAGACCCATAAGAATGTAATTTCTGATAAGGTCTGCTTGAGAAAGTTCAAGTCCAGTTGAGTTAAGGCTTTCAAATATTCTTTGCGGATTGTCTTTTTGACGGTCGAGAGCAATATCAACAACGATTAGCTTTGATAACCCTCTTTGGATTGTCTCAAAGTTTTCGCGGGAGATGTTGGATTTAAAGTAATTGAAATTTTCTATTATTTTAGAATAATCTTTAAATTCTTCTTCATCTTCTAAATTGAGAATATGTTTCAAAGCATTTTTATTATTTTCAGTAGGTTTGAGTTTTAGTTTTTCTGTTTCAGGTGCAAATTCGTTAATGAGATAAGTTTTGTGAATCCGATTGACTAACATCGGGTCGCCCAATTCCTTGGCAATTCTGTATAAGGCAATGAAAATTAGAGTTAGTGTTGTGAGTCTTTGCTGTCCATCAATAATAGTCAGTTCTGTAAGTCCTGAAGCCGTATAAACATCATCGTGAACATAAACGATGCTACCAATAAAGTGAGCATTAATTTTATCGCTTTTTCCTGCTTCAAGAATATCGTGAAGAAGTTGTTTGCATTGAACCAATGTCCAATCATAGTTTCTTTGATAAACAGGTATAGCAAAAGTAGTTTCATTAGTCGCTAAGAATTTATCTACTTTAGTTTCATTTGCCTTCATAATCTAAATTTTATCCTCGCCTTATTATTTCGCTTTTATATTAGTTCAATTTATTGTCCAAATAAAAAGGACGAAGCCGAAACTTCATCCTTCGTCATTCCTAATTCAACCTTCGCGCCTTACGCCGAATAACCTTTCGCGCCGTCGCTCGTTGTAGAGGTTTTCGGTTTTGGATAAATCTGCATTTTTTGATTTTGCTATTCGTCAGCTTCTTTTAAGGCTTGGCTTTCAATTTCAGCAGATAAGCGAAAATCGGTTTGTTTTATTTTTTCGATAATTGGTTTAACGAAGGGAATTATTCCGCTTAGTTTCGCTTTGATAATTACGCCGATTGTGCCTGTGAAAGTTACGCCGAGCCGTTCGGCGATTTTTCGGGCTTTATAGTCGTCTAAAATCACAACGCTGTCGGGTGTTTCGAGAGCTAAGGCAATCGCGCTCGATTCGCCTTTATAAATCTGCAATTCCAAAATCGTTTGTCTGTATTTATCTTTAACTTCGGCGATTTCCACCCATTCGGGAAGCGTCTTCACCGAATTCGGCGACAATCTCAGGCGTGGTGACGATTTGCCCGTAGACTTTTTGAAGCAGTTCGAGTTCGCCGATATTCGTCAAAATGATGAAACAACTCGTATCGGAAATAATAGCTTTAGGCATTGGCTACGTCTTTTGATAAATCTGAAGCGGGAAAATTAAAAATGGAAACATTATAACTGCCCAACAATTCCGCAAACGTCCGTTTGGTCAAACCCGCGACTTCCGCCGCCTGTCCGAGCGAAAGTCTACCCTGTTCGTAAAGCCGTGTCGCAACAATCATAGCCAGTTCCCGCTCGTCTGCTTCCACAGTATCCGGTATGTTAATCGTCAATGTTTTCATAGCCCTTTTTACCTCGGCGTTGTTAGGTTTAGACGAATCAAATTCACGATCTTTTATAATCGCCGTTGAAGCGATTATTTATAGAGCAAATACTTCTGGCGCATCTTTTTGTAGTTTATTAGTCCCGGTTCCCAGCTTTTTCTGATTTCCTCTTCTGTTTTTCCGGCGATGATTTGTTCTTTAAAATCTCTCGTTCCGGCTAGTTTGTCAATGTCGTTGATTTCTTTGCTTAGTTTCTTATTAAAGAAATTTTTCTTGTCAGGGTAGGCATTATAAAGCTCCATCATCCATTTAAGATTGAGTTTTTTTGATTTACGCAACCTTTTAGTATCGTAATTTCTTAAATCCAAGCCGTAACAAACTTCATTCGTGTGCAGAGGCGTTTCGCTCATCCCGGGAATACTAATCGGCGTAAAAGAAAAAGAGTAGATACCTTTTAACAAAGGACTGCCCAAGACCGCAAACGGCGAATAAGTGCCTCTGCCGTGATTGAGAACAGTTCCTTCAAATAAACAGGTCGAGGGATAAAGTATCACGCTTTGTTGCGTGTTCAAATTCGGCGAAGGTTTGATGGGTAAAACATATTCCATATCATGACGGTAATTGCGCACCTTTACTATTTTCAACGGACAAATTGCTTTATTAGCCAGCCAGCCTTCCCCGTTTATCATTTGAGCAAATTCGGCAATCGTCATTCCGTGCGCGATCGGAACGGGAAACTGTCCGATGCCTGATTTCAAACTCATGTCCAGAATAGGTCCGTCAATTAAATAGCCGTTCGGGTTGGGTCTGTCTAAAATGATTAATTCCTTTTTGAATTCCGCAACCGATTCCATCACATCTTGCAACGTGTTTATGTTGGTATAAAATCTAACTCCTACGTCTTGGACGTCATAAATCACAACGTCAACATCGGCAAGATCTTCTTGAGTGGGTTTTCTTTTTGAGCCGTATAATGAAATTATTTTTATTCCAGTAGCTGGATCTTTCTCGTCAGTTACTTTTACGCCGGCACTCGCATTGCCCCGAAAACCGTGTTCAGGTCCAAATACTTTGACGACATTGGTGCCTTTCGACAACAAAAAATCTACCAGATGCTTATCGCCGGTAATTGTTGTCTGATTAGCCAAAATTCCTACTCTTTTTCCCTTTAAATAAGGCAAATATTCATCAGGCAGCTCCGCTCCCGTAGTAATTTTTTTAGTTTTAACGCGAGTTTGATTTGAAGTGACAGACTCATTGAATGAATAGCCTGAAACACAAAAAATAAGTAATATTGAAAACAAATAGAATAATTTCATAACTTTCCCAGGAAGATCTAATATAGTTAAAAATGGGAACAATCCGAAACTTCATCCCTCATTCTTAATAATTCAAACCTACGCCGAATAACCTTTTGCGCCGTCGAAGTTGTAGAGATTTTCGGTTTTCACAACGTCTAATCCGGCTTCGTTAAAGCGTTGTAGAAGCGAAATCAGTTGGTTTTTGTCAACCGTGTTTCCTTCGCCCGCGTCGGCGACGAAACGGCAACGCCAGTGGTCAACCGTGAAGGTGTCGGCGTTGCCGTCCGGATAAACTTTTACGCCGCGATTGGCGATGGTTTGCAGTTTCAAGCCGTCGCCGCCCACCGCTTCGACGAGCGCGCCGAGTTCGTTTGCCACGCCGTAGAATGAACCTTTCCACCAATCAAGGAAGATGTCCACGCCGACGAGTTCTTTCTTCTGCGGTTCGGGCGACGAGAAAATCGGTTTCGCGTCGGTTTCCGCGACGTTTGCTTTGTAAGTGACGGCTTTCAGAGTTTCCGGTTTTTGCCCCAATCGGGCGACGACGGCTTCGGCAAATTCCTTTGTGCCGACTTTCTCTTTGGACACGCCTTCTTTGAAAATGTCGTAGGTGTGAACGCCGTCTTCAATCGTGCGAAGCCAGGCGTTGTGCGCTCGCGTCGCAACATCCGGCTGATTGATATGGACGAGCATCAGAATCGCGCCCAAAAATAAGCCCGACGGATTCGCCAGATTTTGTCCGGCGCGGCGCGGCGCGGAGCCGTGAATCGCTTCAAACATTGCGACGTTTTCGCCGATGTTTGACGAACCTGCCAAGCCGACCGAACCGGCGATTTGCGCGGCAACGTCGGATAAAACATCGCCGTAAAGATTCGGCATCACGATTACGTCAAAGTTTTCGGGCGTGTCTGCCATTTTCGCCGCGCCGATGTCCACAATCCAGTGGTCGGCTTCGATTTCCGGGTATTCGGTCGCAATCGTGTCAAAGATTCTGTGAAACAAACCGTCGGTGCGCTTCATAATGTTGTCTTTGATAAAGCACGTTACTTTTTTGCGGTTAAATCGTTTCGCGTATTCAAAAGCGTAGCGGACGATTTTTTCCGAGCCGGGACGCGAGATGAGTTTCAGACATTCTTCAACTTGGTCGGTCTGCCGGTATTCAATGCCCGCGTAAGTGTCTTCCTCGTTTTCGCGGACGATGACGACATCCATCACCGGATGTTTCGTCTTGATATAAGGCGCGTAGGAAACGCACGGGCGAATGTTCGCGTAAAGTCCGAGCGTTTTGCGAACCGCGACGTTCAGACTGCTGTAACCGCCGCCTTGCGGAGTCGTAATTGGAGCCTTCAGGAAAACTTTCGTTCTCCGCAAAGATTCCCAACTTTCGGGCGCAATTCCCACCGCATTTCCCGACAGATAAACTTTCTCGCCAATTTCAATCGTTTTAATATCGAGCCGCGCGCCCGCTTCTTTTAGAATGTGCAGAGTCGCGTCCATAATTTCAGGACCGATGCCGTCGCCGTGGGCGACCGTTATAGGAACATTTGACATAGTGTTTGATTAACTTTCCTTGTAATAAATTTTGTAAAACGGATAAACAAATAATATATGCGAAACGATTGGCTTCCCGCAAAGAAGAAAAGAAAAATTAACCGCAGATAAACACAGATGAACACAGATAAGAAAAAGATTTTATTCTATAAGTCCTGTTCATTCTGTTTTAATTTTATCTGTGTCTATCTGTGTTCATCTGTGGTTTTAAATGCTTTCAATTTCCTTCGCCAAATCAAAATCATTATGTGTCAAACCTCCAGTGTCGTGTGTCGTAATAGAAAACTCTGCGTAACCCCAACCGAAACAAACATCAGGATGATGGTCGCGTTCTTCGGCAATCGTGCCGACACGGTTGACGAAATCGAGCGATTCGGCGAAGTTATTAAATTCAAAGCGTTTTTTTAGATTTTTATTTTCCGTCGTCCAGCCCGATAAGCCGGCTAAAGCCGTTTCGATTTCTTCTTCGGAAAGTTTTTTTCGCGCCATTCGTTTTTAACTCCTTGCCATTTTAGTTATACTTTAACTTTTTAGTATAACGATTTTATAAAGGCTAATCCAAAAATGCGTTTTTATTTTAAGTTTATAATTTTAATTTCAACCGGTTTGCTTTTCGCCTGCGTGGACAGCGCCAAACCGTCCACACCGCTTGAAACGCTCAAGGCTTACACACAGGCAATTAAGAAAAAAGATACGACAACAATGAAAATTCTGCTTTCTGATGCTTCAATAAAAATGTCGGAACGAGAAGCCAAATCGCAAAACGTATCGCTTGATGAAATTGTTAAAAGAGAAACTTTGTTCAGTGAAAATCAAAAAACTGTCGAGTTTCGCAACGAAAAAATTGACGGCGATAAAGCGACGATTGAAATGAAGGATTCTTTCGATTCGTGGAATACTGTGCCGTTTGTCCGCGAAGACGGCGTGTGGAAAATTGATAAACAAGGCATCGCCAATCGAATGATGCAGGATTTTGAACAAAGCGATAAACGGCTCGACGACATCATCAATCAAGGACGACAGCCGTAGGAAGTAAAAAGGCAAAAGTAAAAAGTGAAATCAAATCGAGTGTCGGATTATTTGATTCGTTTTCATTTTGCGGGTAAAAACAAATCGAGTTTATGAAAATTTATCAAACAATAATTATTGCGCTCGTTGCGCTGTGGTTTATCGGTTGCGGCGGCGCGGCAAACGCGCCGCAAACCGCCAGCCCGACCGACGTTTTGAAAACTTATATTGAAGCCTCAGACCGCAAAGATTTAGCGGCTGTCAAGCAGACTTTTTCCAAAGGCACGATGAAAATGTATGAAGATGCCGCGCAGAAAAGACAAATCTCCATAGATGAAGTTATAAAAGACCAATTTGAATTGGCTTCCTCCGCCGAACTTAAATCCAAACTTGAATTGGGGAAGGAAACGATTGAGGGCGACACGGCGATGGTTGAAGTAAAAGATAATACAACGGGCAATCTGGAAAGAATACCGTTTGTTAAAGAAGACGGCGTGTGGAAAGTTGCGCTCGACAAATTTATGGAAGACTTAATGAATAAAATGAGGGAAGAAATGAATATGCCCGCTTCGAATCTTACAAAACCCGACGGCTCAAATAAATCCGAAGTCAACAAATAAATCAAGCGTTCTTTAGTTCAAACGTTTGTATGAGTTTTATATTTACACGCCAAGCGCGTGGACTCTAAACCTGATAAATTTCAGAGGAAAAATTTAGTGGCAATTATCAAACCTTTTCGCGCTTTGCGTCCGACTTTTGAATTAGCAAAGCAAGTTTCTTGTGTGCCTTACGATGTCATTTACGAATCGGAAGTCCGCCGTTTTATCGAAGCGAATCCGCTCAGTTTTCTGCGCGTAACGCGCTCGGAAGCCGAATTTCCCGAAGGCTCGAATCCGCCGTTTGAAGCGGTTTTTGCAAAGGCGCGGGAGAATCTGCAACGGTTTATTGAAGACGAAATTTTTGCGACCGAAGCTGAACCATGCGTTTATGTTTATCGTCTGGAAACCGAAACTCATGCGCAGACAGGCGTAGTTGCTTGCTGTTCGCTTGACGAATACGAACTCGGAACGATTAAAAAACACGAAAAAACTCGTCCCGACAAAGTCGAAGACAGAACCAACCATATGCTTGCTTTGAACGCGCAAACCGGCTTGATTTTTCTCGCGTTTCGCGGCACACCGGAAAGCAAACGTTTGATTTTTGAAGCGACGCAAGGCAAACCGATTTACAATTTCCACTGCTCGGACGGCATAAAACAGACGGTCTGGCGCGTATCGCTGACCGAAGATTTCATCCGTGCATTCGCGGAAATTCCAGCACTCTATATCGCCGACGGTCATCACCGAATGGAAAGCGCGAAACTTGCCAGAAAAACTTTGCGCGAGCAGAATCCAAATCACACGGGCGCGGAAGATTATAATTTTGTCGTTGCGGGAATGTTTCCGTCAGAAGATTTGCGAATTTTAGCTTACAATCGCGTTGTCAAAGATTTGAACGGTTTGACGGAAGACAAGTTTTTCGAGCGAGTGCGCGAAAATTTTATCGTTACCGAAGCCGTCGAAAAAACGCCGTGCAATCACGGCGAATTTTGTCTATATCTGGATGGAAAGTGGTATAAATTGAAATTTGTGGCTGATTCTGTTCAACAATTAAACGTTATCGAAAACCTGGACGTGAGCATTTTGCAAAACTATCTGCTCGCTCCGATTTTGGGAATTGACGACCCGAGAACCAATAAGCGAATTGGTTTTGTCGGCGGCGCACGCGGAATTGCCGAACTCGAAAAATTTGTGGACGAAGGCACAGCAAAATTAGCGTTCTCGATGTTCCCGACGACAATGGAAGATTTACTCGCCGTCTCGGATATGGACGAGATTATGCCTCCGAAATCAACTTGGTTCGAGCCGAAGCTCCGCGACGGGCTGCTAATCCATTTGATATAACTCAATGAGCGAATTTCAAATTACGAAATACGAAAAGAAAATCGTAATTTGAAATTCGTAATTCGCTCATTGTCTTTTATGCTTGAGACCAATCGATTAATTCTGCGTCCGATGGATGAGCGCGACGTTAATGCTATTTTTGCAATGCGGAGCGACGTTGATGTAATGCGTTTTATTCGTGAACCGCAAAACCGGGACGAATCCGCTAATTGGGTAAAACTCGTTTCGAGCCGTTGGGAACAGGAACAAATCGGTTTTTGCGCGATGCTTGAAAAATTATCGCAAGAATTCATCGGCTGGTGTGGAATTTGGCGATTGCCGGAAACTGACGAACTTGAAATCGGTTACGCCGTCGCTAAACAATTCTGGGGTAAAGGTTTTGCAACGGAAGCCGCACTTAAATTTTTGGATTACGCTTTTGAAAAATTGGAGAATGAAAAAATTGTCGCAGTGGCACGCCCTGAAAACGCGGCTTCGCGTCGTGTGATGGAAAAACTCGGGATGCGTTATGATTACACGGGTGAATTTTACGGGTTTGAACTTGTTCATTATTCAATTGATAGAGACAATTGGAGACTGCGAAACATGAAAAACTTCCGATAATTGACTACCGACTATTGATAACTGTTTATGCTCGAAACTGAAAGACTTCTTCTACGAAAATTCACGCCCGAAGATTTGGGGAAACTTATTGAAACGCGCTCAGATGAAGAAGTTATCAAATACCTGGGCGGTAAAAATCTGCAAAATCCCGAAGCGATTGAAAAACGGTTGCAGTTTTATTTTGATTGCTACGAAAAATTCGGCTTCGGAATGTGCGCGATGATTTGGAAGAAATCGGGTGAAATGATTGGCTGGAGCGGACTGCAGCCGCTCGAAGACACGGGCGAAACGGAAGTCGGCTACGGAATGATAAAGGAATTTTGGGGCAAAGGCATCGGTTTTGAATGCGCGTCGGCGTGGCTCAAATACGGATTTGAAACGGCTGACTTGGAAAGGATAGTTGCAGTGGCAAGCCCCGAAAATTCGGCTTCATGGCGAATTATGGAAAAATGCGGAATGAAATATCAGAAAACCGAAACGCATTACGGATTAGAATGTGTTTTTTACGCCATTTCCAAAGCCGAATTTTTCAGTTCTAAGTCCTGCCTTTAGCAGAGGTTTTAGACGATTGAAAAATTACGAAAAGTTTCGATTGGAAAATAGATTATTTGAAATCATTTGAAAACTCGAAACTTTCCAACGGAACTTCAACAAGCTTTTCTTTGAAGGCGTGAACCACTAATTCCAGACGGCTGGTGACATTTAGTTTTTCAAAAATTGAAGTTAAGTGATGGCGTACAGTCGTTTCGCTGATAAAAAGTTTATCGGCAATAATTTTATTCTTCATTCCCTGACAGATAAGTATTAAAACTTCTCGTTCTCGCGTTGATAAACCGGAACAATTGTATGAATAGATTTCTTCGGGCATTGATTTCCTTTCGGTTACTAATTGTCTGATTGTTTCGTTCATCAGTTTTCGGACAAACCACACTTCGCCGTCGTGAACCTTATTAATTGCCTTAAATAGTACATTAGCTGTTTGTTCCTTTGTAACCACACCGTTAACACCAAGCATTAAATATTTGCGGTGCATTTCAATTTCACATGAATTTGTTAAAATAATGATTGAAGTGTAACTCGGCTGCGACGAGAGAAATGAAATAAAAGTACTTTTATCAGCTTCACTTGAGTCAACCAGCAAAACGTCCGGTCTGGTTTTGGGGATTGAATCTGAAGCCTCCGATAAATCTGCAGCTTCGCCGACGACTTTAATATTTTTTTCCGTTTCAAGCAGTAATTTCAAGCCGTTTCGAAAAATTAAAAAATCGCCGATAATCATGACTTTGATTTTTTTTTGCGTGTCCATAGATACTTACTCTTTTTTTCAAAATTTAGAATAATTCGTATCCGAACAATATGAGGATATAGAACTATAAAAACTGTTATTTCAACGACATTCAATCAAAATTAACGAGCAACGACCTAAATTACTAATCGAAGAGCAATCCTTCGAAAACAAGTTAAAATCAATTGTTTAGCTTTTGAAAATCGAAGCCGAGCCGTTTTAATACGGTTTCCTATAAGTTCGGTTGATTTATTCTATATAACAAGAGTTATCTTTTTCCAATAAAAACAAATCGTATAAACAGATAGTTTTTACTATCCAAAAGTTTATTATTTTTTTGATTTCAAATAAACTTTTGTGCCAAATCTTCGGATAGACGATTGATCAAAAAATATGCAGCAGTTTATTTCCATTCAGCTACCAAATAAATTATGAAAATTACATTACGGTGACTTGCGAGGAAACAATGCCTTGTTGATAGGCATAAATGGCTAGATTCAGACGGTCTTCAATGTTCAACTTGCTGTATATCGAACTTAAGTGATGACGGACGGTAGCTTCGCCGATATACAGCTTTTTTGATATTTCCTTATTATTTAGCCCCAAACCAATCATCCTGACTACTTCGAGTTCGCGTTTGGTTAAATCATCACCTCTTGAAAGTCCTTTATTTTTATGCTTGCCGTTGCCTGTTGAATTAAAACTGTTGCCCAAAAGCTCCGCAATTACTTTACGATTCAGCCAGACTTCGCCTTCGGATACCTGTCTAATCGCCCGAATGAGGATTCGCGTGCTTTGATTAGTTCCGACAATGCCGGTAACACCTAGTTCTAACGCCGTCGGTTGGTTTAATAAACTGTTCGGACTAGACAGTATGACAGCCTTGGTTTTAGGCGCAACTTTAAGCATATCAGTAATTAAATCAATATTTTTGCCCTCATTCTCCATTAAACAAATCAGAACGACGTCAGGTTTATTGTGTGAAACTTTTTCGATTAATTCCGAAGCCGTGCCGGCAACATCAAGAACTCTTAATTCTCTATCGCTTTCCAGTAACAACTGCAAAGAACTGCGAACCAGAGCATAAGTTGCCAAAACAATAACCTCAGTTTTTCGATGTGAAACATTGTTGATAAATGTGTCCATTCCTATTCCTCGTCTATGACGACAAATTTTTATTTATTAAAATGAAAATTTATAAATTATCGGTTAATTCTGAGAAAAAAATTCATTTAATAAAACGGTAAGAAATTATCTTTTGCCGTAAAACATCCCAACTATACAAATTGGTAAGAAACTTTTATTTTCAATAAATACCTAAATAATAATCTTGAAAAGTGACTAATCTTTTGGAAGTTTGAATAATCAGTAAACTGTTACCAAAAACCTGTAGCGCGGAATTTTCTTTGCAAAAACCATACCGTTGTTGCAGAATTTAGACAATTATGAAAATTATTAGGTAATTGGCTAAATGGTTCACAAACGAAATAGGATATATGTGCCGTAAAAAGGGTGAAATTTCCCATTTGCCGGGTGAGGTTTCCCACAATTCATAAGCGGTTTGTCTGATTTTACTGATAATTGAATTTTTTCGTTATTCGTTTTTTAGCTGATTGAAAACTGTCTATTAGGCGATTTAAACAAATTATTTGTTTATTTTTCTGAAAAAGCGGAAACTATAAATTGCTATTTATTAACCGTTTGGTCAATATGTTTCATAATAAAATTTGTGTTAATAACGAAACTGATTTTTTCTTGAAGACGAATAGAAAAATGTATTATCTCACCTTACGCAGATGATTGAAAAAGGAGTAAAATTTTTGCATGGACGAAATAGCAGAAATCTACTCGGATTATTTGATCGCATCATTTGGATTGACAACGGCGACAGGTTTGAGCAACTTACTTG
>MWYZ01000055.1 GCA_002050365.1 Acidobacteria bacterium 28-1
GGTTCAGCGGTTAATGCGACAGTGAACATACCGGCATTCGTGCCTGGCACGTTCGCTCCGGTAAACGTAACGTTCACACAAGGTAATCCGGCACTGCCGAGTTCTTTCACGTTACGAGCGGCGAGCCAATTCCACGCCATCTTTATTCGCGTGACGTGCGGCACAGTGACGCCGACGCCGACGCCGGTCGCATCGCCGACACCGGGTGCATCGCCGACACCAGTAGCAAGTCCGACGCCGGTAGCATCACCAACGCCGGTAGCATCGCCGACGCCGATGCCGGGTGCTTGCACGTTCAGCAATGGCGGACTCAATCCGCAACCGACATCTAAAAGCGGTGTCGCGGCTCCGGCTGGCTCTTTCTTTAGTGAGCTCCAGAACAACACAGGCAACACAACCGAGTCAAACACAATAGCAGGTTTTGCGTCAACGCAGGGAACATTCCGTTTGGCGGATAATTTTACACTTGGACAACGTTGCAATCTCGCTAGTGTTGTATTTTTTGCCTATCAGACCGGCGCACCGGCAACTCCGTCACCGTTTACAGCTTACACGCTGCGAATATGGAACGGACGACCGGGCGATCCGGGTGCCAGCGTAATCTTTGGTGATACGACGACCAATCGGTTGGCATCTTCGGTCGATACAATGATTTTCCGTCTCTTTAATTCAGTCGTGCCGGCTCCGGGAAGTCCTCCGGGAACGACGCGGCGGATATGGGCGAATACGGTTACTATCGGCACGACGCTTAATGCTGGTAGCTACTGGTTTGATTGGGCTGCAACGAGCAGCGGACCGACGAATTTCTCCCCAAGCGTAACAATTAACGGTTCACGTGGCGCGGCTGGTGCTAATGCTCGCCAACTAGATGTAGCAAGCGGCGTGTGGACAGATGTTATTGACACGGGCACTCCGGCAGCGGCACCTGATGTTCCACAAGACTTTCCATTCAACGTAATGGGAACTGCTGCTCCCTAATGAATTATTCGGGTGAGTGAATTCGATAACAACAGTGGACTCATTGCTGAACTTCAATAATGAAGTTCAGCAACCGAGCCATAAACTAAGAACAGCTAGGAGTTAAAAATCCTTCGCCCAAAACCGGCAACTAAAAAAGAGCAGGGTTTGGCATAGCATGAAAAGGTCGGAGTCAGATAAATTTATCTGACTCCGACCTCTTTTATTTTTACGGACGGTTACAAGATAAAACCGATTCATTTTCGAGATAACTGGATAAGCAATAAGCAAAAGCACTCTACCAAAGTATTTTGACGACTTGCAAATGTCTGTATCTAATAAATGTATCTGTTACTTACTGTTACAGAGTCTTACAAAGTGATAAAATACTTTTAGATATTCAAGCAGTAATACTCTATAGCACTGAGTAAATACAGGCTAATAAAAGACATAATGTTCACAGGAATAATTGAAGAGCTAGGTGAAATTTCAAATTTAGAAAAAAGCGTTGGCGGCGCAAGAATAAAAATCTCGGCAAAAGTCGTTACCGAAAATACGGCGGAAGGCGATTCGATTGCGATCAACGGCGTTTGTCTGACAGCGTTAGATATTAAAGCCGACGGTTTTTCAGCCGACGTTTCAGGTGAAACTTTAAATCGCACGACTTTGGGAAAATTAAACGTTGGCGCGAAAGTCAATCTGGAACGCGCCGTAACAGTTTCAACCAGACTCGGCGGACACATCGTTCAAGGACACGTTGACGCTCGCGGAAAGTTTTTAGAAGCCGTGCAGATAGGTGCCTTTTGGACGGTTCGCGTTTTGTTTCCAAAAAATATTGGACAATATCTCGTCTATAAAGGCGCGATTTCAGTTGAAGGAATTAGCCTGACGATTGCCGATTTATCAGAAGATTCGTTTGAAATTGCCGTTATTCCAAAAACTTGGGAACTGACGAATCTCTCGGCGCTGAAAAGCGGCGACGAAGTTAATCTCGAAGCCGATGTGATTGCTAAATACGTCGAAAGAATTATGCTTTACAAACGTGAAGAAAAAAACGAAGCAATTACAATAGAAAAACTGACCAAACTCGGTTTTATATGATTATTCAAGCTGAAACAGCCGAGCAAATTGAAGCGGTGCGATTGTTATTTCGAGAATACGAAGCGTGGCTCGGCGTGGATTTGTGTTTCCAATCATTTGAAAAAGAATTGAAAATTTTGCCCGGCAAATATGCTAAACCGTCGGGCAGATTATTTTTAGCTTCGAGTGATAAAAATATTGCGGGTTGTATTGCTTTAAGAAAACTCGGCGACGCAACGTGCGAAATGAAACGACTTTTTGTTCGCCCTAATTTTCGCGGCTTGAGTTTAGGACAAATGTTGATTGAAAAGTTGATTGCCGAAGCCGGAGAGATTGGCTATGAACGAATACTACTCGACACTCTGCCCAAAAAATGCCGAAAGCCGTCGAACTTTACAAATTCTACGGCTTTCGGGAAATTCCGCCTTACTACGAAAATCCACATCAAGAAACGCTTTTTATGGAAAAAGTTTTGTAAATAAATTGGGAAATGAAGAAACAAAGGCAAAAGTTTTCAATTTATTTTCTCACTTTTACCTTTATTTCCAAGTTGTTTTGTTTTATCTCTTCACTTTTTCCTTTATTTCATATTCTTACGCGCTAATCTCTCGTCCATAATCGCCGTTTGATAAACGAATGCCGCCATGATCGTCGCCGCCTGTTTCATATCGTCGGCTTGAATACGATCGAAAACGTCCTGGTTTGAATGGTGCGTTCTGGTGTCGTATTCGATTTCATCTTGGATAAACTGGAATCCGGGAAGTCCGATTCTGTCAAAAGATTGATGGTCTGTTCCGCCGGTGTTTGAAAGCGTGGTGGTTTTCGCGCCCATATCGGCAAACGGTTCAAGCCAGGCTTTGAAAATCGGCGCGACCGCCGCATTGCCTTGCAGATAAACGCCGCGAATTTTGCCCGTGCCGTTGTCGAGATTGTAGTAAGCGGAAAGTTTTTCATAATCCGCACCTTTAACTAGTTCGGGTTTTTGCCCTTGACCGCCGCCTTTCATTTCTCCGAAATGCTGCGTCACGTAATTCGACGAGCCGTAAAGTCCTTGTTCTTCGCCCGACCAAAGCGCAACGCGAATTGTGCGGCGCGGTTTCAACCCCGACGCTTGGATAATTCTCGCCGCTTCCATCGCCACGGCAACGCCCGCCGCATTGTCGGTTGCGCCCGTTCCCGCGTGCCACGAATCCATATGCCCGCCGAGCATCACGACTTCGTCTTTAATGCGCGGGTCGGTTCCCGGAATTTCCGCGACGGTGTTGTAAGCCATCGGGTCGTTATCGCTGTATTCGGCTTGAATGTTAACCGTCATTTTCAGATTTTCGCCCTGATTTATCATTCTGACCAAGCGATTGTAATGTTCGGTGGCGAGCGTCATTTGCGGAATCATTTTCGCTTCGGCTTCTTTTTGCTGCGGCTGCATAAGAGAGCGTCTCAAAGCGGCGAAATCCGTCATATCCGGCGGAATGTTTTGAGCGACGGTTGCGCCCTGCACGAAAAGCGTTCCGCCGCTGCCGCCGCGACTATTATCAACCAAAACAGCCGCGCCTTCCTGCAATAAAAAGTTCGCCCGTTTGATGCTTTGCAAAAATCCCTGTATCCGCTGCTGTTGCTGTTCGGGCGTCGCTTGCGATTGCTGCGGACGCTGCACGGTTGCCGGGTCCGGCGCGTTTGCCAGTTTTGTTAATTGTTCGTCGGTCAGCCGTTCCGATAAAGGTTTTTCCTCGACTTTTAATTCGCGCACGTCGGAAACCAATACTATTTTGTCTTTCAACTTACCTTTGTATTTTTCATAATCGGCATCGGTTTTGACATTAAAATAAACCACCTCGCTCGTGATCGCTCCTTTGGTCGAAGGCGACCAGGCTTTCGGGTAAGCGATGAGCGGAATATCATACGGCGCGGAAATCTGCGCGTTGAAATTTTTCAAAGTCCAGCCGCGTCCGAACGGTCCCCACGCTTCGAGTTTGGCGTTTTGCATTCCCCATTTCGTCATCTGGTCGCGCGTCCATTCATTGGCGCGTTTCATCTGCGGCGAGCCGGTCAGACGCGCGCCGATAACGTCCGTCAGATAGCTCAAAGTTTGCATTACTTGCGAACGATTCGTTCCTTCATCTTTGATTTTGTCAATAATTTCCTTCGGTGCTTGAAAGGGCGCGGGCGCGGCTACCTGTCCAAAAGCGACGGTCGGAAGCAGAAAAGCGTAAAGTAGAAAAACGCTTAGAATCTTGCGTCTTAACATTATTTAATTCTCCTAGAAAATTTTTATGACTTTTGATAGAAAAGTTTTGTTTAGTTATACCTCAAAGGCGTGGAAAGGTTTCAGGATAATGGATAATGGAAAAAATTTTTAATTATCCATTATCCTAAGTTTTCCAAGTGAGCGTGTAAGCGGGCGGAACATTTTTCATTATTAACGGGCTTTTTTCTGCTTTGCCGTAGCGCGTTTCCATATACTCGCGGAGTTTGACGGCGGACGGGAAAAAGAAACCGTGAGCGTATTGAAATGTGCGAAAAACGCAGCCCGTCTGCATAAATTTGTCAATTTCAGCAAAGATTTCTTCGCCGACTTCATTCGGCAGGGAAACGAAAGGCAGACAGCAAATAATACAACCGACTTTGCCGAGCTTTGATTTTTGGTGAAGCGCGAAAACATCGCAGGCGTTCCCGCACACAAATCGCAAGTTCGCGTAATTTTTTCTGAGCGACCGAACGAGCGTTTTATCAATTTCGATGCCGAGATAGGATTCTTTATCGGGAACAACTTCCTGCAAAAACTTCGTAATTGCGCCTGTTCCAACGCCAAGTTCGAGAACGATGTTTTTTTTATTCGGAGAAATTTCTTCAACCATTTTCTGCGCGAGTTCAGGCGACGACGGCGTTATCGCCCCGACTTTAAGCGGGTTTTTAAAAAATGCTTGGAGAAATTCGATATTTTCGTTCATTCCAAAATTTAACCGACGGAAACAGGAACTCTTGATTCTGCGTCTGAACTTTGTGTTACATCGTTGACCGTAATCTTATAATCACAACCGTCAGTTTGGCAATAGCGGAACGTGCCTTCTTTCTTCGTCGTCTTTTCCAAAATAAACGGCGCACGGCATTTTGGACACGGTTGGCTAACGGGTTTGTCCCAATAAACCGCGTCGCATTTCGGATAATTTACGCAGCCGTAAAACGCTTTGCCGCGCTTGGATTTTTTAACGGCGATTTCTCCGTCTTTACATTTCGGACAAGCAATTCCGATTGTTTCACGCTTAACGTAATCGCATTTCGGATAATTCGAGCAGGAAATGAATTCGCCGAATCTGCCTTGCCGTTTGACGAGTTTCGCTTTATCTTTCGGGCAGATTTCGTCGAGTTCGACCGGCGGCGCTACCGTCGTCGTCGCCCCGCTTTTTTTATCAATTTTGCGGATATTTTTGCAATCCGGATAACCCGTGCAGCCGTAAAACGCGCCGAATCGTCCGCGCTTTAAAGCCATATCTTTGCCGCACAATTCACAGCTTGGAACTTGTTCAACTTCAGTTTGCGCTTCGCCGTTTTCTGCTGATTGCTCACCGTTGACCGCTGATTTCCTGGCGGCAACTTCTCTCGTGGTTTTACATTCGGGATAATTCTCGCAAGCTAGATACTGTCCGAAGCGTCCGAATTTTATAACCATTCCCGCGCCGCATTTTTCGCAAATCTCGTCGGTTGGAATCGCCTGCTTTTTGACGTTTTTGATATTTTCAGTGGCTTCCGACAAATCTTTTGAAAACTTGCCGTAAAAATCGCGCATCGCGTCGCGCCAGTCGAGTTTGCCGTCTTCAATCTCGTCAAGATTTAATTCCATCCGCGCCGTGTAAGTCGGATTAAAAAGGTCGGAAAAGTTTTTGACGAGCAAATCGTTGACGGTCATACCCATCGTCGTCGGGTGAAATTTGCCTTCGAGTTTTTCGACGTATTCGCGGTCTTGAATCGTCGTCATAATCGCCGCGTAGGTCGAAGGTCGCCCGATACCTTGTTCCTCCAGAGCCTTAACCAAAGTCGCCTCCGTATAACGCGGCGGCGGTTCAGTAAAATGCTGTTCGGGCATGATTTTATTGAGTTTTAGATTCTCGCCCCGTTCGACTTGCGGCAGATTTTTTTCTTCGTCGTCATCTTCCGCGTCGGCTGGTTTTTCGTCGCGTCCTTCCTGATAAACTTTCAAAAAGCCGTCGAATTTCTGAACCGAACCAGTGGCGCGAAACATAAATCTACCCGCTTTAATGTCAATCGTCGTTTGGTCGAAAATCGCGGCTGTCATTTGCGAAGCGACGAAGCGTTTCCAAATCAAAGTATAAAGTTTCAGTTCGTCAGCGCTCAAATAATTCTTCAAATTATCGGGCGTGCGATTAACATCGGTCGGGCGAATTGCTTCGTGCGCGTCCTGTGCGTCTTTTTTTCCGCGATATATTATTGGTTTTTCAGGTAAGTATTTACCGCCATAATTGCCGCCGATAAAATCCCGAGCTTCCGACAAAGCCGTGTCGGACACGCGCACCGAATCTGAACGCATATAAGTTATCAAACCGACTGTGCCTTCGCTTCCGACTTCCATACCTTCGTAAAGTTTCTGTGCGGTCGTCATCGTCCGTTTGACGGAAAAACCGAGTTTTCTGGCTGCTTCCTGCTGCAATTTGGAAGTGATAAACGGCGGTGTCGGATTGCGTTTTCTCTCCTTCGTCGTCACCGAATCAACGATGAAGTTTTCTCGCCCGGCTTCTTCGACAATTGATTTTGCCGTCGCTTCATCTTTAATGTGCGTTTCGGTCTTTTTCAAATCTTGTTCAAAGCCGCTGGTCTTGACGGTTAAATCTTCGATTTTATAGAGTCGCGCGTCAAAATTCGGCGGCAGCTTGGCGGTGAGATTAGCGATGATTGTCCAGTATTCGGTTTTGACGAACGCCTCGATTTCGCGCTCGCGATCAACAACCATCCGCACGGCGACGGTTTGCACTCGTCCCGCGCTTAATTTTCCGCCGATGGTTTTCCACAAAATCGGCGAGACTTTATAGCCGACAAGTCTATCAAGAATGCGCCGCGCTTGCTGTGCGTCAACCAAATCTTTGTTAATTTGTTTCGGTTCTTTGAAAGCGTCCTTTATCGCGTTTTTAGTGATTTCATTAAACATCACGCGAAAAACCTGTTTTGCCGGACGCTTCGGCACGATTTCTTCAGCGAGATGCTGACAAATCGCTTCGCCTTCGCGGTCCGGGTCAGCCGCCAGATAAATTGTGTCCGAATCTTTCGCCGCGCGTTTCAAATCCGACACGACCTTCTTATTATTGCGTTTCTTTTTGTCGGGAATGACTTCGTAAGTCGGCTCGAAATTATTTTCGATGTCCACGCCGAGTTCTTTCGAGGGCAAATCCTTGATATGCCCAATCGAGGCGAGAACGAGATAATCGCTTCCGAGATATTTGTTGATGGTTTTCGCCTTTGCGGGCGATTCGACGATAACTAAATTTTTTGCCATTTTTTGTAAAACTTATTTAATAAACTGTATTGAGCAAACTCTATGTTGCGCGATTTTGTCAAATTCGTGATGGTCGGCAGTCAAAATCCTTAAGCATTTAAATTATGATTAGATTTTTCTCGCGTAATGCTTGCCCGGAAGTGTGCGAACGAGTTCGCGCATTTCCAAACCTAGCAAAACCGCGTTCAAATCGCCAAACGATAATCCGCTTTCTTCCAGCAAAGTGTCAAAGTGCGCCGCTTCATCGGCTGATAGAAATTGCCAAATCTTTCGCTCGTTGTCATCTAAACCGGCGGGAACGAATTCCGACTGTTTTGTTTCCTTTGTCTTTTTCTCGTCAATCTTCGGCGGCAAAATTGCGGCTGAAATTTCTTGCGGCAATTCGGAAACAACGTCTTGCCATTGTTGAACTAATTTCGCGCCCGATTTTATCAAATAATTCGTGCCGAAAGAATTTTTCGACGTGATATTTCCCGGCACAGCCAAGACTTCGCGGTTTTGCTCCATTGCAAGTCGCGCCGTTATTAAAGAACCGCTCCGCTCCGACGCTTCAACTAATAGAATTCCCAAACTCAAGCCGCTTATGATTCGGTTTCGATACGGAAAGTTGTCCTTAAGCGGCGGCGTTCCGAGCGGGAACTGAGATACGATTGCGCCGCCCGCGTCTAAAATCTCATCAACTAACTTCGCATTTTCTTTTGGATAAACTCCGTCAATGCCCGTTCCGAGAACGGCGATTGTTTTTCCCTTTCCGGCAATCGCGCCGCGGTGAGCCGCCGAATCAATTCCGCGCGCCAGACCTGAAACAATACAAATTCCATTAGTCGCTAAATCACGCGAGAGCATTTCCGAAGCATTTTCGCCGTAAGTCGAGCATCGGCGCGAGCCAACCACCGCGACGCACGGCGCGTCGAAACACGCCTGCCAATCGCCTTTGACGTAAAGCGTTATCGGCGGGTCAGCGATTTCGCGCAGTAGATACGGATAACCGCCGTCGTCGAGAATTAGAACATCGCCGCCCAAATTCCTAACCGTTTCTAATTCTTCTTCCGCCTTTTCGTGAAATTCGCGTTTCAAGATGCTTTCGATTGATTCCGGTTTGAGGCGTAACGATTCGAGTTCGTTTCGGCGAGCGTGAAAGACGTTTTCCGCCGAGCCGAATTTTTCCAACAGCTTGGTCACGGCGCGAGGTCCAATTTGCGGAGTCATATTTAACGAAATCCAGTCTTTCATATTTTGGATTTTAGATTTTGGATTTTGGATTGTCTATATTTTTTGAACGTAAAGTTTTTATGGAGGAAACCGTCATTGCGACAGTTTCATTAATATCGCTCATTAACACTGAAAGTTTCTTTTCCGTCACAATCTCAGATTCGATTAATAATTCCAGCCAATACAAACTTTCATCGGCTTCTTCCTCGACAATTGCAAGTTTGTGCAAAATATCCGCTGTTGATTTTCCACGACACGCCGCCCGATAATTTGCGCCGACTGAAGTCGCCGAACGCAAAAGTTGCTTGCCGATGATTTGAGCAGTATTAGTATTCGGAAGCGATTCAACCAGCCGAATAATGCGCAAAGCAATTTGTTTCGTTCTATCTTTAAATTCTTGTTCCGTCATAACTTTAGCTCTATAAATTTCAGACTAATCCAAAATCCAAAATCTAAAATCCAAAATCAATGTGGCGGAAGCGTGTAGGAATCGAACCTACCTAAGACTGCTCTCACAATCTCACAGACGGTTTTGAAGACCGCGCCGCTCACCAGAGCAGATTCGCCTCCGTAGTGATTAAAACTAAGCGTTTCGATGAAAAACTGTCAAGTTAATTTTCGATAATTACTGATTTGACCCGTTGCTTGACCGCTAAAATGCGGGCGTGTTATTCTCTTCCTTTTGAAACTTAGTGAATTTTTGCACTAATATAAACAAACACATAATATAATAAAGATATGGTTTTGCTGGCGTTCCAAGAAGTTCGATTAGTGCCGGACGGCACGATTTTTATTCACATCGCGCTGATTTTGTTGATGATTTGGATTCTGAATCGCACATTTTTTCGCCCCATCAATCGCGTTATCGAATCGCGTGAGCGAAACAAGGGCGGGCGTTCCAGCGAAGCGCAGGAAATCTTAAAAAACGTTGGCGAAAAGCAATCGCGCTATGAAGCGGCGATGCTCGAAGCGCGGAACGAAGGTTACGGACTAATCGAAAGAGAGCGCACACAAGCAATTGCTGACCGACAGGAAAAAATCGGCGCGGTCAAAGAAGAAGTCGCTCAATTTATCGCGCAGGAAAATCAGGAATTAGACCGGCAAACCGTCGAAATAAAAGCATCAGTTGCTCAGGAAGCCGAAAAAATGGCACAGCGAATCAGTTCAAATATCTTGAAGTAAGATTCAAGATTCAAGACTTTAAATCCTGAATCTTGAATCCTGAATCTTGAATTTAATCAAATGTCAGCATTTTTATTTAACTTTTTTTTACTCACGACGGAAGTCGGCGGCGCACACGGCGAATCGGGTTGGGACAAGTTTCTGCATTTTTATAATGAATACTTAAACTATCCCGGCTTTGAAGCGTGGCGATTTTTTAATCTAGCACTCTTCGTCGCTATTATGATTTATCTTTTGAAAAAGCCTTT
This sequence comes from Acidobacteria bacterium 28-1, assembly GCA_002050365.1. Lineage (GTDB taxonomy): Bacteria > Acidobacteriota > Blastocatellia > Pyrinomonadales > Pyrinomonadaceae. Next base: position 10,183 of record MWYZ01000055.1, read on the forward strand.
GACGGAGGCTTTTAAAGCCAAGCGCGAAACGATTCGCGCCGAGTTAATTAAAGCCGAAGAGGAAAGACAGGCGGCACTCGCCCAATTGACTACGACCGAAGCCAAACTCGCGCGGCTCGACGCGGAAGCGCAAGCAATTCATCAGCGAGCCGAAATGGAAGCCAACGCCGAAAAATCGCGCATTCAAGAACAAACCGAATTTGAAATCAGCAAATTGCGCGAACAGGCAAACGGCGAAATCGAGCGCAAAAACAAGCTAGCGCGTCTCGAACTGCGCCGTTTTACCGCCGAAGAAAGTATTCGCCTCGCGGAAGAAAAAATAAGACGTGAAATTAATGCGGAAAAAGACGCGCAACTCGTTCGGGCAAGCATTCAATCAATCGGAGGTTTAAACTAGAAATGAGCGTTGAAACCGTTGCTCGCCGCTATGCCGCCGCGCTGGCTGATGTCGTGATAAAAACAAACGAAATTGATTCGGTGAAAAGCGAATTGAAAACTTGGGAACAAATGATAAATGCGAACAGCGATCTGCAAACTGCCTTTCGCAATCCCGCAATTTCTCACGCTAACAAGGAAAAAGTTTTAGAAAATTTAATCGAAAAGACACAGCCGACGCGCACGACCGCTAATTTTTTGCGCGTTCTTTTGCGAAATAGCCGTTTGACGGAAATCGGCGAAATTAACCAAAAATTTTCGAGCGTTTTAGAAGAGCGCAGCGGAGCGGTTTCCGCGCAAATAACTTCAGCGCGTTCGCTCTCGGAAAATGAAAAAGCCGAAATGCAGGCGAACCTGACAAAACTGACGCGCAAAACCGTCAGCTTAAAATTTGAAACCGACGAAACGCTTATTGGCGGAGTCGTTACGCGTCTCGGCTCAACTGTTTATGACGGCTCGGTGAAAACGCAGTTAGCGGAACTCAAGCATCAAATGATTGGAAGCTGAAACAAATGATTCAAGGGTTGCGAACGGTTATTTATCAGGTTGGCGATTTATCGGCGGCGAAAGATTGGTATTCGTTGGTTCTCGGTTTCGCGCCGTATTTCGACGAACCTTTTTATGTCGGTTTCAATGTCGGCGGTTTTGAATTGGGACTTGATCCGAACGGCGAAAATATTACTAAAGGCAACAATGCCATCGCATATTGGGGCGTGAGCGACATTCGAACCGCATCTCGAAAATTGCAGGAACTCGGCGCGGAAACGATTGCCGAAGCAACGAATGTCGGCGAAGGAATTTTCGTGGCGCAATTTAAAGACCCGTTTGGTAATGTTCTCGGAATCATTGAAAATCCGCACTTTAAGATTGAGGAATAGTTTTACAACAAAAAGATTATGGAAAGTATAAAAGCAAACGAAATTAACGAAATTATTCGGCAGCAGATTGAAAATTTTGATACGAGTATGACCGTCTCGGAAGTCGGAACAGTTATCAAAGTCGGCGACGGAATTGCTGAAATTCACGGACTCGAAAAGGTGATGGCAGGCGAACTCATCGAGTTTCCGCACGACGTTCGCGGACTCGCGCTTAATCTCGAAGAAGATAAAGTCGGCGCGGTGCTGTTCGGCGATTTTCAAAAAATTAAAGAAGGCGACGAAGTAAAACGAACGGGACGTATTATGTCGGTGCCGGTCGGCGATGCGTTGATTGGTCGCGTCGTGGACGCACTGGGAAATCCGATTGACGGCAAAGGCGAAATTATCACCGAACAATTCAATCCGATAGAACGCATTGCGCCCGGCATTATTGATCGCCAACCGGTGAAAGAACCGCTTCAAACCGGCTTAAAGGCGATTGACGCGATGGTGCCGATTGGACGCGGACAGCGCGAGCTGATCATCGGCGACCGCCAGACGGGGAAAACTGCCGTGGCGATTGATACAATTATCAACCAGAAAGGCAAAGACGTAATTTGCGTTTATGTCGCCATCGGGCAGAAGGCTTCGACGGTTGCCCAGGTCGTCGAAAAACTTCGCAATTCCGGCGCGATGGATTATACAATCGTCGTTTCGGCTGCGGCTTCCGACCCGGCAGCGATGCAATTTCTCGCGCCGTATGCCGGAGTCGCCATCGGCGAATTTTTCCGCGACAACGGCAAACACGCGCTGACGATTTACGACGATTTGACGAAGCAAGCCGCCGCGTATCGTGAAATTTCTTTGCTGCTAAGGCGTCCGCCGGGACGCGAAGCATATCCGGGCGATGTTTTTTATCTTCACTCGCGCCTGCTCGAACGCGCTGCAAAATTGTCGGACGCTCGCGGCGGCGGAAGTTTAACTTCACTGCCGATTATCGAAACGCAGGCGGGCGACATCTCAGCTTATATTCCGACGAATGTGATTTCGATTACCGACGGTCAAATCTTTTTGGAATCGGATTTGTTTAACTCCGGTGTTCGTCCGGCAATTAACGTCGGAAACTCGGTTTCGCGCGTCGGCGGCGCGGCTCAAATCAAAGCGATGAAACAAGTCGCCGGAACTTTGCGGATTGACCTCGCGCAATACCGCGAACTCGCTGCGTTTGCACAGTTCGGTTCCGACCTTGATAAATCAACGCAAAACCAATTGGAGCGCGGCAAACGCCTGACCGAAATTTTGAAGCAAGGTCAATATCAGCCGATGGAAGTCGAAAAACAAGTGCTGATTATTTGGACGGTAACGAACGGTTTGGCGGACGACATCGCGGTTGAAGATTTGAAACGCTTTGAAGAAGAATTGACGAATTTTGCGGAAAATTCACATCCGGCTGTTTTGAATACGATGCGTGAGAAGAAATCAATTGACGACGATTTGAAAGCTTCGATGAAAGAAGCGGTTGAAGACTTCAAATCAACCCGCTGGAATAAAGACGAACTTGAAAATAAAGACGAACCTGAAGAAAGGGCGGTTTCGGCTTCCGTCTAAAGCGAGCGAATAAAGTTCGGTATGGCTCAGGATAAATTAGCTAAAGAAATAAAATCTTTTGACGGACTTTGGGAAGGCGGTTATTACGAAGGTGATCCGCTCGAATATCTGAGTCGTTCGGCTTACGGAAATTACGGTTACATATCGTTTCTCCACGCGATTTATCTGCGCTGCATCAAGCCGTATATCAATTCTAAAACGCTTGCCTTGGAAATCGGACCGGGACGCGGCGCGTGGACGAAAACGATGTTGGACGCGAAAGAAGTTTGGGTTTTGGATGCGCTTTCGGCAGAATACAATCAGTTTTTCGAGTATTTGAATCACCCGAAAAACGTCAAGTATTTCCAGGTCGAAGATTTTGAGTGCCGACAACTGCCCGAAAATTACTTCAATTATATGTTTTCTTTCGGTTGCCTGTGCCACATTTCCTTCGAAGGCATCACCGAATACGCGACGAATATCTTTGACAAACTTCAACCGAATAGCACTTGTTTTTGGATGATTGCCGACAGGCGGAAATACAATAATTTTATCGAACATTCAAAGGAATTTAATATTTGGGACGCGCTTTCGCCGAAAAGACGAAAATTTGCGCCGCTCAAATATGTATTCGATGCCTTTTCAAAATTAGCGCGTCCGACTTATATGGATTTAGACGTATTTGAAGAAGGTCAAGGTCATTGGCACGATGCGGGGCTTGAACGAACTTGCGAGATGTTGAAGAAAATCGGTTATAAAATCGTCGAGCCGGACATCGGACTGATTGCCCGCGACCCGATGATTCATTTTATCAAACCGTGATTTGATGCAGATATTTATTGCAAAAGATTAAAAAGGCAAAATGACGACATTACAAATCAATTTAACCAGTCCGCAGATTGACGCTTTGCACAAACTTTCCGAGCAGACGGGAAAAACCGAGGATGAACTTTTGCAGGAAGCAGTAGCAAAATTTGTCAGTGAGGTCAGCGAGGCGGAAAGTGAACGGCAGGAAAGATTAAACAGGTTGCGGCGTGCTAGAGGTATTTGGAAAGACCGCGGCGATTTGCCCGATTTTGAAAAATTAAGAGCAGAGTGGGACAGATTTGATTAAATGGAAGAGTGTTTGTTGATTGATAGTGATGTCCTGATTGATTACCTGCGTGGTCATCCGGCGGCGATAAGTTATTTGGAAGGTTTGACCGAAAGACAAATTGTTTCAGTAATGACTGTTGCAGAACTTTACACCGGAATTCGTGAAGGCAATGAACGTCAAGCACTCGAAGAACTTCTCAAAACTTTTGAAATAATTCCGGTGAACGAAAAAACGGCTATTTTAGGCGGTTTGTTTCGTCGAACATTTCTGAAAAGTCACGGTGTTGGTATTGCCGATGCCGTAATTGCGGCAACCGCCGAAGTGGAAAGCGCAACTTTGGCTACATTAAATAAAAAGCATTTTCCGATGTTGTCAAAGGTCATTGTGCCTTATCGAAAATCATAAAATTATGGCAAGTCTTTTAGATATGAGAAGGCGGATTAAATCCGTCAAAAACACACAGCAAATTACCAAAGCGATGAAAATGGTCGCGGCGGCAAAACTCAAACGAGCGACTGACCGCGTGACGGCGGCGCGTCCGTTTGCGAAAAAGATGTCGGAAATTCTCGGCAATCTGAGCGCGAGAGTCGGCGACGAATTTTCGTCGCCGCTTTTAACCGACCGCGGCGACGAAAAGTATTTAGTCGCTCTGGTCACCGCCGATAAAGGTTTGTGCGGCGGTTTCAACACGAATTTGATGAAGGCGACGCAAAACTTTTTGAAAACAAATGCGGGCAAATCAACCGAGATGATTCCGGTCGGACGAAAAGGGCGCGATTTTTTCAAACGTCGTCAGATGAAGTTCGTTGAAGAATATGTCGGGCTGACCGGAACCGGTCGTATCGAACACACGGACGCGGTGGAAATCGCGCAGGGAATTATCAAAACTTTCACGGAAGACGAAACGATTGATAAAGTTTTTCTTGTCTTTACGGAATTCAAAACAGTAATGTCGCAGGAAGTCAAAGTCGAACAGCTTTTGCCGATTCCGCGCACTTCGCTTGACGAAACCGAAACGCAAAGCGCGGCGCAAGCCGAATATGTCTACGAGCAGCCGGCAAGCGAGATTTTCGGGCGATTACTTCCCAAACAAATTGAAACGCAAATCTACCGAGCAATGCTCGAATCGGTCGCCTCCGAGCAGGGCGCACGGATGACGGCGATGGATTCGGCATCGAAAAACGCGGGCGAATTGATTGACACTTTAACTTTGAACATGAACCGCATTCGTCAAGCGGCGATTACCAAAGAAATTATTGAAGTTGTGTCCGGCGCGGCAGCGGCGTAATCAAAAAGCGAATTTCAAGTTACGAATTACGATGTGTTAAATGATTCAATCTGATTTAGCAAACAAGCGGCGCGGGCGAATTATTCGTTACGCGCCGCTTGTTTTGTGGATTGGCGTGATTTTATTCCTCTCGTCATCGCAAGCCTCGATGTCGAACACCTCGCGCTTTATCCGTCCGCTTTTAGAATTTCTTTTTCCGAGCGCATCGGAAGAAACATTAATCCTTTATCACGGTTATATCCGTAAACTCGCGCATTTGACTGAATACGCCGGTTTGGCTTTTTGGGCTTTCCGGGCTTTTTCAAACTCTAATCTAAAAAATCTGCGCCGTTTCTGGTTTATTTTCGCGTTCCTTCTGGTTATCTTAATTGCTTCGATTGACGAAACAAATCAAAGTTACCTGACTTCGCGGACAGGCTCGATTTACGATGTTATGCTTGACGCAGCGGGCGGTTTGTTGATGATAATAGTTTTGAGTGTCTGGAGAGTTTTGAGAGTCCAGAGAGTCAACGCCAATTCGAGTTAACTTAAGACTCAAGACTCTCAAGACTCTCAAAACTCTCCAAACTCTCTAGACTCGAATGAAACTTTGTGCGATAGTTTTCGTTAGAATCTGCGAAAGGAGAGAATAAAAAATGGGTATTTTCGACAAAGTTAAAGAAGCGGCATTAAATCAGTTTATCGAAGTTATCGAATGGCTCGACGATTCGGGCAACACGATACTCTATCGTTTTCCCGTCGCGGGACAGGAAATCAAAAACGAAGCGCAATTGATTGTGCGCGAATCGCAAGTTGCAGTTTTTGTTTTTGAAGGTCAAGTGGCGGACGTTTTCACGCCCGGACGTTACACGATTGACGGCGGCAATACGCCGATTTTATCGAAACTCGGCGCGTGGAAATACGGTTTTAACTCGCCGTTCAAATCGGAAGTTTATTTCGTCAACGTCAAACAATTTACCGATATGAAGTGGGGAACGGCAAATCCGATTATGCTGCGCGACGAGGATTTCGGAATTGTGCGCCTTCGCGCGTTCGGCGCATATTCTCTGCGCGTTGCCGACCCGCGCGAGTTTATCAAGGAAGTCGCCGGCACGAACGCGCATTTCCAAACCGAAGATATTGACGAACAACTCAAACGCGCCATCGTTACCGAATTTTCCGACGCGCTCGGCGAGATGAAAATTCCCGCGCTCGATTTGGCGGCGCAATATAAAGAATTGGGCGAAGCGATTCGCGCGAAAATCAACGAAGATTTTCGCGGTTACGGTTTAGAGGTAACGAAATTCTACGTCGAAAACATTTCTCTGCCGCCCGAAGTCGAAGAAGCAATGGACAGACGCTCTTCGATGGGCGCACTCGGCGACGCGAATCGTTATATGCAGTTTCAAGCGGCTGACGCTCTGCGCGACGCGGCTCAAAATGAAGGCGGCGGTGCAGGTTTAGGCGCAGGTTTAGGTGCTGGCTTCGCCGTCGGCGGACAAATGGCAAATGCCTTTAGCGGCGTGAATCAGCCGCAAGGCGGACAAGGCGGCGGGCAATCTTCGGGACAAACGGTTGCGTGTCCGAGTTGCGGCAAACCGAACGCGGCTGGCACAAAATTCTGCGGCGATTGCGGCGCGAAGATGGAAGTCGGTAAAGTGCCGTGCGTGAAATGCGGCGCGGAACTCCGCGAAGGCGCAAGGTTCTGTTCGGAATGCGGTTCGACTCAGGAAAAAGCGAAATGTTCGAACTGCCAAGCCGAACTCGCTCCCGGCGCAAAATTCTGTCCCGAATGCGGCACGCAAACGGAAGCCGTTTAAGGCAAAAGGTAAAAGGTAAAAGGTAAAAATAAAGAGCGTCTTAACTCATTTTGAAATTCGAGTAAGACGCTTTTTTAATTTTTATTTTTTGCCTTTTTACTTTTGCCTTTTGCCTTTCCATCTTTGCGCCTTTGCCGCCTTGCGTTAAAATCATTTTCAGTTTAGTAAAATTTGTGGAGTAATAATTTATGGCAATCAGTCCCGAACTTTTAGAAATCCTGCGTTGTCCGAAATGCAAATCGAAAGTTGAAATAAAACCCGACGCGAGTGGTTTGAAATGCGTCAATCCCGAATGCGCCCTTGTTTATCCAATACGCGACGAAATTCCCGTGATGCTAGTCGAGGAAGCGACGGTTGAAAAATAGAAATGGACGAAATCGCCAAATACAATCTAGCTAGGTGGAAAGCGTTAGTTGAGGCTGACGCTTTATTCACTCGTCCGAATTTGAATCTCACTGTTGATTCAGCACGGCAAGCAATTGATTTTGACGGCAAACTTGGTGAGGTCGCAGAAAAAGATGTGCTTTGTCTGGCTGGCGGCGGTGGTCAGCAGTCTGCGGCTTTTGCTTTACTTGGCGCAAATGTAACTGTTTTTGACCTTTCCGAAGAACAGTTAAAACGCGATGCCGAAGCCGCCGAGCATTACAATGTTGACATCAAAATCGTGCAAGGCGATATGCGCGACCTTTCGCATTTTGGAGAGGCGAGTTTTGACATTGTGAATCATGCTTATTCAATAAATTTCGTGCCTGATGCGGTTTTGGTTTTTCGACAAGTGGCGAGAGTTTTGCGAAACGGCGGAATTTATCATGTTAATTTCACCAATCCGTTTATAATGGGTATGGAGCAAAAAGATTGGAACGGGGAAGGTTACATTCTAAAAGAGCCGTATGTAAACGGAGCTAAAATTAGCTACGACGACCAAGATTGGGTTTATAGTCGAGAAGAATACAAACCGGTTCTAAATCCGATTGAATACAGACACGCTTTAAGCACTGTGCTAAATGGCTTGTTTGAAAACGGTTTTGTTATTTTTCACGTTTCCGACAACTGCGATATGTATCCGAACGAAAACGCCGAGCCGGGAACTTGGGATCATTTTGTCGCTTTTGCGCCGCCTTGGTTGAGCATTTGGGGTTCTTACAGACCTGATTTTAAGATTGAATAAACAAATCGAATGGCAAAATGTAAAGCGCGTTTTGGTTGTGCGTTTGCGCTCAATCGGCGACACGGTTTTATCAACGCCTTCGCTCATCGCTTTAAGTAGATTTTTGCCCGACGCGCAGATTGATATTTTGTTGGAAGATTGGGTTGCGCCCGTTTTAGATGGCTTCGATGCGGTTGATAATGTTCTGACCGTTTCGCGCAATGATAAAAAATCGCGTCTTAAAACGGCTTGGCAAATCCGCCGCAACCGCTACGATGTTGCTTTCAATCTGCACGGCGGAACGACGGCGACGTTTTTTGTTCGTGCCAGCGGCGCAAAATGTCGCGTCGGTTTAACGAGTTACCAATACAATTTTCTCTATACGCATCTCGCACCGTCGCCGCTGGAATTTTGGCAAACCGAACACGCCCATTCCGCCGAACAACAACTCGCGCTGCTTGGTTTTGTCGGCATTCCCGTCGCCGATAAACCGAAAAGCCGATTGGTCGTTACCGAACAGGCGTTGAAATCGTTGGAAGAAAAATTTAACGCTGTAAAGGCGCAAAGACGCAAAGGCGCAGAGGATTTTTTATTAGAAATTAATTTCGACCAATCCAAAATCCAAAATCCAAAATCCAAATTCGCGTTGATTCACCCGACAGCCGCGTTCGATACAAAGCAATGGTCAACGGAAAACTTTGCGCGTGTTGCGGAATTTTTGTTTGATAAAGGCTTGCCGACGATTGCCGTTGCCACGCGCAGCGAACGCCGAGTTCTTGAAACTCTCCAGCAAACTTCGCGCGTGCCGATTCGGATTTTCGACAATTTGACTCTGCCCGAAATAACGGCGTTGGCGTCAAGGGCGAAAATCTTCGTCGGCAATGATTCGGGCATCGCGCACATCGCGGCGGCGGTCGAAACGCCGAGCATTGTCATTTTCGGCTCATCAAACATCAACCATTGGCGACCTTGGACAAATGCCCGCCACGAAATTGTTTTCGAGCCGCTGCCGTGTCAGCCGTGCACAGGTTATTTTTGCAAAGAGTTCGGCGAGCCTGAATGTATCAGACGAGTTTCCGTTGTAAATGTTACCGATGCGATTGAGAAAGTTTTGTCGAATAAAGTTTCGGTTAATGAAAGCATTTAGTTATCGGATAATTTTAAGTCCGCCTTAGAGCGTTGTGTCCGTAATTCCTACCGCTATCATTCTTTCTCACCCATTATCGAGATAACCGCGATTCGCAACGTAGATGTTGCGGGCAGAGTCTTTATCTAATTATTCAATTCATCAATTTTCTACAATTTTTGCTCGCGTGATAAATCTTGGGCGTTGATAAGTGAAGCCAAGAATAAAGCGAAAATAAAAATCTTGAGAGCGTAATGCACAATTTCTCCTTAAAGAAAAGGCACTCTGATTTACCCGTCGAATCGAACAAACCAAAGTGCCTTAAATTAAATCTAGTTGAAAAACTTTTATCCTTGCGGAATAGTTAGTTCCTGTCCTGGTTGAATTTTATCGGGGTCGTCGAGTTTGTCGCGGTTGGCTTCAAAAATTTTCTGCCAGCTCACGCCGTATTGCGAACCGATTTTGCTCAAACTGTCACCTGATTGAACCGTGTAAGTCGAACCGCTTCCTGACGACGATGACGAACCGCCTTCCGGCGCGGAAATGTTCATTACTACGTCGCCCGAACGAAAGTTCGGATCGAGTCGTCCGTATTCGTCCCACAATTGTTGTTTGGCTTCGGCGCTGCCGGCAACGCCGTCAACCTTCAAAACGCCGTCGTCTTCGCGCACGTCAAGCCCTGATACGCCTAACTGATTTGCCAAATCAATTAATGATTGGTATTTTTCCATCAACATAATTCTCTTTCTCCTTTTTTAAAAAATTATTTTACACTCATTTCATTTTTAACCGTCTTTTTCCCGGCTTCTTGAGCTACTCTGATAGCTTCGGATAATTTATCCTTGGCGATACTTCCGCGCAAAGTAACTCCGGCAGTAGTTGCGTCAACCGTCACTTCGTTAAAGCCGGCTTTTTTAAGTGCCGCTTCAACCGTTGCTTTGGTTGCCGGGTCAGCCGTCGCCATCATCGGCGTTGCCATCGTCATATTGGTATTCATCGTGTTGGTATTAGTAACGACCGTCGTATTGGTGTTGGCTGTGCTTCGGCAACCGGCTAAACCGATAAAGGTCGCCAAACCGAGAACTGCTAAAACTTTAATTTTCATCTTTTTTCTCCTGAAAAATTCTTTTTAAACATTCAATTTCGTTCACAAACCTAAACCGCAAAAATCTCTTTTGACCTCTGCGGCTTTCGTCTTTCATTTTTTCAAATGAACATTGAAAAAATTACTCGGAATAATTCGGCTTGTCAATGTAACTCTACGCTATTTTCCAAAAAATTTCAGTCAAATTTCATCGAGAATACTTCTTCGGCAATTTTTTTTGCAATCTCAAAAGAAGTCAAATCAGGCTTGATAATAAAATGCCAATCGGCAAGGCAGTAAAATTTTACTCTTTCATCAAAAAGCTGGCGGGCGTGCGGTTTATTTCTTGCAAGCGGACGCTCGCGTTTCGATAATCTGATGTTGCGCCAGCAATGCTCAAATGACGACTCGAGCCAGACGGTTGTCAGGTTTTGCTCTTTTATCAATCGGCGATTTTCTTCGGTCGTCCACGCGCCGCCGCCGAGCGCGAGAATTCGCGCTTTGCCGCCCGTTAAAACTCGGCGCAGATTTTCAGTTTCGATTTGCCGAAATCTAATTTCACCTTCGGTTTCGATAATTTCGGCGATTGTTTTTCTCTCGTTTTGTTCAATGAAAGCGTCGAGGTCAATCCTGTCGCATTTAAGCAAGGACGCGAGAAAGCGGGCGACCGTTGATTTGCCGACACCCATAAAGCCCGTGAGAACTATTCTCGTTTCACTACTCATTAGATTTTTATAACAAAACTCAAACAGGCTGGACAGGATAAACAGGATATTTTGATTATGGAATAATTATCCTGCAAATCCTGCCCATCCTGTAAATTTTCTTTATCTGCGCGAGTAAATTAATTCTTTACGTTCAAAAGAGTTTCAAAAAATTCGGGAAACGAAACTCCCGCACATTCCGAACCGATTATTTCCGTTTCTCCATTTGCAAAAAGCGCGGCAACCGCGAAAGCCATTGCAATGCGATGGTCGGCGAAAGAATCAACCGTCGCGCCTTTTAAGTCAGATTTTTCGACGCGAAAACCGTCAGGAAATTCTTCGACCGTCGCATTCATTCGGCGCAGATTTTCGACCGTCGCCGCGATTCTGTCCGATTCTTTGACGCGCAATTCTTCCGCGCCGCGAATCTCCAAGCCATTTTCAATTTGCGTTCCGAACACTGCCAGAATCGGAATTTCGTCAATCAAATTAGCAATCACATCGCCGCTTATTATATTTGAAGACGCTTTCGAGGCAAAATTCCCGCGCCCGCAAACCTGTATATCACCGACCGTTTCATTACAAATTTCTTTTTGATTCAAAACTTCGATGTCCGCGCCGAACAATTGCAGAACATCGAGAATCGCCGTGCGCGTCGGATTTAATCCGATGTTTTTCAAAACTATTTCCGAGTTTTTCAAACAACTTGCCGCCACGATGAAAAACGCCGCCGACGAAATGTCCGAAGGAATGTTCAGATTTTTGGCGACGAGTTTTGAATTTCCATCGACGGAAATTTCCTGCACAAAACCGCCTTCGACTTCGACAAAACTTTCTTCGATTTCCGCCTCTAAATATCGCAGCATTAATTCCGTATGATTTCTCGAAGTCGGTTTTTGGATTTTAGATTTTGGATTTTGGATTTTGGATTTGCCGACTGCATTCAAACCTGCAAGTAGAATAGATGATTTGACTTGTGCGCTAGCGACGGGAAGACGGTAAGAAATTGTTTGAAGCGGACTTTTACCGTGAATTTTAAGCGGCGCACAAAAATTTTCCGATTCAATTTGTGCGCCCATTTGCGTCAAAGGCTCAATAATTCTTCGCATTGGACGCTTTTGTAGACTTTCGTCGCCGATTAAAATCGAATCGAAATTTTGCCCCGCCAAAACGCCCGCTAAAAGTCGCATTGTCGTTCCGCTATTGCCGCAATCGAGTTCTGTTTTCGCGGCAGAAAACCCGTTTTTACTGACACCTTTAATCAAAACCATCGAGTTTTCCTTTTTGATTTCAACGCCGAGTTTTCGCAAACAGTCCAAAGTCGAAGCGCAATCCGCGCTCGTCGCAAAGTTTTCGATGCGCGTTTCGCCCGTCGCCATCGAAGCGAGAATAGCGGCGCGGTGTGAGATTGATTTATCACCCGGCAGATAGATTTTTCCATTGAGAGAGTTGGCAAGCTGGATTCTCATAACAATTGAACTGAGCAAAAATTAATAAGTTCAAAACTTGTTTTTGCATTTTTACTTTTCCGCTTTTACCTCGGAAAAAGCGATGTCGTAAATCGCATAGTTTTCCCAATCTTTATAATCGAAATGCCACCATTCGTTTCGGTTGACGGTGAAACCTTCAGTTTCCATCATCTTGCGGAGCAGTTCACGATTTCTCTTTTGGATTTTAGTCGCGCCGTCGTAAGTCGGGCTTGCTTGATCGGTAAAATCGTCAAAATCAGTCGGCATCTCAACCAATTTGCCCGTCTTTATATCGAACAAACTTAAATCAACTGCACAGCCGCGATTGTGGCGCGAGCCGGTTTTCGGATTAGCGACAAATTTTCGTTTGTCTTCCGGCGTTACATCCCAAAAAATTTTCGTTACCGACCACGGACGGTAGCCGTCGAAAATCACCAAGCCGAAACCTTTTTTTTTGAGTTTTTTGTGAACGCGAACGACGGCTTCGGCAGCTGGACGCTGCATAAAGGCACGCGCTTCCGTATAAACCGCTCTGCCGACAAAATTGTCGGCGCGGGCGTATCGAATATCGAGCTTTATGGTTTTATCGAGTTCGTTTAGTTCGACCAAATTAGCCTCGCGTTTCTTTTCTTCCTTCGGCGGTGCGTCTTGGGCAAAACCTGAGAAAGGCGCTAGAGTTATCCAAACAACCCAGAGCGAAATTGTCAAGAAACGATTTTTCATAGCTGAACAAACTTATAATCCGACAATTTGAAAACTGCAAGCAAAAAAGTTATTTTTTAAATAGAAATGCAGGAAAACGAGGAACAAAAGCAAACGAGCTTTTTCTATAAATGGATTAAACGCTTCGGCGTGGCGGGATTTCTGTTTTTCTTCATCAAAGGTCTGCTATGGCTGATTGTTCCCGCGCTGATTGCTTATTTTGCTCTATAAATTTTAACGATAGATTTCGCGGCGATGCCCGATAGTAACGACTAAAATCAAAAGTTCACCGTGTTCGACCGTGTAAATGATTCGGTAATCACCAGCCTTAATGCGGTAAAAATCTCTGGAGCCTTTCATTTCAGTGTAGCCGTGCGGAAAAGGATTATCGGCTAGGTTCTGTTGACATAACGATTTTTAGCTCCGTGAGGAGCGAAATATTTATAGAATATGCGAGAAAAATCTTTTGAGTTCCGTAGGAACGGCATAAATATGTCGTTCCTACGGAACTACTGTTTTCACGATTCGAGCTATAAATATCACGTCCCTCACGGGACTTTTAAGAAAATTTTTCTTATGTCAACAGAACCTAGAGAATCTATTTTTTCTGAAATTCTTTTTGCAATATCTTTCGATAGTTTTCTGAGTTCCCGTGCTGCCGACGGTTTGAAATCTACTTGGTATTTCATAAACCAAGCTCGGCTTTCAAATTTTTCCAGCTAATTCGCCCTTCTTCCGCGTAAGATTCTTCGGCGGCAATTAAATCTTCCAAGTCTTCTATTTGTTGGCGCGGCGGATTTTCGCCTAAAGACAACATATCCAATTTTGCCAACATATCGGCGGCAAGTTTAGTATTTTTGATTTGATAGCGGCGGGTTACGTCAAACGGAATTTCAATAATTAGCTGTCCCATACTTTCACGATTTTAACACGACCAAATAGATTCTTAATCCTTTTGATTCGGCTTTTCTTGCGGCACTTCCTCGTCGTCATCCAAAATCTTAACTTCAGAGCCGAATTTTTGATATTCCTTAAAGCGAATTACGTTGCGCGTTTCAAACATTTGGCGGTTTTCTCTGGATGTCAGGCGCACATCCGAAAGTGTCGGCAGCAGGTACTTTTCATCGGCGATTGTTACCCAATCATAGTCAATCGTACGGCTAGCGGCGCGAACCCGAAAACCGTCTGGAATTTCGGTCGCCGTGCTTTCGACGCGCAGAACGCGAAAATTCTCTCGGTCAATCCAAACTCTGCCTTTCATTCCCGTGATTGCCGTATCGTCAAAAGCACCGGAAGCGATGATTATCTGTTTTGCCTTGTCGCGCTCAACCGCGTAATCGAAAACCAGAGCGCGACGCGTGCGGATAACGTCCGAATCAACGAGTTCAAATTTCGTATCGCTGTCAGGCTTAAAAATTTTCGCCAAAACCGTGACGAATTCGCCGGTCGAACTCGTTCCGCCGACTTCCTCGTAAGACTGTTTTGACTTCGGACTCGTTTCCAAAATTCCGTTGCGCGACAGAATTTTATAGTCTTCCTGACCGCTTGCGCGGTAACTGACGGCGACTACTAATCGGTCGAGATTACGGAAATTATTTGTTCCCGCAAAAGCGGCTGAACGCGCGATTTGTTGCTTGACGACGAAATCAGGCATTTCTTCAACCGCCGTTAAAGTCGCTTCGCGCGTTTTAGATAAAATTTCCAGTGCTTCTTTTTCCGACGGAAGTTTCGCTCCAGTGGGATTTTCTTTGCGCCGCGCCGCTTCTTCCAATGTGCGTCGCAAATCGGCATCGCTCCGGCTTTTTGAAGTGGTTAAACTTCGTAAGCCGTCGGTTAATTCAAAAGCGATGCCGCGCCTTCGAATCGCTTCGATGAGTTCGTCTTTTTTACCCGGATTCTTTTGCACATCGTAGAGCATTTTGACGTATTCGGCTTGCGTCAAAGGCTTTTGTTGCGCTGTTTGCGCAAATACAAAACTCGCCGAGAATAAAATTAAAATTACGGAAACTATCTTTTTCATTGCTTCTAAAGATGCATGAAAAAATTTTTGCGTTGGCTTTACTGAAAATTTCAAGGCAAAGTAAAAGCGGAGAATCTTTGATAAAATTCTCCGCTTAACGATTAAAATAAATCGGTCAAAATTTTAATTAACCCATTCTTCTTCATAATTTAATTGCCAATTCCTGGTTACCCAATCTTGCGCGGCAGTTAAAGCACTGTGCTTCCATTTTTTCAGGTTTTCCGAAATGGAAAGCGCGGCTAACGGCTTGCTCGGATCGCGCTCGACGCGTATAACCTGCGTTGGAACTTCGATAATAGTTTTTTCTTCATCGAAAATTCGCAATTTTACCTCGCTTCCAACCGGCGGCAGAATTTCTAAATTAACCAACGCAGTGTTTTCACCGAGATTTTCCGTCATTCCATTAACCGAAATCGTATCTCCACTTTCTCGGTCAATCCAACTTGCCTGCACCGTCAGATTTGCCATAATCCGATGATGCACCGGCGTTTTATTTTCCATTGTTGAATATGCTAAACGCGACATAATATAAAATCCCCTTATTCGTTTGATAACTTTTCCATATATGTCTGAACAATTCAGACTATTTTTCATTGCGGGACTAATTTAATTTATTATTACAAAAAAGTCAAGTATCAATAAACCGCTCAATTCGCTCAATATTAAATTTGCTTGCTTTCAGATTGAAGCCACCACACAAGGTCAGAAAAAATCTTTCAAAAATATGGTTAAATTTGATTAAGCTTGATAAATCGCACAAACCGCTTACTTATTTTTAACTACCATACTGGTTTTTGTCTTTGTTAGAATGCTAAAAACACTTGAAAAGTTGCCATAAGATAATCTGAATCGCCGAAGTTTGCAAACTAGCCTTACCCACTTTGTGAAATTTCTATCAAGACAAACTGCTTGTTAATATAATTAATCAAAAGTCTTGTCAAAATATTCCTAGAATTCAGAGGATAAAAGAAGTGAGAATAATAGACATTTAACAAAAAATTAATTTGAGCGTAAAATAATACTTGAAATTTGTATGGTAAAATAGAATTTAAAAATGAACGGAACTTAATTTGCGTAAATACGAATTAAATTTTTGTATTTCCCACAAAAATAATAGCAATTTTTTCATAGTTATCGGTTATGAGTAATTGAAGGTGTGAAAATTAAACACTTTATATATCTAGGCTGGTATTTTGGGTTTCAAATAGTAGGTGTATAAAATAGATTTTTCATATTTTAAAATCCAAAAAGTGAGATAAAAATTCAAAATTCAGAATAACCAGCGCCTATCTTATAAAATAATTTTGTTTCAAAAATTTATAAAACTAAAAAGAGGTCGAAAAATCAGATGACTAAGAAAATTTCAATAAAATTTTTAGCAATGGCAGTTTTCTGTCTGCTCCTGAGCATTGGGCAAGTTTTTGCTCAATCAACAGTTACCGGCGGTATTCGCGGAACGGTTACCGACCCGCAAAGAGCTATCGTTCCAAATGCGACTGTTACAACAACTAACGTCGGAACTAACAGCACTGAAACGGTTACGACCGACGCGAATGGCACATTCATTATTAACAATCTGCAGCCCGGCACTTATAACGTAGCAGTTAATCAATCCGGTTTTGGGGATTTCACCGCGCAAAGAGTCGTAGTTGAAGTCGGTCAAGTTACAACCGTTGACGCGACATTGACCGTTGCTGGAACAAGCGCGACGGTTGAAGTAACGGCGGAAGCTCCAGTTATTAACACCAACTCGAATGACTTTGCGACGAACATCAACCAAACATCTATTAACGAATTGCCGATTAACGGACGACGCGCTTCCAATTTCGTTATTTTGACACCGGCAACCGTTCCCGACGGAACTTTCGGTTTAATTTCGTTTCGCGGTATTTCCGGTCTTTTGAACAACAGCACGGTTGACGGCGGCGACAATAATCAAGCATTTTTCTCGGAAGAGCGCGGACGCACCCGTATCAATTACGTTATCAGTCAAGCGTCGGTTCGTGAATTTCAGGTTAATACATCAAACTATTCAGCCGAATACGGACGTTCGGCGGGCGGCGTTATCAACACCGTGACCAAAAGCGGAACAAACGAATTTCACGGCGAACTTTTTTATTACAACCGCAACAACCGTAATGGTGCGCGTAATCCGCTTGCCACCCGCACTATTTTGGTCAATGGCGTATCAACAATCGTCGGTATAAAACCCATAGACGTTCGCCAGCAGTTCGGCGGCGCAGTCGGCGGTCCGATTCTTAAAGACCGTTTATTTTTCTTTTTCAGCTACGACCAGCAAAAACGTAATTTTCCGGGACTGGCAAGATTTATAACTCCAAATTTCTTAAATACTCCGAACCGCACCCTGCTAACAGCGCGTGGTTTGACCAATACGCAAATTGACAACACACTCGGATTTTTGAACTCTCTGACCGGCGAAACACCCCGCAGAGGCGACCAAACAATATATTTACCGAAAATTGATTGGCAAATCAACGGCAACAATTTGTTTAGCGCAACTTACAATCGTTTGCGTTGGGAATCTCCGGCAGGAGTTCAAACCCAGGCGACTAACACTCTCGGACGACAAAGTTTCGGCGACGATTTTGTTAGAGTTGATTCATTGAATTTACGTCTGCAATCAACCGTTTCGGCGAATACGCTGAACGAAGCGCGGTTTCAATACGGGCGTGATTTCGAGTTTCAAATCAGCCAGTCCCCTTTGCCGGGCGAACCGACGACGGCTATCACCGGTCAAGGCACTCGCGCACCAAACGTATTTATCACCAACGGTTTGGCATTCGGCACGCCGACCTTTTTGGAACGTCCTTCATACCCGGATGAACGCCGCATTCAGTTTGCCGATACCGTAACTTATTCGAGAGGCAGACACACTTTCAAATTTGGCGGCGATATTAATCGCGTAACTGACGACATCCAAAACCTCCGTTTTGAAGCCGGTGCTTATTCCTATAACAACATTAATGATTTCATCATTGACTATACGAATTTCCGAACGCCGCTTGCGGCAACGACGCAGTGCGCGACCGGAACACGCACCGCCGGACGCTGTTATACCAGCAATTTTCAACAAGGATTTGGTCTGCCGGGCATTAAATTTAACACTTACGATTTAAATTTCTTCTTCCAGGACGATTTTCGCGTAACGCCGCGTTTAACCTTTAATCTCGGTATGCGTTACGAATATCAAAAAATGCCGGAAACGGTTTTTGCAAATACCAGGACGGATGTTATTCCGAATTCCGGTTTAACGGCGGCAGAAGCGACTTCGCAATTGCCAAGCGACAAAAACAATTTCGGTCCGCGCGCCGGTTTTGCATATGACCTCTTCGGTAACGGCAAAACATCTCTGCGCGGCGGTTACGGCATTTATTACGGGCGTATCATCAACGCGACGATTTACAATGCGCTGGTCAACACGGGAAATCCGAACGGACAAGCCCAATTAAGTGTTGCGCCGACGGTAACAACAAACTGTTCTCCGCTTGTCAGCACAGCGACGATACCTTGTGCGCCGATTTTTCCGAATGTTCTGCCGTCAACCACAACAGCCGTTGCGGGCGGTGGGATCCAGTATTTTAATCCGAATTTTCAAGCTCCACTCATCAATCAATACGACTTGATTTTAGAACATCAAATTGCCCAAAATACCGTCGTATCTGCATCATATATCGGAAGTTTGGGACGCAGTCTACCAACTTTTGTTGACCAAAACTTGGTCAGAACAGGCGCGGAAACAACTTTTACGATTGTCGGCGGTCCGAACGGTGGTCAGGCGTTCAATGTGCCGCTCTTTGCACGCACGAGCTTCGGCTCACAAGCGGTTACTGAAATTCAAAGTTCGGTCAGATCCAATTATAACGCTTTGGTTTTGCAAGCGAATCGCCGTTTTACCGCCGGTTTGCAATTCCAAGCCAGCTATACTTTGGCAAAAGCGACCGACACCGGACAAACTTCGGCGGCATTTCCGGCAACCAATTCGCCGCTTGATGTTTCCGACCGTAGTTTCGATTCCGGCACAAGTAACTTTGATGTGCGTCATAAAGTTGTCATCAGCGCGGTTTATGCGCCGACGATTTATAAAGGCGACGCAAATTCAATTTACAACTATTTGTTGAACGGTTGGTCAATCGCACCGATTTATGTCTTCTATTCCGGTCGTCCGTATGATGGCGGAGTTTCCGGTCAAAGTTTAAATTTAACTTTCGGCGACAATCGTCTGCCGATTATCGAACGCAATTCTTTCCGGTTACCGAATGTCCAGAATTTGGATATTCGACTTTCCAAACGATTCAGATTTACCGAACGCTACAATCTGGAGCTGCTTGCCGAAGCATTTAATGTTACAAACCGCACGAATGTTTTCAACGTCAATACGACGCTTTATATACGCGGAACTGCTCCTGCGGGACAAGCCATTCCATTGAACTTCAACCCTAGTTTTGGTCAAGTTACCGGTGCGGACAGCACTTTATATCGTGAACGGCAAATTCAGTTTGCGGCGCGATTCCAATTTTAGTTTTTCCTCAAAACGGAAAAACCTCTATGGCGTGTTTCTTTCGGGAAACGCGCCTTTTTTATTTTCGGGCATTTACGATTTTCCGATTACCGATTACCATTTAGCCTGTGCGAATTCTGCAAATTTCATCGGCTAAAACTTTCGGCGGCGGCGAAAAACATTTCGTTGATTTGTGTCGCGGTTTGAAAATGCGCGGACACGAGATTTTCGCCGCGCTTCGACCGACGAATGAATGGCAGGAAAAGTTAGATTTTTTGCCGCCGGAAAAGATTTTGCACGTCTCCTTAAGAAATTCGTTTGGAGTTTTAAGCGCACAGAAAATTGCTGAATTCATCCGCGAAAAAGGCATCGAAATTGTCCACGCGCATGCGGCGCGAGATTATATTCCGGCGAGCCTTGCATGCCGGATTGCGAAAAATGCCGAATTCGTTTTGACGCGCCACGTACTTTTTCCGCTAAAGCCGTTTCACCGATTTGCCTTGCGTAATCTTTCCAAAGCAATCGCCGTATCGAAAGCCGTCGAGATGAATTTACAGAAGATTTTTCCAAAAGAAAAAATTGCTTTAATCTCAAACGGCATTGACGTTGAAACCTGGGCAAATGTCAATCGTGAAACGCTTCGCCAAACGTTTCGATTTGAACACGACATTCCGTTCGACGCTTTTTTAATCGGCACAATCGGCGAATTAAAGCTGCTCAAAGGTCAGCGGGATTTTATTCTCGCGGCAAACATAATCGCGCAAAAATACACGAACGCGCGTTTCGTGATTGTCGGCAGAGATAACTCTTACAAAAAAAATTATCGGCGCGAACTCAAACGGTTAGTCAAAATTTTCCGTCTTGATGAACGCATTTTGTGGCTCGACTGGGTTGATGAAACCGCGCCTCTGCTTGCGGCGTTAACTGTTTTCGTGTCGGCTTCGCACACGGAAAGTTTCGGTTTAGCCGTCTTGGAAGCGATGGCAAGCGGTTGTGCAATCGTTTCTACCGCAACTGACGGCGCAAAAGAATTGCTCGACGAAAAAACGGGAAAACTCGTTTTCGTCGGAAATGCGATTGAAATTGCAGGCGTAGTTGCCGGTTTTTTGGAAGACGAAAAAATGCGCGAAAGTTTTGGGAAAAATGCCCAAACAAAAGCGCGAGAAAATTTTGGCTTGGGAAAAATGATTAACGAAACGGAAGCGATTTATAAATCATTATAAATGACACGCCGGCGTGTCCCTACAAACTCTCTAAAAACTCAAATGTCTTCGGCGCAATGCTTGGATTTTTCGACAAATCTTTTATTAACCTTTTCAAATCATCAGGCGTGTCAACATCATACCAATTCGGCAAAAACGAAAGTTTTAAATTGAGATTTTCAATGTTCCGCGCCGTCTGCTCAAACGTCTTCGGCGAACTCCATTCGATTGTTTCAAAAATTTCCTTTTTTAATTTTCGCAACCCAATCAAATAAAAACCGCCGTCCGCCGTTTTCCCCAAAACCGCGTCTGTCTCCGATAACATTTCAAAGGCTTGGGTGATAAATTGCGCCGGAAAAGTTGGGCTGTCCGTGCCAATCATCACAACTGTATCCGAATTTTGTGAGAACGCGAACTTAAAAGCGTGAAACATTTTACCGCCGAGATTCGCGCCTTTTTGCTCGATGAAAATTTGTTCATTCGGCAAAGTTGTCAGCAAAACGTCACGTTTTTCAACCGGCGTATATGCTATTATCAACTCGTTTGATAAAGATTTTGCCTTACTGACCGCATCGCGCAGAAAACATTCGGCGAGCGTCGCTGATTGTTCGGCAGAAAGAAACGGCTGAAGGCGAGTTTTAACCGTTCCTGCAATCGGAACTTTTGCCATAATGATAATTACTTTTTTCATATTTTGAAATTTTAAGACGGATATTATGCATTACTATAACGAAGAAGACTTGGCGCGTTTCGGTGAAATCGGTAAATCGCGTCCCGATTTATTTGAAAAGTTTATGGCTTGGTATCAAGCCTGCCAAGAAGACGGCGCGTTATCGAAACGCGAAAAGGCTTTGATTGGTTTAGCCGTCGCCATTACAGTGCAATGTCCATATTGCATTGACGCTTTCACGCAGTCGAGTTTGGAAAACGGCTCGAATACCGAGCAGATGACCGAAGCGATTCACCTCGCATCAGCAATTCGCGGCGGCGCATCGTTGATCCACGGTATCCAATCGCACAACGCGCACGATAAAATTTCGATGTGATGTCAGTAGTCAGTAGTCGGTTGTCAGTTGTCAGATTTTTGTTGACTGACAACTGACAACCGACTACTGACTACTAATAAGATGCAAACTGCAACAATTCAAATCAGGCGGAACGGAAAATCGGCGTTGCCAGATTCGCCCGTCAGTTTTGGCGAAAAACTCAAGGCGCACAATTTGGATTTGCGTTCGACCGGTGTCGAAATTCTGCAAGTCAACGTCGGCAAACTCTGCAATCAAGCGTGCAAGCACTGCCACGTTGACGCAAGCCCGACGCGCACGGAAATTATGTCGCGCCAAGTTATCGAAGCGTGTTTGGATGTTTTGCGAACGTATAAAATTCCGACGCTCGATATTACCGGCGGCGCACCCGAACTGATTCCCGATTTTCGATATTTTGTCACGGAAGCCGAGAAAACAGTGGGGAAAATTATCATTCGTCATAATTTGACTGTGATGTTTGAAGAAGGACAAAATGATTTGCCGGAATTTTTCCGTGAAAAAGAAGTCGAAGTTGTGTCGAGTTTACCTTATTTTCTGCAACAGCAAACTGACGCGCAACGCGGCGCGGGCGTTTTCGATAAATCCGTCGAAGCATTAAAAAAGTTGAACGCGGTCGGCTACGGCACCGATGAAAAGTTAATTTTAAACCTCGTCTATAATCCGGTTGGCGCATTTTTGCCGCCCGTTCAAGAATCAATCGAAACCGATTTCAAACGTGAATTGAAAATGCGCTACGACGTTGTGTTTAATAATCTTTACACAATTACGAATATGCCGATTGCGCGTTATCTCGATTGGCTGCGGAGTTCGCGCAACGAAGAAAGCTATATGCAAAAACTCACTAATGCGTTTAATCCGTCAACCGTCGCGGGCTTGATGTGCCGAAATACTTTGAGCGTGGATTGGCTTGGAAATCTCTATGATTGCGATTTTAATCAAATGCTTGAAATTAAGGTTTCCGATGAATCTCCGCAAACAATTTTTGATTTCACGCCCGAAAAATTGGCGAATCGTAAAATAAAAACCGCCCCGCATTGTTTCGGATGCACGGCGGGCGCGGGTTCGAGTTGCGGCGGCACGGTTGCCGTTTAAGATTTTTCGGTATTAATTTCTGACCGGCTTTGGAAAGCTCACGGGGCTTTTGTTTCCGTCTTTATCAACCGCTCGAATTCCAAAGAAGTAATTATCTTTTGACATATTTTTGATTAGATAGTCTGTAACCTTGTTGATATAAATCGAGTTCGTCCAAACCGGCGAAGTCGTTTCGCGCCAAACGATTTCATAGCCCGCTAAATCCGTTTCCGCTCCCATTTCCCATTTAAGTTCCGTATCATTTCCCAGACGATTCGCCAAGACCACATTTTTCGGTCGAGTTGGCGCAAGCGCAAGTTTTGCCAAAGATGCGGCGTTAATTTTTGTTACGTTCGCTACGTAATCGAAATCAACAAATTCAATCGTATCGCCGTAAAATTTGTTGTTTTCCGTGCGGACGTTTTGATGCTGGTGGTCGTAATCTTCGTCTCGTTCGGTAAAACGAACCGCCGTAAAGCCGCGCTCGACAAACGGAATATGGTCGCCGCCGCGTCCGTAACGGTCGCGCCGATAAATCATCATCACGCGAAACCTTGGCGAGTAAATTTCCGCCGTTTCCTTGATAAATCTCGCCAATTGACGCGAAGCCGAATCGTTCTCGCCGCCGACGCTGCGGCGCGTTGCCCCTTCTTGTTCGGTTTCGTTTGACGGAACGCCTTCCGAAAAAACGCGCACCGAATTTCGGTCAGGCGAATTTTTGAAAGTCGTTACGCCGCCGATGATGTCGTTGGTGAACATCGCTTCGACGTTCATTTGTTTTTGCTTTGCCTGTTCTGCGAAATAAGTCGCGCCGAGCAGTCCTTGTTCTTCACCGGCAACGGTCATAAAAATTATCGTCGCGTCAAATTTCCTTTTGCTCATCACTCGTGCCATTTCAATCACGGCGGCAGTTCCCGAAGCGTCATCGTTTGCGCCCGGTGCGTCGCATTTCCCGTCCATCGGCGAGTTACACATCGAATCGTAATGCCCGCTAACGACATAAACTCTTTCGGGATTGGTCGTGCCTTTGAGCGTAGCGACGACGTTGGTTAAATTCGTCGGTTCGGGAACGCGATTGGCTTTCGGTTGGAGGAAAGTTTGCTTTTCAACCAGCAGACAATTTCCGCAATCGTTTGAGATTTTCTGAAATTCCGCGAAAATCCAATCACGCGCCGCACCGATTCCGCGAGTCGGATTATCTTGCTCGGAAAGTGTGTTGCGCGTGCCGAAAGAAACGAGTTTGCGAATGTCTGCTTCGATGCGCTTTGCCGAAACTTCTTTCAGCATTTTGGCGATTTCCGCATTCGGTTTTTCTTTCTTTTGAGCAAAAGAATTTACCACAGAGACACAAAGACACAGAGCAAATGTAATGATAATTTTTAATTTCATATTTTGAACGTCCGCAAAAAATTAACCACAGATTAACACAGATTAGGAAAACAAAAAATCTGCGTTTATTTGTAAAAATCCGTAATTAAATTTATTAGAAATCTCTGTATTCTATAGCGAATTTCAGATTGGTGCGACTCTGATGTGCCGCAAGCCCGCACGAAGTACGGGCGAACTGATCCGCGCCCTTACTTCGGGCGGGCTTGCGGCATTAGTCGCATAATTCTGAGAACCGCTATATATGCCCCTGTAGTGAAAATTACCTTTCCAAAACATCGAACGCCTGAAGGCGATTGCCGTCTGCCGAATACAGCAAGCCGACAGTTTCATCGGTTGTAAAACGCGCGTCGGGTTCGGAAATTAAAATGAAACGTGAATCTTGTCCCGTGTGGACGTTCACGCCGACAAGACCTTTTTTATCAAACGGCTTCGGCAAATCGGTGTAGAAATACATATAGTTTCCGCGAATTTCCGCCAGACGCTTGCGCCGCAAAAAGTATTCAGAAAGTTTCTCGACTTGGCGCGCCGGGTCAATTCGGTCAAGCAGACTTTCCTGCACGTCGGCGCGTGAAGGCGTAACGCGATTGATTGCACTGCTGATGATTTTTCCGCGAATGTTTGAAGCGTTTGGAATGTCAATCGCTTGCAGACCGCGAATTCTGTTCAAAAAATCGGCATTTCTCGAAGCAATGCCGAAAACGCTGATTCTGCCGCTAATATAATTTTTTGCCGAATTGCTCGCCAGCGTCGTCAAATCGAACGACGAAAAACGCGATTTCAAACCCGACCAGCGAAGCGACAAAACCGAACGCGCCACGCTCGCGCCGCGAACCAAATTCAAAGCTGAAGTCGCCAGTCCGCCGTAACGAAAATAAAGCGCAGTTGCCCGCAGCGCGATGCCCGCGACAACGCGGAAAACGCCACGCGAAGGTGATTTATGTTTGACGCGCCAAATCGCTTCTCGATTTTGGATTTTGGATTTTGGATTTTGGATTTCAAGAAAAGAACTTTGAACTTTGAACTTTGAACTTTGAACTCGGCCCTCGACCCTCAACCCTCGACCCTCGACCCTAAAAGCTGCAATCTCGTCGCGCCCGCCGATTACCGCTTCGCCGCTTTCGTTGATTAAAATAAATTGTGCTTTCTCGACATCGTGTTCTAATTTATTAATTCGCTTGCCGTCTTTTGCGTCAATCGTAATCAAATCATCTTTGTCGGCAACAAGAATTGTGTTCGCATCTGCAAAAACGAAATTTGTCAATCCTTTGTCCGCGCCTTTGTAACGCCAGAGAGTTTTGCCGTTTTTCGTGTCAATCGCCGAAACTCCGAACGCGCCCTTTTCCCGAATCTCGCCGTCTTTAATGCTCGTAAATTGTCCGCCTGTTCTGACATACAAAACATCTCCGACAACCGCCATTTCAGGCGTTACGCCCAAATCTTTCGCTTCCCATTCGACTTCGCCCGAACGACGATTGACGGCTCGAACTTTTCCGCGTCCCGATGTGTAAAGGAATTTTTCATCAAAAACCGGGTCGGCTTCGGTTAAAGCCAAATTGTCTTCGTTGACTTTGAATTTCTCGCGCTCGCCTTCTTTGCCTGTCCGTGCGTCGTAACTCGTCACGCCTTCATAAAAGAGAAAAAGTCTGCCGTCTAAAATTAAAGGCGGACGATAATTATCCAAAGTAAAAGCGACTTCACCGTCAGAATCAAACCGCGATGGCATCATTTCGACATCGCTTTCCAATTCTTTTTTCCAAAGTTCTTCGCCGTTTGAAAGATTGAAAACGTGGACAATCGGCGTGCGTTTGAATTCTTCGCCGACTTTTCCTTTTGCCTTTTTGACCAGCACGACGGCGAGCAAATCCGCGCTCGGCTCAACTGCGAGCTGCAAAACATCGCCTTTAACTTTATCGCTTCGCCAAAGCGTCGCGCCTGACAATAAATCAACCGCTTCGACACGCGACTTATCGCCTACATCGGTCGAAACCAAAATCAAATCGGTTGCGGGAATCGGCGTAATAGAAGTTTCGTCTAAACCGCGCGTCCGCTTGCGCCACAGTGTTTCGCCCGTCTGTCCGTCAACCGCGTAAAGCGAATTGTCTGTTCCAGCGAGCATTATGCCGAAATCGGTTGTTTGATAAAACGCTAATTTGCCGTCGAGATTTGCTTGCCAAACGGGTTGCGCGTTTGCTGGAATATCCGCGAGAAGGAACAAGAGACACAAAAGTAAAACAAAAACTTTCATATAATTATTTTAACGCGGACTAAGTAGATTTAACAGCTTTACGGTCTCTTTTCTTAATTTCGCAAGCGGTCTGATATATTATCTGTAAATTACAAATTCGGTGAAACACTTTCGGAAATCAAAAATGAAAAAACTATTAATCGGCTTCGTTTTACTGTTTTCGCAATTGAATCTGACGGCGCAAACATTAAAAAATTATATTCAATACGTCAACCCTTTAATCGGAACGCAGAAAATGGGACATACATTTCCCGGCGCAACCGTTCCTTTCGGCGCGATTCAGCTTTCGCCCGACACCGATGAACAGCCTTATTTAATCGGCGGAAAATACAACAAAGATACGTATAAATACTGCGCCGGTTATCAATACGACGATGCAACGATTGTCGGATTTTCGCACACGCATTTCAGCGGCACGGGACATTCGGATTTGGGCGATTTTTTGATTATGCCGACGGTCGGCGAATTGCAGCTTGTGCCGGGAACAAAAGACAATCCGAAGAGCGGGTTTCGCTCAGCGTTTTCTCATGCGAATGAAATTGCCGAGCCGAATTATTACAAAGTCAAACTTGATGACGATAATATTTTAGCCGAAATGACGACTTCTGAAAGAGTCGGTTTTCATCAATATACTTTTCCCAAAAACGATAACTCACATATTATCCTGGATTTAATGCACGGCATTTACAACTACGATGACAAAAACGTCTGGACATTTGTGCGTGTCGAAAATGACCACACGATTGTTGGCTACCGGCAGACAAACGGTTGGGCGCGAACCAGAACGGTTTATTTTGCGATGGAATTCTCAAAACCTTTTACAAGTTATGGTTTCAAAGATTTCAAGCCATCGCCATATAAAGGATTCTGGCGCAAGTTTGACCAGACGAAAAACTTTCCCGAAATGGCTGGTGAACAGATTCGTGCCTTTTTTGATTTCAAAACCGCGGAAGACGAAAAAATCAAAGTAAAATTCGCTCTCTCGCCCGTTTCAACCCAAGGCGCGATGAACAATCTGAAAACCGAAACGCCTGATTGGGATTTTGAAAAAGTTAAAAATGCCGGACAAAATTTCTGGAATAAAGAACTCGGAAAAATTGCCGTCACTGCCGATTCGCGTGATGATTTAGTGAATTTTTATACGGGGATGTATCATGCTT
This sequence comes from Acidobacteria bacterium 28-1, assembly GCA_002050365.1. Classification (GTDB taxonomy): domain Bacteria; phylum Acidobacteriota; class Blastocatellia; order Pyrinomonadales; family Pyrinomonadaceae. The sequence goes on from MWYZ01000055.1 coordinate 38,129, forward strand.
TTATAAGTCCGACAATTTATATGGACGCTGGAGGTGATTATAAAGGGCTTGACCAAAATGTTCATAACGCGAAAAATTTTACGAATTATACGACCTTTTCGCTATGGGATACTTACCGCGCACTTCATCCGTTTTTCAATATTGTTCAGCCCAAGCGCAACCGTGAAATGATTCGTTCGATGATGGCGCATTATGACCAGAGCGTTCATAAGATGCTGCCGGTTTGGTCGCATTACGCCAACGAAAATTGGTGTATGATTGGCTATCATTCGGTTTCCGTCATTACCGATGCGGTTGTTAAAGGCAACGTCGAAGGCATTGACGCACAGAAAGCACTCGACGCTTCCGTTCAGACGGCGCGGACGAAATATTACGACGGTTTAGAGTTTTATATGAAACTCGGCTACGTTCCCGAAGACAAAAATTCTTCGTCAGTTTCAAAAACGCTCGAATACGCTTACGACGATTGGTGTATCGCGCAGATGGCGAAAAAGCTGAATCGAACGGATGTTTACAACGAATTTTCAAAGCGTTCGGAAAACTGGAAAAATGTTTACGATTCGCGAATCGGCTTTATGCGACCGAAAATGAGCGACGGAAAATTCGGCGAAAAATTCGACGCGCTGAAAACCGAAGGTCAGGGTTTTATCGAAGGAAATTCGTGGAACTATAGTTTATACGTGCCGCACAATCCCGAAAAAATGATTGAAATGATGGGCGGAAAACAGAAATTCGCGGCGCATTTAGACGAGCTTTTTACGATTCACTTGCCCGACGAATTTTTTGCCGAAACCGAAGATATTACGCGCGAAGGAATTATTGGAAATTACATTCACGGCAACCAGCCTTCGCATCACGTCGCGTATCTTTACAACTGGACGGACGCGCCGTATAAAACACAGGAAAAAGTGCGAATGATTTTGAAAAATCAATATCATCCAACGCCGGACGGTTTAGGCGGCAACGATGATTGCGGGCAAATGTCGGCGTGGTTTCTCTTTTCATCTTTGGGGTTTTATCCGGTCGCGCCCGGCTCCGACCAATACGCGCTGGGAAGTCCGGCAATCAAAACGGCAATCTTGAAACTCGAAAACGGTAAAACTCTAGCGATTGAAGCACAGAATCAAACGGATAAAAATGTTTATGTGCAAAAAGTTTTGGTGAACGGAAAGCCGATCAATCGAAATTACATCACGCACGCGGAAATTATGGACGGCGGGAAACTGACGTTTTTAATGAGCGATAAGCCGAAGGTTTGAGGAAAAAGCAAAAGGCAAAAAGTGAAAGGAGGCGATTTTGAATAATCTTAACGTTGGAGAAAAGTTATGAAATTGTCGAAATTTAAGGTTTCAGTATCAATCTTTTTGATTTTAGCAATCGTTTCGTCTTCATTTGCTCAGTCGAAGCAAAAAATTAATAAAAAACAGCTTGCCGAGCAAGTGAAAAGCGAATTTTTGCACGCCTGGAACGGTTACAAAAAATACGCCTGGGGACACGACGATTTGAAGCCTTTGAGCAAATCCTACAAAGATTGGTACGGGCAGACGCTTTTGATGACTCCGGTGGATTCGCTCGATACATTAATTTTGCTGGGTTTTAAGCAGGAAGCCGACACGACGCGGCAACTTATCACAGAGAATCTTTCGTTCGATAAAGATATTTACGTCCAAAACTTTGAAATTACGATTCGGCTTCTGGGCGGCTTGCTTTCGTCTTATTAAATGACAGGCGATAAAAAACTTTTGAATTTAGCCGAGAATTTAGGCACGCGCCTTTTGCCGGTTTTTGATTCGCCGACCGGATTGCCTTATAAACTGGTCAATTTGAAAACGGGCAAAGTAAAAGGCGCAGTAACGAATCCGGCAGAAACGGGAACGCTGCTTATTGAATTCGGAACGCTCGCCAAATTGACGAACAAAGCTGTTTTTTACGAGAAAGCGAAACGCGCTTTGGTTGAAACCTTTAATCGCCGTTCGTCAATCGGTTTAGTTGGCACAAATATCAATGTCGAAACGGGAAAATGGACGAACACCGACAGTCACATCAGCGCGGAGATTGATTCTTATTACGAATATCTGCTGAAATGCGCAATTCTGTTTGACGATGCGGACTGCCGAAAGGATTGTCATTCTTCTACAATCTTCTTTTCAAAATCGCGCTTCATTCGAGACAAGTTGATTTGCTCTGTAACAAGTTGGTCGCGCAACGCAAAATCACCCGTTTGTTCGGCGAAAACGAGTTCCTGACTGATTTCTAAAATGCGGCGGGAAATCGCCATCGAGCGCAAGGTTGCGAGGCAGTTTTCCGCTTCTCTCAAAACTCCGTCAATCGTTTCATCCAAATCGCGGGCAGGTTCGCTCATTAAAAGCACCGACACAAAATCGCTCGCCGCCGCGTCGTCGCTAACGAGTTCGAGCAGATTTTCGCCCGTGATATCCGAGCCGATTTCCCTTAAGGCGAGCAGCGCACGAAAAACTTCGGCAGTCGCCAGCGATTCGTAATCGGTTTCTTCGAGCGATGGCAAAATTATCTCGCGCAGTTCTTTGTCATAAATCAGTAGTTCAAGAAGACGCTGTTCGGCAATCGTCATACGAACGCTTAATCTTTTTCGTAATAAGCGTTGAATCTCACTGGAAGATTTGTCGCTCTCTTCACCTGATTCTTGTGGAAGGATTGGATGTTTGACTTTCTTTAAAAGCAGGTCTTTAAGTATTTCGTCATCAATTCGCAAAACATTCATCGCTTGATCCAAGGCTTCGCGTTTTTGAACTGGATTACGAATAAAACTCAATAGAGGCAATAAATCTTCAATGGCTTCAAAGCGTTCTTTATTTGAGGCTAGATTTCGTTCCAACCTCAAATTATCCAAAATAAACTGCATAAAAGGAAAAGCATTGCCGCGCAAATGATTGTAACTTTGCGCGCCGTTCGCCTTGAGAAAATCGTCCGGGTCTTGACCGTCGGGCAAAATTAAAACTTTCGTCTCAAAATCTTCCGCGAGCAGCGTTTCAATCGCCCGCCGCGCCGCCTTCACGCCCGCATTATCGCCGTCATAATTAATAACGATTTTTTTCGCAAATCGGCTGAGCAGTTTCGATTGAACTGGCGTAAATGCCGTTCCCAAACTCGCAGCCGTATTTTTAATGCCGTATTGATAAAGCGCAATCAAATCGAGATAACCTTCAACGAGAATCGCAAATTTCTTCTGCCGAATTTCCTCTTTCGATTGAAAAAGTCCGTAAAGATGTTCGCCTTTGATATACGCGGGCGTTTCCGGCGAATTCAGATATTTCGGCTCGCCGCTCGCTAAAATTCTCGCGCCGAAGGCAATCGGATTTCCTTTAATATCAAGAACGGGAAATATAATTCGCCCGCGAAATCGGTCGTAAATTCGATTCTTTTCTTCATTCTTGGAAACCAGACCGCTTTGCTCAATTAAGTTTTCATCCGCGCCTTTTTCCTTCAATAAAGTTAAACAAGCGTCCCAACTGTCGGGCGCGAAACCGATGTGAAAAGCCTTTTGCGTTTCGGGCGAGATTTCGCGTTTTTCCAGATATTCCCGCGCCGCTTTTGAATGAGAATTATTTTCCTGCAAATGGTTTTCCCAAAATTCGAGCGCAAAACGGTTCAGTTCGATAACCTCATCGGCAATCTTTTTCTTTTCTTGTTTTCTTTGTTTGTTCTGCTCGTATTTCTTATCATCAATCGGTTCAGGAAGCGATACGCCAGCAACACCGGCAACTCTTTTTATCGCTTCAAAAAATGAAAGACCTTCCATTTCCATAAAGAAATTAAAAGCTGTCCCTGATTTTTGGCAGCCGAAGCAATAATAAAAACCCTTGCTCGGATTAACGGAAAACGACGGCGTTTTTTCCTGATGAAACGGACAGCAGCCCATCCAATTCGCGCCTTTTTTCTTGAGCGGCGCGTAAGGTTGGATAATCCGCACAAGGTCGGCGCGATTTTTCAAATCGTCAATGAAATATTGGTCGTAGAGCATTAAGTAGTTTGCAGATATTGAAGAAATTCGCTCGGCGAATAAACCTTAACTGAAGAATTTTTATAATCTTTTGTGTTGCGCGTAACAATCGCGTCAAGGTTTTCCGCCAAAGCCGAAGCGCACTGCACGGCATCTTCATAATCCGTGAAATTCAGCGCGAAAGCATTTTGCAAAATTTGTTTGTCCATTCGGCAAACTTCGACCAGCAACAGAAGTCGTCTGACAGCTTTGAAGGTAAAGTCTTTGCCTTTTAACTTTCTTCCCGTGTAAAAGACATTGACCGGTGTAATCCCCGAAACATAAACCGTAATATCATTTACGGCATTCAGCATAAAAATTTCTGCGGCTGGCGCGTAGAAAGGCTGGCGTTCAAGCACATAATCCAACACCACGTCGTTATCGAGCAAAATTTTCATTTAAGAATATTTCTCCAGCAAATATTCTTCAATCAATTCTCTATCTTCTTCTTTCGTCATCGGAGTATATTGACCTTCGGGTTTCAGGCAGCCGGAGAGACTTTTCGTGATGGCGATTCTCTCTTCAACGGTCAACTCGCGGTTGGCTTCAATTCCATTCAAATCGTTTATTTTATTCTGGAATTTTTCATTAATATTATTCTGAATTTTTACGGCAATCTCACGCTGTTTAGCAATCGGAAGCGTGAAAACTTCGTTCAATATTTCTTTTTGGGTTAACATAATTTACTGAAACTCTCCTTACTCTCACCATTTCAATTCCACAAAAAACGGTTCGCGCTCAAGCACAAAATCCAACACAACAATCGTTATCAAGCAACACTCGCATTACTTATATTTCTCCGACAAATAATTCGTATAATCTTCCTTGATTTCTTTATCTGTCGGCGGAGTTTTGCCTTCAACGGCGGCGATACCGTATAAACTTTCGACAATTGCCGTTCTTTCTTCAATTGAAAGTTCGCTGCCGTTTTGCTGTGAAGTTTCTTCTAAATCGTCCGCAAAAATCCGCAAAAGCTGGCTGATGACAATTGACTTTTGGGCTTTCGGATAAGTTTTGAATTTTTGGACAAATTGCTGTTGCGTCATTCGATTCACCTCAAGTTTTATTGTATCACCGTAATTGTTTGAGGTTAATTTTCCGCCCAAGGTCGGCGCGATTTTTCAAGTCGTCAATGAAATATTACGGGTAGAATATTTATTTTTTCTTTTGAGGAACAAGCCAGAGTTCTGTATAAGGATAATCGCCTTTTATCTTTTCATAAAAGAATCTGAGCCGATTCGAATGTTTTGTAAAACGATGAGACAACTTGCATCGGCGATGATTATTTCGCGGCTCATAGATTTTTCAAATCTTCTTCTAACTCTTTCTCATCATAACCGAAAACCGAAACATTATATTTGCCTAAAAGTTCCAAAAAAGCGCGTTTCGACAAACCTGCAACTTCAGCCGCTTGTCCCGAAGAAAGTCTGCCGAGTTCGTACAGTTTGGTGGCGATTATCATTTTCAATTCAAAATCACTGACTTCGACGCTTTTCGGTAGTGTTAATTCGATTGTTCCGTTCATGCGATTAGATTCTCCTCGTCATTAAATTTTTTGTCAATAAATTACTGTTTCAATTCTGCTATTGTAGCACCTTGCCCGCCTTGGTCGGGCGGCGCGAACGCATACCGCGCGACGTGCGGATGTCCTTTTAAAAAATGATGCACAAAGTTTTTGAGTGCGCCCGTGCCGAAGCCGTGAATGATGCGGATGCGCGGCAGCGCGGCGAGATAGGCTTCGTCAAGAAAGCGGTCAATTTCGTATTCGGCATCGGCGGTTGTTCTGCCAATTAAGTTTAATTCGGCGTTCATATCTTCGGTGTCGAGTCTGAGGTTTGAGTCTTTTGTTTGCTTTTGCAATTTTTCCAAGCGATTTTCTTTAGATTTTTCTTCGCTGACGACCGCTTGCAGATTTGATAATTTCTCGCGCAGACGCATCGCGCCGACGAGAATTTCCGCCGTGTCTTTGTCAATCTTTTCGACCGTGCCGACGCTGCCGAAACTTGTCAAAACTTTCGAGCCGACGAAAATCGGTTGTCCGTTGTCAACCACCGGCTGTTCGCCGTTTGATATTTTTTGATGACTGACGGCTGACGGTTGGCGGTTGACATTGTTCAAAACGGCGCGGTTGAGTTCGGCTTTTCTGGCGAGACGTTCTTTGTCGAGTTTGGCTTTTAACGCTTTGTCTTCGATTGTTTGGACGAACGCTTTTGATTGTCGTTCAAAACCTTCGATGGTTTCGGCTAAATCGCGTTCAAATTGTTTCTGTCTTTCTTTTTCTTTTTTCTTCGCTTCCATTTCGAGCAAGGCGTATTTATTGGCGACGACTTCGCGTTCTTCTTCGAGCGCGACGCGCAAATCGGTCGCTTGCACGGTTTCCTTTTGTAATTTGTGCAAATAATTTTCCGCTTCCTGCGCGGAGATGTCCAAATTTTCACGCGCCCTTTCAATGACTTCATCGCGGATTCCGAAACGTCTGGCAATCTCGATTCCGCTCGATGCGCCCGCGAGTCCGACTAACAAGCGATACGTCGGCTGAAGAGTTTTTTCGTTAAATTCAACCGAAGCATTTATCACGTTTTCATCGTTTGCGGCGTAAATTTTCAGCCCGCGATAATGCGTCGAAGCGATGACTTGAGCGGCACACTTACGGCGAAAATAATCAACAATCGCCACGCCCAACGCCGAACCTTCGTCCGGGTCTGTTCCCGTGCCGACTTCATCCAATAAAACCAGCGACGGCGCGTGACATTCGCGCATCATTTCGGCGATGTTCGAGATGTGCGAGGAAAATGTCGAAAGATTTGCCGCTAAAGATTGATGGTCGCCGATGTCCGCCAGCACCGACGAATAAAAGGGAATTGTCGCCGCTTTCGCCGGAACGGGCAAACCCGAAATCGCCATCAAACTCAATAATCCGGCAGTTTTCATTACAACGGTTTTTCCGCCCGCGTTCGCTCCGGAAATTATCATTACGGAATTTTGTTTTGATAATGCGAAACTGACCGGAACGATTTCTTTTGTTTGTCCTTTGTCTTTCGTCCTTTGTCCTTCGCTTTCCAATCCGCGTTCATCTGCGTTTATCTGCGGTTGTTCCTTATCTCGTAATTCGTAATTCGTAATTCGTAATTCGTCTTTTTCTGCGTCTCTGCGTCTCTGCGTTTCAAATTGATTTTGTGTTCGCAGATTTTCTTCTAATAATGGATGTCTGGCTTCGACCAAATCCAAGGTTTCGTCACCGGAAATGGTCGGCACAATCGCGTTAAACTTTCGTGCAAATTCCGTTTTCGCTTTGATAAAATCGAGTTCGGCGACGGCTTCGACGGCTAACTCAATCGCGGGCAGATTTTCCCGAAGCTCTTCCGTCAGCGCGAATAAAATTCTGGCGATTTCTCTTTCTTCCTTGCCTTTCAGAGATTGCAGTTCGTTGTTTGCCTCAATCGCTTCGAGCGGTTCGATGAAAACCGTTGCGCCCGAAGACGAAAAGCCGTGCGCCACGCCTTGGACTTTGCCGCGAAAATCGGCTTTGACGGGAACGACGAAACGCTCGTTGCGCATCGTGACGATTTCGTCTTGAATCGCGTTGCTCGCGCCGCGCATTAAACTTTCGAGCGATTTGGTAATGCGTCCGCGCTGATTATTGATTTCGCGCCGAAGCCGCGCGAGTTCCGGCGAAGCCGCGTCGTCAATCTCGCCGCTCGGCAGAAGTTTTTTGTTGATTCTGCCGAGAACATCAAACAGCGTTGACGGCAGATTTTCAACTGTCTGCCAGAGCGTCGGCGCAGCGTCTTTTTCAGGCGAAATTACCGACCGCGCAAAAAGTGCCTGATTGCACAGGCGCGTAATTTCAAGCAGCGAAAGCGGGTCGAGCGTCGCGTTTTTGATTCGCAAGACGGCGACGGCATCCGAAGGGTCGGGAAGTTCGGAAAACCTCCAATTGACATCTCTCTGAGCGAGAGAAATCATTTCAGAGGCGGCTTGCAGATTTGCGCCGAGTTCCAAACGGCTGGTCAAAGGCTGAAGATTTTCCAGCCGCGATTTGCCCATCGGCGTTTGCGCGTGGCGGGCGACGAGCGCGAGCAGTTTTCCGTATTCTAAAGTTGTTAGCGATTGCATATTTCAGGTAAATAAAAATCTATTGAATTATGATTAGAAAATGGACGTTTTTGAAACTTGCTTTCGGCAACAATTCCTACAATTGTGTGGAAAAATCTTTACTTTAATCTTTGAGGAACAAGCCAAACTTCAACTTGTGGATAGTCCCAACCTGATTTATTTTCTTTCACATAAAAGAATCGAAGACGCTCAGTTGTTATCTTATATTTTTTAGTGAGCAAGTTGATTACTTCTGATTGTTCTTTGCGAAATTCTTCTTTTGACCTTGCCTTAATTACAAAATGTCCGCGAGTTTTTGGATTAGCTTCAAGATATTCTGAGAAAAGATTCAAACTCAAATATTCTGCTGGCGTAGCAAGACCATTATTCCACTCGGTTGTTGTAAATATAAACGGCTTTGTATTTGAAGAGAGAACAGCGTTCCATTTTACTTCGGTAAATGAAGGCTTTTCAGTTCCTTCAGGAACTATCCAAAGTTGTATCTGTAATTCGTCTTTATCTTCTGCTCTAATTACAAAAATACGTTTCTCGTCAAACTCTCTAGATTTAATTTGTCCTTTAACCCATTGTTCATAACGAAATCTTTCTCTATCATTTAAAACTTTTCCGTTGTGAATCACAACATAAGCAATAGAGCTTGGTCTTTGACTCAAGTTATACAAAAGGTTGTCAATCCTTGCTGCCAAATCCTCCCAAGTGATTTTTCCGAACTCATTAAACAACTCCACCTTTGTTTGTTCTTGTCCAAAGCAAATCTGAAAGGAAGCAAACAAAAGTATTATTGTGAGAGGAATTTTTATAGATTTTATAATCATTTTCACGCCACAACTTCAACGCCTTTCCAAAACGCGACGTAATTTTCAATCTCTTTGGCTTCCGTTTTCGGCGATGGGTAAAACCAAGCCGCGTCTTTGTTTGTTTCGCCGCCAGCCACGACATCGTAATAACTCGCCGTGCCTTTCCAAGGGCAAACTGTGTGTGTTTCGCTCGCGTGGAAAAATTCTTTGTTTATCGCGTCTTCGGGAAAATAATGATTTCCCTCAATAACGACAGTGTTATCGCTTTCGGCTAAAGTTGCGCCGTTCCAAATTGCTTTCATACATTTTAATGGTAAATGGTAAGTGGTAAATGCTAAATGAAATCAAAAATTTACCATCTACCATTTACCATTTACCATTATTCTAGTTCGTTGCTAAAAATCTTTCGCGCATCTCCGGTGTCGGCAGCATACAAGCATCTTGTTTGCCAAACATTTGATAACGATATTTAGCAAATAATTTGTAAAAAACGTCTCTGATAATCGACGGGACGACAATAAATCCGTAAAACCAAGACCAATAACCGCTAAGCCGCCTAGCGATTCGCAAAGCTGCCGTCGTGTGCGTATAGACTTTTTCGTCTTCGATTAAAACTACCGAGTCGGTTTCGATTTTATCAACGCCGTGTTCCTTCAGAAGTTTTTCGCCGACTTCCGATTGCAGCGGTGCAAACTTGAAATTTTTTTGCGGGTCGTGTTCGATAATAAAATTGACCGAACCGTTGCAGAAATTACAAACTCCGTCGAAAAGAATTATTGCGCTCATAATAAATAATGGTAAATGGTAAATGGTAAATGGTAAATGGTTGCGAATAGTATTTTGCGTTTGAAACCTTTTAAATTATACTGCGTAGAAAATTCGCAGTTTCAATTTTGCAGTTTTTCCACCCGAAAAAAGTTATGAAAAATTTTATTTTGCGTTTCTATATCGCAATTTTTGCGTCTTTTTCTCTCGGTTTATCAATTAACGCGCAGACGCGCACCGAAACTTTTGCGATTACCAATGCGCGAATCGTAACGGTTTCCGGCGCGGCAATCGAAAAAGGCGCAGTCGTCGTTCGCAACGGTTTGATTGAAGCCGTCGGCGCAAACGCGAAGATTCCAGCCGATGCGCGAACGATTGACGGCACGGGTTTAACGATTTATCCGGGATTTATTGACGCGAATACGAGTCTTGGACTCGCCGCCGCACCCGCCGCCCCTCAGCGTCCCGTGGGTCAAGTCGGTGGTGGGCAACTGGCGGCGCAAACATCACAGCCGCAATCGAACTCGAATTATCCGGACGGCTTGCAGCCGGAAGAATACGCCGCCGGTAAACTAAAAGCCGGCGAAGCGCAATTTGAAACAAACCGTAACGCTGGTTTTACAACTGTTTTAACCGTTTCGCGTGACGGCGTTTTTAACGGTCAATCGGCCGTGATAAATCTGGCGGGAGATACGGTTTCGCAAATGATAATTCGTGCGCCGTTTGCCGAACATTTCAGTTTTACGACGCTTCGCAACGGACAATATCCGACATCTTTATTGGGAACTTTTTCCGCGCTCCGTCAAATGCTGCTCGACGCGCAACGTCTGCAGACGTTGCGCCAGGTGTATGACAAAAATCCGCGCGGAATAAAACGACCGGAAACGGACAAATCGCTCGATGCCTTGCTTCCAATTCTCAACCGCGAAATGCCGATTGTTTTTAACGCTAATACGGAAATTGAGATTGTTCGCGCGCTCGATTTGGCGAGGGAATTTAACTTAAACGCAATCATCTCCGGCGGACAGGAAGCGTGGAAAGTTGCCGGAAGATTGAAGGCGCAAAATGTTCCGGTTCTGCTTTCATTGAATTTTCCGAAGCGCACGGCGGCGGCTTCGCCCGAAGCTGACGCGGAAAGTTTGGAAGTTTTGCGTCTGCGGGCGGAGGTGCCGAAAACCGCCGCGAAACTCGCGCAGGCAGGCGTGAAATTCGCTTTTCAATCCGGCGGAATGACGAGCATCAACGACTTTTTGACGAACGCCAATAAAGCGGTTGAAAACGGTTTATCAAAAGACGCGGCAATTCGCGCAATGACTTTATCGGCGGCGGAAATTCTCGGCGTGGGCAACCGCCTCGGCACAATCGAAACGGGCAAAATTGCTAATCTAACAGTTTCACGCGGCGACGTCTTTTCAAAAGACAAAACAATCACGCACGTTTTTGTGGACGGCAAACTTTTCGAGCAGAAGGAAAAACCGAAGACTACGACACCGGCAACCGGCGGAACGCAACCGGCGGCAACGGCAACTGTCGGCGGCACTTATTCGATAACCATTAATATTCCTGGGCAACCGCTTGAAGGAACTTTAAGTTTGACGCAGCAAGGCGAAATTTTAAGCGGAAGTCTGCAAACCCAGCTCGGCACAACGCCGATAAAAGACGGCAAAGTTACGGCGGAAGGTTTTAACTTTACGACGACTGTTGAACTCGGCGGCTCGACCTTCAACCTCGATGTCAGCGGACGAGTGACGGGAAACCAAATCAGCGGAACAATGACGACGCCACAGGGCGCGGTTGCGTTTTCGGGAACAAAGACTCCGTAAAGTAAAAAGTAAAAAATAAAAAGGCAAAAGTAGGATTCGAAATTTTACATTTCCGATTTTGCCGGAGCTAAAGAAGATGAAAAAAGTAACAGTTTTTCTATTATTAATTTCAATAAATTTGATTTCGCTAAAGCTCGTATCGGCACAGTCGAAAGCGGAGGTTTTAATTCGCAACGCGACCGTTTTGACTGCCGCGAAAGGCACGCTTGAAAACGCGGATATACTCATCAAGGACGGCAAAATCGCGCGAATCGGCAAAAATCTAAAAGCCTCGTCAAACGCTCGCACAATTGATGCAACCGGTAAATTTGTAACGCCCGGAATTATTGATTGCCATTCGCACACGATGATGGACGCGGTGAACGAATTTTCTTATTCGGTAACTTCGATGACGCGCATCCGTGATGTTTTGAATCCGACCGACATTGCGATTTACCGGGCACTCGCGGGTGGGGTGACAGCGGCAAATCTGCTTCACGGTTCGGCAAACGCTATCGGCGGACAAAACTCGACCGTCAAATTTAAATATGGCAAACCAATTGAAGATTTCGTTATCCCGGACGCGCCGCCCGGCATAAAATTCGCGCTCGGCGAAAATCCGAAACGAACGAATTTCAATCCGACACCGGGCGCGACTCCGCGTTATCCGCGCACCCGTATGGGCGTGATGGAAGTTATCCGCGATGCGTTCGTTCGCGCCAGAGAATATAAAAAATCGTGGGATGATTTTCGCGCTAAAAAAACGACGGTTCAGCCGCGCCGCGATTTGGAATTAGAGCCGCTCGTCGAAGTTCTCGAAGGCAAACGCCTTGTCCACGCGCACGGTTATCGGTCGGACGAGCATTTAAATCTGATGCTGCTTGCCGATGAATTCGGTTTCAAAGTCGCAACCCTGCAACACGCTCTCGAAGCCTATAAAATCGCGCCGGAAATTGCAAAACGCGGCACGGGTGCTTCGATTTTCGCCGACAGTTGGAGTTATAAATTAGAGGCTTACGATTCGATTCCGTATAACGGCTATCTGTTGTGGAAAGCCGGCGTGGTTGTTTCGATAAACTCCGATTCCAACGAACGAATGCGTCGCCTGAATGTAGACGCGGCGAAGATGATGAAATATGGCGGCGTGCCGGAAGAGGAAGCGTTAAAAATGATAACTCTAAATGCGGCGAAACAACTCGGAATTGACCGTCGCACCGGCTCGATTGAAGTCGGCAAAGATGCTGATATTGTAATTTGGAACGCGCATCCGTTCAGCGTTTATTCGCACGCTGAAATGACAATGATTGAAGGCGAAGTTTATTTCGACCGGCAACAAGACATTTCAAAACGCGCCGAACTTGCGCGTGAACGCGAAACGCTGGAGAAGATGGATATTAACCGTCCGCCCGGCAGCGGCGGAACTCCGCCGGCGATTCCGAAGGAAAAACGCCAATCACATCTTGACGACGCGGACAGCGACAAAGACGGAGGAAATAGACGATGAAATTACAAATTACGAATTACGAATTACGAATTATAAAACCCGTTTTCAATTTGTGTTTGTCCGTGTTCCTCTGTGGAATATTTTCCTTCGTTCAAGCGCAAAATGACGGTTCGCAGCAAAATCAAACGGGCAAAGCCGGAACTTTTGCAATTGTTAATGCGCGAATCGTGACGGTCTCCGGCGGAGTAATCGAAAACGGCACATTGGTAATTCGTAACGGAAAAATTGAAGCCGTTGGCGCAACGATTTCCGTGCCAAGCGGTGCGGAACAAATTGACGCCAAAGGTTTGAACGTTTATCCGGGAATGATTGACGCTGGAACAAATCTCGGACTCGCGGAAGTCGGGCAGGGCGCACCGGCGACGATTGACGTTGCCGAAACGGGCGATATGAACGCCAATGCCAAAGCGATTCTCGGCATCAATCCGCATTCATCGCACGTAAATGTAACGCGCGTGAACGGAATCACGACGGTTCTTTCGATGCCGCAAGGCGGCGTGATAAGCGGGCAGTCGGCGATTATCAATTTAAACGGCTCAACCCAAAACGAAATGGCGGTTGTTCCCCTTTTCGGTTTGGTGATTAACTTTCCGCGCATTACGACCGCTGCCGGCGGGTTTAATCCGTTCGGACCGCAGCAGCCGATTGAGTTTAGCGAAGCATTGAAACGACGCGACCAGCGGCTCGAAGATTTGAAAAAACTTTTTCGGGACGCGGAAAATTACGCTCGTGTACAAGACGCTTACGCGAAAGACAAAAATCTGCCCGTGCCGCAAACTGATTTGAAAACGGCTGCGCTCGCGCCATACGCTCGCGGCGAAAAGCCGATAATTTTTACGGCTGAACGCGAACGCGACATTCGTGGCGTTGCCCGATTTGCCGCCGATATGAAAATCAAAGCAATAATAATGGGCGGACAGGAAGCGTGGAAAGCGGCGGACGAACTCAAGAAGAACAATATCGCGGTCATTTACACGAACATTTACAGTTTGCCCGTGCGCGACGACGACGCTTACGATTATCTGTTTGAAGCACCCGCGAAATTGCAAAAGACAGGCGTGAAATTTTGCATCTCGACCGGCGACGGCGGCGCGGAAGTCCGCGATTTGCCGTATCACGCCGGACTTGCCGGAGCATACGGTTTGCCGAAAGAAGAAGCGTTGAAATCGGTTACGCTTTACGCGGCGCAGATTCTGGGTATTGCCGATAAAGTCGGCTCAATCGAAGTGGGCAAAATCGCTAACATTGTTGTCACCGACGGCGATATTTTAGAGCCGCGCACGAACGTCAAATATCTTTTTATTAACGGAAGGATGTTGCCTTTAACGAGTCGGCACACGGAACTTTACGACAGTTTCAAAGATAGAAAGTAAAACTTATTGGTAAAAAATAAAAAAGGGCATCTTTTAATTCAAGATGCCCTTTTCGTTTGAATAAAAATAATGGAAATTTATTTTCCAAAAACCAAGATAACGAAACTGTTCGGCACGATTGCGGGGCGCGGACGCGGGCGTTCGGCGGTTGGCGCGGGAGTTTCGCCGAAAGTTGCTGTGGCGAGGTAAATCTTGTCTGTCTCGGTGTCGAGAGCCATTGTCCGCGCTCCGCGTTGCGTTGCGACATTTTCGACGACGCTGAACTTATCGGCGGAATCTTCGCGCACGACGGTCAGAGTTCCTTCACCGTTGGAACTGAATGCGAGTTTTGTTTTCGGGTCAAAAGCCGCCGCGTCCGTGCCGTCGCCGATTGGCAAATCAGCCACGACTTTACCGTTGTCGGCGTTTAGCACAATCATTTTTTTGTTACTGCAAACGACAAATAATCGTCGGGCTTTCAGATCTATCGCCATACCTGAAGGCTCTTCGCCGGGCGCGACTGACCAATGTGCTTTGGCTTCGAGTTGGCGCGAATCTATCTGAACGACTTCCGATTTATCTTCTATATTGACATAAACCATCCCTTTGCCGTCCGCTGTGGCAAATTCAGGTTTGCCTCCTAAATCAATCGTTCCGATAACTTTGCCGTCCGCCGCTTCGATAACGGTTGCGTTTGAGCTGCCGCCGTTAAAAGCGAAAATTCGCTTTGTTACTGCATCGTAAATGATAGCATCAGGATTTTTGCCGACCTTGACATCGCTTATCTTTTTTAGCGTTTTCAAATCAAAAATCGTTGCCGAATTATCGCGCCCGTTGCTTGTAAAACCGCGTCCGAGTTTATCAGCGACGGCGATGCCGTGAACGCCGTTGGTATTTGGAATTTCGCCAATCGTCGTGCCGGTGTTGGTATCAATCACCACGACTTTCGTCGAATGCGAAACATACAAACGATGCGCCCGGCTGTCCGCGAAAAGATAATCCCAACCGCCTTCGCCGCCGACTTCGATTTTTTTCAGCAAATGATAGCCGTTTGGCGTTTTCGTTTTATCGGGCGAAGTTTGCGCGGCGCAAATCGTCATACCAATAACGATGAAAAGAAACGAGAAAGAAATTTTAATTAAAGTTTTCATAATTTTATTTAAGCCGACAGGTAATTTTAACCCCACCAAAACGATGCGGCGATAATACAGTAAAGCCCGACAAGTGCCAAGCCTTCGAGCCAGATTGATTCACCGTCATAAACTACAAACGCGCTGACAATCGCTGCCAAGGCAAGCGCGGCAATAAGGAGCGGCGGCAAAACAAGCGTCAAAGTCGCCCCGCCCAAAACGAACGACAACAAAACCAAAACCGGAATCAAACCGAGAGCGATTTGCAGCGAGCTGTTCATTATTATACTCACGGCATAGTCGGCTTGGTTTTTCCACGCGAATTGGATGCCGACAAAGTTTTCAATCGAGTTTCCGGCGATTGCCACAATCACGAGTCCCGTAAAAGTTTCCGACAGTCCAAAGGTTTTCATCATCGGTTCAAGCGCGGCGACAAACCAATCGGACACGAGCGCCGCGCCGACACCTGCGCCCGCCAACACGCCAATCGCCAAACCCATAGACCATTCGGCGTGTCCGGCTTCCTTTTCCTGCGGCACAACTGCCGGGTCGCCTTTGACCGAAAAATAAATGTTGGCGGCAAGCAGAATGAGCAGAATAACCGCGCAGGCGACATCTAAAGTATTGATATGCGATTCAGCGGGCGTGTGCAGTTCTTTGGCTAATGTCGGAATCATCAGCGCGGCAACCGCTAAAATCATCAAGGTGGCAATCATTCGCGGCGGTTCGGAATTGAATCGCTGCGTGCCGTTTTTGATTCCGCCGAGAAATAACGCTAATCCGAACACCAGCAACAAGTTTCCCAAAATCGAACCTATCAGAGCCGCTTGCACGATGTTTGCCAAGCCCGCCCGCAAAGCGAAAATACACACAAAAAGTTCGGGCAAATTGCCCAAACTCGATTGCAGAATTCCGGTCGCGCCCGGACCCAAACGGCTGCCGAGTTGCTCGGTCGCGTCACCGACAATCATCGCTAGAAGTGCTAGAGCGACAGCTGAAATTGCAAATGCAAGAACGGCGTTGGCTTCGGCGTAATGCAGAATTCCGGCGGCGATTGAAACGACAACGCACAGACCGATGATGACTTTTTCTTTTTTTTCCATTTAGATTTTTTTCGAATTAGAATTTGCTGAAATCAACGGGCGCAATTTTACAATAGGTTCGGGTGAAAAAAAAGCCGTTAAAAAATGCCGGTCAGAGAATCTTCCTGAGAGACGGTGAATAGTGAATAGTGAATAGTGAAAAGTGAAAAGTGAATAGTTGCTTCTTGCGCGGCGCAAACTATTCACTTTTCACTGGTTTTTCAGAAAATTGACTGATTTGATTCCGGCGATTTGATTTTTTCTCAATGCTTTCCACGCCCGTTTTGCTTCGATTAAAGTCAAACCCGCGATGCCCCAATTTGCCAACGCGCCGACGATACAATAACCGCACCAAGCCTTTTCTTTGGTTGGCATTTGATAGAAATACCAACCGGCAACGGCGGCTTCGACCGTCGCTTTAGCGGCGGCGGCAAGCGGCACGAGCGGCATCGTCTCGGCGCGGTTTTCACCGCCGAACGCGGCGAACGGAATATTTGCGGCGAGACTCGCCAGCGACAACGCGCCGTCGGGAACGCCGAGCGCGTAAGCCGTATCCGACGAATTAACTTTGTCCGAATCGAAACCGTCAATCGGCGGGTCGGGCAGATGTTTGATCACGCCCGTCTGAAAAAGCGTGACGGCGGTCATCGCGCCGATTCCCAAAAGCGACAAACCGATAACGGCGCGGCGCACATTTAAATCAGACTGTTTTGACTCCTGTAATTCGCGCCGTAATCTTTGCGGTTTGTTCGTTTCAATCTTCGATAATTTATTCATTGTTTTCCCCTCGATTTTTATTTAATAATCGCCAGGTAATTAAACCGCCGACAATTCCACCAACCGTCACCAAAGCGTTTTTCGCTGACGGATGCGTCGATAGCCAAGTAATCGGGTCGCTTTTTAATTGTTCGTCGTTAAAGCGTCCTTCGACCGTATCAAAACCGGCAACCGTTTCAAACAAACTACCCGCGTATTCGCCGTCAATTTTCTCATCGGACTTTTGTCCGATAAAACCGATTAGTCCGGTTATCCATTCGGCTAAGCGCGGTGAAAATCTTTCAGCTAAAACCACGCCGACACCTGCGCCGCCCGCAATTAAATCAGTGGTCGGGTTTTCGGCGGCGTAAAGAATTGCGTCGGAAACGATTTGCGGATGATAAATCGGCGGCACGGGACGTGGCTTGAACGGCGTTTTATTTCGTCCTTTGTCGTAAATCGGCGTGTTGATGGCGGCGGGCAAAATCTGCGTCACGGAAACGGGAACTTCGTCGTGCGTGAGTTCGGCGCGCAATGCCTGAACGAAACCGTTAATGCCGTGTTTCGACGCGCCGTAAGCCGACTGATAGGGAACCGTGCGCCACGCTTCGACCGATGAAATATGAATCAACGCGCCGCCCGATTGTCTCAAATACGGCAGAGCGGCTTTCGCGCCGTAGATTTGTCCCAGCAAATTAACTTCGATAAGACGCTTATATTCTTCCGGTTCAGTTTGTTCGACCTTCGCAAAAATAAACGTGCCCGCCGAATGAACCCAAGTGTCGAGCCTGCCGAATTTTTCAATTGTTGAATCGGCAACATTTTTTACTTGCGAAAAGTCCGCCGCGTCCGCGATTAAATAATACGCTTCGCCGCCTTTGCTCTCGATTTCTTCGACCAGCGATTTTAAGCCATTTT
The DNA here is from genome assembly GCA_002050365.1 of Acidobacteria bacterium 28-1. GTDB lineage: Bacteria > Acidobacteriota > Blastocatellia > Pyrinomonadales > Pyrinomonadaceae. The sequence continues at coordinate 56,369 of MWYZ01000055.1, forward strand.
CACTTCGCGCCGCAACGACGACTTTCGCGCCGCGCTCGGCAAAATCCAATGCCGCTTGTCGTCCGATGCCGCTTGACGCGCCGAAGACGACGACGAGTTGTTCATTGATTGGTTTTAATTTGATTTGCATTTTTCTTCCCTTGTTCGTTGATTTTTGTAAAAGTTTCGTCCGTGAAAATTCATTCTGTATTATTGATGAGAATAACATCGCGGTTGAATATGCTGTGTAAGAGGATGATCTGTTTATCGTCGGTCGGGAAACTCATAAAATTTGCTGAATCTTTTGGAAACCAAATTTGTCACAAAATCACTTTATCTACAAAATGACGGATTTGCCTTTCAAACCGAAGGTTTTCATCTCAAACCTTTTAGCAAAACCGCGTCGTGTTTCCAGCCGCCTTGCACCACGGCGAAACTTTCTCCGTCGGGCGAAAACGCAAGGGAGTTTATTCCTTCGTCGCCTAGGTCAGCGATTTTTTGCGGTGTTTCCGCGTCAAGCGGTTGAAGCCAGAGAGTGTGATTATCAAATTCATTATCAGCCAAAACATACGCCAAACTTTTTCCGTCAGGCAGCCAGTCGAGTCCCGGCAGCCAGTCGAGTATCGGCATCCAGGATTGCTGGTCGGCATATTTAAAGGTTTTAATTGTCCGCCCGTCGGCGAGCGAGATAATCACTATAAATTTTTCCTCGCCCTTCTTTTCGGAGAAAGCAACCCGCGAGCCGTCCGGCGAGAAAGCAAAGCGGTGTTTTTCTTTGTTCAAAACCAACTGCTCCTCTTCGCCGCCTTTGGACGAAACACGCCACAGCGTTCTCTGCAAACCGTGATGATAGTAAATCCAATGTCCGTCGGGCGAAACAAATATCGGATAACCGCCTTCTTTGACGGTGATTTGCGCCTGGCTGCTGCCGTCGTGGTTCATTCGCCAAACCTGAGCTTTGCCCGTGCGGTTTGAAACGAAAAATATCGAATTGTTGTCAGGCGAAGAAACCGGCGCGGAGTCGTCCGCCGCATCATTGGTTAATTGTTTTTGCTCGCCGCCGTCCGAATTGATACTCCAAATTTCGTCGTTGCCGGACATCGGCGACGAAAAAATAATTTTTCCGTTCGGGGCGAATCCGACCGTCGCTGCGTCCGCCAAAATCCGCTTCTCGGAAGGATTTTCTCTTTTGTGAAGAAACAACTTAAAATCCTCTTTTACCTGAGTTGTCACGATTACGCCGGCGGCTTTGTCCAAGCTCAAAGCCGAATAACTTTCCGAATCCTTTGTCAGCGGCGATGCGTCGCCGGTCGCGGCGGAGACTTGCCAGAGGCGAAAGTTTTTGTTGGGAATTCTCGATGCGGCGATCAGCAGACCGCTTTGACTTGGCAGCCACGCCAGGGTTTTGATGTCGAAAAATTTCTGCGCGCTTAACTCGCGTTCCGTGCCGCTTTCGATGTTCACTTCGACTAAACCGAATTCATTCGCGGCATTTTTCGATTGTCCGACGGCAAAGGCGACGGTTTTTCCGTCCGGTGAAATTTTATTGTCTCCGATTCTAAACGGACGCGGGCGCGATACGAGTTTTCTTTCGTTACCGCCATCCGTATCGGCAAGCCACAAAGAGCAATTCTCGTCTTCCAGATAATAGCAGCGAACAAAAGAAATTTTTCCGCCGTCGGGCGAAATGCTCGTCCAGCCTTGCGCTTCATTAACGATTTTAGTGGGAACTCCGCCAAAAATCGAAACGCGATAAATGTCAAGTTGTCCTTTCACGTTTCGCGGACGGCGACCAAAGTAAAGGAGATTGCCGTCGGGCGAAAAAGCAGGTCTGCCATAAACGTCGTCGGACGGCGGAATTATTTCGACGTTATTGGCGGATTCGAGTTGTCTGAGCCAAATGCTTTGCTTGCCCCTCATTCCATTCATATAAACCACGTTTTTGCCGTCGGGCGAAACGACGGCGTGAACAACTTTTCCGTTAGTCGAGAGCTTCTCGGAACTGAACGACGCGGATAAAACGGGCGCGTCGGCTTCGAGGCTTTTGCTTCGCGCAAACCGAGAGTTAAAAGAAACAGCAAAGATAAGCAGGACGACTAACGTCAATACGGCTAAAGGATAAAAATAATTATTGCCCTTCTTCGCGGCGAGCGGCGGCGGCGCGGCAAGCGTTTGAAAGCCGTTGGTTGACGCATTTGCCGTTTGGCTCGCCGCGAAAGCCTTTTCAATGCCTTTTACCGAAGAAGTTTCTCTTGCCTGCGAATCGGTTTCGGAATGCGAAAAATATGTATCCGTTTTGGAAAAATCAGAATCGCGCGGCGAATTTATTGAATCATCTAAAGCGAAACTAACAATCTCGTCCGCCCGCAATTTTCGACCTTCGGCAAACGACTCGGCGAACGTTTCCTTGTCGAGCGCGGCGTGGGCGGCGGCGAGGTTGCGCTCGTGGTCGGCGCGAAACATCAGCGGCGGCGGCGCGCCGAGCAGTTCGAGCAAAACATCTATCGCGCCGAGCATCTGCGCGGCGCGGCGCGGTTCGCCCTGTTCCAGAGCGACGACCGCCAGCGGTTCCAGACATTGGACGAGTCCCCATTTGTCGGCTAACTCTTCGCGCAGCCGCAAACTTTCCCGACACAATTGTTTTGCCCGCGCGAAATTGCCTTTGGCAAACTCCAGCCGCCCGTAATTGACCAGCGCGATTGAAAGAGCCAGATTATTATTCGTCCGCCGCGCGGCTGTCAGACCTTCGTCCAGCAATTCTTCAGCCCGCGCCAAATCACCTTTCGACTGGCAGATGGCGGCAAACACGACCAGCGTGAAAACAACGCCCGCGTCGAACCGAAGTTCGCGGTATAAACTTAAACATTCCTCCAGATAGGCGTTTGCCCGCTCGCCGTCGCCGTATTGATACCAGTGTGACATTCCGAGCGTTTGAAGCGAACGCGCGCACGCCATCGGGTAATTTATTTGTCGGGCAAGAGCCAGACTTTCCTCGCACACGGCAATCGCCCGCACATAATCGCCGCCGAACCAAATCAGTTGTCCGAGCGAGGTCAACGCCTTGGCTTGCACGACAGGCGCGGCGGACGGATTTCTTTCGAGTGCGGCGGATAGGCGTTCGATGCCTTCGCTCAAATATCCGCGAAAACTCCAATATGGAGTGAGCGCGGCGGCTAATTTCAATTCGTTCCCGCCGCCGGTTTTTCTATTCCAATCCAGCGCGGCGCGGAAGTTATCACGCTCGGCTTCCATTTGATTGAGCAGCGTCGCTTGTTTTGCGCCAAACAAACCGCGCGCGGTTTGTTTGGCGAAAGTCAGGAAAAACTCGGCTTGACGCTCGCGGAAAATGCGATCTTCCGCCGCGTTTTCCGCGAGGCGCGGAAGTTATCACGCTCGGCTTCCATTTGATTGAGCAGCGTCGCTTGTTTTGCGCCAAACAAACCGCGCGCGGTTTGTTTGGCGAAAGTCAGGAAAAACTCGGCTTGACGCTCGCGGAAAATGCGATCTTCCGCCGCGTTTTCCGCGAGCTTTTCCGCGCTGTATTGTCTAATCGTCTCCAACATCAGCAGGCGCGTTCCGTCGTCATCCTCTTCCGTTTGCTGTAGCAGGCTGCTGCCCTCCAGAGATTCTAACCAGTCCAAAACTTCCGTGTCGCCGGTTTCTTCTCCGCAAACCGCCTCCGCCGCTTCCAACGTAAAACCGCCGGCGAAAACCGCCAACCGTTTAAAGAGCGTCTTTTCCTTTTCGCCGAGCAAATCAAAGCTCCACGCAATCGTTTCGCGCATCGTCTGTTGGCGAGCAGGAAAATCCTTTGTTTGACTCGTCAAAATTTTCAAACGATTTTCGAGCCGTTTTAAAAGCGCCGACGGCGGAAGCAATTTGACACGCGCCGCCGCGAGTTCAATCGCCAATGGCAAGCCGTCCAGTTTCGAGCAAATTTCGGCAATCGCCGGAGCATTTTCGTCCGTTAAAACAAAATTCGATTTGACGGCTCGCGCCCGGACAACAAACAACTCAACCGACGAATATTTTTTTAGTTGGTCAGCGGAAATTTCGTGAGCATCAGTGGGCGGAACAGCAAGCGGCGGGACAATCAATTCATTTTCCGCGCTCAGCCGAAGCGCGGCGCGGCTGGTTACTAAAATTTTGAGATGGAGCGACGATTCGAGCAGTTCCGCGAGCGAAGCGGCGGCAGGAATGATTTGCTCGAAATTGTCTAAAACAAGCAGTGTTCGTCGCTCGCGCAGAAAAGTTTTCAAAGTTTCAAGCAAAGATTTGCCGACTGTTTCCTTCACATCGAGCATCTGCGCGATTGCCGAAACAACCCAATCGGGATTGGCGACGGCGGCGAGTTCGACAAAAAATACGCCGTCGGGAAACTCCGCCGAACAACCGTCGGCGACAGTTTGCGCCAGAACCGTCTTGCCCGTGCCGCCCGCGCCCGTTAGGGTTACGAGCCGGACATCTTCGCCACGCAGCAGATTTTCGATTGCCGCGATTTCCCGGCTCCGCCCGTAAAGAGAACGCGGCACGGCGGCGAGCGAAACGAGATGCGGAACATTTTTCGCGCTCGCGTCTTCGCTGGCATCTTCTTCCGGCTCGCTTTGCCAATTGGCGACGGCAATAACATTTCCGTGACGCTCGACGCTGAAATGTTGACGGATTGAAGTTTCCGGTTTGGCGATTTTCGATGCGCTGAAATTTTCCGGCGAATCTTTCTCTTCAAGTTCGAGGCTCCTTACTTCGGCAATAAAACGATAACCGCGTTTCGGCACGGTTTCGATAAAAACCGGCTTACTCGCGCTATCGCCCAAAGCCTTGCGAAGCATTTTGACGTTAAACGTGAGATTGCTTTCCTCGACAAAACGGTCTTGCCAGAGCTTCTGCATCAATTCGTCTTTTTCAATCAAGCGTCCGGCGTGTTCGACAAAGACCCGGAGCGTTTCAAAAACCTTCGGCGTAATGGGAACAGACTCGCCGTCGCGCAGCAAAACCTTTTCCGCGAGGTCTAAACGGAAATCTCCGAATTCGTATAAGCGTTTTGTTTCGAGCGACATAAAAGCTCTCATAAATTTCTCACCGAAATCTCAGACAATTCTCAGGACAATTTTTGCAAAACCGATTTAGAGTCGGATTTATCGAAAGATTTGAGCAACTATAACACAAATTTCAGATGCTCTAAAGAAAATTTATAAAAACCAAAGGAGAAAAATCAAATGAACTACAAACAACTTTTGAATCGTCTGTTGACAATGACGATTTTACTTTGCGCTCTGATGAATGTGCGGGCGCAGGAAACAAACGTGCCGGAAACGAATCCGCCCGGTGAAAATGTCGTTTTGCAGTGGAATCGGGTTTTGCAGGAAACCATTCGCACTCCCGGACAGCAGCCGCCGACGATTTTTGCCGTGCGAAGTTTTGCCATGATGCACGCGGCGATGTTCGATGCCGTCAACTCGATTGACAGAACTTACACGCCTTATTTGACGGATGTGCCGGGAACCAGACACGCTTCAATCGAAGCCGCCGCCGCCCAAGCCGCACGCGATGTTTTGGTCGGTTTGTATCCGACGCGGACGGCAATTTATGATGCCGAATTAGCCGATTCGCTTGCCGGGATTGAGGAAACTAGCAAGCAGCAAGGAATAAGAGTCGGTCAGAGTGTTGCCGCTCATTTGTTAGCAGCTCGCGCCAACGATGGCTGGAATGTTACGCCGCCGCCTTACGTTTTGCCGTTGACTCCGGGCAATTGGCAGCCGACTCCGCCCAACTTTCCTACCGCAGGTTTTACGCAGTTTCCGGCGGTAATACCGTTTGCGATTGGTTCAAGCACACGATTTGCGCCGAATCCGCCGCCCGCTTTGACGAGCGCGGAATACGCCGCCGATTTCAACGAAGTCAAAGAGATCGGTTCGGCAACCAGCACGACGCGCACCGCCGACCAAACCAAAGTGGCGCAGCTTTGGGCAAACGTCAACACTCCGACGACGGTGTTTTTCGTCTGGAATAACGTCGCCCGCACTGTAGCCATCGCCCGCAACAGCACGACGGTGGAAAACGCACGACTGTTCGCTCTGATAAATATCGCTTATCACGACGCGCTGCAAACGACGATGACCAGTAAATATGTCCACGGTTTGTGGCGACCCGTAACGGCAATTCGCCGCGCCGACGAGGACGGCAATCCGAACACGGCGCAGGATGCGAATTGGTCATCGCTGCTCATCGCTCCACCATATCCAACTTACGCCGGAAACCACGCGGCAGCCGGCACTTCGCAAGCAACGATTCTCGCGCTGGTTTTCGGGCGCGACGACATTCGTTTTGAACATACATGGGACGGCGCGGGCGGCGCGACGCGCTCGTATCCAGGATTTACGGCAATGGCGAACGAAGAAGAACGAAGCCGCGTCTATGGCGGAATTCATTTCACGTTTGACCAAACCGCCGGTCAATCGGCCGGGCGCAATGTCGCCAATTATGTGTTTCTGAATTTTATGAAACCGCGCTGCAACAATTAGGCAAATGGATTTTTGGAGCAGATGAAAGAAATAAAACGGCTAATATTTTCAATACTATGCCTGAGTTTCCCGGCGGCGTTTGTTTTCGGACAAACGCCGCCGACAATTCAAGCCGATTTCACCGTCAAGCGAACTCGGTATCTGCTTCGTTCACAAACAGGTCTTATGGCTTTTCAATTTGGATTATCAACCGATATTCCCGCGCCCGCCGATTACGACGGCGACGGCAAAGCCGATATTGCCGTGTATCGGGACGGTGTTTGGTATCTGCTGCAAAGCGCGAACGGATTTGCGGCTCAACAATTTGGCTTGACTAATGACAAGCCCGTTCCAACGGCTTATTTGCCGTAATCAATAAGGAGAAAGAAAATGAACAAGAATTACAAATCAAAAGTCAATAAAAATCTGCGGCACATTTTTTCAGCCGTCTGTCTATTGGTATTTATTCTTACCGCCACGGTTTTCGCTCAAACGCCGCCGCTTCGCGCTAACGGCAAGATTGCCTTTACCAGCGACCGCGACGGCAATCAGGAAATTTACGTAATGAACAACGACGGCACGGGACAAGTTCGTCTGACGAACAATCCCGGCGCGGATAGTTTCCCCGCCTTCTCGCCCGACGGAAGGAAAATCGCCTTTATCAGCCAAAACACTTCCCCAACGTTCGGTAGCAATATCAAGATAATGAACGCCGACGGGACAAATCAAATCCAACTCACACCGATTACCTATTTCAACAGCCCATACCCATGGCACGAAAAAAAGTCTTTGGATTGGTCGCCCGACGGCAGCAAGATAGCCTTTGATGAAAGCGGCGAGATTTTTACCGTCAATGTTGACGGCAGCAATCGAACAAATCTCACCAATCACCCGGCTCGTGACATTGAGCCTTCGTGGTCGCCCGACGGCTCTCGTATCGTGTTTGTTAGCTCCCGCATTTTCTATTGGACAATGCACACGATGAATGCCGACGGCAGCGATGTCCGGGCGTTGCCAAGTGCCGGTGAGCTTTGGGATATGTCGCCGGACTGGTCGCCAACCGGCAATAAAATCGCTTTCGTCGTTCATTCGGAAGAAAATCTTCCGATTCTTTACATCGCTAATGCCGACGGCACAAATCGCCAACCATTCGACGGCTGCGGAGCCGGAGGCTGCCCCACGCACAGAAATAAACCAAAATGGTCGCCGGACGCAATGAAGATTGTCTTTCACATCTGGGATTTCTTCAGCAACGACGCGGAAATCTACGTTAAAAATGTGAACGGCGGCGGATTGATACGGCTAACCAACACAAACGGCAGGAATTTTCAACCGTCGTGGCAGCCGCTTGCACCCGCAACGACATTCGCCGATTTTGACGGAGACGGCAAAGCCGATGTTTCCGTCTTTCGCCCGTCAAACGGCACTTGGTATCTGAATCAATCAACCAACGGACTTTCCGCTACACAGTTCGGGCTTTCAACCGATAAAATCACACCCGCCGATTACGATGGCGACGGCAAAACCGACATTGGAGTTTTCCGTCCTTCAAATGGAACTTGGTATTTGCTGAGATCTCAGCAAGGTTCTACAGCCACACAATTCGGACAAGCGGGCGATGTTCCCGTTCCCGCCGATTACGACAACGACGGACGCGCCGACATCGCAGTGTTTCGTCCGTCAAACGGCACTTGGTATTTGCTTGGCTCGACCGCAGGTTTTTCCGCCGTGCAGTTCGGTCAACAAGGCGATGTTCCGGTGGCAGGCGATTTCGACGCCGACGGGCGAGCCGACCAGGTTGTCTTCCGACCTTCAAACGGCACGTGGTATTTGCAGCAATCGCAAGCGGGCTATACCGCCGTGCAGTTTGGAATGAACGGCGACGTGCCGACGGCTGGCGATTTTGACGCGGATGGACGACACGACATCGCGGTATTTCGCCCGTCGAACGGCACTTGGTATAGGCTCAACAGTTCCAACAATCAAGTCGTCGCTGTGCAGTTCGGTTCGGCGGAAGACCTGCCCGCCCCGGCGGATTTCGACGGCGACGGACGAACGGACATCGCCGTGTTTCGCCCGTCAAACGGCAGTTGGTATTTGCTGCAAAGCCAATCGGGTTTTTCAGCCGTGCAGTTCGGAGCGTCGGGCGACCGTCCCGCTCCGTCAGCACAGCAACCGTAAGCCTTGCGCCCGGCAAAACGTCTATGCAGCGAAGCGTGAACAAACCGTCCGCGTTTCGCTGCAATACTTCAACGGACGGCAAAAACAAATAACTAAAAAACTCTAAAAATACTACTCTGCCGCAAAGGATTCGGACACTAATCAAAAATTAAAAGGAGTAAATACAATGAAAAAATCAACATCTATCACAAAAACTCGACGACACCGACAATTTATTTCAAATAGAATTGGATAGGTTTATAAACATAATTATTACTTTTTCTCTAATTTGAACAAGCGTTTTTCCAAATCTCGAATTGCTCGCGCTATCTCGCCCAGTCGACGAAAAGCGGCAATCGAGCGCAGCCAATCGCGGTTGTCGAAAGCGGGAATGCCGGAAATGATTTTGCCGTTTTCGACATCGTGGCTGGTTGCGGATTTCGCAGTTATTACCGCGTCGTCGCCGACTCGCAGATGTCCGGCAATGCCGACTTGTCCGGCGAGAATAACTCTTTTACCAATAATCGAACTTCCCGCAAGTCCTGTCTGAGCGCAGACGAGCGCGTCTTCTTCAATCGTGCAGGAATGTCCGATTTGGACGAGATTATCAATTTTCGCGCCGCTTTTTATTCTGGTTTCGCCCACCGAAGCGCAGTCAATCGCCGTGTTTGCGCCGATTTCTACACGGTCTTCGATGACAACTTTGCCGGTTTGCGGAATTTTCAGCCAACTTTTGTTTTCGTCTTTGGCATAACCGAAACCGTCCGAACCGATGGTTGCGTTATTATGAACAATACAATTTTCGCCGATTTCGCAATTTTCACGCACCGAGACATTCGAATGAATCACCGAATTTCTGCCGATTTTTACATCGTCGTAAATCGTTACATTCGGAAAAATCTTCACGCCGCTCTCAACCACGCAGTTTTTCCCAATCGAAACAAAAGCGTCAACCGAAACGTCGGCGGCAACTTCAGCAGATTCATCAATCGAAGATAAAGGATGAACGAATGAATTAAATTTCGGTTCGGGAAAAAACAAGCGCAAGGCTCGCGTGTATGCCAGATACGGGTCTTTCGTTCGCAAAACGGCGATGTCGGTGCGTTCGATTTTTTCAGTTTCATTAAGAAAGATTGCGCTTGCCCGCGTTTCTTTTACTTGCGGCGTATATTTGGGATTTGCAAGAAACGTAACTTCTCCGCGTTCGGCAATATCAAGTCCAGCCGCGCCGTTTAATTCCAAATCGCCATCGCCGTGTTCAATGCGGGAAAAAGTTTTTTCCGCTAAAGTTGCTAGTTTGATTGACATATTTTAAAGTTATCTAAGGTTGAAAAAATTAAAAGCTGTCGAAATCCGAACAGCCGACTTTTCCCCTTAAAATCCAACCTAAATTAAATTACCAAAATTCAAAAAAGGAAGCATTATGAGTGAAAAGAGTTTATCACCAACCGAGAAGAATTACGGCGTTGAAAATTATCTTAAATCGGAACGGCAGAGCGCAATCAAAAGAGAATTTTCAAACGTAAAACTTTTAGCTAACTCCGTGTCTAACCGGATGAATAATTTGATTGCAACCAACATCACCATTGCCGTCGGCAGTCGTGTGCAGGGACAAAAATGCGAAATCTATGTTAACGATATGCCTGTCAAACTCGATGCTAAGCACATCTGTTACCCCGACGTCGTCGTTGTCAGCGGCGAACCTTCATTCGTTGATAGAGAAAGCGATATGCTGCTTAATCCGACGGTCTCGTTTGATATATTTTCCAAAAATACGAGTTTTCAGGATAAAACCGAGAAACTCGAATGCTACTTGGCGATGAACAGCATCCGCGAATATATTTTGATTAAAGAAGATGAAATGCGCGTCGAACATTACGCCAAACAAAATGCCAAACAATGGATTTACCGCATTTACAATGAACGCGACGACATAATTTCAATTGATTCGATAAACTGCAAAGTATCCTTAGCGGAAATTTACGCACAAGTTAAACTCGCGCAACTGGAAGTAAAAGCACAAACAGTCGCTTAACGAAAGCGAAATTTAAAGGTAGAAAGAAAGGCAAAATCCGATGTGATTTTTGCCTTTTTCTTTTTTATAAGAAATCTTGGCAAAATAACAGTAATAAGCTAAAGTTTGAGAAGAAAAAGGAGCAAATTGATGACCCAGGCAAATCTAGCTTACAAAACCGAACCGGTAACCGCCGAAGAATATCTCACATTTGAACGCGCGGCAAAGGACAAACACGAATTTATTGGCGGCAAAATCGTCGCAATGGCTGGCGCGACCGACCGGCACAATGTAATTGCTTCAAATGTTTTTGGTGAATTATGGACGCAATTGAAGGGAACAAATTGTCGGGCGTTTGCCAGCGATATGCGCGTCAATGCGAAACGGGGAAATTATTTTTATCCCGATATAGTCGTTACTTGCGGCGAAAGAAAATTTGAAGACATAAAAAAGAAAGATGTTCTTGTTAATCCGACGGTCATTCTCGAAGTTTTGTCGAAATCTACCAAACTCAAAGACCGCAACGAAAAATTTGAATCTTATATTCTGCTTGAAAGCCTGACCGATTACGTTTTAATCGAACAGGACAAAATAAAAATCGAACATTATTCGCGGATTGACGAAAAGAATTGGAACGTGCGGATTTATGCCGCAGCAGGTGAAGAAATAATCTTTGAATCAATTAAATGCAAATTGTCGGTCGCAGATGTTTATGCGAAAGGTTAATTAAACGAGAAAAATTATGAGTCAACAAAATTTAGCGCGCACCGACAAACTCTACACAGTTGAAGAATATCTCGCGCTTGAGCGAGCGTCAGAAGAAAAGCACGAATATATTGACGGCAAAATTATACCCTTGCGCGAAGATTATGATGTCGAAGCAATGGCGGGCGCGAGCCGCAGGCACAATTTAATTAACGGAAATGTTTTTGGCGAACTTCGTAACCAATTAAAAGGTAAAAATTGCGAAACGTATATCAGCGATATGCGCGTTCGTTTGAAACCGAATCGTTACGGTTATCCTGATGTGGTCGTGGTTTGCGGAGAGCCGCAATTTGCCGACGACGAATTTGACGTTCTGCTTAATCCGACCGTCGTAATTGAAACTTTATCTGCTTCAACTCGTTTCCGCGATAAAACAAATAAGCTCGAGGTCTATCAAAAAACCGACAGCCTCAAAGAATGTTTATTGATTGAACAAACCAAATTTCGCGTTGAACATTATATCAAGCAAACGCCGACGCAGTGGCTTTTACGGATTTATGAAAATGCGGCGGAAACAATAACTCTTGATTCAATCAGTTGTAAAATAACGGTGGCGGATATTTACGCGCAAGTGAAATTTGAAGCGGCGGAAGGAAATTAAATTTACAAAAGATTCACCGGGTCAATCTCGACATTCACAATTTTCAAATCGCAAAATTTTTCCTGCGCCTCGTGAAGCGCAAAATCAAGTGTCTGGCGCAAATTCGCGCGGTTTCGTGCTTTAACCAAAATCTGCAAACGATATTCGCCTTTCAAACGGGCGAGCGGCGCGGGTGCCGGTCCTAAAATAATACAGTTTTTTTCAGCGTTAAATTTTTGCAGACATTCGCGCAAAATTTCCGCATTGTCGAAAGCGAAATTGTAATTCGGATGTTTAATCATAATCGAAGCGAGCGCGACGAACGGCGGATAGTTCAGCCGTTTGCGAAAGCTGATTTCGACCGCGTAAAAATCGTCATAGTTTTGCGTTGAAGCGTGCTGCAAAGCATAGTGTTCGGGATAAAAAGTTTGAATCAGAACGCGCCCTTGCAAATCGCCGCGTCCGGCGCGTCCGGCGACTTGCGTTAATAGCTGAAAAGTTCTTTCGGCGGAACGAAAATCAGGCAAAGCGAGTCCCGCGTCAACCGAGATTACGCCGACCAGCGTAACGTTCGGAAAATCGTGTCCTTTGGCAAGCATCTGCGTTCCAACGAGCATATCAATCTCGCCGCGGCTAAAGGACAAGAGCGTGTTTTCGAGTTGGTTGCGGCGCGCGGTCGAATCGCGGTCGACGCGTGCAATTCTCAAGTCTGAAAATTTCCTTCGCAGAATATCCTCGATTTGCTCTGTTCCTTCGCCGATAAAATACAAAAACTTACTCGCGCACGCGGGGCATTTCCCAGGCGTTCGTTCGCGGTGATTGCAATAATGGCAGACGAGTTTTCCTGCACGTTTGTGAAACGTGAGCGTGATGTCGCAGTTGTTACAGCGAATCGTTTCGCCGCACGAACGACATAAAACGAATTGCGAAAAGCCGCGCCGATTAAGCAGAATGATTGATTGTTCTTTCTTCAGATGCGTTTCTTCAATCGCTTCGAGCAACGCGGGCGAAAAAATCGTGTCTTTGCCTTCGATTTTGAAAACCTCGCGCATATCAACCAATTCGGCGGCGGCGAGCGAGCGATTGCCGATGCGGTTCGGCAAAGTCAAGCGTTGATATTTTCCGTTGCTAGCGTTGTGAAAAGATTCGAGCGCGGGCGTTGCCGAACCCAAAACGACAACCGCGCCGGCGAAATTTGCGCGGACGATTGCGACATCGCGCCCGTGATAAAACGGCGATTCGTGTTGCCGATAAGACGAATCGTGTTCCTCGTCCACAATCACCAAACCGAGATTCCGCAAAGGCGCAAAAACTGCGGAGCGCGTTCCGATAACGATTCGCGCCGCGCCGCGCCGAATGCGCCGCCATTCGTCAAAACGTTCGCCGGTCGAGAGATTTGAGTGGAGAATCGCCACTTCATCGCCGAAAACAGCACGCAGACGGCGGGAGAAAATTGGTGTCAGAGCGATTTCAGGAACGAGCATCAGGGCGGATTTTCCTTTGTCCAAAACGGTTTGCATCGCCCGAATATAAATCTCCGTTTTGCCGCTGCCCGTTATGCCGTGAAGCAGAAACGCCCGATATTTTTCCAGTTCGAGAGCGATTTGTATCTCGGCTAAAACTGTCGTCTGCTCAGCGGTCAAAGTCAGATTAAGAAGTTCCGGCAAATCAACTTCGGCGAGCGGGTCGCGGCGAACTTCCTGCACGAAAACCTCCAGCACGCCGCGTTTTGCCAGAGTGTTTATCGCGGATGCGCTCGCTTCGGTTTGCTCAATCAAATCGGTGAAAAGAATTTCGCCGTCGGCGTTCAAAAGAGTTTCGACGATTCTCGTCTGCGTTTCGGAAAAAGTTTTCTGATTCGGCTGGTGAAACTCCGGCGACAACAATCGAACGGCTTTGCGGCGTTTCGGTTTAACCTGCGTCGTCAAAGTTCTTTGAAAAACGCTCGCCAAATTTTCTTTGACAAGTTCGCGCAAAGCGCGTTTTGATTGCGCTGCGCCGAATCTTTTCGTCAATTCGCGGCTCGGCATCTCACTCGTTTCAACTAACGCCCGCAGAATCCGCGCTTTAGCGGTGGTCGCCGAAGAAATTTTCAAAAGCTCGTCGCGCCCGCGAGCGGTTATCGAATAAATCTGCTCGACGGTCGCATTGATTCCGGCGGGCAAGGACGCTTTCAAAACTTCGCCCCACGAAGCCGCGTAATAATCCGCCGACCACTGCGTCAGGCGAATAATCTCTTCGGTCAAAAGCGGTTCGGCATCGAGCAATTCGAGTGCGTCTTTAATTGTTTCTTCTTCGATTCCGAGTTCGGGAGCGAGATTCGTATGAAGCGCAACGGCGTAACCGGTCAACTGTCGTTTGCCGAACGGTACGAGCAACCGCGCTCCCGTCTTGACGCTTTCCTGCAAACCGACCGGCAAACGATATGTAAAAGTCTGGCGCAGCGGCAGCGGCAGAGCGACTTCGACGAATTCGGGCAGCGGCGTTTCTTTGATAAAACTTTTGAGAGCAACGTTGGGCATTTGAGAATGAGTTCAAAGTTCAAAGTTTAAAGTTCAAGGTTTGAGATTTAAGATTCAAAGTAAAATAAAAATTTAAATTCTCAACCGAGGTCTTTTCACCTTCGATGAATAAATGATAACTTAAGGGAACTTTTTACGAAAATTTGAATCTAATAGTTTAATCGATTAATCATTAAACTTTGAACTTTGAACTTTGAACTCTAAAAAACTATGGATACGTTTTTACGCGATGATAAAAAAGAGAAAAAAGGTGTGAATAAAGTTTTGCTGGCGGCTTTGGCAGTGGCAGCGTTAATAGTCGCGGGCGGCGTTTGGCTTTTGACGTTTCAGCCGTCGGCCGAAGAACAAAAACAACAGCAACTGGCGGGCGCGTTTTTTGAAGGTTCGCCCGAATTTGAAAGTTACACGAAAAGCCTAATCATCACGACCGACACCGACCGGACGAGCCAAGGGCGACTCGGACTCGGCACGATTCAGATGGCAATTCACGGCGACGTACGCAACCGCGGGAACAAAACCATCAACGGTCTGGAATTAAACGTAGGCGTAGTTGACACGAAAAATCAGGTTATCAAAGAGAAAAAAATTCTCGTTATCCCGACTCTGCAAACCGAAACGCTTCAACCGAACGAAACGATGAAGGTTTTCGCCGCGCTTGACGGCTTCACCTCGAAAGACGACCGCGCTAATGTGCGTTGGAAGGTTTCGGCCATACGATTTCAATAAAAAATGTAGGGGCAGGTCTTGTGCCTGCCCGATGAGCGCGAGCGAAAATTGATTTCGGCTAAATTAAATTGAAGATAATCACGTTTGTTAGCGACATCCGTCGCTTTAGGCAGGCACAAGACCTGCCCCTACTTTCCAACGTGGAACGTGCAAAATTCCTGCGGCTGCTCGCCTTCGACGAAAATTTGCGGTTTCTTGTCCGGACAATTAACCGCCGCCCGCATTCCCGTCAGCGGGCAAATCATCAGCGTAATATTTTGCACGACCTCAGGCTTAGAATTTTCGCTGCTCACTGATGAATTCTGATCGTTTCTCGGCTCTCGCTGCGCTTCCTCCAGAGTCGTAAAAGGGGTGGCGGTTGGACTTGTCTCGGTTGTTTCGCCTTCAGTTAAATTTGCTTCATCGGTTGGAAGCAAAATTTTGTTCGGCACAGTTCCGCTTACAAATAATTCAACCCGGCGAAATTCGGCGGGAACTTCCGTGATGTAAATATCTTTAATGTCAGGCGTAGTTTCAAGCGAGTCCGGCGAATTTGTATTGGCATTTTTACTGGCAATCGTCTGTTGGATTTTGACGGTTTCGGCTTCGGCATCGGTTAAATCGCGCAGGAGTTTTCCGTTGCGCGTGTCAATTTCCGCTTTGCGGACAGAGGCGGGCATTTGCCAATCGCCGTTCCAATCGGGGTGTTGATTCAACGCTTCGCGCATAAAATCCGCCCAAATTGGCATCGCCGAATCCGACCCTTTCATTCCCAAGTCATCATTGTCGTCAAATCCGACATAGACAACGCAGACGATTTCCGGCGTGTAGCCGACAAACCAACCATCGCGCGAAGTTCCGGTTTTCCCCGCAATCGCCGTTTTGCCTTCGACGTTTTTAAAGCCCCACGCTTTTGCTTCGGCGGCAGTTCCGCGGTTAATGACATCCTTCATTATGTCATTCATAATAAAGGCGACATCGGGCTGTAAAACTCGTTTCTTTTCGCCGACGGGAGCGTTCAAAGTTTTGCCCGCGCCGTCGGTTACGCGGTTGATTGCGATGGGAGCAACTTTGTCGCCGAGGTTGGCGAAAATCGTATAACCGGTCGCCACTTGCAGAGGCGTTGCTTCCGCCGTTCCCAACGCCATCGAAGGATACGCTTTATCAACTTTCGGCAAGCCGGCTGTGTGCGCCAAATTCATCACCTTGCCGATGTTCAATTCCATTCCTAAATCAACCGTAATGACGTTTTTACTTTTGACAAGTGCGTCGCGCAAAGTCATTTCCTTGTTGCTGAAAGTGTCGCCGTAATTGTTCGGTGCGTAAGAATCGTTCCCGAATGTGAAAACTTTTTTCTCGTCTTTAAAAATCGTCGCGGCGGTCATCACGCGCGAATTCGGTTCATACGCCGAATTTATCGCGGCGGCATAAACGAAAGGTTTAAAGACCGAGCCGGGCTGTCGTTGCGCGTCGGTTGCGCGGTTAAATTGGCTTTCCAAAAACGAGCGTCCGCCGACCATCGCCACAATCTCGCCGGTTTTCGGTCGAATAGCGACGAGCGCGGCTTGCAGATTTCCCGGTCGTTTTTTGGGAAAGTATTTGTCAAGTTTTTCGAGCCTTCGGTTGACAATTTCATAGGCGGCTTTTTGCAAATCGGGGTCAATCGTTGTGTACACGCGGAGATGCTGCAGGGCTTCCGGGTCGCTGACGATCTTCGGCAATTCTTCAAGTGCGAATTGCGAAAAATACGGCATTCCCTCCGAATCTTTTTTATTTGTAATTTTCTGAATTTCAAGCGGCGTTTTTTTTGCCGAATCAGATTGTTCAAATGAAATTTCGCCCGCTTCGAGCATTGAATTGAGAACCTGATTGCGCCGTTCGCTCACTCGTTCGAGATTTTTATACGGATTATAACGATTTGGACTACGAATAATTCCGGCTAAAAATGCGGCTTCCGGTAAAGTCAGCGCGGAAACGTCTTTGCCGAAATAGGCGTTCGATGCTTCGCCCACGCCGTAAATTGAAACGCCCGTTTGCTGTCCGAGATAAATCTGATTGGCATACAAGGCGAAGATTTCCTGTTTCGTCAACCGAGTTTCGAGAATGATTGACATATACGCTTCTTTCACTTTGCGTTCGAGCGTCTGTTCTCTGGTCAGAAGCAGATTTTTGACGAGTTGCTGCGTGATTGAAGAGCCGCCTTGATTGGCAATCGGTGAATTATCTTCCTTTTCATATCTGCGCCAAAGTGCGCGGGCGATGCCGCGAAAGTTCACGCCGTAATGCTCAAAAAATGCGCGGTCTTCCGTCACGGTTATCGCTTTAATCAAATGCCGGGGCAAATCGTTAAAGGTGACGGTTTTTCTGCGTCCGTCGCCTTCCGCCGCGATTGAACTCAAGATTTTCGGTTCGATTTGCGTTTTTTTTAATTCTTCTTTGGAATCTTTGTCGGTGATTGATGCGATGGATTTGCCGTCCTTTTTAAACTCAACGCGTAGGGCGGGAAAAATCTTTTTGCCGTCAATCATTGCAGTATTGCCCGGCTCGATTTCGATTCGATTTCCTTCGATTTTATAACGGCTACGCGACCCGTCAGCTTGTTGATTTTTCTCGACGTAGCCTGCCGATTTTAAGTAAGCGGTAAAATCCTCGAGAGTAATTGCTTCACCTGTTTTCAAAGTCTTCGGCGCAGAATAAATGCCCGCCGTGTTCGTATAAACTTCACCTTTGAGCAGCAAATCAATGCGGTCGGAGTAATCAAACCAAAAGTATGAGAGCGTCAGAAAAACAGTGAGAATCAAAAACAGCGATGAGAGAAAAGTAAGCGGGTTGAAAATCACGCGCAGAATGCGGCGGAAACGGCTCTTCGGCAGGGCTTGATAAGCCTTGACGCGCGTCTGATTTCGCCAATTGAGCGGCGGCAATTTCGATTTTTTACTTTTAACTCGGATTTGATTTGGCATTTTTGCTTTGTCGTTTATGATTAGTGAGATTGGCGTGTTTAGCGGTTGCCCGTTTAAATACTATAAGTTTTCGGCGGGCTGTGTCTAGTGTATTTTCTCGAAGGAAATTTTAACGCCAAGGCGCAAAGACGCGAAGATGCAAAGAAAGGAAATACTGGTAACACAAATAAACTCCGATGTTTTTGATTTTCCTTCACGCCTTTGCGTTAGAAAATAAATTTTTCAGATGAAATTTCTACCTTCGCTTTCTAAAATCATTCGCCGACGGCTTCTTTACGCCAGTGCCGCTATTGTCCTCGCCATTAGCTTTGGCGCAACCGGATTTTACATAATCGAAGGTTTTTCGGTTTTGGACAGTTTTTATTTGGCAACCGAAACCGTGACGACCGTCGGCTACGGCGACATTGCGCCGAAAACGCCGGCGGGCAGAATTTTCGCAATCGCCTTTATGCTCATCGGCGGCGGAACGGTGTTATATTCTTTGACGGTTTTGGCGCAAGCCGTTATTCAATCGGAGATGTTTGAAGCCTTCGGCAAACAGAAGAAAACCAGAGAAATGGAAAAATTGGAAAATCATTATATCGTCTGCGGCGGCGGCAGAGTCGGGCGCAGAATCGTCCGCGCTTTGCAGAAGGAAAAAATTCCGTTTGTGATGATGGAACGCGACGAGAAAAAAGTTGCCGAACTCGAAGACGAATGCACACATGTTCTTATCGCCGACGCGACGCTCGAAGAAAATCTGATTCGCGCCGGCGTGGAACGCGCTAAAGGTTTAGCCACGTGTTTGGCGGATGATGCCGATAATGTCTACGTCGTTTTAACGGCGCGGGGCTTGAATGAAAAATTACATATCGTCGCGCGGGCGATTGAAGAACAAGCCGAGCCAAAATTAATTCGCGCCGGGGCAAGCCGCGTTGTTTCGCCCATTATTATCGGCAGTCAATCAATGGCGCGGGCGTTGTTGAAACCCGCGATTGCCGATTTTATGGATTCGATTGTCGCCGAAACGCTCGATTTAGTTTTTGAAGAAGTCGCCATCCGCTTCCGTTCGCCGTATGTCAATAAGTGTTTGCGCGAAACCAACATCAGCCGCGAATTGAATTTGATTGTCGTTGCCATTCGGCGCAAAAACGGTGAACTTTTTTTCCATCCCGTCGGCGAAACGCAGATTGAAGAAGGCGATTTGCTAATTGTCGTCGGCAAGGCGGAATCAATGCAAAAATTAGTTGAATCAAATAAGTAAAAAGGCAAAAGTAAAGAAACTGCCGGCTTTGCCCAAAAGAAGATTAAAGTTTTATGAAAAAATCCTTGAATTTATTTTTGTTGTCAAGTTTTTTAGTTGTTCTGTCAAGCGGTTGTTCAATTCAATCTGCCGCAAATAGTAATGCAGTGTCTGCCGACGCGCAGCCGACAGTTGATATTTTTGCAAATACAAAGCCGAGTGTTAATGCGAATGTTAATCAAACAAACGCCGTTAATAATGATTCTTATGAATGCGTTCGGGCAACACCTAAATCAATTATTAAAAGACGAGTTTTTTCAAAAACAAACTTTACACTTCAAAAAAACAAAGATTTTCCGTTTGAGCCAATTGGATTTGAAACGGTTGAGTTTGAGAACGGCGACAAGCTGATTATAGAAAACACCGGTTGCGAAAATTACACTTTGATATTTCGTTTTCAAACGTCCAGATTTTCCGGCAAGTCCGAGGACGCTAGATTTTGGTATCGGGCAGCCGTTCAGCTAATCGAACAAACGAGAAAAGGACTTGTTGATGAAACTAATTTGGTTGCCGATGGAATTAAAGCATTAAATTTGTATATTAAAAATAATAAAACGCTTAAGTTCGACGAAGAGATTGATTTTGGAGGCACGGAGATAAGAGACGTTGTAACGCTAAGTAAAGTTAAGAAGCCAAAAGGTAACCGATATAAAATTGAATTGTCTTTCGGAATTGGACCTCTTTAAAAACACAACTTTTCGATTTAAGAAAAATGAAATGTCGAATTTCTACGAAAAATTTCTTTGACCTGCAAACGCGACATAACAACTTGTTGGACGCTGAGGGTGCAAATTTTGATTAGAAAAATTTAGGTTTTTGGACAAAAGCGACTATTTAGGCAGAGCCGAAACTGCTCCTATAAGTTTTCCTCTGATTTTACGCATTTTATTTTTTACTCTTTACTTCCAAAACCTATAACAAAAAATTATATTATTCAAATATGAAGATTCTCGTCACCGGCGGAAGCGGATTTTTAGGAACGCACGTTTGCAAATTGTTAGGCGCGGACGATTTCTCCAGGCGTTCCGGGCTTGACGTTCTCAATATGCAGGATGTGCAGCGAGTAAAGGATTACGATGTCGTGATTCATCTGGCGGCGATGCTCGACAAATCGCCCGATGCGACGGAGATGGTTTTTCTGACGAATGTTGACGGCACAATCAATCTGCTTCGTTCGATGAATGAAAACGCCGTGTTTATTTTCGCTTCGACCAAAGATGTCTACGGCAGATTTGCCGACAATTACAGGGAAGTTCCCGAAACTTGTCCGACGATTTTTTCCGGACAATCCGCGCTTGAATGGTCAAAACTAATTGCCGAAAGATACGTCGAATTTTACGCCGACCAAAACAAATTTCGTTCATGCATTTTTCGCTTGTCAACTGTTTATGCTCCCGTTTCGGAAGGCAACACGCCGAATTTCGTCTCGCATTATGCCGACGCTTTTAACATCGGTGAACCGTTACGGCTTCCCGCCGCCGGCACGCCGCGCAGAGATTTGCTTGCGGTCGAAGATTTTTCACGCGCTTGCGAAGCATTTGTTGATTCAGTAATCAGGCACGGACTTTATAACTTGGGTGGCGGACGTGAAAACGCTTTGAGTCTGCGCGAATTGTTTGAAAAAATGCAAGCAGTTTCCGGTTATCAAACTTCGATTGACGAAGAAAATCCGTTACCCGCGCCGGTGCCGATGAATTACGTTTCCGATTTGTCATTGGTCAAACAAGAATTGGATTGGAAACCGGAAATTAATTTAGACGAAGGACTAAAAAAACTTTTTTAGTAAGCACTAGGCAGTAGCAGTCGGCAGTTTCGCTGTTCGCCAACTGCCGACTGCTACTGCCATACTGCCTACTTATGAAGATATTAGTGCGCGGAACAAATTGGATTGGCGATGCGGTGATGCAGATTCCCGCGCTTCGCGGGCTGCGCCGCGTTTTTCCCGACGCTTCACTGACGCTTCACACGCGCGCTTGGGCGCAAGGCATTTTTGAAGACGCGGATTTTATTGACGAAATTCTCACGTTTGAAACGAACAAATCGAAATTCAAAGACGTTTTCACGCAAGCGAAAATTTTAAGAGAGAGAAAATTTGATTTAGCCGTGTTGTTTCCCAATTCGTTTGAGTCGGCTCTGACTGCCAAACTCGCAAATATAAAAGAGCGCATCGGTTACGGCAAAGACGCGCGAGGTTTTCTTTTGACCGACGCTTTGCCAATTCCCGGATGGAAGAATCAAAAACACGAAGTTTTTTATTATTTGAATCTAATTGCCGAAGTTGAAAAAAAGTTTGTCGGCACGGAAACTGTATTGCTCGATGAGCCGCAATTTGAATTGACGGTTCGGGACGAAAGAAAAAAGCAGGCGCGAAAAATTTTAGCGGAAAACGGAGTTGATTTATCAAAAACAATAATCGCGCTTGGTGTCGGCTCAACTAATTCCCGCGCCAAACGCTGGCAAACGGAAAGCTACGCGAAACTAAACGATAAATTACAATCCGAGTTAAAGGCAAATGTTATTCTCGTCGGCGCAAGTGATGAACTTGACGTTTCAAATGAAGTTTTTGGAATGTCAGAGAAAAAGCCGATAATTTTAACGGGCAAGACGAGTTTGGCAGAAGCGACGGCGATTCTCAGCGAGATTGATTTGCTCGTTTCAAATGATATGGGTTTGGCGCACGTCGCGTCTGCCGTCGGCACTCAAACGCTTGTAATTTTTGGTCCTACCAATCCAAACACGACGCGCCCTTGGAAAGCGGAAATCATCTACAAAAACGTCGAATGTGCGCCGTGTATGCTGCGTGATTGTCCAATTGACCATCGCTGTATGACGCGCATTTCGGCAGATGAAGTTTTTGAGAAATCAGTAAATTTGTTAAATGCCAAATGAATGCTAAAATTCCGTAAATACTTGAGCCAATCGAAAAAATAGAACTGATTGCGCGACGATTTTCGATTGACGAACTAAAATTGCTTCGCCAAAAGTATGGCGGCAGGAATTGGCGTAAATTAAAAGGCGAAGCGCGGGTTGAACTTCTTGATGGTGAAATGCGTTTGGCTGAACTGCATTAGTATGAATGTCACGGCATCGGCAAACGAAAAATCAAAATCAAACGACTGTTAAATTGAATTATGAAAATTATCGGTTTTGCATTGTGTTTAGAAGATAACGACGAAGGCTCGTTCGTTCCGAATAAACTTTATCCGATACTTGAACCTCTTGATAACGACCCTAAAATTTACCTGCGAATTATCGATGAAAGCGGGGAAGATTATCTTTATCCTGCGATTTATTTTGAAATAGTCAATCTCAGACAACCTGCCCAGAATAAATTAATAGGCTATTTTCAAACCTCTCTCGCTGAAAACACTCTATAAAATTTAAATCTCGTATCAATGACTCCAAAAAAAAAAGCAATCTTTTTAGACCGCGACGGAACTTTAATTGAAGAAGTGAACTTTCTTTCGCGCCTTGAAGATTTGCGTTTTTTTGATTATACAAACGAAGCGATTCGGCTTCTTAAAGAAAGTGGCTTTTTAATAATAGTCGTAACGAATCAATCAGGCATTGGGCGCGAAATTTTTGCCGAATCAGCGATGCACGATATTCATGAAAAAATTCAATCGGATTTAAACAAAAACCTCGACGCTTTTTATTTTTGCCCGCATTTGCCGACCGACGGTTGTGCTTGCCGCAAACCGAATCTCGGAATGATTGAAGCGGCGTGTGCCAATTTCGATATTGATTTGGAAAACTCTTGGATGATTGGCGACAAAGCGATTGATGTGGAAACAGGATTTAATGCAGGAATCAAAACCGCGCTCGTTTTAACCGGTTATGGAAAAAAGACCGTCGAAACTTTGGAAAGGAAACCGGATTTGATTGCGGAAAATTTACTCGAAGCGGTTAAATTAATTATGAATTACGAATTACAAATTACGAATTAAAGAAAAGTTTTCTGCATTCGTAATTCATAATTTGAAATTCGTAATTTCAAGAATTTCTTCCAAAATCGTCTTCAAACCTCACAATGTCGTCTTCGCCGAAATAATCGCCGGTTTGCGTTTCGATGAAAATGAGCAATTCTTTTGAGTCGGGATTTTCGACGCGGTGTTTATCACCAAGCTGAATATCAATTGCTTCGCCGGTTTTTACGAGAATTTCACGGTCGTTTAATGTTACCTTAGCAATGCCGCGCACGACGAACCAATGCTCGGTGCGGCGAGCGTGTTTTTGATAACTAAGACGCTTGTTCGGCAAAACCTCGATTCTTTTAACCTTAAATTCGTCGCCTTCGTCCAGCACCGTAAAATTTCCCCAAGGTCGCTGGTCAAATGTCGGTGAATTATCCCCAGTTTTAATCTTTTCCATAAACTTAACTTTTTACTTTTACCTTTTTCCTTTTTTGTTACGTTTAGTTTAGACGAAAAATATTTTTCAGCCAACACGAAATTAACGCAAAAGATTCAAACGTTGATAATTGGACGGTCGTTGATGATTTTTCTGTTTCTGGTGGTAAGTTGGATTTGGAATAACGGACGGCTTAAACTTTCTTTTGAAGATTTTCCGGGCGATTTGTTTCTCTTGATAAAATTCTGCCGATTATCCGAAACACAGGCGGAAGTTTGGTTTCCGTTCAGCCCGTCAAACAACCTCTCGAAGAATTGTTTGTGAAAGAAATCGAAAGCTAAAACCAGAAATCTCTCGCGGCGAATAATTAACTTTAAACCTATTCGGAAAAAGTGTAGTCTTTCTTTATAAAAATAAAAGGGGATGACGACTTTATGACGACGAAAATAATTACGATGTTGATCACGGCGGCTCTGTGTTCGGCAATCGGGTGCAATTCGACGAAAGACGCTCAACCGGCGAACAGCGGAAACGCAAACAGAACGGCGAGCGTAGCCGGCGGAAACGATTCGCAGCGAGTCGTTTCGGTTTCCGACGGAAATAATTCGATTGAAGTCAAGCAAAACGATTCCGACGCGAAAAATAAAGTGGAAATCAGCGGCGACAAAGGCGAAAAACTGAAGGTGGGAAATTCGCCGAACACTGATGACGATGATACGACGGAAGTTTCCGACGATTCAAAGGGAAGCGTGAAAACCACGACGCAAAACGGCAAGCGAACCACGATTATCACCGACAAAAAAGGCGATGTTGTCGAAACGAAAACCACCGACAAATCGAAACGCACTGTTTTACGAGACGGCAAAGGCGATAAAATTACAATCGGTCCAGGCGGCGTAGTGCTTCGAGACCGGAAAGGAAACAAAATCGTCGTTCCTCAGTAAAAATTAATTGTTAAATAAAAAAGCGGACGCTCTTGATAAATTCGAGTGTCCGCTTTTTCACTTTAAATTGTCCGACGCTTTTAGTTCGCCACCATTTTTATTTCTAAATTCTTCACCAAAAATCCGAAAAGGTCGGCTTGTTCTTAGATAACCTTCAAGGAAAGCAAACTGTTTGAAGTTTCGTTTTTAAGCGGCTATTTTAGTTTTTTAAATAAAGCCGTTTAATGGTAGAACTTCAAACAGTTTGCCATTTTTATTTCATCTATGAAAAGTTGCTTTAGTATCTATAAAGCGATGCCACCGGTATATCGCCTGCTGCTCCAAAGGCAACGCCGCGGAACTGCCGGTCGCTGCTGCGAAGCACAAACCAATTTCCTTCACTCGGACGAAATACGGCAATGTCAGTGCGATTGTCGCCGTCATAATCGGCGGGTTGCGGGCGGTCGCTCGCCGTGCCGAAACTTTCGACTCGAAGGGAACTTGTTCTGCTCTGAAAGATATACCAAACTCCGCTGCGATAAACCGCTAAGTCCGATTTCCCGTCGCCGTCGTAATCGCCGATGACCGGAATGTCGCCGGCAATGCCGAATGGTTGAATGACGACGGAAGAATTTGAACTTCTCAAAATAATCCACGTTCCGTCGCGGTAAACGGCAAGGTCGGCGCGTCCGTCGCCGTCATAATCGGCTGGCACCGGACGGTCGGTGCTGATTCCGAATCGGAAAGCACTGAATTGGCTTTGAGTCGTCAAACCGCGCCGGATATACCAAGTTCCGTTTGACGGACGATAAACGGCGATGTCCGTGCGCCCGTCGCCGTCGTAATCATTAGCAACCGGAATGTCACCGTTTGTTCCGAAAGCGAGGGCAAACGAGCGGTTTGTCGAACTGCGGAAAATATACCAGGTTCCGTTTGACGGACGGAAAACGGCAAAGTCCGTTTCGCCGTCGCCGTCGTAATCGCCCGGTGTCGGTATATCGGTGCCGGTGCCGAATTGCTGATTTCTTACTTCGCGCAGGTCATTGCTCAACACAAGCCAGGTTCCGATCGAAGGTCGAAAAACTGCAAAATCAGATCTGCCTTCGCCGTTGAAATCGGTTTTCGTCACGGCTTCCTGACACGAATTTGTTATTAAAGAGAAGTTGTTGCCGCCGCGATTTGCCGTTACCACCTCGTTCCGACCGTCATTGTTAAAGTCACCGACGGCAAGCTGTTCGGGAAAAATACCGGCAAGAAAATTAGCCGCCTGCGTAAAGTTTCCGTTTCCGGTGTTGGTTAAAATTGAAACGGAATTGGAGGCGCGGTTGGCAACAATTAAATCAAGCCGGCTGTCGCCGTTAAAATCTACTGCCATAATCGAGCGGGCGTCGTTTCCGACGGAATAACTGGTCGGTTGACCGAATCTTCCGCCGCCGATTCCTAAAGCAACGCTTACCGCGCTGACGTTACTGAAATTGGTGGTATTCGTGACGGCAACATCTAGAATCGAATCGCCGTTAAAATCGCCGCTCGTAATCGAAGTCGGGTTATTGACAGCGACGCTTTCCGATAATTGCGTAAAACTTCCTGCGCCGTTGCCGAGTAGTATAAAAATCGCTCCCGCGCCGCTTGATGCGTTTCCGGCGACCGCTAAATCGAGTCTGCCGTCGTTATTAAAATCGCCTGTCGTTACCAGCGGATTGCTCACCGGCGCGGCGAAAGTCGTCGGCGCGGCGAAAGTTCCGCTTGCCGTGCCGAGCAAAATGGCAATCGAATTACTGTTTGAAGAACTGGCAATCAAATCGCGTCTGCCATCATTGTTGAAATCGCCGACGGCAAAAGCGCGGATGCTAAAGCTGAGGGTAAAAGAAGCTGAAGGCGGGAAAGAAAATAACCCTAAATTATTTCCGGTGTTCAAGAAAACGTATATCGTGTTGGCAGAGCCTGAACTGGAAGAAGTGATGGCGGCGATCAAATCGGGGCGCGAATCATTGTTCAAATCGGTGGTGATTAGAGCTTGAACACCGTTGCCCGCACCGACGTTTTGAGTGCCGCTTACGCCGCCCATTCCGTTTCCGAATGAAATTAAAATATTGGTTGTGCTGCCGCTGGCAGGTTGTAAAGCGGCTGTTGCCGTATCGAGATTGCCATCGCCGTTAAAGTCGGCGGCGACAATTACTCCCGCGCTGGCAGTTGTCGGAAAAGTATTCGGTCCGAATCTGTCAAAACCATTATTCAACAATACGGAAACATCGTTTGAAGTGCTGTTGGTCGTCGCCAAATCGTTGCGCCCATCGCCGTTAAAATCGGCGATAGCGACAAAAGTCGGCGATGTGCCGGTCGGAGAATAAACGGCGTTAGCCACGTTAAATGTTCCGCTGCCGTTGCCGGCTAAAATTGCCGTTGCGCTGATGGCGTCGCCAAAACTTCCGCTGCCGGCAATGACAATATCCACATTGCCGTCTCCGATTACCTGCCCGATGGCGATTGAACGCGGACGAAAATCGAAACTTGGGAAAGTCGTCTGAACCGAATTTGAAAAGCCTCCGCCGTTATTAAGAAGAGTGAAGAAAGTATTTGAATCTCCGCCGGCGACCACTAAATCCGGACGGTTATCGTTATTTAAATCGCCGACGGCGAGCGCAACTTGAAAAAATGAAGAGGAATTTGTCGTGACAACAAAATTAGTCGCTACTTGGAAGTTGCCCGCACCGTTGCCGGAAAGAATCGAACCCGTCGCGTTGGTATTGATAGTAACGACATCCTGCGTGCCGTCGCCGTTAAAATCGGCAACCGCGATTGCCCGCGGCTGTCCGCCGACGCTAAAATTTCCGGCGAGACTGAAGCTTCCAAAACTGTTATTGAGAAACACCGTTACCGTGCCGAAGTTATTACCCGTCGAATTGGATAACGCGATGTCAACCGCACCGTCAGAGTTAAAATCTCCCGTAGCAAGTCCCGTTACCGAACCCTGAAACGTAAAAGTATTTTGGGTCGAAAAAACTCCGTTTCCGTTATTGAAATAAATGACCAGCGAAGATGTTCCGCTGCTTCCGCTCGAACTTGTGCCGGCGACCGCTAAATCCAAAGTTCCGTCTTGATTAAAATCGGCGAGGGTAGCAGCGCTCACCGCAAAATTAAAAGATATACTGTTAAAGGAAGTGAAACTACCGCGCCTGTCGTTAAGCAGCACGGTGGCGGTATTCGCTGAGCCGGAAGAGCTTCCGCTTAAAACGACCATATCCGGCGCACCGTCGTCGTCCAAATCTCCCGCGATAACTTGTCTGGGATTAAATCCGACCGGAATCAGCGAACCGGTGTTTAATTTGTTCACCGTGCAAACCCCAATTGCGTAAGACGATGCCGATAAACTAAAAAGAATACCGAAACAAATTAGCATTTTAAAGAAATATGCTTTTTGAAAAGCACATTGACGCACAAAAATCTTCATAAACTTATCCTCAGAGTTAAATGTGTTGACACAGTTTTCGCTCGCATCGTTAAAATGTCAGACGTTAATTAAACAAAGTGAAATGCGTTGAGCAATCTGCCAAACTCGGTTTCATTTTTAATACAAAATTACTCACGGCTCATAGAGATAGCTTGCAGAATCACCAAAAGTTACTAAATTTATCGTGGATTGTGGAAAATAATGTGGATAAACAAAATTGAAATAAATTTGTTTTCCGTAACAAATAAGAATGACAACTGAAAAACGTAATGTCAAATACGCGCTAAAATATCAGATATTACCTCTGATCTATCTTGGAAAAACAATCCAGCTCAATTTAGTTCGTTATTAAGCTAAACAAAATTGATGATTAGAAAAAATTATTTGCCTGTCAACATAGGGGTTATTCAAAGTAGGAGTTTTATCGGAAGCAATATCAAACGCAAGGCTTCATCTATCATTGCGCTGAAATGTCGGCCTGCTTTGGCGATATTTTCCCAACCTAATTTCCTCAAGATTCCAATGGTCAGATTATTCACCATTGCCAGAACCCGTCCGCCGCTCGGCGATGTTTGCCTTACTTTGTCTTCCTTAAAAGTTACATCCCGACGGTAATGCAAGCCGTTTTCGATGCTCCAATGATGTCTGGTCAAAGCTAACAATTGTTTTGCTCCAAACGCTTCTACCGGCAAGGATGTAATCCCGTAAATCATTTGTTCACTCTGTTTGCCTGTCTTTACCTCTTCACTTTGACGCACTATTCGGAACACTTGCGCCAGATATGGAAACTCTATTTTGCCCGCCAAGCGAAAACTGCTCAGGATTTCTCGCTCCTCAATTCGTCCGTGTCCTTTGTCCAAACTACTGGCTTTTCCCAGATATTTATCATCCATTTCAGCAAAATGATTCTTCGCTAATTGGTAAATACTTCCTTGATTAGCTCGCAGTTTCCATAAATACTCACCGCCTTTTTCGACTACTTTTTGCGATAACTCGGTTTGGGCAAAAATCGCATCGCCACTCACAATTTTGTTTCTCAATTCCGCTTCTGCCAATAAGCGTTTCGCCGCACTAATCTCATTTTCGCCTGCTGCTAACGCGGTTTGCTCAACCACTGTATTGCTCCGACTTACCTGTAAAGCTACTAAATGCAACTGCTTATCTGTTTCTTTAGCAATCGCTCGACAAACCACTTTGCCATCTAAATTAAGTAATTCCCGTTCGTCTGAACTAAAGCTGTGAAAATACTGACCAACCAATTCATCAAACTCCGAGACGGCAATGTTTTCGGAAATTAACCGCTGCCAGGTGGAAAGCGACGGCATCCGTTTCCAATCTAAGCCAAGTTTCTCTTTCAGCAAAGAGCTTCGATTGAGAACCCAATCAGCAATCTCAGACGGCCTGTCTGGGAGGCATAACTTGCTTAAACTCAGCAAAATAAGCAACGGCTGAAATTGATAACGAATCGCTTTGAGCTTTCTTTGGTCGGTCATCGCCTCGAAAATTGACGCGCCACTTTTAACCTTTTTCTCGGCTTCTAGGGTAGTATTCATTAAGACTTTCCTGTGGTTAAAATGTTTTCTCGCAATTACATCAAACCAGTTTGGGAAAGTCTTTTCAATTTTCAAATATCAATTCCTACTTTCAATAAGCCCTAGGCTTGAGAAATAATCGAAGGAAACTTGCCAAGTGTAATTTCAATCTGTAAAATCGTAAATTCGATTGAAAGTCAGGCTTACTGCCGAACTTCTCCGAAAATGTGGTCCGATAGCTCAGTCGGTAGAGCAAATGGCTTTTAACCATTGGGTCGAAGGTTCGAGTCCTTCTCGGATCACCATTATTTATAATAGTTTAGGGCAAGTTTAATGCTTGCCCTTTTCTTGTTTGAGTGCCTATTGGGTGCCAAACAAAAATTAACATTTTGTCTCACCAGTCCATCTTGAGGTGTTTTTCGGACAACTACATTGGTAATTAAAAGCCTAGATAGCTTCGATTTCTCTGCACAACTTCGTTTATTTATGTATTATCTGTTTCTCTTTAGAACTAAGTTCTAACCAATTTCATTAAGTTTACTGTGTTTTACGCTGTCGGAAGGGAATAGTGCGCAAAAAATCAGGACTTGTTACAAATCAAGCGGGCTTTTTACATTTGTTCCTTTGTTCAAAACGTGCGTGTAAATCATTGTTGTCTTTATGTCTTTATGTCCGAGCAATTCTTGAACAGTTCGGATGTCGTAGTGATGTTCAAGAAGGTGTGTGGCGAAACTGTGTCGAAAAGAATGGCAGGAGCCGCGTTTTTGTATTTTGGTTTGCGTGAGGGCTTGTTTAACGGAACGCTGTATCGCATCATCGCTTAAATGGTGACGGCGCTTCTTTTTGCTGCGCGGGTCAAGAGAAATCTTTGCCGCCGGAAAAACATACTGCCAGCGCCATTCTTTAGCCGCATTTGGATATTTCCGTTCGAGCGCAAACGGTAGATGCACTTCGCCGAAGCCATTGCGTAAATCGTCCTCGTGAATTTTTCTGACGCGCTCTAAATGCACAGCCAAAACTTCTTTGACCGATTGCGGAAGCATTGTAATGCGTTCTTTTTCGCCCTTGCCTTCGCGGACAATTATTTGGTTTGTTTGAAAATCTATGTCTTTGACGCGAAGGCGCAAAGCTTCGGAAAGCCGCAAGCCCGAACCGTAAAGCAGATTTGCAACGATAAAGGGCGCACCACTTAGACGGGCGAGAATCTGGCGCACTTCTTCTTGAGTAAAAACGACCGGCAGATGTTTCGGCTTTTTAGCGCGAACAGCGTCTATATTTTTTAGTTCTACATCTAAAACGTTTCGATAAAGAAACAAGAGTGCGGCAAGAGCCTGATTTTGAGTAGAAGCGGCGACTGTTTCGATGACGGCGAGATGCGTCAGAAATTGTCGAACTTCTTCTTCGTGCATTTCCGAAGGGTGTCGCAGGTTGTGAAAATGTATATACTTTTTAATCCAAAATATGTATGCTTCTTCTGTCCGCAGACTGTAATGTTTCAGACGGATTGCGTGGCGAACTTGATCAAGTAATTTTGACATAATGCGGCAAATTGTACCTATTTCGGGTTTATGCCGCAACTTTGCGGTATAATAACTAGTTGGGCGTTTTCTGATTTGGATTCAAATGTGAAATTCTAAGATTGAAAACTAAGACGCTTCGCGCTAGATTAAACTTGCGTGAATGCAAACGGCTTGCCTTCGGATGACGACACGCCCAACAAATCAATGGACGCGAGGCGAAACAGCGACCTTCTTAAAAACGTCGCTCGTTAAACCCGGAGTTGCGCGGCGGCGGTTTCGCCCGCGTCATCTCAGCCGTTGGGCGGCTTCGCTTGAAATCGTATGGCTTATGTTTTTAGTCTTTCAGCAGAATGTGGCAATTTACGTGAATCTGCCGAAAAATTTACAAATTACTTTCAAGACTTAACTTTGACTTTTGCGGATAATCTTGAAATTCGTTGTCGGTCAAACGTCTTTCACGACGGCGAAAATAATTGCTGGAGTTTGGTTAATCCAACAGGCATTATTGTTAGCGGCGTTGATTGGAAACCGGAACTTTGTAAAACCGAACGCACCTCTGAGGCTGGCTTTCTTTTATATGAACATCTGAAATATGCACCGCCATTTCGTTATGCTATCGTCGGTTGGGAAGTTGACGGCTTTCGAGAATCAAGCGAGTTTGACGTTAACGATTTACAAAATTTAGACGGGCTTGTTCTTTCGCAGGAGTTTTGCGAACGACTCGATTGTTTTTCGACCTTTGAACCGTTTGCGCCAAAATACTATTGGCGACCTTACCACGGCGAAAAGTGGCAACCTGTTGATTAGGTTTGTGGTTGCTAAACCGCCGCCCAACAATTCAATGGACGTGAGGGCGAAACAGCGACTTTGTTTGTTGGCTTGTCCGTTTAACTCGAACGGGCTTTCTGGCGGTTTCGCCCCACGTCATCTCAACCGTTCGGTGCTATCGGATTAGAGTATGAAGTTTCGTTTTGTTATTCTATTTTTTCTTTTTACATTCTGCGTGTTTGCCCGTCATAGCTACGCGCAAGAAAAACCGAAGCCAATGCCAATACAACAAACGCCACAACGCAGTCTACGTGATTTGGTGATGAAGCCTGTTGTCTATCGCGTCGCTGGAATGGATAAGGTTAGAGTTGTATCGAATTTGAAATACACCGACATTGACAATCCGAATTTGCTGATGGACGTTTACAGCCCGCCGAATCCAGCAAAAGGTGAAAAACTTCCAGCAGTTATTTTTATTCATGGTGCGGCGGGCGCGGAATACAAGCCGAAAGATTGGGGATTTTATATTTCGTGGGGATGACTTATCGGCGCGTCGGGCTTGGTCGCGGTTAATTTTACGCACCGCTTATGCGGACAAAAAACTTCACTCGAAGACTCGGCAGGTGATGTCGCGGCGGCAGTTAATTACATCCGCACGAACGCCGATTCGCTTAACATTGATAAAGACCGCATTTGTTTGGCGGCATATTCTGGCGGCGGCGTATTGCTCGCTCCGGCAATCCGCGACAAACCCGATTACGTTCGCTGTCTGGTTAGTTTCTATGCCTATATGGACATCTCGCAAAGCGGAAATTTCTTTGCCGCAAGTGAATCGGCGGAAACTCTGCGAAAATTCTCGCCGATAAATTATTTAGCGAATGGTTCGGACAAAATTGCGCCAAGGTTTATCGCCCGTGCTGGACTCGACCAGATTCCGACGATGAACGATTCGATTGATCGCTTTATCGGTGAAGCCCTCGCCAAAAATGTCGCGTTGAGTTTTGCTAATCACCCAAACGGCATTCACGCTTTTGATAATCAAACGGACGATGAACGCTCGCGCGAAATTATTCAAAGCGCGATTGCTTTTATGAAATTGCATTTGGGTATGATGAAGATTGCGAAATGAAAAACGCCGCACCGAACAAGTCATTGGACGTGAGGGCGAAACAGCTATTCTTTAAAATCTTGCGCGGTTAATTCCACGTTGCGTGAATTCGGTTTCGCCCCACGTCAACTCCGCCGTTCGACACTTTCTTTTAATGAACGCAGCTAATATGAAGATTTGTGGGAAATCTAACAGATAAACAAATGAAAACAATCAAATTAATGTTCCTGTTATTCGTCGGCTTGGTTTTAATCCTCTCGTCAAACAAAGACGTTTTTGCACAACAGAAGAAAAAAACAGGCAAGACTAAACGCTCTTCCGCTGTGAAGAAATCACAATCTGCTCAAGAAAAAACGCCTGCTGAAACATCTGGAAACCATTTCGCTGCTCTAACGGGGAAATGCCGATTTCAATTGATAGAGGGCTTTTTCCCCTGTAATTCTAAGGTTGCTTTCGTGCAATCAGCTAATGGACGCTCACTTATAACATTTATAAAACGTGAAAAAGGTAGAGAGATATTGTTTACTCTTTCTGGTGGCTCGGATAGGCAGCCGAACTTGGAAAACTATTATCTTAGCATTGATACGTTTAGAATGAAGAACGGTGATGACGACGAGGTTGGCGACGACGGAATGGAAGGTGAATGTCACTTTCGTATGAACAAAACTGCTACGAACTTTTTTTCCGTCAAATGCGACGTTTACAACCGTGCTAAAGGAACTCTTTACAATTTCTACTTGGAAAACATTACTAAGACAGACCACAAGGAGCTATAAGTGTTGAATTGCGTGGTAAAAACAACGACGTGTCGAACAATTCAATGGACGTGAGGGCGAAACAGCGACTTTCTTATCGCGTTGTCCGTTAAACTTTAGCGGGCTTCTATTCGGTTTCGCCCCACGTCATCTCAACCGTTGGACAACTCGTGAATGTTGAGTTGTGCCGTTGGAGAAATTAAATATGAACACTGCACCATGTCCTGACTGTCAAAATCAAGTTTCTTTTTCTGCGGTATCTTGTCCTAAATGTGGACGGGTTATGCAGCCTGGCGATTTACCTAAGCCAGCATCGCAAACATCCGAGCAACGCTCAAAGACCAAACAGGCTTCAAGAACCAGCGCAGAAGAGTTACAATCAAAAACCAATATCGGATGTCTTATCGCCGTAGCCATTCTTTTTGCTCTAATGGCTTTCTGTTGTGTGGCTTCAAAGCAATCTCCAGAGGACGTTGACCGAGAATTCCAAAAGACACTTGAATGGGAGCGTAAGCGGGGTGATTACAGATGACACAGCCAAAAAAATCCATTTCCCCGCTTACTATTGTATTGTTGATTATTATTGTGGGTTCGGTGGGCGTAATGTTTATGACCTGTCAGCAAAGTTCGGAAAGTTTTCGCAGGCACGATGAAAACGCGAATCGTTTCCGCGAAAAAATACAGCGTGAACATCAGGAACGATTGAGGCAAAATCCGTAGGCAAACCAGCGTGCTAAAGATTACGGCGTTGTCCAACAATTCAATGGACGTGAGGGCGAAACAGCGACTTTGTTATCACGTTGTCTTTTGAACTCAAGCGGGCTTGGTGGCGGTTTCGCCCCACGTCATCTCAACCGTTCGGCTTCTTCTCGGTATCCCGAAACGAATGATTACGAAACTTACAGGAGATGATTTATGAGTTTAACGCTTGATGATTTAATTAAAGAATGTCCAACTTGTAACGGAACAGGCAAAAGACAACAAACTTCTAATTCTGGCGGCGGAAGAAGTTTTGGTCAGTCGCAAGTTCTTGGAGTTTGGGGAGATGATAATTGCGAAACTTGCGGTGGAGACGGTCGAGTAGAATTAACCGAAAGCGGCGAGGCTGTCAGACAATTCATTCAAATTTTGAAGAAACGAGGACAAGCCTAATTTAGCTATACCCTAAATTCAAGGAGTAAATTATATGAAACTATTTTTTTTCGTTATTCTGTTTTGCGCGTTTTTCGCGGTTGAAGAAGTTTCCGCACAACGACGTTGGACGACAATTAAAAGAAGCCCTGTCAGTATCGAAATTGATGCAAATGTTCGTCGCTTACCAAACGGAAACATAACTTATTGGTCGAGATATGGCGGCTTTCAAGAAATTCTAACGGAAGTTGACTGCGTTAATCGGCAAAGTCGTGATTTAGCGCGGAAGGATTATGATAGTTACGGAAACGTAACAGAGAATACTAAAGAAGTAGGCGAATGGAAAAATGACAACGATTCTATGGGAAGCGACACTAATGCTCTTGTCTGTCGAGCAAACCCAAGAGGTGAAACAAAATCATCAAATACTGTGAAACGAAAAAGTTCGTCAGGCGGAAAGAAAACCAAAGCAAAACCAAAGCCAAAGAAGAAAGACTAGAAATGTTGCGGAAAGCCGAACAAATCATTGGACGTGAGGCAAAAACAGCTACTCTTTAAAACGGTTCTTCTTAAACCTTTACTTGCACGTATTCGGTTTTTGCCCACGTCAACTCAACCGTTGGGTTGCTTCTTGTATAAATCTCAACGTGAAACTATTTATGTATTTCAATCAAATTAAAACTTTCCTCTTTTTGTCGCTCTACATTTTGGTGTTGTGTTTTTCAGCTTGTGTTGATAATGAAAGATTGCAGGAACAGCGTTGGAAAGCAGAATATGACGCGAAAAATAGGGAGAAAAAAGCGCGTGAAGAAAAAGCTCTTAAACTAACTTTGAAAGGTCATAACGCCCCAGTCAAACAAGTTACCTTTACCCCAGATGGAACAAATATCATTAGTAGTGCTGGTTCAAAAGCACTCGGTGAAATAAACATTTGGGATGTTCAAACTGGTTCGTTGCGCTCTTCTTACAAACTAAATAAGTCTTTCGACAAAATTGCTTTCTCGCCTGACGGAAAAACTTGCGCCCTAATAGTTGGTAATAATATTGAACTTTTTGAAATTGGCACGAATCAGTCGCCCCGAATTATTAAGTTGACTCCTCCGCTTCACGCGGTTTCATTAAGCTTTTCGCCTGATGGAAGTTTGATTGCAGCGGCTGTTACAAAATACCCAAATACATCTGACGGCGCACCTTATAGATACGACGATTTCTCAGTGCAAATTTGGGATACTCAAAGCGGTAATAAAAAGGCAAACACATCCTCTGCCAAATGGGGCGGTTTTGTAGTTGATTTTTCTCCCGATGGTAAAGTAATTGGAACAAACAGCGACAAAAACGTAATCCTTTGGGAGTCAACGGACGCCAAGATGACTTCTATCCTAAAAGGCAGAGAATTGACCGGCTTAAACCCAAATGGACAAAGTATTCCGCCGTTAAATACAGCCTTGAAGTTTTTACCTGATAATCGTTCTGTGATAGTAGGAGACTATCAAGGTGGTTTGAGAAAGTATGATATTTCTTCTGGAAAATCAGAATACATTTCCAATGAAAGTCTCAGTTCTCCGGGAACAATTCAAACAATTAGCACTTCAAGTGACGGTAAATGGTTTGCATCTGATTCACGCGACGAAATACAAATTTTTCAAATCACGTCTGGAAACGCTAAAATTATTTTTACGCTGAAAAGCGAAATTTCAACTGATTTTTATTCTCTGTGTCTTTCGCCAGATGGCAAATATATTGCGGCAGGTTTAGATGACAAGACAATTAAAGTTTGGGAAACAGCCGCACTACAAAATAAGGAATAGTAGTAATTTAGAAGATAATAAGAAGGTGTTCAATTATTACGGCGCAACCCAACAATTCAATGGACGTGAGGGCGAAACAGCGACTTTGTTTTAACGGTTCTCGTTTTCCCTCACGTTGCGTGTTGCCGGTTTCGCCCCACGTCATCTCAATCATTCGGCGGCTATCCTTGTCGAAAGAGGTGAAAATAATGAAACAAGTTATTGCTATTGCTATCATTTTGCTCGCGGTATCGCCGTTGACATTCGGACAAACGAAAGGCAAAAAGACAAATCCGAACATTAGTGCCGAACAAGAATTGATACAGATAGAGAATGAGTTGATTGATGCCTTATTAAAACGCGATGTGGCTGTGTTTGAGCGTTTTCTTGATGAAGATTATATTTTCACCGATTCCGGCAGTAATGTGCATTTTAAGGCGGATGTGTTGGGCTA
>MWYZ01000042.1 GCA_002050365.1 Acidobacteria bacterium 28-1
TGTCGGCACAGACCAACCTTCGGACTTGGCGGTTTTGAAAATCGAAGGTACAAATCTTCCCTTTTTGAGTTTGGGAAATTCCGACAACGTGCGCGTTGGCGATGTCGTTCTGGCAATTGGCAATCCACTCGGCATCGGGCAATCCGTCACGGCGGGCATTATCAGCGCGAAAGGTCGGCGCACGGGTTTGAGCGACGGCAACAGTTTTGAAGATTTTCTGCAAACTGATGCGCCAATCAATCGCGGGAATTCCGGCGGCGCGTTGGTCAATATCGCGGGCGAACTCATCGGCATTAACTCACAAATTTTATCGAGCGGACAATCCGGCGGAAGTATCGGCATCGGCTTTGCAATTCCGACGAATATGGCGAAAGGCGTGATGGAACAACTCGTCGCGGACGGCAGAGTGCGGCGCGGATTGCTCGGTGTCGGCATACAAGGTTTAACCGACGAAATTAAGGAACAATTCGGATTAAAAGATACGAAAGGCGTTCTCATCCCCGATGTCAAACGAGGCAGCGCGGCGGAAAAAGCCGGTATCAAACGCGATGACGTGATAATCGCCATTAACGGTGAAACAATTGACGACACGAATGTTCTCCGCAACAAAGTCGCCGGAACGCAGCCCGGAACCGAAATCAAAGTAAAAATTATGCGTGACGGCAAGGAACAGGAACTCCCCGTTGTGCTTGACGAACTAAATCCCGAAAACGCGAAGAACGAAACTCCTGCCGGAAACAACAAAGGTGAAAACAAATCAAGCGAAAGCGGCAAACTCGGATTGAATTTGCAGCCGCTTTCTCCGCAAATTACCAGACAATTGGAATTGCCCGCCGACACGAGCGGCGTTGTAGTAACGGACGTTGACCAAAACGGCGCGGCGGCAAAAATCGGAATTGTTCGCGGCGATGTAATTTTGACTATCAATCGGCAGGCGGTTAGCTCACTCGAAGATGTGCAAGCCGCGCTCGATAAATCCGGCGACCGCGCGATTTTACTGTTGATTGCGCGAAAAGGTCAGACGGTTTATTTGACGGTAAAGTCTGGTTAAGTGAAAAAGGCAAAAGTAAAAAGGTAAAAGGCAAAAGTTTGGATTCATTTCCTTACTTTTGCCTTTATGAAACTTACCAGCTAAACCGCATTCGCAATTCGACGCGGCGATTGCCAGAGTTTCCCCCGCCGCCGCCGCCGCCGCCGCCAAAACCGAAACCGCTTACCGTCGAAGTTGATTGTCCGAAACGACTTGAATTCAAGCTGCCGATTGGTGTATTGAGATTAGCGCGGTTAAACAGATTGGAAAATTCTAATCCAACGGTTAGATTGTAAGGCTTATCGCTTCCGCCTCCAAAACCGCCGCCGAATCCACCACCTCTACCGCCTCCGCGATTTCCGCCTCCGCCGCCACGATTACCGGGACCACCGCCGCCGCCGCCGGGAATTTGTCCGCCGACGGCTCCGCCTTGTCTCGGCGCGTCCGGCGTTGTTGCGGCAACCGCTGATTTTTTTGAACCGCCGAAACCGAAAGTCTTATCAAGTCGCAAATTGACGTTGAAGAAAGACGGTCCGCGTCCGTAATTGCGCGGAATAACGGTTGTATCCGGATTAGAAATTCCGTCAATGTTGCAAAATGAATTCGTTAATCCCAATTGGGCGCAACGTGCGTTTAATGCCGCGAAAGTCGGTCTTTCAGTAAAACGCGTATCGCCGTTGGTATCAATACCGTTAGTGATATTAAAAGGTCTTCCCGAATATGCGAGGATAAACGGACTCATTTTAACTCCCCAAGGCATACCGAACGAACCGCCGAGAAACACATTGTGCCGGACATCGAGCAAAGAATTTCCGTATTCATTGCTTAAATCATAGCTGTATGCCGGAAAACTACCCACGCCGTCGGCATTGCTGTTGGCAAAGCCGAGCCGATAATTTCCAAACACTGTAAAGTTTTGATTCAAAACCGTGCGGAAATTGAGAATTACTTGTTGTTGATTCAAAACGCCGCTCGATTCATATTGATAAATATTGCCTTGCGCCGGATTCGGACGAGGAGCATTGTTACAATTTAGATTTGTCGGACAAATCGGCGCGTTGACATTTCTGGTGCGCAACAGATGCAAATTTCTCGAAGCGATATAAAACGCGGTCAAAGTAGTTTTAAGTGGTAATTGACGCTCGACACCAAGCGCGGTTTGAATCGTATAAGGCGATTGCAAGTCGGAAGCAACCGTCGTAATCGTGTTCGACTGCGGAAGTGCCGCGAGAATTTGCTGCGCTGTCGGTACGTTAGTTACGCCGTTCAGAGTGAAAACCGGTTGACTCAGAAGATTGATTGCCGCTTGCCGCCGAATCGGGTCCGGGTCATTTGCGCTGACCACTAGATTCAGTTGATTCGAACCGTTGAAACGCTGAGCTTGCAAAGTCAGATTTTCGCCGAAACGGTCATAGAAAACTCCGAATCCGCCGCGAAAAACTGTTTTCGGCTGTCTGGCGCCGCCCGCGCCCGGCGAATATGCAAAGGAAAAGCGCGGCGCAAAATTTAAATTGTCGCTAATGTTAGTTTGATTTTCGTAGCGCAAGCCGAAGCCGAGCGTCAGTTGCGGATTGACGCGCCAATCGTCCGTAACAAACGCGCCGACATCAAACCGTGAGACATCTGCTAGAGGATTTCCCGATGTGATGGTAAATTGGCTCGGATTAAAGCGTGGGTCGTTGTTGCCCAAAACATTCTGCTGATACTGAATAATCGGCGAAAAACCGGTAACTCCCGGAAAAATGAATGTTCCGCCGAAGTTTTTTTCCGAGCGGTCTTCGATATTTGTATTACGAAGCCGTGCGCCGAATTTGATGGCGTGCTGTGATTTTTTGCCGAGCGTCGTGGTCGTGTAATTTTGCAGTTCAAAACCTTTCCTGCGGTTAAAACTCGATCCGATTTGCGAGCCGCCGCCCGTAAAAGCCGACGAAACATTGACGGTCGGAATCGAATTGTCGCCCATCTGTTCGCTGTTTTCAACTTCATACTCAAAACGAGTTTCGTTGACCGTTTTCGGATTGATAATCATCGTTTCGGTAAAGCGAATTTCGTTTTCTGAATTGTTGATTTGATAGGCGCGAGTCGGCAGAGATGTATCGCCGATGCCTTGATTATCTCTCGAAAATTTCGTGTAGCTGTAACGCACAACCAATGTATTTTTATCATTTAATTGATAATCAAAACGCGGACTGAACGAAAATCTCCGAATTGGAATTCTAAACTCCTCCTGGAAAGGAACAATATTAAAAGACGGATCTAAAACGAGCGCGTTGACGACCGCTCCTTCGTCAGTCTGCCGGTTGCTGATGTCCAAAAAGAACGAAGATTTTCCCTTCTGAATCGGACCGCTGACGCTTCCGCCATAAAATTTGAATTGGCTCGGTGCGCGATTCGAGGCAAACGGATTGCGTGAATTCAAACTTTCATCGTTGAAATTCAAAAACGCTTGACCGCGCAGGCGGTCTGAACCGGGCTTGGTTAAAATTTCGATACGCCCAAATCCGAGACGTTCATATTCAGCCGAAAACGGATTTTGATTGATACGAATTTCCCTAATCGCATCTTTCGGCGGAATTCTGCCGCCCGTAAAACCGTCAATGTAAATTTGTCCGCCGTTCGGTCCAGCCGAAGGTCCGGCTAAGGCTTGCAGAGCCGCTTCGAGTTCTTCAGGGTCATCCGGTAACGCTTCTAAATCTTTTTCCTTTAAAACGGTTGCGCTGGCGTTATTTTCATTATCAGTGTTGACACCTTCACTGCCCGCCACTTCCACGTTTTCTGAAACTGCTTCGACGGTTAAAGTTACATCCAATTCTTCGCGCTTGCCGGCGGCGATGACAACCGCCGCATTTTCATAAAGCCCGAAATTCGGAGCAGTAACGCGCACAATATAATTTCCGGGCGCGAGTCCGCCGATTGTAAATTCACCTTGCTTATTCGTGATGCTGCTCTTTTCTTTGCCATTCGCATCAACCGCCGTCGCCGTTGCACCGACAATAACCGCGCCGAGACTGTCAACGACCTGCCCGCGCAAACTTCCCGTTGCTTGTGCGAAAATCGCCGAATTTAGTATTAATGTTACAAGTCCGATAAATAAAATTGCTTTTAAGTTTTTCATATAAAAAAGAATGAAACGCCGCCAAAAATGACGACGTTAAAAATTTCCAAAATAAATCTTTACTGAAATCCGCCGCCTTCCAAACCCGGAATACTGAAACCTGAACTTGCACCGGTTTGTCCGCCGCGTCGTCCGGCGTTATTACCTTCTGCCATTTTCAAGAAAGGTTCAACGCCCGACAAAAGTTTTATTGCGGTAACGCGCGCTTGATTCGTTCCTTTAGAACTGGAAAAAGCAATCATATTGCCGACTTTTAAATCGGCAAGCGTAATGGTCGGAAATCGTTCGAGCATTTCGTCAATCCCACCCCCACCGCCGCGCATACCACCGCCCGGTCGCATTCCGTTCGGCGCGGTTTGTCCGCCGGTTTGATTGGCTGGTTGATTTGGCGGGCGAACTCCTGAAGGAGGCTGCATTCCGCCACCGCCATTTTGAAACGCCGCAAACCTTTGCGCCATTTCCACCGGAAATTGTTTTAACACCGAATTTTGTCCGACTACTACCGTTACGGGTTTTTTGGTTTGGATATTTTCAATCGTAATTTCGTTTTTCGCCGGGTCAATCGCTGTAATCGTTCCGCCGACGGTTTGAAATGAACCGCTGATAATTTCTTCAGCTTTAAAGCTCGCGCCGTCGGCGCTTTTGTCGCCGAGAGCGCGAATCGAATCGCCGACTTTTATTTCGTCGAGTGAACTCGTTTTGGCTTCGTTATAACTGATGGAATCCTGCGCGTAACGGCGAAACATAGCATTTTCTTTAGTTGTCAGAAGGGTTTTCGTTTCGCCCATCAAGCTGCGCGACGAAACGGTGATTTCTTTGGTTTGCGGATTGATTGCCGTCACTTGTCCTGAAATTCCGCGCGTTTTCCATCGTTCTTGGTCTTTAGTTTGCTTTTGGGCGATGTCGGATTTGGTCATCAAATAAACTGATTTAGCGGGAATTGATTTTTTATCAGTTGCCAAAATTCCCGTTACAATTACTTTATCGCCAATGCTGATGTCCGAAAAGCTTGACGCGACGGCGGTTGCTAAACTCGGCTTTTCCGGCGAGACGCGCTTATATTCGGTCTTATCCGACAATGCGACTTCAACCGCTCCGTCTTTCATCTGCAAAACAATTTTGCTTTCCGATACGGCGGAAACTTCGCCCATCACGACGCTCGGTTTGACGGAAGCATCGGTCGCTTGCGCCCGCACAAAAGAATTAATGCCCGCTAAAAATACAAATAAAGCCAATAAAATTACTCTTTGTCGCATAACTTTTCCTCTTTTTTCGTAACGATTTGATTTGCCGAAGATTTATACGCAACCCGATCAAAAATGTTGCTTTTTGGAATCAATTATAGAGACGTATTTTTCGTTTGAAAGGTTTGATTGTTTTTGTAAAGAATTGTCAAGATTGACTTAACGGAATCGAGCGGTGGTGATTTCAATTAGAGAAGTTTTACTTTCATCGTGCCTTCTGCCAATCGTTGGTTGAGCGGGCGGTCAGAACAAGTCCGAGGCTGGCGGCGATTAGAGCGATTAGAGAGAGCACCCAAAGATAAGGAATTGAAAGCAACAGTGTCCAAACAAAGGCGCCGATAAGCAGTGCGACGGTTTCCGAGTGTTTATTATCAGGAAGAAAAAGTTTTTGGATTTGTTTTCCAGTGCTGACTTGCAAAGCGACGCGCCCGAAAACAAAACTTAGAAGAAGCAAAACAAACGCCATCAGGATTACAATTGCGTAAACGTAATTAGGCAAAAAGCTCAGACTAAACATTACGATTGTTACGGTTACGATAAATCCGACCGACCCGAATGCGAAAACTTTTAGCGTGGAGAGCTGAAAACGCGCTACCGCCCGACTGACCGCGCCAGGTGCAATCGTCGTTAAAGCTAAAGAGATAACAAACCAAAAAAGGAGCAGCAAAATTCGCTGAGCCAAAAAACCTAACGAGAAATTCGGCGCAAAAATCTGTGAAGGATTTTGCGTTAAGTTACGAAGCTCTTCTTCGTAACCCGCAAACATAATAGTTTCTTTGTCAGAATTACGAAGCGGATTTTTGCTCTCGGGGCGATAAGTTCCGCCGAAAGCTATCACATCGCCGCCGATAAAAGCCGTTTCTTTTTGAATAATCGAACCGCCGATAGTTGCGACATCGCCGTCAACTCGTCCTTCGACAATCACATCGCCGCCAAATGCCAGAACGCCCTTGGCGTGCTGTTTGACAATTACGGTTTTGCCGAACGAAAAAACGTCGCTGTCTTTAGCATCTTCGATAACTAAAGTTTTCTCATCCGGTTGAGTAACGGTAGAGGTTTGGGCGTAGAGGGTGAAAGCGGCTAAGAAAATAAAAATAAATCCTGCCAGAATTCGTTCGGCGGAGATTTGTAAGTTTCTAAAAATGTCCGTCCGAACGGCTGTATAAATCACTTTTCTTGAGCCTAATTTTTTAAGAACGCTGTGTGCTAATAAAGCGTGAAAGCAGAAATAAAGAAAGAAAAACGAAGACTATCAAAATTGCCAAAGAAGCAGACGAATTAAAAATAAATTGACTACCCAAAGAACGTAAAACAATCGCCGTTCCGACAGAAACGTCATAAATCAAATTCCACACAAATCCGCCGACGGCTAAAAATTGTTCGGCAAATTTTCCGAAAGTATTCAGAACCGTTTCGGTTTCTCCGCCCAAACCCAAAAGCGCGAGCAAAAACAACACGGCACAGACAAATAAAGACTTTGAGCGTTCCTGCGGACGACGCAAACCGCTGACTTTACTTTCGGCATTGGCGACGACTAT
This sequence comes from Acidobacteria bacterium 28-1, assembly GCA_002050365.1. Taxonomy (GTDB): domain Bacteria; phylum Acidobacteriota; class Blastocatellia; order Pyrinomonadales; family Pyrinomonadaceae. Next base: position 6,928 of record MWYZ01000042.1, read on the forward strand.
TTTAGTAAAATTAGCGGGCAGTTTGATTTCGCCGTCGTTTTCCAAAGCATAATCTAAAGCGCGCAGAAGTTTTTTCTGCTCATTGAGTTCTGCCGCACAAGACCCGCAAACCGACAAATGCAATTCAAGCTCGATTTCCTCACGCGGGAGAAGTTCGCCGTCAATAAAAGCGGCAATTTCACTCGTTTGTGAACAAATCTTTTCGATTGTAGCGGTTTGTGAATTCATTTAATCGATATTTATTTAAGAAACTTAATCGTCAATGGATATTCCCAAAGTTCGCCGTTATTCGCTTTGATTCCGCCGATAATCGGAAAAACTACGCTCATAATTCCTAAGGCGACAAGCCCGAGAATGCCGATTAAAACAATAGTCAAAACCAAACTTACGACAAAATAAATCAACGACGAAATCAGCCAGTTGACAACCATTTTGCCGTGCGCGTCGAGCGCGGGCATTTCATCTTTTTTGATTTGCCAAAGTATAATCGGCACGACGATTCCCGCCGGCGGAAGAACGAAGTTCAATAATTGCGACAAATGCAAAAACATACCCATCTGTTTTTGTTCGGATGTTTGCAAAGACATCGGCGGTTGAAACTGCATATTATTCATATCCATCTCTCCTTTATAAACTTGTAAATCCGCGTTCGACAAACATTTCGCGCATCATTTCACGCGCTCTGAATAACCTATTTTTGACAGTTCCGAGCGGCAGGTTCGTAACTTCGGCGATTTCGTCATAGCTCAAATCCTGCGTGTGCCTGAGCAAAATCAATTCCCGATAAACGGTCGGCAGACATTTCACGATTAACTCGATTTCCGTCCGCCATTCGCTTTGTTCGCGTTCTTGTTCGGGCGACGGGCGCGGGCTTTCGATTTGCAGTTGATAACTGCCGTCGGCGTTTTCCGCTTCCAAACTTTGCTGATAAACTGAATTGCGGCGCATATAATCAATCGTGGCGTTATGCGCGATGCGATACAGCCACGTCGAAAACTTGTATTCGGAACTGTATTTTTCGAGCGAATTATAAACTTTGATAAAAACTTCCTGCGTTACGTCGAGCGAAGCGTCGTAGTTGTTCAGCATTCGATAAACGTAACCCGTAATCGGACGCTGATAACGACGCACGAGTTCCTCAAATTCGTCCTCGCGCCCGCCAATTGCTTTCTCAATCAACTCGCCGTCGGTCAAAGTTTTGATATTTTTTAAGGCAAATGCGTATGTCATCATTATGCAAAGATATTACGGCAATAAAAAATATAAAGTTTCACTTAGAAAAGAATTTTTATTCGTAAAAAAGAAAGATGAATAAGAAAAACATTTCTTATTCATCCATTATCCTTATAACTTTCATCCTTTAATCAATTCCAACCGAGCGATGCCAAGCCGGCAGGCGCGGCAACGTCGTCGAAACTCAAAGTTTGAACGGGCATATTTAACCCGACATCTTCGGGACGAAGAATGGCGATTGTTCTGCCTAGTGCTTCATCGGCGATTTCCTTTAATCGGGCGGGCTTGAAATTTTTGCCGACGACGAGCAGTTTTTCCAAAAGATTTTCGTTCGAGCTATCGCTGAAACGGTCGCGGTAAAACATCAGAAGCCGATAAATTTCGTCATCTCTTTCGCTTTCCGTGCAGGTTACAGAGCGCACCACCGTCGGTTCGTCGCCGCGCAGAAGAAGCGCGACAAAACCGTCGGTTTGTGAACTTATCAGCAGCGAATCGCTCTGCTTTTTTGCGTCAATTAACCAGTTAGCTTCGCTGACCGCTCGCGGCATAATTAATCCCGCACGCCAGCCGAGCGTTTCAAATAAAGTTTCGTATTCGTCAATTACGCTCAATTTAACCGCCGTCGCAAAATATCGCGTCTTACCGCTTGCGTCCGGCTTGATTTTGCGGCGCGAAATCCGCAACTCGCCCGACGGTGCGCCGAAAGTATGTTCGGCTTTCCAATCAATAATCTCAGCTAATTCCTCTTTTGAAGTCGGTGCTTGATCTAAAGTCAAAATCGCCGTCCGCGCCGTGTTACTCGGCAGAGCAACTGACCAACGTTTTTGTCTTCGCAAACCTGCGTTGGTGATAACTTCGTCCAGAAGGACGAGCATTTCTTCACTGCTGGCGATATTTTGTTCGGTAAAACTCGGCGTGAGTAAATTTTGCGGCAATTCAACAGTCGCGGCTTGCCGGATGCCGAAACGCCCTCTGCCTTCTTTTTGTAAGGCGAGAGCCGTTACGCTCTCCTGCTCCAAGCCGAGCGCAGCTTTCGGATAATTCGGTTTGATTAAATTTTCTAACATCTCTTTAAATGGATAATGGATAATGAAAAATCTTAATTATCAATTTTAATTTTTCATTATCCATTATCCATTTTAATAGTCTTCGTATTTCTTACCGTCGCCGTCTTCGCCTTCGGCAAGGCTTTTGACATCTTTTAAACCTTGCTCGCCTTCGCTTGCATTCGCATCGTCGCCCATAATTTCCTTCCATTCGGCTTTCTCGGTAATTGGGTCAACCGGCTTTTCGCGTAGGTATTCGCCCGTTACCAAATCGTCGAGCGATTGCGGCAGCTTCCCTTTGTCGGCGGCGTATTGGTCAACCGCGCGGCGCATCTGAAAAAGGTTTTCCTTCAAAACCGTTTCGCGGGCTTGTTGGACGCTTCGTTGAAACGTCGGCAAAGCCACCGACAGCAAAATTATCATAACAAACATTGCTATCATCAACTCAAGCAAGGAAAATCCGCGTTCGATTTCGGATTTTGGATTTTGGATTTTGGATTGGTCTTCGGTCTTTCGTCTCCGGCTTTTTACTGACCACTGACCACTGACCACCGACCCCTGTTTTCTACCAATCACTGTATTTCTCTCCATTTAAGGCTTCGCCGTCTGAACTGGAACGCACATCAAAAACATTTACTTCATCCCAGTTTCCTTCCTTATCGGTTTGATAAGATGAGCGCAGCTTCCAGTCTGATTCACCCGTCATTGGGTCAACGGGCAGAGCGCGTAGATAAATTTTTATCTTTTCATCTTCCTCTTCCTTAAAAACCTTTGTAGATTTATCGTCGAAAGCACCGCCATTCTGTGGGATATTCAAGCCACGTGATTTAATTTTTACGCCTTCCACCAAAATATCGAGACTCGGCGGATAGCGGTCAAGGTTTTCGGTGTCGAAAATTTTACAATCGTCAACCACCACGCGGCTTCGCGGGTCGGCGGGAACACCCAGACCCATTATAAGGGGAAGGTTGTTTGCGGCTAGATTTCCGCTATTGCACGCGCCGTTCGCGTCTCTGTGAAATTCATCAATCGCGTTTCGCAACTCGCGCAACGTTTCCCGAAGCCGCAATTCTTTTTGGCGTTTAACGGCATTTTGAGTCAGCGGAATTGTTCCCATCACCAAAATAGCCAGCACCGCCATAGTAGTAATTAATTCCAGCAAGGTGAAGCCGCGAGAAAGGGTTGAGGGATGAGGGATGAGGGATGAGTTTTTTTCACTCGTCCCTTGTCCCTTGTCCCTTATCCCTAAAACCTTGAACTTTGAACTTTGAACTTTGAACTTCATTTCTTAAAACTTCATCGCGAAATTCTTTCCGTCGGCGGTCAGCATATTCAGAGCGTCAGCGTCGAACGAGATTTCCGGCTTACCGTCCGCGAGTGCTTCGATTTCTACATAAGCCAAAATTCCCGAACTCATTTCTGCGACTTCTTTTGCTGACGAAAGCGACACGAACATCTTTCCGCTTTGATTTAAGAACGGTGTTACGGTTGTTTGCACTAAACTCGTGCCGAACACATCGCCGAAACTCACCGTGCGAATCGCAACTTTCGTCTGGTCAAATTTCAATCCCAAGACCGCCGAGCGAAACGCGGTTGCGCTTTTTATCATTACGGCGAGTTTAGTTCGCTCCCCTTTTTTCATTTCCGAAAGTGTTGGCAGAATTTGCAGATCGGCGACGGGCGAACTTGCTTTCGGCGCATCTTCTTTTAAAGAGGTTTGCTCGACGGCAAGCGTTCGCTTTGACGAATCAACCGTCGGTGTAATCTGCAAAGTTTTCGCGCTCGCGTCAATCGGACGAAAATTGTTAATAACCGATTCGCTATTTTGATTGCTTGTTTCCGTTTTAACTTCTGCCGTAACTTCGGCTGAAACTTTCTCCGTCGTTTGCGGCGCATTCGATTTAACATAAGCCGGCACGTCGGTTTTTTGGTCCGGCAGTTGAACTTTTGCCACGTTCGGAACTCTTCTGGCGGCGGCAAGTTGTTCTTCAATTTCTTCCTGCACAATTAACGCTTCGAGCGAACCGCTGGTCGGCGTTCCCAAACTTCCCGTCGGGCGTTCGACTTCGTCTTCCGGCAAAATCGCCGGTGCGCGGATAACTCTCGGCGTAACGGCAATCACAATATCAACCTGCCGATTGTCTTTGGTCGGCGCGGTGAAAAGTCTGCCGATAATCGGAATTAAGCCTAAAAGCGGCAAGCCTTGGCGTCCATTCGACTGCGTATTCTGGGCAACGCTTGCCAACAAAAGCGTTTTATTATTCTGAACGCGAGCCGTGCCTTTAATCGTCCGCTCGGTAAAACTTGGAGTCAAACTCGCGTTTGCAACATCTCTCGATTCGATTTCCATTGCCACCTGCACGTCCTGATTTGGGAAAACAATGGGTTTGAACTTTAGTGTTAGACCGACTTGTTCGTAGGTGATAACATCGCCGACAAAACCGCCGCCGTTGTTATTGTTGTTGCCGCTGTTGTTATTAAATCCGTTTGAAATGGTCGCGCTTCTAACCGGGACGCGCTGACCGATTCGCGCTGATGAATCTTCGTTGTTGAAAGCGTGAATCTGCGTTGAGGCAATAAGCTTTGTATTTTGTTTACTCTGAAAAGCCACCAGATTTATCGCGGGAACTACCAGCCCGATTCCGAAAGCGCGTGGAATAATAGCTGCCGCCGTTGACGCGACGGTACTGGCGGTTGACGGCGGCCTTCCAAATTCATTATTACCGACAACGCTGTTGGTTGTGCCGCCTAAATTTACCAACGAGTTTTCAGTACCGATTTGATTTCCCAATTTTAACAAATCTGTTTTATTAACTTCGTAAATCTGCACATCCATTACAACCTCGGCGCGGTCTTTATCCAAAGATCGAATCAAATTGCCGATAATACGGATGTTCTCCGTCGTATCGCGGACGGTAATGCTGTTGGTAGATTTGTCTACGAGCGGCTGCGTCGGTGATCTTCCCGGCTGCGGCGGAATGGCAAATTGGATGGTTTTGGCAACTTCCGTCGGGTCGGCGTTCGCTAGATAAAACGTCCGTAGATTAAGCTGTTGAAATTTTTGCCGCTGCTGTTGATTAGCTACCAGAACTGTGCGCGGACCGACTTTTTGGAAGAACAAACCTTCTTGCAAAAATATGTAATCGAGTGCTTTTGCCGCCGTCACATTTTTCAATTCGATTTTAACTTTGCGCTCTCTGTTGAAAGATTCCGCATCAAACAACACGTTCAAATCCAAATCCTTCGCTAATTCCTTAATGATATATTGCAAGTCAATGCCGCTCGGAAACGGCACGTCGCGCAGTTTTTCTAGTTTTTGCGGAATGGTAATGTCCTGCGAAGACACCGGCTTTTGATAACCGGTTGGAATGAGTTTGACAGTTCCGTTTGAATCTGTCTTTTCCTCCGGCACGTCACCGTTTTCCACACCGCGCTGCAGGCGCAGCATTCTCTCCATTTCGGATTTCGCCAATTCGTTGGTCGGGTCGTAAGCGTAGGCTTTGCGAAACGCTTCATACGCGCCCGCGAAATCTTTTTCATTTGCCTGCGCCGTGCCTTTCTTTATATACATCTGCGAAGCGTTAAATAGCGAACGCTGATAATGCAGCCGATATTCGGGATTTTCCGGGTCTTCAACTACTGCCAAAGCAAATTCTTCGGCGGCTTTGTCCCATTGCTCGGCGACTTCAGCTTTTACTCCGACTTTAAAGTGTTTTTTGGCTTCCTTATCGCCGGCGAAGATTAAAGTCGGTGAAAGAAGCGCGAAAAGCAGAAATAAGGTTGTGGTAAAACGGATGTAAGCAGATTGTTTCATAAATTTATTTTTGAAGTTATTTTGTTTTTTCTGATGCCAAAATGCGTGTGCAGATTTTTACACGAGATTGCTAAGGCAAAGTTTCAATTTTTTATATCCACACAGTAAAAGTTTTGCATTGCTAATTTTTAACCAATTAACGAAAAAAAGCAATCAAAAATTATCAAATTGAGCGCTCGATTTGAATTATTTTCTTTCCATGTGGTTAAGTTTACATCTAAATTTATACGAATCTAAGCAGGTGGACAAAAATTTCGAGGTATTTAGAAAATTGAAAGTCTGATGTTTTAAGGCTCAAACAGTTTCTTTATACCGCAAAATATTTGGTCTGGTGCTTACTTTATTTCCTCGACAAACGTTACGCGATTTATCTCGTGCAAAGTCGTCGCGCCGATAAATACCTTTTTAACCGCCGACTCGCGCAAACTGGACAAACCTTCCTTTTCGGCTTGGCGGCGAATTTCCGAACCCGGACGACGTTCGATAATCATTTCCCGAATTGCGTCCGACATATCAAGTAGTTCGTGAATCGCCGTTCTGCCGCGATAACCGGTGTGATTACACGTATCGCAGCCGACGTTCATATAAAAATGCTTGTTGCCGACTTCTTCCGGTCGCAAACCCGATTCAAAAATTTCTTCTTCCGTCGGTTGATACTCGCGTTTACAAACCGGACACAACAGCCGCACTAATCTTTGCGCGAGAACGCAGTTCAGCGCGGAAACGAAGTTATACGGCTCAACACCCATATTAATAAATCGCCCGATAACGTCAATTACGTTATTGGCGTGAACGGTCGTAAAAACAAGGTGACCGGTTAAGGCTGATTGAATGGCAATCTGCGCCGTTTCGTTATCGCGGATTTCTCCGACCATTATTTTGTCGGGGTCGTGCCGCAGAATCGAACGCAATCCACGCGCAAATGTCAATCCTTTTTTCTCATTAACCGGAATCTGCATAATGCCTTGCAGTTGATATTCGACCGGGTCTTCAATCGTAATAATTTTATCTTCGACGTTGCGGATTTCATTTAACGCGCCGTAAAGCGTCGTCGTTTTTCCCGAACCGGTCGGACCCGTCACCAAAACCATTCCGTAAGGTTCTTTGATATAAAGCCGAAAACGCTTTATATCTTCCTCGTCGAAACCGACGACATCGAGGCTCAGATTTTTGAATTCCTCGCTGATTTGTTCTTTGTCGAGAATACGAATAACGCAATTTTCGCCGTAAGCCGCCGGCAGAATCGAAACGCGAAAGTCAACCGTTCTGCCTTTATATCGAACGCGAAATCGTCCGTCTTGCGGAATTCTGCGCTCGGCGATGTCGAGTTCCGACATAACTTTGATACGCGAAATCAGAGTTTGATGATAAGCAATATCAATCGGGTCAACTTTTTGATAAAGCGCACCGTCAATACGGAATTTGACGCTCACGTCGCGGTCGCCGGCTTCGATGTGAATGTCGGACGCGCGAGATTCCATCGCGTTATAAACCACCGTGTCAACCAATTTGATAATCGGCGACATCTCGGAATCGGTCGCCAACCGGTCTAAATCTAAAATTTCATCGCCCTGGTCGGTTTCTTTGACAAGCGAAATTTTAAAGCCCGAAGCCGCTTCCTGCATTACGCGCTGAGTCGCGTCGCCTTTCCGCAGAATGACATCAATCGCGCCGGCAGTTGCGACATACGGCACGATGCGAACGTTCAAAACATTTTCTAATTCGTCAAGAACTTCCAGATTCGTCGGGTCAGCCATTCCGACGTGAAGATTTCTGCCTTCCCTTTTAAGCGGCACGAATTGGTTGCGAAGCATTAAATCAACCGGAATTCCCGCGAGTTCTTCATAACTAATCGGCGATTGTTTGTCCGGCGGAAGCAAATCAATATACGGCAGCCGGTAACGCCGCGCCAACGCCCGTGCTTCGACGACTTCCGGCGGTTCGTTATCCGAAAAATTAGTTTTGTTTATTACGGGCGACGAAACCGTCGCCATCGCCCGTTGGTTATTTCCGTTAGTTTGATTTTCCATTTTCAAAATCCTCAACTGCTTCGTTCAATTCGAAACTATGTCGTAAAGCATCGTTTACCGCTTGCATATCCGGCAATCTTCCAAGAACCGAATCAATTTCAGTTTCAAGCACAGTAACAATGTTATCGGTCATAATAATTGAATCAGTTCTTAATCCCGACGCTCTGCCCTCATCAGTATTCAATTTAATAAAAACTCTCGACGAATGGTTGGCGCGATTTAAATTACTCGTTATCAATGCCAAAAGAACTTGCGGCAGTCCCGTCGCTAAATTATCGGCTTGAACGACTAAAGCCGGACGACGCTTGGAAGAAATGAGGTCAGAGTTCGGAAAATATACACGAACAACGCCGCCGCGTTTAATCAACATCGTAGACATCCATCTCCGGTCTGTTCCAGTCTTCCGCTATCGTATTTAATTTACCCCTCAACTCCGCCGCCTGCGTTTCACCGATTCCGCGTTCCTTCAGATTAATTTCCTTAGTTTCAAGAAATGTTACCAACACTTTGGATTCACTTACTTCCGCCGGTGTTTCCACTAAAATAATTTTCCCGTTTTTATATGTTCCTTTAATTGTCAACATTTCATCTCCAATCGGTTTTCTTATTTTTTACATTTGCCTTTTTACTTTTTACTTTCCTCACCTTTTTCCGCTAAACGGTCCCGAAGAAATCGTCTGAATAATCGGCAAATAAATCGCCAGCAGAATCGTGATAACAATTCCCGCCATAAAGACAAGAATTACCGGCTCAAGCAAAGTCGTTAGTTGTTCGAGCCGCACTTCCGATTCGGCATCGTAAAAGTTTGCTACTTCGTCCAACATCTCACGCAGACTTCCCGATTTTTCGCCGATGCCAATCATATCGAGCGCGAGTTCCGGCAGCCAATTGGCTTTTTCTAAAGATTCGGTAAAAAGTCGTCCTTCACGAATCAGCGGCAAAACCGCTTGACTGCGGCGGCGAAGTTCAAGATTTGTGATTGATTGAGATGCAATATCCCACGCTTCGGGAACGGTAATTCCGCCTGACAGAAGCGTCGAAAGCGAACGCGCCAATTGCGCGGTGGTCATTTGTCTAATCAACGCTCCGACAATCGGCAGTTTGAGAAGGAATCTCCCTAAAAGTAGTTTTCCGTTCGGCGTTCTCAGCCAAATGACAAGGGAAAAAACCAAAACCAAAACCATCGGCAGAAGCCACCAGATATTGCTTGCGACAAAGTTGGAAAATGTTAAGACGACAACCGTAACTGTCGGCAAACCTTTATTTGTGCCTAAACCTTTAAAAAGGTCGGACATTCGCGGCACAATGTAAAGAGTCAGAAACGCCACCATAAAACTTGCCGCCGCCAGCAAAAATAACGGATAAGCGATTGCGCCGCGAAGTTTTCGGGATATGCCGACGTTGCGTTTCAAAAAATCAACGTAACGCGCCAAAACCTCGTCCAACGCGCCGCTTTTCTCACCTGCCAAAATCGAAGCCGTATATATTTTTGGGAAAATCCCTTGGGCTTCAAAGGATTCGGACAGAGAAAAACCGCTTTTGATTTTTTCTTCAATGTCCACTAACACACTTCGCAGGGTTGAAGAGCCGGAACGATTTTTTAATAAATTGATTGACTGCAAAACGGGAATGCCCGCCCGCAGAAGCGCGGAAAGTTGTTGATTGAACAGCAAAAAATCGCCTGCTTTGACGCGCTTTTTTTTCGATGCGCCGCCCGCCGATAAAACCGCCGACAAACCCTTCTCGACGTTTGATACGGCAAAAACGCGAAAGCCTTCGCCTTCAAGCCTTGCGCGAGCATCGCCCGCTCCCGCCGCTTCAATGACACGGGTTAAAACTTCGCCTGAAGGCGTTCCTAAACGACAAATAAATTCAGCCATATTTTTTAATTCTGGATTTTAGATTTTGGATTGGTAAGAAAGCGGAAATTGTAAAGTTAATTTGTTATTGTCGAAAAATTTAGAAATTTTATTAGTTCTCTCGCTCTGCCTCAAAAATCCAAAATCCAAAATCTAAAATCCAAAATCCGATTATATCACGCCCTTTTTTATCAAATGTTGCAAACAACATCAAATTAAAGAATCTAGCTTTGCCCAACCAACGAATTTAACCTTACGAACATCGAAAAAATATCTTGCGAAAATAATATTCGTCTCTTAGAATATAAACATACCGAAAGGGGAAAATATGGCTGTAAAAAATTTTCAATTTGTCAGCCGCTTGTGCAGTGTGCATCGGTGGATTTTTTTAATTTTAATTCTTCTGAGCGGCACGCCTTCAGCCTCTGCCCAAACGCCGGAGCCGACACCGCCGGCGCAGGAAGAACCGGATGATAAGCCGCTTTCGGTAAAAACCGATTTAGTGACGCTCACGCTGACAGTTACCGACCTCTACGGACGCTTTGTTTCGGGTTTGAATAAAGATGCTTTCACGGTTTTTGACGGTAACGCAGAACAGGAAATCACATTTTTCAGCGATGTGGACGCGCCGGTTTCAGTCGGTATTTTGTTTGACGTATCCGGTTCGATGAGCGGCGAGAAAATCGGCAAAGCTCGAAAGGCTCTAGAGCGTTTTATCAATACCAGTCATCCATCAGACGAATATTTTTTGATTGGCTTTAACAGTCGCGCCCAACTTCTGCTTGACCGCTCACGCGACGGCGACGCCATTTTGCAAAAACTCACGCTTGTTCAAACCAAAGGCAACACCGCACTTTACGATGCTTGCTATCTCGGCGTTGAGCGCGTAACGCGCGGAACTCGCCAGAAAAAAGCGATGCTGATTATCAGCGACGGGCAAGACAACGCTTCGCGCTACAATTTCGGCGAAGTCCGCCGCCTAATGAAAGAAGCCGATGTAACGGTTTACGCAGTGGGCATTATGGACGGCAGAGATGCGGGAAGTATTACTGGAATGCAGGGACAAGCGTTTCTCGATGAACTAACATCGGTGACCGGCGGAAAGGCTTTTTATCCGCAAACTGATGTCGAGATGGACGAGATTTTTGAACGCATCGCGCTCGAACTCCGTCATCAATACTCAATTGGATTTACGCCGAAGGATTTCACGCCCGACGGAAAATGGCACAAAACAAAAGTTAAGGTCAAACCTCCGCGCGGAATTTCGCGTCTAACGGTGCGCACTCGGGAAGGCTACTACGCTACGCCGAATACGAATTATAAATAATTTTGAATTTGCGACTTTGGATTTGCGATTGATGAAAAGAAAATTTACCAGTATTTTTTTTACGGGACTTTGTTTGCTTTCGGCTTCGATTTTTTATAATTTCTCGACGACTAACGCGCAAACAACTCAGACCAACCGCGCTCGCCAAGTTGCGTCGCCGACCGCAACGCCTAAGCCGCGCCCGACGATTGCGCCGCCTCCGGAAGAAGACGATGAAATTATAAAAGTTGACACCGAAGCCGTCAATTTGAACGTCCGCGTCGTTGACCGCAACAATCGCTCGATTGGCAATCTACAGCAACAGGACTTTAAGGTTTACGAAGACAATGTCCTCCAGCCGATTGACTATTTTACCAAATCTGAAGTTCCGACTAATTACTCGCTTGTCGTTGATAATTCCGGCTCGCTTCGTACGCAAATCGAAAAAGTAATCGAAGCCAGTAAAATTATCATCGGCACAAACCGTCCTGATGATGAGACGAGTATTATCCGCTTTGTAAATTCTGAAAAAATTGAAATTCTGCAGAATTTCACATCGAATAAAGCCGACCTCAACGAAGCCCTCGATAAAATGTTTATTGACGGCGGCAAGACGGCAATAATTGACGCGATATATTTGGCGGCGGAACAAGTTGACGAATACGAAAAGTCGCGCGACCCGAATGACCGCAAACGCCGCGCTTTGATTTTAGTTTCGGACGGCGAAGACCGAGATTCTTTTTATAAGGAACAGCAACTTTTCGGGCTTCTCAAAGAAACTGACGTACAGATTTATGTGATTGGATTTGTCGGCGATTTGGATAAAGAAGGCGGATTTATTAGCAAAAGTCCGCAAGGAAAAGCAAAATCTTTTCTTGAAAGATTAGCGACGGAAACCGGCGGGAAAGTTTATTTCCCGACGGATGTTAGCGAACTTAATAACATCGCCGCCGATATTGCCCGCGAACTTCGAACGCAATATTCAATCAGCTATACCCCGACGAACGATAAAAAAGACGGAACTGTTAGAAGTATCAAAGTCGCCATCGCTGACGGACCGAACAAGCAAAAACGCATTCCTATTACACGTTCGAGCAGAAAAGCTGCTAACGAGAAAACAACTGCGCCGACTTTGGTAACACCCGTTCAAAAACTAAAAATCAATAGGAAGTTTTATAAATTACGAATTACGAATTACGAATTAAGCAAAGAGATTGAACATTCGTAATTCGTAATTTGAAATTCGTAATTATCATTTCTCCGGAACTGAGCCGCTAATTTTCTTTCTGGTCGTTTCGCCGGTTTTCAAAACGGAAATTCCCTCGTCAACTTCCGAATGCGGACGCGGAATAATGTGGACGGCAACGACTGTTCCGACCCGGCGACCAGCCGCCGCGCCCGCGTCAACCGCCGCGCGAACCGCACCGACTTCGCCGCGCACAATCGCCGTCACCAAGCCCGCGTCAATCCGCTCGTAACCGACGAGTTTCACATTCGCGGCTTTAACCATCGCGTCGGCAGCTTCAATCATCGCTACCAAGCCCATACATTCAACCATTCCGAGTGCTTCTTGCATTATGCGTATTCTTCCTCTTCCTCTACTTCTTTAAAATCTTCTTCGGGTTCTTCTGCTTCATCGTCAAAATCTGCAAATTTGTCGTCAAATTTCGGCGCGTCTACGGGAATTATGGAAACCTTTCTATAAAAAATAGTTCGCGCTTCCCAACGAATTTTGCGTCCGAAAACTCTTTTCAAACCTTCCGTCAGAACTTTGTCGAGTCGTGCTTTTAAATAATCGAGGCGTGGTATAATTTCCGCCAGATATTCCAAATCCTTCGGCACATAAACTTCGCGCCAGCCGAGTTCGAGAAAAATCATTAAATAACGCGCTTCGAGTTCAGAATCACAATCAAAAACACGGCGTTTCGTGTGAATTTTCCAGCCGAAAAGGTCTTGTTACATCCGCAGTTCGCCAAAACACGAATAGCCGACAAGTTCGCGCTTGATAAGATTTTCTCTGCCTTGCGATAGAATCTTGTCGGCATAAAATTCGCCGAAACCTTCAACCCGCTTTGGTTTTTCCGTAACTTCGTTAGCCATTTTTAATCGTGTCCGTTATGAAAATCGTCTAAAAGGTTTTCGGCTAAAGCACCGCCCAAACTTCCCTCTTTCTTATTCGATTTTTTCCTCAGGTTCTTTAAGTTCTTCCTCGTGTTCAAAAACATCGAAGTTCGGTCGCTTGGCTTCAAACAAACACAGACAATCTTTACTTCGTTGCGTTTCATAAATTTCCATATCGGGAAACTTGTTGTCTTTCCCGGAAGTTTCGACAATCGGCAATCCCAAATCAAGATTGTGTTTTTCAATAATCTCGCGCATCCACGACATCAGAATCGCCACCGCGCTGCGTTCGGTGATGTGAGTTTTGTTTGATGAGTTCATTATTTCAAATACATCGCCAAATACAAAATTCCGGCGGCAGTCAGCGTCAACAAAATCGCCGCGAGAATAAACCATCCGTTCGGCGCGTTTTCGTGTTCTTCCCAAAAAACTTCAATCCTTTTTGGTTGAATTGTTTTGGATTTGCGGCGCATCGCGGCGGCGGATTTCAGATTGGTTTCCGTTTGGACGCTTGATTGCGTAATTGATTTATCGACAGCTTCTTCAGCGATAATTCGTTTGATTTGAACATTTTTGTCGCCATTTTTTCCTTCCGCGATAATTCGCCGCAAACGCGATTCGCCGACACTTTCCTTGTCTTTTAAAGCGATAACAGTTTCAGGCGCAACCGAACTGCCGCAGTTGTAACAGAAAAGCGCGGTGGGGCGAACATCTGCGCCGCAATGGTTACAAACTTGATTTTCGACTAAAGTTTCAGCCATCGTTAAAATTGATAAATATTTTACTTTGTACGAATAACGGCGGTTAGTTCTTTGATAACCGTTTGAATTTCGGTGCGATTTTTAGGCGTAAAAGTTTTGCCGTTCGTTTCTTTAGCTAATTTATCTAGAAGTTTTGTGTGAACTTTTTCATCAGACAAGCCGATTGAGAAAACCTGAATTTTCTCATCTTTCAAAAATTTCAAAACCTCTTCGAGTTTCACTTTACTTTGTCGGTCTTCACCGTCAGTAATTAAAACCAAAACTCTGCGCCGATTGGGTTCGACATTTGCATTTGCCGATAAATGTTTGGCGGAAAAATAAACTGCATCTAAAATCGCCGTCTTGCCGCCTTCGATATACATTTCATCAGCCGCATCTCGTATCTGATTTTTATCCGGCGTGAAATCCTGCGAAAGATAAATTTTGTCCGTATCAACAAAACGCACTAAAAAAGTTTCGTCGTCGGCTTTATTATCATTGACTATATTTTTTACCGCCTCGACAATTCCATCAAGCAGCATTCGATACGAACCCGAATTATCCACGACGATGCCGTAACTGACGGATACCTGCACTGTTTCATTTTTTAGTTTGCCCGCATCTTTGTCTTGTGCAAACGAATTAACAATTGAAAGGCACAATAGAAATCCGACGGTTAAGATTTTTTTCGACATTTGCAAACTCCTCAAACTTTGGCAAAAACTTCTTTTTCCTCGCCTAAATCGCGTGCCGACGGCGTGATAATCGTTTTCGCAGTTATATAAATTTTCTCGCCGTTTTCGATAGCTTTTTTTACATCGTCTTCGCTAACAAAATCAACCGAATTCGACTTCGCGCCGTTCGTCGCGCCGTCGGTTTTTAATTCGTGAATTATTGTTTTCACCGGAGAACCGGTTGGATTTTGGATTTTGGATTTTGGATTTTGGATTTCCGTTTGAAAATCGGCATCGGTCGTTTCCGTCGGTGTCCCGGCAATCTTATTTCGCAAAAATTTATCAACAATCGCGGCGATTTCTTCGCGCCGATTTGATTGCGTATTACCGATTGTGGATTGCGGAATTTCAGTTTGACCATTTTGCAGTTTTGTATCTGACCTCTGACCTCTAACCTCTAACCTCTGACCTGTTCCAACAGAACGAGTTTCAAACGCCACCCGCTTGATGTCCATCAAATGAATCGGCGAAACATTGTCCGACGTTACATTTCCGCCCCACGAACCGCAACCCAAAGTCATCGAAGGAGGCAAAGCAGTTGAAAATCCGATTGCGCCGTGTGTCGTCGGCGAATTTATCACGACGCGCGAGGCGGGCATCTTCTCGCCATATTTTATCGCGGCTTCGCGCGATGCGGTGTGCATTCCCGCTGTATGTCCCATTCCGCCGAATTGCAAAATTTCAAGACATTTCTGCGCTCCGGCTTCGATTCCGTCGGCGACGAAAAATGCCAGCGTCGGCGAAAGTTTTTCGATTGACCAAGGAAAATCGCGCCCGACTCCGCCGCAATCCGCCAATAAACAACGAGTTCCTGACGGGACGGAAACGCCCGCCAAATTCGCAATATATTCGGCTGATTTTCCGACGATGTTCGGATTCAAAGTTCTCTGCTCGGTTAATAAAATCTCGCCGACTTTATCGGCTTCCGTCTGATTTAAAAAATGTCCGCCCTGCGCTTTGAATTGCTCGCGGATTTGTGCGGCAACGGGAGCGTCGGCTACGACCGATTGTTCGGAAGCGCAAATCGTGCCATTATCAAAGCAAGTTGAAGTCAAAATATCGGCTACTGCTTTTTCGACATTCGCCGTTCGTTCGATGAACACGGGAACATTTCCGGGTCCGACACCGAATGCCGGTTTGCCCGACGAATAAGCCGCCCGAACTAAACCGATTCCGCCGGTTGCGAGAATTACGGCGGTCTTTTTATGCTTCATCAAAGTTTCCGTGCCTTCGATTGTCGGATTCGTCAGACATTGAATAGCGTCGGCGGGCAAACCTTCACGGACGGCGACTTCGCGCATTAGGCGGGCAGTCTCAAAAATCGAACGCGCCGCCGACGGATGGGGCGAAAGCACAATCGTATTGCGTGATTTAATGGCGATGATGATTTTGAAAATCGCGGTTGAAGTCGGATTAGTTGATGGAATAATCGCTGCGACCACGCCGCGCGGACTGGCGATTTCGACAATACTTTCAGTTTCTTTAATCACGCCGACGGTTTTTAAATTCTTGAAATAATTCCAAACATCTTCCGCCGCAAAACGGTTTTTCTCACGCTTGTCTTCGGCTCGTCCGAAACCTGTTTCTTCACACGCCATTTGACCGAGCCGCAACGACGCGCGAAGCGCGACCTGAGCCATCGCTTCACAAATTCGGTCAATTTTCACTTGGTCAAATTTCGCAACGGCTTGAAAAGCAAGATGCGCGGCTTCCACCACATTCTGCGCTTCCGACTGCGAAATTTGGTCTTTTGGTTCAGACATTCCAATTCAATTACGAATTACGAATTTCAAATTACGAATGAAGTCAAGAATTTTCTAAAACGAAAAGCTGTTGGCAATTCGTAATTCGTAATTTGAAATTCGTAATTGCTATTTAGTTCTCGATTTGTTTCTTTCGTTCACCGAAATCTCGTTTCGCGCTTCGCCGGCACCGAGCTGACCGCGTGAGCCGCCTTGAACCGCTTTTTCGTCGGGGCTGTAACCGACACCTTTCGGCAGAACTCGTTCGACTTCGCCGTGCGGACGCGGAATAACGTGAACGCTGATTAGCTCACCGACTCGACGTGCTGCTGCCGCGCCGGCATCGGTCGCCGCTTTGACCGCGCCGACATCGCCGCGTACGAAAATCGTTACATAACCCGCGCCGATATATTCTTTGCCAATCAATTCGACATTCGCCGCTTTAACCATCGCGTCCGCCGCTTCCACCGCGCCGACAAAACCTTTGGTTTCGACCATTCCGAGTGCTTCAAGACTCATTATTTGTTCCTCACTTTAGTTTTGTTAATTTTAATACAAGATAGAAATAAAGGCTAAACGTATCACGCGCCGAATGCAATAATCAAGCGGGCAAAACCGACAAAATCATTTGAAAGCATTGACATTTTCCGTTTAACAGGGATATATTTCAACTTTGAAACCGTTTTCGATTTTGCAAATCCTGAAGACTATTTATTAAAAAGACAAAATGTCAATAACTCTTGGCGAAAAACTGCGGCAAGCGCGTGAGGCGCATGGTCTTTCCATAAGCCAAGTTGCTGAACAGACACGCATTTCTGCGCTTTATCTCAGTTGTATAGAAAATGATGATTTCCGAATTTTGCCGGGCGGAATTTTTAATAAAGGCTTTGTCAAATCTTTTGCCAAAGCAGTCGGAATGGATGAACAAGAGGCTTTGCACGATTACGCACAGTTAATCATCAATCAGGGTAGTCACATTGACGACGACCCGAAAACTTATCGCCCGCAAGTTTTAACCGATGACCGAAGTTCTTCTTCGACGTTTCCAACTATAATTTTCGCCGCCGTCATTTTAGGTTTTATGACAGTGGGAATTTTGATGGGTGTTAGATATATTCAACAAGCCCCATCGGCGGTGAATACTGCAAGCAGTTCAAACACGAGCGAAAATTCGACATCCAATCTTAACTTGGCAAATGTGAATACCTCAATCCAATCCGCGCCATCAGTGAGCAATTTCACAGTCGAATTTAAGGCGTTGAAGTCGTCGGTTTCGCTCGTTTCTATTTCCGACGGCGAAAAATCAAATGTTTTGATTAAGCCTGATAAACCGAGCGTCTTTCAGCCGAAAGAAAGTTTGCGGTTAAAGTATTCAAAATCCCAAAGCAGAAATGTGCAAATGACTATCAACGGTAAGCCAATCGCTTTGCCGTCCGAGAGTGTGAAGAACCGCGACGCGATTGAATTTGAAATAAAACAGGGGGAATTTCAAAGCATTTTGGAAAGCGGGCGACTCGGCGATAATAATTTGATAAAGACGACAAAATAAAAGTTTTATGCGGCTTTTTTACAAGTTAAAATTTATATTCGATAATAGAAAGTTAAATCGCGCCCGCCGGAAAAGTGCGGGCTTTTATGTTTATAAAATAATTTTTGATTTTTAACTTTTGAAACCATATATCAAAGTTTGAGGTCGAAGTTTAAAATTTTAGTTATGCAATTTGAAGAAATAAAAGAAGGCTTAACCTTTGACGACGTTCTGCTCGTTCCAGCTTACTCGGAAATTCTACCGGGCGATACTGATACATCCACGCAATTTTCTCGTCGTATTCGTCTAAACATTCCGCTTTGCTCAAGTGCGATGGACACGGTAACGGAAGCTGGATTGGCAATTGCCATCGCCCAGCAAGGCGGAATCGGAGTCATTCACAAAAATTTTTCAATCGAGCAACAGGCGGAAGAAGTTGATAAGGTAAAACGGTCGGAATCGGGAATGATTGTTGACCCGGTAACGATTCGAGATAATGCGCTCGTCAGCGAAGCGTTGAAAGTAATGGAACGCTTCAAAATCAGCGGCGTTCCCGTTGTGGACGCAAGCGGTCTGCTCGTCGGAATAATTACCAACCGCGATTTGCGATTTGAAAATCGATTTGAAATTCCCGTCTCTCAGGTAATGACCAAACAGCCGCTCGTTACCGTTCCAATCGGCACGACGCTCGACGAAGCAAAAATCAAACTGCAGAAACACCGCATCGAAAAACTGCTCGTCGTGGATGATAACGGACTTCTGAAGGGTTTGATAACCGTCAAAGATATTCAAAAAGCGATTCGTTATCCGAACGCGGCGAAAGATGAATTGGGCAGATTGCGCGTCGCGGCAGCAATCGGCGCAACCGGCGATTTTTTGGAACGCGCCCAAGAGTTAATCAATTGCCGCGCCGACGCAATCGTCGTTGATACAGCACACGGACATTCTTCGCGCGTTATCGAAGCCGTCAAAAAAATCAAACGAAAATTTTCCGACATCGAAATCATTGCGGGAAATGTTGCAACGGCAGAGGCGACGCGAAGTTTGATTGACGCGGGCGTTGATGCGGTTAAAACAGGAATTGGTCCGGGAAGCATCTGCCTCAATTCAGAGGCTTTAGTGTTAATGCACGACAATAGTATCAAACGAATCTGCGATGTCCAACTCAGCGAAAAGGTAATCACACATCTTGGACGGGCAAGGCGGGTTACAAAAACTTACCGGCGCAAATATCAAGGCGAAATGGTCGAGATAAATGCCGCCGGATGTCCCGATAAAGTTATGGCGACACCCAACCACGAGTTTCTGGCGGTAACTTTTGATGTCTCCGACAAAATCAGAAGCAAAAGCGGAGCAAAATACTTTTTTTCAAAACCGAAATATAACAAAGGTATTCGTTGGGTTCGCGCCGATGAGTTGCAAGCGCAGGATGTTCTGGTGATTCCGAAACAAAAGTATGAAACTGAAATCTGCTTTTTTGATTTGCTCGATACCGTTCCGCATTACAACTTCGATGACACCTCGATTTGGGGCAATAAAATCGGATTCAATCCTAATGTCGAAAGCTACGGAAAGTTATCTCAAAAGTTTGAGACGACAACCCGGCGAATCGAAAGCATCGTTAGAGGAAAACGCCAAACGGCAGATTCTCTGTCAATTTCGGTCAATGAATATCTCAATAAAATAAATTATCAGCGCATTTTACAACCGCAAAAACTAAATCGCTTTATTTTCTTGGATGAAAATCTAATGCGTCTTATCGGCTACTTCACCGCCGAAGGTTACATTGTCGGCAATAAAAACAATCGTCAATTGCGTTTTGCCTTTAACGAAAATGAAATTGAGTTTATCGAAGACGTAAAACATTTAGTCAGCAAAATTTTCGGCTATGACAAAGCTGCCGTTCGCCAAACTCCGCGTCACGCCGTCGAGGTAATGATTCACAATCACGCGATTGCCAAGTTTTTTGAATGGCTTTTGCCGAAAGGCGCAATCAATAAAAGTCTGCCTGATTTTATGCTGAATCAATCGCCGGAAAATTTACGACAATTTTTAATCGGCGCATTACGCGGCGACGGCTGTTTGACAGACGCGCGACGCATCGGTTACAAAACGGCTTCGCCGCACCTCGCCCATCAGATTGCCGAAGTCTTTATGCGACTGGGGTTTCTGGCTTCGATACAAAGTTACGAACCAAAATATGAAAATCATTCGACGAGTTATTATGTGAGAATCGGCGGCGGACAGGCTAAACGGTTTGCCGAAGATTTTCCCGAACTTAATTTGAAACTCCTTTCTAATATCGTAACTAAACAAGACGTTTTTTCAGATGATGATTATTTCTACGTTGCAATTCGCTCAGTTGAAACTCTAAAAAATCAGGAACTCGAAGTTTTCAATATCGAAGTCGAAGAAGATCACACCTACATTGTTAACCGCGTTGCCGTTCATAATTGCACTACTCGCGTCGTCACCGGCGCAGGCGTTCCGCAGATTACGGCGATAATCGAATGCGTCAATGCGGCAAAAGATTCGGGCGTTCCGATTATCGCCGACGGCGGCGTGAAATTTTCGGGCGACGTGGCAAAGGCAATTGCGGCGGGCGCGGATTCCGTGATGATTGGCTCTTTATTTGCCGGAACTGAAGAAGCACCGGGCGAGACGATTCTTTTTCAAGGTCGAACGTTTAAAACTTATCGCGGAATGGGTTCAATCGGCGCGATGAAACAAGGCTCTTCAGACAGATACGCGCAGGAAGGAACCGTTTCCGATTCAAAATACGTTCCTGAAGGCATCGAAGGTCGCGTCGCTTATAAAGGAACTTTGGCGGAAATGGTCACGCAGCTGGTCGGCGGTCTGCGTTCGGGAATGGGTTATACGGGTTGCAAATCAATCAAAGAATTACAAACAAACGCCAGGTTCATTCGGATAACTTCGGCAGGTCTCAGAGAATCGCACGTTCACAACGTTATCATCACGAAAGAAGCGCCGAATTATCGTTTGGAATCTTAGAAACTTTTGAAAGTTCGCGGATTTCTTCATTTGTCGTCGAAGATGACCGACAATATAGCATAGGTTTTGCAAGCAATTTAAACATAATTTAATAATTCCGTCTAAAAATTTAGGCGGAATTTTTTATTTAGCCACGAAGATAGCTTAATCATCAATTAAAATCAAACTCTTTATTGACTTTCGACTAAAAAAGCCTTATAAAAAATTCGGTCTAAGAAAACGGCGTTGTTGCACAAATAGGTTGCGGAAACGGTAGATGGTAGAATTTTTCTGCGATGAAAAAGAAGACCAAATATCGAATCCGCAACTGGAGCGATTATAACCGAAGTTTAGTCAATCGAGGAAGTCTGACGTTCTGGATTTCCGAAGAGTTACTTGCC
>MWYZ01000062.1 GCA_002050365.1 Acidobacteria bacterium 28-1
ACAAAGAGAAGGAAATCGAGAAGTTGCAAGGAAACTTGTTCGATGAGGATAAAGGCTAGCCAGTAACGGCGCACCTTCTAGGGCAAACAAAAATCAAGCCACCGCCTCTGGCGGTGGTAATTTGACTTAATCAGAATTCGTTGATTCTCTCATCCAACTTTGCAGTTTTTCAATATCTTTCGTTACTGTGCGCGAAGCGGCGAATAAAACCAGCGTCAGCAGCACGCTCAAAATCGGAATCGCATACATCGCCGAATGCAGACCATCGGCGCGAAACGGTTCAAGCGCGGCTTGCGACGAATCTAAAACGCCTGCCGCTTGCGCCGCGCGTTTGGTGAAAAAATCGCTCAAAATTCCCGTCGCGTAAGGTCCTAAGGATGCGCCCAAAACATACATCGCAAAAAAATAAACCGCCATCGCCGTACCGCGAAGTCCCGGCTCGACGATGTCTTGAATCGTCGAATAAACAGTCGAATAATAAAAATACATCAGCGCGCAACCCGCGCCCATCAAAATCAAAAACGTCGTGATGTCGCCGTTCGGTCTGCCCAACGCGAAAAACAAAAAGGGAATCGAAAGCAAAATTGCGATTGTCCCGACGAGCATTCGCCCGTTCGTCCGTTTTTTCATCACCGCATCTCCGATAAAACCACCGATAAGAAGTCCGGGCGCACCCATAACTCCGTAAACAATCATTGAAACGAAATTAGCGGATTGAATATCCGCGCCGTGATAGCGCATTAAAAACGGCGTGATAAACGCGCCGATGGCATACATATTAAAATTGTGCAGCGCGCCGGAAATAATCAGCCAGCGCATCGTCGGCAAAGCGAGAATTAAACGATACGGCGAGCCGGCGCGTTTTTGCTCGCCGATATTATGCGCTTCGGTTGCGCCGCGTTTTGGTTCTTTGATGAACAAAACGGCGAGAGCGCAAATCAGACCCGGAATGCCTGCGACAAAAAAAGCCGCCCGCCAGCCGTAAGTTTTGGCAATGGTGCCGCTTACCGCAAAGCTCAAAGCGACGCCGACAGGCAGCCCAAGCATAAAAATCGCCAAAGCCTTAGCCCGCCAAACTGACGGAAACAAATCACCAATAAGCGATGTCGCCGCTGGAGCGCACGACGCTTCGCCAACTCCAACGCCTAAACGCAATGCGAAAATCTGCCAAAAATTCTGTGCCAAACCCGAACCGACGGTGAGCAAACTCCACGCGAAAACCCCGGCTGATAAAATTCCTTTGCGCCCAATTTTATCCGCCAATCTCCCCAAAGGAACGCCGACAAAAGCGTAAAGCAACGTGAACGCCGTGCCAAGCGCACCGAGCGCGGCATCGCTCAACCCAAACTCCTTGCGAATCGGCTCGCCAACCGCGCCTATAATCTGACGGTCAAAAAAGTTAATCGCATTGATGGCAAACAAAACCCACAGCGCGAACCAGACGGCTGATTTTTTTTCGTTCATAATGTAGTAGGGGTCAGGATTCAGGGACAGGGTCTAAACCTTTAAATAAAAATTAGAAATCTAACCCCCGACCCCTGAATCCTGACCCCTAATTCAAGGACGGTTGCGTCCGAGCCGTTCGTGCGACGAAACCCATTCGTCGGCGATGACCGCAGTTCCCAAAGATAGTTCGCCGCACAAGACCGTTGCCGCGACGATTTCCGCGAATTTTTTAACTTTCCCCGCGCCGTAACAATTCATCATTTCCAAACATTCGCGCTGTGTCGGAAGTCCCGTTCCGCCGCCGTAAGTCGCCACGATTAAAGAGGGAATCGTAATCGAAAAATAATAATCGCCGCTCTTTGTTATTTCCGCGTAAACCGCTGCTGCCGAAGATTCGGCGACATCGGCGACATCTTGCCCGCAGGCGATGAAAATCGCCGTGATGCCATTTGCAGAATGTGCGCCGTTGTTGTTCACGCCCGCGAGATAGCCGCCGAATTGCGAAGCGAGCCGCGCATTAAAGACCTGCTCGACCGAGACGTGCATAATTTCTTTTAATTTTTCGTCTGTAATCGTCGCTTCCGCAATAACTTTTTTGCCGCGTGTGTTGAGCGTATTCACCCAAGAAGTTTTTTTGTCGGTGGCAAAACTGCCTTCGAGTTGATAGCGTTCGATATTCGAATAGACCGTTTGAATCCAATCGCAAGCGGCTTTGGTCGCTTTGCCAACCATATTTTGTCCCGCCGCGTCGCCCGTTGTGAAATTAAATCGCAAGTATAAGAACCGGCTCGCGGGAAATTGCTGAATATCGCGGAGTTTCCCGACGCTCGTCGTCGCTTCGGCTCGTCGTTTTATCTCATCGAAATTTTCTTTAATCCAAATTCCGAAATCTCTCGCTTCACGCGCCGACGGAAAAACGAAAACGGGCGCACGCTGCATCGCGTCGTCAACAACGGTCGTCGTTACGCCGCCCGATTCGCGCAACAGTTTCATTCCGCGATTATAGCTCGCTACCAAAGTTCCTTCGGTCGTCGCCAACGGCACAAAAAACTCGCCTTTCGCATATTCGCCGTTGACCAGAAGCGGTCCCGCCAAACCGATTGGAACTTGCGCGACACCGATGAAATTTTCAATGTTGCCTTGCAAAACATTCGGCTCGAACGGAAATTGTCCGATGTAATTTAATTCGGCATTTGTTTGTTCTTTGAGGAATTGACGGCGCGAGTCGGCGGCTTCGCGGGTGTAATCGTTTTCTTTATCGCGCGGAATTTTTGGGGTCATTTTTTTTGAATGATTTTTATGATAGTGTTCAATCCATTTAGGAATTGCTTCGACAAGTATTTCAGCATATTCTTTTGTGTAAGAATCAAAACTAACATACTCTTTTTCGTCAAAAATTCTTTGAATCAATTGAATTACTTTCGGGCTGTAAACTAATTCGAGTCGAAAATTTTCAAGATGTTTCACGGGTATATCAATTTTTATATAACGTCCATTGCTACGATGATGCCCGATAACAGTTGCATTATCACACATTCCCCAATACGCATCGACAACGTGAACTTTTGCACCGCCGCGAAAATGTTTTGTTCCCTTCTTGATAATATCTTCTTCGCCAAAAGGAATTTCCTTTTTTACATTTGCAGTTGCACACCAAATCGGCTCAACTAACGGAGTTTCTTCAATTAACCGAGTTTCTTCAATTTTTAAATCTGTATTCATCTATGTTTATCTGTAATGGTAAAGAACAAAAATTTTCTTATTGGAGATAAATCGTTTTTTACTCTTGATTCACATAATTAATAATTCGCTCGCTTTAAATCTTCGGTCAACGTCTTCGCGTCCGAGTACAGCCAATCGTCTATTAGCCATTTTCCTTTGCTTTTCACCAATTCGACTTTATACGTATCAATCAAATCGCCGCCGCATTCTTTCGGCGAATAAAACTTAACTTCGACCGTCGCGTTGTCATCCCGAATCATCGCCGCACCGACGGTGTAAGAATTTTTGATTAATTTGCCTGCGCTCTCGCATTCGTCGAGCGACTGGAGCATAAAACCATCGCCGAAGTGCGGTTTGTCGGTCGGATTAGCTTTCAGATATTCTTTCTCGCGCTGTAATTCAGTTTGAAAAAGTCTATTTAAATCGTCCGTAAACCATTTTTTACGCGCCTTCACCTCATTCGCGTTAAAGATGCCCGAACGCGAAAGGTGAAATTTGTAAAACGATTGAACCATCACCGTCGCATCTTGCTTTTGAGCATAAACGCCGGTCGAAAGCAAAAGTGAAATAATCAAAAAAAAGATGATTTTTATTTTCATAATATTATATTTCAGTGCCGAAAACCTGCCGAAATGATTCGCAATTTTTTATTGTGTCCGACTTAAAAATTCCGCCTTCTTGCAATGCCTTTTTCAACAAACTTCGATGAATTAAATTCACTCTGAAATCGTGATTATCATATTTTGCATCGAACCTAAACTTTAATCCAAATCTAGCATTTCCAATTTCATCGGTCGAAAAGCGCATTGGTTCCGGGACAGAATCATCATCAAATTCGAACCTGTCCTTTTTAACTTTTTCAATATATTCATCCAAAACTATTTGTAATTTTTCGTTAGTATCGTTGCCGCGCCAGAGGTGAATTTTACGAATGCGCGGAGAATTGGTTGTCGGACGAAAAGTTCGTTTCAGAAATTTTCCGAGTTTTACACTTTTGTCAGCACTTGTCCGAATCCAGGGAACGGTTCCAAAAATCGGTGCAAGATTTCCAAGCAAATCAAATAATGGCATTGTTTCTTTTCCGCCGAGTTCGTCCGCATATCTTGCATGGATAACTCTCGTATGAGGAAAATAATACAAAACTCCTTTCGTAACGATTAAATCTCCGCGATATTCGTTATTGAAATATGAAACTTCATCAAATGAGATTGGCAATTTCATAGAATTTAAACGTCCGTGTCGAAAACCCGCCCGAAATAATCCGAAATTTCGCTCGTCAATTGTTCGCGTTTTCTTTCTTCAATACCAGCGAGTTCTTTTGCCAGTTGTTTCTTAAATTCAATCTGCATTTGTCTGGCGATTTGGATGCGCTGGGCTTGCGGTGAACCTGCGCCGTGCATTGATTCGGTCAGGTAGCCGACGGCATTTCTGCCAAGAGTCATATTTTCGATGAGGCGCAAAATCCGCATCCGGTTTTCGGTCGAAACGTCGGCTCGACCTTTCAAATATTTTTCCAATAAATGCCCGACTTCTTCGCTGCGGTAATCTTTTTCCGACGGCATCGTGACGACCAATCCGCCCGCTAAGTCCTGCGCCAGCCGTCCGATTTCATACGGCATTTTCGTGACGTGATGTTTGCAGACGTTGGCAATCATATCGTCATTCAAATACGCACCCGATGCGGTCGGTTTCGATTGATAGCTGGAGGCGATTCCCGTCGCGTAAATCGTTTCGTTGAGATGCGTCATCTCGACCAATTTATCTTTGATGTGCGAAGCCTTTTCCGCGCCGTTGTATTCGGCGATTTGCGCCGCCGCGCCGATGAGAACGTCGCCGACACCGCTTTTACAAACATACGAGCGGCGATGATAACAGGTGAAGCGCTCGACGAGCATCGAAGCGAATTCGGTTTCGCCGTCCATGAAAATCAGCTCGTTCGGAATGAAAACACGTTCTAAAATCACCATTGCTTCCTGCCCGCCGAAGTTTGCATTTCCAACGTCAATCGTGCCGCCTTCCATTGAGCGCGTATCGCACGATTGGCGACCGTAAATATACGTGATGCCTTCTGCGTCAACGGGAATCGCGCCGACAATCGAGTAATCTTTATCGTTCTCCGTCAAGCGCATTGTCGGCATCACAATTAGCCAATGCGAATTCAGACAGCCGGTTTGGTGCGCTTTCGCGCCCGAAACATAAACGCCTGCGTCGGTGCGCTCGACGACGTGAACGAATAAATCCGGGTCGGCTTGCTCGTGTGGCGCGAGACTCCGGTCGCCTTTCACGTCGGTCATCGCGCCGCCGATGACGAGATTTTGTGTTTGAACTTCCTTGATAAAATTTTTCAAACGTTCGTGATATTCCGTCTGATATTTTTCGTCAATCTCAAATGTCGTCGAATAAAGCGAATTGAGCGCGTCCATTCCGACGCATCTCTGAAAGCAAGTTCCCGTCAATTGTCCCAAACGACGCTGCATTTTGTTTTGCAAAACAACGTCGTCGCGGTTCATTACAATGTTTAGAAAACGATTGACTCGTTCGCCCGTCAGATGCGAAGTCGCGCTCGCTAAATCAGGTTCGCGCATTGCTAAATCGTAAGTTTCGGCGACGGCGTTAATGCTCGGACGAATCATTGGATGCTCGACCGTATCTTCGACGAGTTCGCCGAACAGATAAACTTTCAACTTTCGTCCGCGCAGAGAATTGATGTAATCTTCGCCTGAAACGATTGGTTGTTTTTGGGTTGCGGTTTGTGCTGTCATAATTTTTTCCTCGTGTCGAAAATTATAGCAAAACAGCAGCTATAATTTAGAAATAATTTCGCGTCTTCGCTTTCGTGTTACCAAAAAAACGCCCGTGAAAATTAACGCCATTGCCAAAAAGATGCGCGGTTTCCACGCCTCGCCCAAAACGAAAATCGCCAGAAACGTGCCGATGAGCGGCTGCAAATAAATATAAACCGCCACAATCGAAGGCTCAACCCGCGCCAACGCCCACGCATTCCAGTAATATGCGAAAATCGTCGGGAAAAGCACAATTGCCGCGAGTGTCAACCACGCGCTCAAACCGATTTGCGAAACGTCAATTGTTTGCAGTGAATATAAACCAATCGGTACATTAACGATCGAAGCAAACAGAAACAGCCACGCGATTGACTTTAACGCGCCGTAATAAGTAATCAGTTTTTTTGAAACCGCTACATAAGTCCCATAACATAAACAGTTGAGGATAATTAAAATATCGCCCTGCGTCGTTTCGGATGAAAAACTTGCGTTCGTCGGATCAATCAAGTAAATCACTCCGCACCCAGCTAAAATCACGCCGAGAGTTTTCTGCCAGGTGAGTTTATCGTTGCCAATCAGAACGCTGACTAAAATCGCAAAAATCGGAATCATCACGGCGAGCAGAGAAGTATTCGTCGCGGTCGTCAACGATAAGCCTTTGAAAAAGAGAAGCTGATTGCAAATAACGCCGAAACAGCTAAACAAAGCGAAATATAAATAATGACTGCGCCGCTTAAGCCGCAAATTGCCGCGAAATCTTTGCAGAAAATAAAACGCGAGAGCTGCGCCCGCCACGCGAAAGCCGACAATCGCCAGCGGCGGAAACACGAGAAGTGCAAATTTTCCCAATATCGGTGCAGAGCCGAACATCAGTTGAACGGCGAACAGTGCGATATGCGGCGCAAAACTATCGTTTGAATCAGTCGGCAAATCTTTCATTTGAAATAAAGATTGATGCTAACAAATTGATTGCGGAATTGTCAGTTGTGAAACATTCAAAAATTACTTTCTAATTTGCGAGTTTTGCATTATTATTCAAACAACATCGGAGAAAATCTTAATGTAACCGACCCGATTCTTATTTTGACCAAAAAGATTTTTGTAAATCCATTGATGATTTAACCAAAGCTATTGAAATAAACCAGAACTACGCGGACACGTATCTGAGGAGATTGACAATTTCTTGTCGAATCGGCAAAAGAAAGCATCAGTGATTGAAGTGATTCCTCATTGTTTGTCTTACCGTTGGCTTTTGCAAAACTCCAGCCTGGAAGGTCGTCCGTATAATGGACAACCTCTCCACAACGTAAAAATAAAACATCGCCTGCTAAGGTTGGCTCTTATTTGCCGAATGCTTTTGGTTTATACGACGTGAGCGGCAACGTCTGGGAAATGTGCCAAGACGTTTGGCGAAGGGCCTTTGCGAATGTAACCGAAGACAGTTCGCCGAATCTGCAAGGTGACCCGGATTTTCGAGTAATTAAAGGAGGCAGTTGGGGGCAAAGCTCTAACGAGTTATTAATCAGCCGAAGAAACGATATTTTTGTTGAATCTACTAATTATGCAAAAGGTTTTCGGGTTGTTGCGATACCAATTGACCTTCTGACGGAACCGAAGACTATTACCGTTGATAAGCTAAACAGCAAAGCCACAAGTCCGCTTGAAATAACTTCAGGTATAAAAGGCGAAGTCAAAGTCGAAGTTTTCGTTGACGAAAACGGACAGGTGGTTTCGGCAAAGGCAATTTCAGGACATCCTTTGTTAAAGGAAAAGGCGGCTGCTTTGGCAAAAGAAGCAAAATTTCAACAAATGTCGGCTGACGGGAAACCTGTCAGAGTGAAAGGAACTTTAATTTATACTTTCAAATAAAAAGACAGACCAAAAATCTTTCAGCCTGTCTTTTTTAAGTAATGATGCAGCAAAATTAAGTTTAACAATCGGCAAGCGTTCTGTGTTCACGATTCGTCATGCTGATTGCCAAACAAAGACAAATTAAAGTTTGGACTCAAAATGCTTGCTGATTGTTTATGATAATTTTGTCCGACTACTTACTTAGCCGATAAAGCTAAAGGTTGGACTAAATTTGCGAACAATTCAAAGCGGATTCGACACAATTACTTTTCGCGTCGAAACCGTTTTGTTTGCCGATTATTCAAATCGTGTTGCCATTGTGGTTGCACATGGCATACCGACTACATTGTTATTCACATCCAAAACCTCGATAGTGGAAGTGGCTTGAAATGAGTTGCCGTCAAGCGCAAGATTTAGGGTTGACCTAATTATTTGCGTTCCGGCATATGTGCCGTCCGCGTTAAAACGGAGAAAGATAAAAGCGAATGTCGGATGAAACGAATTGCTCGCTTGCCAAACTCCGTGACCGGGACTGCGTAAAACGGGATTGATACCACCGAATTCCGACATTGTGCCGCCTTCGTGAAAGGTCAAAAGTCCCTGAAAAGTGGCGATTTGAGCGCCCGTCTGACAATTGCGGAGCGTTATCGTATTTCGCCACACACCGACGATTGGTCTGGCGGGGACATTTAACGAATCCGGTGATTGTTCTTCTGTCGCTACTTGACCGGAAACGACGGAAAACGTAATGGTGAAAGCCGTCATCATCGCCAACGCGATGACGAAAATTGGTTTTAAGAATGTATTTTTCATATTTTTTTCCTCTCTTGATTTATAAAATTAATAGCCCTATTTGCTTCTCTCAACCGCTTCGATGACGCAAGGGCTGTGAGCGCGATCTAAGCAATGTGTTCAGTTGGTCTTGAAATTGTGCCGATTGCTTATCCCGCCGAGCAGATAATTTCGTTGCAACGAAACCGAAGCAATGTTAAACTGGGCGTGTTCCGAACAAAGAACAAAGCGGCTGAAATAACACTCATCGGTTTTCGCTGCGTTTTTAACTTTAAGCGAATTGAAGCAGGGAAATACTTCGATTTTTCTGAAAGTTTTCTGAAATATTTCTGAATAGTTTCTGGAGGTTGTATCTTTCACGACAACAAAGAGTTATACGAATTTTCAGATTTCCGTCTAGACATTTCCGAACGGCTTTTGCTTCGCAAAGGCAAGCGCGTATCGCTTTCGGAAAAGGCATTTGAGATGCTCTGCGTCCTTGTCAGACAAAGCGGGCATCTCGTTAGCAAAGACGAACTTTTGGCGGAAGTTTGGACGGATACGATTGTCGAAGAAAATAATCTGGACAAAAATGTTTCGCTTCTCAGACAAGTGTTGGGTGAACGAAAAGGCAAAGAAAAATTTATCGAAACGGTGCGCGGACGCGGATATAGGTTTGTTGTTGAAGTGCGGCAAATCGAAGTCGAGAGTCGAGAGTCGAGAGTCGAGAGTCAAAGCGAATCGCAAATTTCAAATTTCAGATTTCAAAACGGAAATGTCAACGGCGACGAGCCACCGACAATAAACGAACGACAAATAATTGAAAACCAACAACCGATAATTAAAGACCACCGACAAAATCCGCAATCCGCAATCCGTAATCCAAAATCAAATAAGGTCATCGCGCTGGCTGATTGGCGGCACGAGCCGGAAGAAAACGAAAAATCGCTGGAAGCAATTTTAACACCCGCCCAAATAACTGAATTTCCCATCGCCAAACGCAAAAAGTTCCCATTGTTCGGCGCAATCGTTTTTGGCTTGCTGATTTTGGCGTTAGGCTATTTCGCATTCACTCGATTTCGTTCGGAGACACCGACAACAGACGCGCCGATAAAAACTCTCGCCATTTTGCCATTCGAGAATGGAAGCAATGATGCGAATCTCGATTATTTGTCAGACGGTTTGAGCGAGAGTTTGATTGACCGCCTTTCGCAACTGCCGCAGCTAAAAGTTATCGCCCGCAGTTCGAGTTTCAAATACAGAGGCGCGAACATTGATTTGCAAGACGTGGCAAATAAACTCGGCGTGGAGGCGATTATTACGGGACGAGTCATGCAGCGCGGCGATAATTTGTCAATCAGAGTCGAAATGGTTGACGCGCGTGATAATAAGCAATTGTGGGGCGAGCAGTTTAACCGAAAAGTGACGGACGCGCTTGTGATACAGAAGGAAATCGCGCAAACCGTTTCGGAGAAACTCCGCTTGAAATTGTCGGGAGCGCAGGAACGGCAGATTGCCAGACAAGACACGGTGAATCCGCAGGCTTACGAACTACTGCTCAGAGGACGCTTTACTGCCCGCAAAGGAGGAACGGAAAACCAGAAGAAAGCCATCGAATATTACAGGCAGGCGATTGCCGTTGACCCTGATTACGCGCCTGCCCACGCCAAACTATCCATCGCCTATGCAGCTCTTGCCGCTAACAGCGTCGGCGACCCGAAAGAGTTTATACCGAAAGCGCAGGCGGCGGCGCGAAAGGCGTTGGAATTAGATGAAAATCTTGCCGAATCGCACCTTGCGCTGGCAAATCTCTATCGAACCGACTGGGATTGGTCGGCTGCCGAAGCCGAATACAAACGCGCCATCGAATTGAACCCGAATCTGAGCGACGCGCATCTTAGATATTCCGATTATCTCAGTAATACAGGTCGCCACGAACAAGCCATCGAAGAGGCGAAACGCGGCAAAGAACTTGACCCGCTTTCACTCTCCGCCAATTTGAGAATCGGCTGGGCGTTATTTATTGCGCGACGCTATGACGAAGCAATTGCAGAAACTACAAAAGCGTTCGAATTAAATCAAAAACCTGTTCCCGCTACCGAATTTGGCTATGTCTATGCGGCAAAGGGAATGCACCGCGAAGCTGTTGCCGCCTACCGCGAGTCAATTCGTCTCGGCGACACCAGTCCAAGTATGCAAATTTATCTTGGTGCGGCGTATGCAAATGCAGGCGAGCGGGAAAATGCGCAGGCGATTCTCAAGCAGTTAGAAGCGGGCAAGGAATATGTTTCGCCCGGCGAGTTGGCAATTCTGTATGGCGCGTTAGGCGAGCGCGAGAAGGCGTTTGCGTCGCTCGAAAAAGCCTATGCCGCGCACGATTTGCAGTTGCAGTTTCTCAAAGTTGACCCGGCGTTTGACACTTTGCGCGACGACCCGCGCTTTCAGGATTTGATGCGGCGCGTCGGTTTGCCGCAATAAACACATTGGCGTGAAAAGATACACCACTACCGAATTTCCTGCGTTGAAAAGGCAAAATGCGAATTCTACTTCCGACGGCAATAATTTCAATGCCGCTAATTTGACTAATAATTTCAAATTCCATTGAAAATTACATCAGCATCAAAATCGGATTTTCGAGCATTTGCTTAAATGTCTGCAAAAACTTCGCGTTGTTATAATGTTTGGAGTAAAGACTTTTCTACTTCTTGAGGAAATGGCGCGAACACAAAATATTTTTTCGGATAAAGATAATCCTCGCCCTCATCCTCTATAATGCGAATATAATCGGAGCGTTCCGCCTTTTCGTCAGGGAGAACTTGATAGATTTTACGCGCCGTCAGAAGCACGTCTTCGCCCGCGTAAATACAAATCGCAAATTTACACATCAGCCTTTAATTGTTAATTCTTCGGTCGTTTTTTCCTGTATCCACAAATTAAGAAGCGTTTCCGGCGAAACTCCGTGTCGCTTGGCAACGGCGGCAAGTTTGGTTGAAAGATTTGTTTCAACGGGAAAATAAGTCGTTTGAGATTCGATTTCGATTTCAAATTCGACGGGTTCGAGTTGTTCCCAATAATCAGCCAAATCATTCGCGTCCCAAAACTCGCCGATTTCCTTATAAGTTTCCGCTTTTGAAATTGAACTCTTATTTCTTCGCATATTTTCTTCGTTCCGCTCTTGTCATATCACGGGCGGATAAAATCAAGGCTTGCCGATTTTTCTTGTAAATGAAAAATGCGACTAAATATCTTCCGCCATCAGTTTGACCGAACGCGACATAAACATTTTCGTCTTTTCGGTTTCCTTTTTCAACAAAATATATACGCGGCGAGTTGGCAAAGACTTCAGAAATTTCTTCTTGCGAAACCGAATGTTTCCACGAAATTTTTTGAACAATATCATCAAGCCAGAAAAAGCCGCTAATTTTCATCACATCAGCATTAAAATCGGATTTTCCAACATCTGCTTAAACGTCTGCAAAAACTTCGCGCCCGTCGCGCCGTCAATCACGCGGTGGTCGCAGCTCATCGTGACGTTCATCACATTTCTGATAACGATTTCACCGTCGCGCACGACCGCTCTCGGCGCAGCTGAACCGACGGCGAAAATCGCGGCTTCCGGCGGATTGATAATCGCCGTGAATTGCTCGATGCCGAACATTCCCAAGTTAGAAATTGAAAACGTCGCGCCGGTGTATTCTTCGGGCTGGAGTTTTTTATCTCTGGCGCGTTCCGCCATTTCTTTTATTTCACGGGAAATTTGTCCGATGCCTTTTTTATTTGCGCCGCGCACGACGGGCGTTATCAAACCTTCGTCAATCGCCACCGCTACGCCGACATCGGAATCTTCGTAAAAGCGAATCGTTTTGTCCTGATAAGACGAATTGACAAACGGATGTTTCAAAGCCGCCATCGCCGCGACTTTGACGATAATGTCGTTAACCGAAACTTTTTCTTCTTCCTTGACACTTGAATTGATTTGCTTGCGATGTTCTAACGCTTTGTCCATTTCGATTTCGACGGTCAGATAAAATGTCGGAATCGGACCAATCGAAGTCGCCAGTCGTTGGGCAATTATCTGCCGCATCTTTGAAGTATTTTCTTCGCGGAAGGCGGACGCGCCTTGAATGTCTGCGCTTTGTGCAAAACTCGTGGCAGTTTCTTGACTTTGAACTTTAGACTCTGGACTTCGGACTTCGGCGAGAGCAGATTCGATGTCGCGCTTGATAATTCTGCCGTTCGGACCCGAACCTTTAATAGATTTAAGATTGATGTCATTTTCAGAAGCCATCCGCGCCGCGATTGGCGAAACGATTAGTCTGCCATTCTCGGATTTTGGATTTTGGGTTTTGGATTTTGGATTCTCGATTGCCGCATCTTCTTTTGCTTCGGGACGCTGCTCATCGTAACTTCTTCCTTCAGTTTCGGAGATTTCCTTTCTCGATTCCTGTTCGCCTTGTTTGGCGACGGTTTCTTCTTTTTCATCAGCCGGTTCGGCGGATATCTCCTGCGATTCGTCTGCCGATTCTTTCTTCTCCGCGTCTCCGCGTCCGCTCGTCTCCGCGTCGCTTTTCGCGCTCGCGCCGTTGGTTGACGCTCCATTCAAAAGTGCGGAAAAGTCTTCGCCTTTTTCGCCGATAACGCCAATAGTTTCACCCAAGCGGGCATTCACGCCGTCGCCGATGACTATTTTCAAAAGCGTTCCCGCTTCGAGCGATGTCACTTCCATCGTCGCCTTGTCGGTGTCAACTTCGGCAATCGGTTCGTTGGCTTCGATAGTGTCGCCTTCTTTTTTGAGCCATCTGGAAATTTGTCCTTCCTCCATCGTCGGAGAAAGTTTGGGCATTATAATTGTGTTCGCCATAATTAAGAATCAATTCTAAAAGTAAATTCTACAATTTTCTGTTTGCGGCAATCATCCGCAATCTTTCTTCGCGCGTTTTCTTGCGCTCGTTGTAACCTCTTTCACCGAAAGGCTGATATTTTTCAAGCCATAAATTTTCTAAAACTTCCAAATCCGATTCGTAATTATAATCAGGATTTTCGCGTGGGAAAACTTCTTCTAAAATTTCAAATTCAAACTTGTCCGCGCTGAATTCGTTCCAATCCGACTGTAAAGATTTATTTTGATGAACACCCGCTTTCAACTGAAATTCGTGACGATTGAAAATTCCGTCAAGATTCAATGTCGAACCGATAAAAACTTTTTCGTTGACTGTGTTACGAATTTGAAAAACGCCCATCGGTCGCAAAGTTTGTTTATATTCGCGCTTTAAATCTTTTTTATTCATTGGTGGAATGCTTAATCCAATTTCTTCAAAAGCTCTAAACCTTCGTTCCATTCGCCAAAACCTGCGCCAAAATTTATATGACCTTTCGCGCCGACATTGATAAATTCGCTTCCCCAAGCGTCGGCAAATTGTTCGGCGCGCTCGAGCGAAACATATTCGTCGTTTAAACTTGCAACAACCAAACTTTTGAACGACAATGTGTCAAGCGGAATCGGCGCAAAACCTTTCGTATCAAAGTTGTAACTTTCAGCTTCGCAATCGCTCGGCGCAACAAGAAACGCGCCTTTGATTTTCGTTCCGAAGTTTTGCGCCCAATGTGCAACTGCCGTGCAGCCTAAACTATGGGCGACGAGGACGACCGTTTCAGGATTCGCCTTTTGAACTTTTTCCTCTATTTCGTTAATCCAATCCGCGCAAGCCGGTGTGTTCCATTCTTTCTGCTCTATGCGCCGAAAGCGTTCTGGAAATTCTTTTTCCCATAAACTCTGCCAATGCTGCGGACTCGAATTCGTTACGCCTGGAACTGTCAAATAAATCGTTTTCATTTACAAATAACAAACTTCCTTAACCGCCGCGATAATTTTCGGAACGTCGGGCAGCGCGAGTTCTTCCAAGTTTTTTGCATACGGCATTGGTGCTTCGGCGCAGGAAATTCTTTTGACGGGCGCGTCCAGGTAATCAAAAGCGTGTTCCATAACTTGATGCGAAATCTCCGCGCCGACCGACGCGAAAGCGTGCGATTCTTCGACGACGATTAAGCGGTTCGTCTTTTTCACCGATTTAACAATCGTGTCAATATCGAGCGGTTTTATTGTGCGCGGGTCAACGACTTCGACCAAAACATCGAAATCTTTTTGCATTTGTTCGGCGGCTTGCATTGCCAGCGGCACGGTCATCGAACGCGCGACGATGGTGCAATCCGTTCCTTCGCGTTTTACATCGGCGACACCCAAAGGAATCGTAAAATCGTCGTCTTCGGGAACTTCGCCCTTGATGCCATACATTCTTTCCTGTTCGAGAAAGACGACCGGATCGTCGTCGCGGATTGCGGATTTCAAAAGCCCTTTTGCGTCCGCTGGCGTTGATGGCATTACGACTTTCAAGCCGGGAAAGTTTGCGTAAAACGCTTCGAGTGCCTGTGAATGCTGGCTTGAAACTTGATAAGCCGAGCCGTTCGGACCGCGAAAGACAATCGGAACTTTAAATTGCCCGCCCGACATATAACGCATTTTCGCCGCGTGATTGATGATTTGGTCTGAGGCGAGAATCGAAAAGTTGAACGTCATAAACTCGATGACGGGACGCAAACCCGCCATCGCCGCGCCGATGCCGACCGCCGCGAAACCGAGTTCGGTAATTGGCGTGTCAACGACGCGCTTGTCGCCGAATTCTTTCCAAAGCCCGCGCGTAACTTTATACGCGCCGTCGTATTCGGCAACTTCTTCGCCCATTATGAAAACGTTTTCGTCTCTGACGATTTCTTCGCGCAACGCTTGATTAAGCGCGTCGCGGATTGTCAAAATTGCCATAATAAATTTTCAAAAACTTGCAATCTATGGATGGTCAATATCATTTCTAATGCATATCGGAGTAAAGTTAAATTGAACTGTTTGATTCAGCTTTAGGCGAAACCTTTTTTTCTTTGACGGATAACAGCCATCTACTTCAGCCGATATTTTGTAAATACCAATTGGCAGTTCAATCTCATATTCACCAGCATCATTAGTAATAAATTTCTTCTTTAACTTTTTGTTTTCAATCAAAACTCTGGCACGAGCAACTCTTGCATCAGTTTGGTCAGCAATTACTCCTTTAACTTTCCCGATAGATTTTTGGGCAAATGAAGAACAAACCATCGAAGCAGATATAAAAATTGCAAAAAAAATGCTGCGAATAGTTAATACTGTCATATTTTATTTTGTTAATTCCAATTCCTTTTCTTCCGCCCAAACCGGTTTCAAATTGTGATACAAAACATCAGGGTCAATGTCCGCGCCGTTTTCCCAAACGATTGTTCCCATTCGCTCGTCAACTTTCATCGCTCGAAAATCCTGCGGATTATTTCGCAAAGACTGAAAAACTTTGCCGCGCAAAAAAGGTTCAAGGTCAATGTCGCGGTTCGTTCCGTCGGTAAATTCCAGATGCACCATAAAATCTTTAAGCGGTTCAACTGATTTAATTCTTACTAATTTCATAAATTAATCAAGCGGTTCGATATTGACCAACGGCTCGCTTTGTCTGGCTCTTTCCCAATCTGACAATAACTCCGCACGATGTAAATCCGCCCATTCAATTACCAAATTATGTGCCCGGCGCGGAAGCCGTCCGGCGTAAATTCGCAGAGTTTCAATTTCATATAACGCTTCGTTACCGCTGTATTGGGCGTGAAAATGCGGCGGCGCGTGGTCATTGTAATACATATAAATTACGATGCCGAAAAATTGGCTGATACAAGGCATCTCGATTTACGCAAAGACATCGGTAAATAATTCTTTCTCATCCGGCAATGGACTTTCATCGGCAAATTTCAAAGCCTTCTCAACCGCCTTTTTCGCCCGTTCTTCGATCTCCGCGTAATCTTTAACGGAAATAATTTTCGCGTCCGTCAAACTGCTCCGAAATAATACAATCGGGTCGCGCTCTTGATATTTTTTTATCTCGTCGCTCGTGCGATATTTTCCGGGGTCGGACATCGAATGTCCCATAAAACGATAACAGCGGATTTCAAGCAGCGTCGGCAATGATTCTTTTCTCGCTCGGTCAATCGCTCGCTGCGTCGCTTCGCGCACGGCTAAAACGTCCATTCCATCAACAAATTCGTTGGCGATTCCGTAAGCGTCGGCTTTTTTCGCCACGCTCGAAATGGACATCGCGCGTTTTTGCGACGTTCCCATTCCATATTGATTGTTCTCGCAAATGTAAATAACGGGCAATTTCCAAAGCTGCGCCATATTCAAAGATTCGTGAAACATTCCTTGGTTGACCGCCGCTTCGCCGAAAAAGCAGAGCGTAACTTTATCTGTGCCTTGATATTTCATTGCATAAG
This sequence comes from Acidobacteria bacterium 28-1, assembly GCA_002050365.1. GTDB lineage: Bacteria > Acidobacteriota > Blastocatellia > Pyrinomonadales > Pyrinomonadaceae. The sequence goes on from MWYZ01000062.1 coordinate 16,908, forward strand.
CCATTCCCGTTCCCACGCCGATTTGCCCGCCAACGATGCCGTGTCCGCCGAAAAATCCACGCGCCGCGTCGAACATATGCATCGAGCCGCCTTTGCCGCCGACACAGCCGCCCGCTCTGCCGTAAAGTTCCGCCATTACTTCTTCAGGCGGTATGCCTTTGACCATCGCCTGCACGTGGTCGCGGTAAGCCGTTATCACCAGGTCGTCTTCGCGCAAAACCATCATTGTACCGATGCCAACCGCTTCCTGTCCGATATAGAGATGACAAAAGCCGCCGATTTTTCCGATGCGGTAAACCTCGGCGCATTTCTGCTCGAAAAACCTGCCCAAAACCATCTGGTAAAGCATTTCGCGGAGCAATTCAGGCTTAGTTTGTTTGATTAAATCTTTCTGCGATTTTTTACGCGATACATTTTCGGCTTGCGCTTCTTGGCGGTTCACATTGTCGGTTGCGCCATTGTCGCTTTTGGCTTTCGAGATGGTTCTGCTCGCTGCCCCGTTTGTGGAATTTTTGTTCGTCTTGGTTTCTGTCTTTTGGCGAGTCGCTGTTTTTGGCAAAATTCGTTTCCTCCGCGTCACAATTGGAATAAAAATTGTCGCTTTAATCTTTGTTAAATTATAAGCGAGATGCGACGGATTGTGCAAAAACGATTTTACTGGGAGCGCGGAGGCTCGAAAGGAGAAAGGCTGAAGGCGAAAGGAGAAAGTTAAATCTCTGCGCTTTTCTTTATCCTTTATCCTTTATCCTTTATCCTTTTACACCGCGTAGTGATAAAATCGCATCTTATTCGTTAGAAAAATTATGCTCTGCACCCGAAAATTAAAATTTATTATCATCTTCCTACTTATTGTGCCGGTAGTTTCGCTTGCTCAGAATCCGACAAAGTGGAGTTTGGAATCAGATGCGAAAGGCAAAACTTTTAAAAAAGGCGAGACTTTCAAAGCAAAATTAAAAGCGGAAATCGAAGATGGCTGGCATCTTTACGCTGTCGAACAGCCGGAAGGCGGTCCGTTTCCGACGAAAATTACGCTTGCCGACAATGCGCCATTTGTGATTGATGGAAAAATCGAATCAGCAAATCCCATTGTCAAACCCGACCTGAATTTTCTGGTTGACGATAAACCGCTCGAAACCAAATTTTTTGAAAAGCAAGCCGACTTTACTTTGCCGATAAAAACTGCGAGCGAGGCAAATGCCGACGCTTTAGCGGTCAATGTGCGCTTTCAAGTCTGCAACGACACGCTTTGCCTGCCGCCGAAAACCGTCAAAGTGACATTCGCGGGTTACGAAGATGTCAAAAAAAGTGGTCAGAGGTCAGAGGTCAGAGGTCAGGAAAATCAGGTTGACAGTCAGCAATTAGCAATCGGTAATCAAAGCGCACCTGAAAATAAAATCCAAAATCCAAAATCCAAAATCCAAAATCCAAATGATTTACCGCTTTCATCATTCATCTGGCTGGCAATAACCTTAGGCGCGTTGTCGCTTTTAACGCCGTGCGTATTTCCGATGATTCCGATTACGGTTTCATATTTCACCAATCATTCGAGTCAGAGCCGCGCCAAATCCGTTAAACTCGCCTCGGTTTATTCGCTCGGCATCATCGCCACGTTCACGATTCTCGGAATGCTGTTGGCGATTTTCGTCGGCGCGGCGGGAATAAATTTGTTTGCTGCCAACCCTTACGTCAATCTTTTAATCACGGGGATTTTTCTCTTCTTCGCGTTCAATCTTTTCGGCGCGTATGAAATTACAATTCCGACTTCGATTTTAACGAAACTCGACAATCTCACGCGCAGTCAGGAAGGCGAAGGCAGCGGCATCGTCGGCGCGTTGTTGATGGGCTTGACATTCACTTTGACTTCGTTCACCTGCACGTCGCCGTTCGTCGGCACGATTTTGGTTTCCGCATCGCAGGGCGATTGGCAAATGCCGCTCGTCGGAATGCTCGCGTTTTCAACCGTTTTCGCGCTGCCGTTTTTCATTCTGGCGTTGCTTCCGCAATATGTTTCTTCACTTCCGCGCGCGGGCGGCTGGATGAATTCAATCAAAGTGGCGATGGGATTTTTGGAAGTCGCGGCGGCGATGAAATTCCTTTCAAACGTGGATTTAGTTTGGGAATGGGGAATTTTTACTCGTCCCGTCGTGTTGGCGATTTGGATTGCCATCGGCGCGATTTTGGCAATTTATTTATTGGGCAAATTTCAACTTCCGCACGATTCAAAACCCGAACGCATCGGCGCGTTTCGCTTGATGTCGGCGGTTATTAGTTTAGCAATCAGTTTTTATTTGTTAACAGGTTTGTTTGGCGCAAAACTCGGCGAGCTCGAATCTTTTCTACCGCCTGATTTGGAAAATTCTTCGGCGCGAATGTTTGGCGGAAAATCAGAAGAGTTAAAATGGATTTCCAACGATTACGATGCGGCGTTAGCCCAAGCAAAGACGGAAAACAAACTTGTTTTCGTAGATTTCACGGGCTATACTTGCACCAATTGTCGTTGGATGGAAGCCAATGTTTTCCCGAAAAAAGAAGTCGAAGCGGAATTGGAAAAATTCGTTTTAGTCAGGCTTTACACCGACGGCGACGGCGCGATTTTCGAGCGGCAACAGCAATTTCAAGAGCAAACTTTTCAAACCGTCGCGCTTCCTTTTTATGCGATTCTCGACCAGAATGGAAAAACTGTTGCGACATTTCCGGGCTTGACCAGAAACGTGCCGGAATTTGTTGACTTTTTGCAGAAATCGCAGAAGAATTAATCTGCGCTACGCGTTTCGCGTTTGGGCGGCAAAAATTCCGGCAATTCAAATCAATTTTTCGGGGGACTTAAAGTGAAAAAAAGATTTCATATTTTCTTGTGCCTTTGCATGAGCCTGTTTGTTTTTTCTTTTCAGACGACTGCGCAGTTGAATATTCAAGCGATTGACGTGGCGGGCGACAGCATTTCCAAAGGCTTTAACGCCGTCAGTTCAGCTCCTTGTCCAAACACCGACCAAGAACAATACAATTGGATAACCGGTGACACGCACGGGGCGGATTTTTGCAGCGCGGGAAGCGAAAATGTTTTCAGCATCGTTGAACGTCTCGAATGCGATTTGCAAACAAACATCTTTACGCCGTTTCCGAATCACGCCGCGTCGGGAGCGCGAATGCTTTCGGATTTTCTCATCCAAGCAAACAACATCAAAACTTATTTGAACACACAGCCTGGACAGCGAATGGCGGCGGTTTTTCTCGGTCATAACGACAACTGTTCGGGAACGCTGACGAAAACAAACGCGAGTTGCTCGAGTACAGACCTCGACCCAAATAATTACTGCCGGACAAAAAACGATTCGTTCGAGCGCGAGTTTCGCAAAGGCTTGGACGTTTTGATGAGCGTTCCGAACACGCGCATCGCCGTCGCCGCGCCAGTTCGCGTTTCGCAGCTTTGCAATTTCGGAACTAAATCGAGTTGCCAAGTTCCGGCGAGTTGTCAATTTTTATGGAGCAACGTGAGCATCTGCACCTCGCTGACAAAAGATTGCTCGCCCGCGAGAATCGCCGACACATATACCACGATGAAAGCGTATCGGGACATTTTGAAAAGCGTATCGGCGGAATATGCTTTAATTCCCGACGGCGGAACTTCGAGAGCAATCCTCATTGGCGGCGAGATGGTCGGCGGCAGCACAAAAGCGGCGGGCGTGAATTTTATCTACAGCGACGCGGCTTGGTTTTATCGCTTCAAAGCCGAACAACTTTCGTGCTGCGATTGTTTTCACCCGTCAGCCGTCGGGCAAGATACGCTCGGCAGAATTTTCAAAAACGGTTTGGCTTGCACTCCGATTCAAGCCTGCTGCCGCGACACGGGCGACGCGTTGGTAGACGGCAAATGCGCCGCAAGACAAATCAAGCGAATTACCTATAACGGATTTTTCTAAAACCGGCGACGAGAAATTTGATTCGCGCGGCGGACTTTGGTATTTTCTAATGGCGAAGCAATGACAATTTCAATCGAAAAATTAATTGACGGTTTGCGTTCAATCACGGATGCGGATTTCACCTGCGATAACGTCTATCAATTTCTTGCCGCAAAACCGGTTGACGTTGATTCGATTACAAAATACTTTTTCTGGAGCGAAAATTTTTACACTCGCAATTTGATTTATAAAGACGAGCGTTTTGAACTGATGGCGATATGTTGGGAAAGCGGGCAAGTATCGCGCGTTCACAATCACGCCGACCAGCGATGTTGGATGAGCGTTCCGGTCGGGAAATTGCGCGGGCAAAATTTTCGCGCCGTCGAGATTGACGAATCAAAAGGGTTTTGTAAGTTAGAAGAAACCAATAATTTCAATTTATCCGATTGTCTCACCGCCAAAGTCGAACTTGAAGAGCCGATTCACCAAATTCTTAATCTTCCTGAATTCAATCAACGCGCCGTCAGCTTGCACATCTATTCAAAACCGTTCGACAGTTGCCTTTGCTATTGTCGGGACACTGACACTTTCAAGGAAGTTCCGCTTTTTTACACCAGCATTCGCGGAAAACTTTGCAGCAGCGTGAAATTATAAAATGAAGCTGCCGGACAAAACTCGGCGGTTAATAATTGCTTCAATTTTCGTCGTTTATGTTTTGCTTCGTTTGTGGAATCTGACCGATTCGTGTCTATGGTTTGACGAGATTTTCAGCGCTCACGTCGCCGAACTCGATTGGCAAAATTTCGTCCGGCTGGTTGCGCAAGATTTGATTCACCCGCCGCTTTTTTATTTTCTGCTCAAAATCTGGATTGCAATTGGCGGCGAAAATTTGTTTTGGCTCAGATTCTTTCCCGTTTTCTTTTCAGTTCTCGCCGTCGTTCCGTTTTTATTACTGTGCCGTGAACTGAAATTAAATTTCTTGACTATCGCGCTTGCTTCAACCTTTTTCGCCGCGAATGGTTCTTTAATCAAATACGCACAGGAAGTTCGAATGTATAGTCTTGTTTTATTTTTCGGGCTTTTTTCGATGTGGTTTTTTGCAGGCTTTTTTAATCGGGGCAAAAACTTATGGTTTTTGACTTTAGTCAACATTTTACTTGTTTATACACATTATTTCGGTTGGTTCGTCGTTGCGTCGGAAGTCGCGGTGATATTGATTTTGCAACGCATAAAAGCGCGTCAAATTCTTCTCATGCTCACCGCCACCGCTCTGAGTTTCGCGCCTTGGATTTTTGCGCTTTGGCAAGCGTCGAATATAAATTCCAATGTCGCGCAAAACCTCGGTTGGATTTCCAAACCGAATTTTGCAATCGTTCTGCAATTCGTTTTCAACCTTTTCGAACCGATTTATTTCGAGCAAAGCAGCGCCGATAAAACCGCAATTCTTTTAATAACTTTACCGATTTTAGCAATCGTCATTCTTGCTTTCGGTTTTTATTTAGCCGTCTGGAAAAGCGAAACCAAAACTGACAAACACAAAATTTATCTGCTTTTGAGTTTCATTTTCGTTCCGCTTCTCGCGGCATTTGTTGCAAGCTGGATTTTACCGTATTCAGTTTGGGGAACGCGGCATTTGTCAATCGTGTTTGTGCCGACCCAGATTTTATTCGCTATCGCGTTGACAAAAATTCGCTTTTGGCAATTGAAGACGGCAGGTTTAAGTTTAATTTTCTTGCTTTTCGGCGCTGCGTTTCTGCTTCAAGCGAAACGCGCCGAGCCGAGATATATTTGGTGCGCGTGGGAAAACCTTGCTCGGAGTTTGCGGCAAACTCAGAGCGATTTAAATGAGCCGACAAAAATTTATGTCTTTGAAGATTTAGTCGCCTATCATTTTTGGTTTGCCTTGCGCGATTCGGATAGAAGATTTCAAGTTGTAAAGGTTAATGAAATTATAGGTTTAACCGAAGACAAAGCGTATTTTCTGCCGCGCGGATTTGATGAAGTGCAAACGATAAATGAAAACGAAATTGAAGGCGGAAGATTTTTCGTCGCCTTTCGTGACAAAGAATGGAACGAAGCGAAACCGCCTTTGCGGAATTTGATTGCAAAAGGTTATCAAATCGGCGAGCCGGAAGTTTTCGAGGCGCAAGGTTTGAAAGCGTTTTTGGTTCGCGTTTGGAAAAAGAATTAGTTGATTAAAATAAGTTTTTCTATCAGAGGTTCGTAAATTTCTTTGCCGCGCAAATTATCGCGCCATCTTTGGGGAATTTCATTCAAACCGAATTTTAAACCCGCAATTCCGCCGGCAATGCAAGCCGTTGTGTCAGTATCATCACCAAGAGAAATCGCGGCTTTCACAGTTTCTTCATAATTTTTATTTCCGCAAGCCCAGCGTGCAGAGCGTAAGCTGTCAACGACATAACCGCTTCCGTTTGTTTCATAGATAATATCTTTCGGAAAAATTCTTGTTTCAAATTCAGTGTTTTCAATTGTGCCTTCAGGAAAAATTGCATAAAGGGTTTCTACCGCCGAATCCCAAGCGTTTTCATCATTCTGCAAAATCCGCCGTGCCCAAAGACAATACAAAGCACAACAAAGTTTCGAGCGCAAATGTCCGTGCGTCACTACTGATTGGTCAAAAGCGTCGGCAATCAATTCCAAATCCGAGCCTTGATGCCAAATCGCGAGCGGCAAGACGCGCATCAGCGAGCCATTTCCGTTTGAATATTCGTCAACTCCGCCCGCGAGAAGCGGTTCAACACCGCGTTTCAATTTATGAATTGACTCGGCAGTTTGAATTCCGACATCAAATACTTTTCCGCCGACCGCCATAAATCCGTTGTCATACCAATCAACCAAACCGTTAGCGAAATGCGAAGCGTCAAACGTTCTGCGTTCGAGCAATGTATTTAATAAAATCAAGGCTTGCGCGCCGTCGTCCGAATAAGTTCCGATTGGAACACCAGCGTGTGAACGTCTGAAATAGTTTGGCGGTTCAAACTCTATTTCATAAAAACGGGAATTGAGATGCGGTTGTGAAATTCATACGGAACGCCAAGTGCGTCGCCAACTAGCAAGCCGACAATTCCGCCTTTAATTCTATCTTTTATTTTCTTTTCCATCGCATACCGTCTTTCGTATCTTCCAAAATGATTCCTTGTTCGCCCAGCAAATTGCGGATTTCGTCCGACCGCGCAAAGTTTCGATTGCGCCTTGCTTCTTGCCGTTCTCCGATTAACGCTTCGATTTCCGAATCTAAAATTTCCTCGCTCGCTTCGCCGAAAATCCCTAAAATCGCGTCGAATTTATCAAGCGTGTGCAGAATAAATGAGCGATCTTCGGTGCAGGCGACTTCGTGCGCCGTCGCCGTGTTTACCTCGCGGACGAGATTGTGCAGCGCGGCGAGCGCGACCGAAGTGTTTAAATTATCGTCCATCGCCGCTTCAAAATCGTTCAAATATTTTTCAGCTTTTTCCTGCAAATCCGTGTTGATGCCGTCCGGCAGATGCGCTTCCTGAAGACGATTGCGGAAATCGCGCAGCCGCGCAATCGTCTGTTCCGCGCCGTCCAGAGTTTCAAACGTGAAATTAAGTTGCTTGTGATACGGAACGGACAAAAGCAAATAGCGAATCGCCGTCGCCGAATAACCTTTTGCAATCAAATCGCGGAAAGTATAAAAATTTCCCAGCGATTTTGACATCGTTTCGCCTTCGACTTTCAAATGTTCCGAGTGCAGCCAAACTTTGGCGAACTGATTTTCCGTTGCGCCTTCCGATTGGGCGATTTCGTTTTCGTGATGCGGAAATTTTAAATCGATGCCGCCCGCGTGAATGTCGAAAGTTTCACCTAAATACTTCATCGCCATCGCCGAACATTCAATATGCCAGCCCGGACGACCGCGCCCGAAAGAAGCGTCCCAGCCGGTCGGCTCATCGGCGTCAACCAATTTCCAGAGCGCGAAATCGTTGGCGTTTTCCTTATCGTATTTATCGGTGTCAACGCGACCGGACGCGCCAGATATATTGCCCGCGAAATTTATTTTCGAGAGTTTGCCGTAATCTGGAAATGCCGAAATGCGAAAATAAATTGAGCCGTCCGATTCGTAAGCATGTCCATTCTCAAGAAGTTTTTCGATAATCTGAATCATCTCCGCGATGTGATGCGTCGCCCGCGGTGCGATATCGGGACGCTCTAAACCGAGCGCGTCGAAGTCTTCCCAAAACGCTTCGATAAACGGCGCGGTGAATTCGTCAATCGTCTTTGCTGCCGCTTTCGCTTCGTTGATAATTCGGTCGTCAACGTCGGTCAAATTAAAAACGTGCGTCAGCTTGTAACCTTTGAATTTCAGATAACGCCGCAGAACGTCGCCGAACGTAAACGTGCGAAAATTGCCGATGTGCGCGAAACTCCAAACTGTCGGACCGCAAATATAAAGTCGAACCTCATTGTCATTGAGCGGCTGAAATTCTTCCAGTTGGTTGGTCAGTGTATTATGAAATTTAAGCATAAAAATAATTTGAAATGTGATTATAAGCGAAAACGATTTGAAGTCGGATTTGCAAAAATGAAATCCAAAATCAAACTTAGAATAAAAGCAAATCTATAAGGGAATTTAACGGCAACAAGATTCTTTCGGCGCGATGCCGAGTTGTCTGAGAAGTTCTCTGGTTGGTCTTAATTCGACGAGCATAGAAAGTTTATAACACATTCCTTTACGGATTTCACTGAAAAATTAAAGTTAGCACAAAAATTTATTGACTGCTCGAAGATTTGAATATTCAAATGGTTTAATTAGCCAATTCCAAAATGCTTGATAATCGTCTGTGCCGTCAATTCGGCGGAAAGATTTGTGTTGTCAATTTGCAAACTTTCGCGCATTGGGACGGGCGAAGACAAATCATATTTGTCCAGAATTTCGTGCAGAGTTTCAAGATTGTTCGCTTTTCCGAATTTTTTCCTGGATTCTTCCAAAGCACGCTTTTCCAATTCATCGCGCTCGCAGGTTAAAAGAACAAAACAAACTTCGCCGCCGTTTGCTTCGACCGATTCGACAATTTTTGCGACGTGCGCGTCGTCGAAATCCTTCGCGTAACAAAATGTGTAAATTAAATCGACATTTTCGCGGGCGGTTTCCGCGACGGTTTCGACGCGAATTAGCTCAATCAATTTAAAAAACGAAGGCGTGCCGAAATCGAAAATCGGCTCGATGCAGTCAATACTCAAGTGATTGTGAAAAACTTTATACCTGGTTTGTTCAGCTATTTTATCGGCGACGGTTAATTTACCGACCGCCGGTGCGCCGTAAAGAAAAATCAGTTTCATCCTAAATCTCCTTCGACAAAGCTTTTGCGGGCTTCATCTGAAAAGAGAAAATCACGACTGTAATATTTCAACGGTAAATCTTTATCTCCGCACATTTCCAAAACCTTATTCGCCGTTTCGACCAACGATTTTTCTTTCTGAGATTCTAAAAAATCAAAAATCGTTCGCATCCAAAAGACAGTTAGAGTTTCGTGATATGGCATTTCCTTCGACAAATCAACTTCAAAAGAATTTAGGAGATTAAAAATTCCGTCGCGCATTTTGACGTAAGCCGTTTCAAAATCGTGATAAAAAGCGTAATAAAAGGCAACGGTCAGATGTTCGGCGTGCCGCCATTTGGAACGTGAAATTGTCCCATTTTCGAAAGTGCGAACAATTCGCAAAATCTCGTCTTCGGTTTGGTAAACCATTGCGCTTTAGCAGATTGATTAATTTGTCGGAAGGAGAAAATATAGCTTTGAGAAACGGTTAAAATTACCGAGAAAATTTTTGGCGGAGCGTGCCTGCACAAGTCCGCCGATAATTGCCGTTATTTATTCCTTTAATTTAAATTTTCGCTCGCGTCTGTTCATTTTCCTCTCGTCAAATAATAATAAACGGGCAATCCTAACGCTATCAAGAAAATTCCGATAAAAGATTGCATCGGACTTGTCAGAATCGTGTTAATCAAAAGCCAGCCCGCCACGAGCAGAAACAAAATCGGCACTACCGGATAACCAAACGTTTTGTACGGTCTTGGTGCATCTGGATATTTTTTGCGAAAAACGAAAACTGAAGCGGTTACAAAAGCATAAAAAATCCACGAGCCGAAAATAACGTAGTTGGTCAAGGTATCGAATGAACCCGACATTGCCAAGATACAAGCCCAAATGCCTTGCACGATTAAAGCGCCGATAGGAACGCGAGTTCCTTCCGAAAGTTTGCCGAGCGATTTGAACATCAAACCGTCCTGCGCCATCGCATACGGCACGCGGGCGCCGGTCAAAACCGATGTGTGCAGTGTGCCGAGTGACGAAGCCATCAATCCCGCCGTCATCAAAACGACCGCAACCGCGCCCAAAAATCTGATGGCAACCTCTCGCGCGACTGAAGAATCGGCGGAAACCGAAGCAATTTCCGTCGGCGTCAGAACATAAAAATATGCGATGTTGACAAAAACATACAGAAGAATAATTAAAATCGTGCCGCCGATAAGCGCGAGCGGAATGTTTTTTTGGGGATTTTTCACTTCGCCCGCCACAAGCGTTAAATTATTCCAGCCGTCGTAACCCCAAAGCGCGCCGAGCATCGCCGCGCCGAAACCCGCCATAAAAGTAAAACCGGCTGCGCCGTATTTGACGGAATTGTCAACACCTTCACAGGTTCCGCCCGCGTTTTCCATTCCAAAATGAGCGAAATTTCCGTCGGCGAAAATAAAAGCGCCGACACCGACGAGCAAAATCAGAGCGATTTTTATCACCGTAAAATAAGTGGCGAGTTGTCCGGTAACCGAAACCGACGCGCAATTTATCGTCGTAATAATAACAATCATCATCACGGCGATAATTTGCAGGGAAGTGAATTCAAAATCATAACCGAGAATATTAGTTTTAAGTAAAGTCTGTTTCAAACCGCCATCGAGAAAATCATTAAGAAAAATCGCAAAGGCGACGGCGACAGAGGCTTGCGAGCCGGTTTTGGCGATAAAAATCTGCATCCAGCCGTAAAGAAAACTCCAGACGCGCCCGTAAGCATCACGCAAAAAAACATATTCGCCGCCAACTTCCGGCTTCATCGCCGAGAGTTCGGCGTAAGTCAACGCGCCCGCCAGCGATAAAATGCCCGCCGCAATCCACGCGACAATTACCCAAATCGGACTGCCGACGTTGCAGGTCATTACTCTGGCTTTCAGAAAAACACCGGTGCCGATGACGTTTCCCAAAATAATAGAAATTGCCGCGAGCAGTCCGAGACCGCGAATTAAAGTTATTCTGTCAATCGAATTAGAAGCCATAATTTGTGTTAAGAAATAGAAACAATTTGCGACATATTACGCTAAAAAACAATTAAATTGAAGCGTGAACGCATTTTGCCTGTATAACTTATGTGAATCAACACTAAAAAAGAAAAATCAGTTTAATCGTTCCTTAAAGGTTTAATTCCTCGTAGCTCTGCTACGGAATATACTGTGTGAATGAGCGAGTTCATTCATAAGAAGCACAATGTCAGCGTGTTGCTGTATCACATAGTATGTCCGGCAAA
>MWYZ01000019.1 GCA_002050365.1 Acidobacteria bacterium 28-1
GTTCGCAGGGCATAGTGAGTCTCCTTTTGACTTTTCTTTGGTCAGAAATATCAAAATCAACTTACTTGCTCTGCGTTTCGTTTTCAAATATCAAATTGGATAAAGTCGAGCTTAGAAAGCGCGGGACAGTCAATGTAGTTGGCGACGGGAATTTTAATTTTATTAAAATAAACCTACCAGGTGTTGATGCGTTTTCTACTTGCTTTTATTTTCAGCAATTATCTTCTTATAAAAGTTTTCCCATTGTCTAGCCGTTATCGAAGCGTGAAAAGTTTTCTCGACTCTTGTTAAAGCGTTTTCGCCGAGCGATTTTCGCAAATCCCTGTTTTTATACAATTCAATCATCGCATCTCTTAGTTCAACCGGAGAAGTCGGATTGATTAACAAACCTGTTTCGCCGTCCGCAATGACTTCCTCGAAAACTTCGACTCGAGACGCGATACACGGCAGAGATTTAAACATTGCTTCGACCAGCGCAACGGGTAAGCCTTCAAAAAATGACGGAAAAACAAAAACATCAGCCAATACCAGCAATGCGCCGATATCGTTTCTTCTGCCCAGAAAAAGAACTTTTTCTCTAATTCCTAAATCTTCGGCGAGCTTTTTCAATTCGTTTTCCAGCCCGCCAATGCCGGCTAAAAGCAAAAAGGCATTCGGAACTTCCGCCGAAACTTGCCGAAAAGCCTCAAATAATACCTTATGATTTTTTTGCGGGTCAAGTCGTCCGACATTCAAATAAATAAAAGAGTCCGAAGAAAGCGCAAGCTCTTCATGTATTTTTTGAACATCGTCCGCCGAAGCCGTCAACAAATTCGGGTCGACCGAATTATAAATAACCTGCGTTTTATTTTCATCAATTCCGTAATGACGCTGATAGGAATTTTTGACGAATTCCGAACACGGAACAAAATACGGTTTGGCGACAATTGACGTAAATTTATCAATCATCCGCAAAACGCGAACTTTGTGCGGGTTCCAATTTCCGATGCGTCCTGCTTCGGGTTCATAATCGGCTAACTGCAAGGAAGTTACAATCGGAATTTTGCCGTTCAGAACCGCCGCCAGCCGCGCCGAAACATTCGCGTCGTAAAGCCACGAATGAATAATATCCGGCTTTTCCTCGCGCACGATATTCCGAAATTTTGAAGCAGCTTCAAGAAACGGATGTTTGGCGGAAATTCCTAATTCTATTACTTTACAGCCGACTTCGCGGATATTCGGCGCGAAAAAATAAGGCTCGCCGATAACGCAGACAATGTAACCAACGATTTCTTTGGAAGTGCTGTTGACGAGATTGACGAGCTGGCGTTCCGCACCGCCGCTCGAAAGCGTCGAAATTAGATGAAGAACTTTTATTGGCGGCATATTATTTTTTTTTTCCAATAGTCAGATGATTAAATGCCATATGTTTTGACGGAATCGCCTTCTCCATTATCCAGCCTAAAAGATTAACCAGACAAATCAAAAGCCACAAAACAGGTCTTAACACCAGCCCAAGCGGATACATCCATTTTGTCCACATAAATCCCAAATCGAACAAATAAAAATTAAATAACATAGCAATCGTCAAGCCTGTACCGGAAAGCGGCTCTACTTTTTCGACTTCAATTCCGTGCCGCTTCATTATCACGGCTATTCCCGTGTCCGTATAGCGAAAAAAATCGTAAGCGTCGTGAATCGGGTAAAAAAACGGTGCGGTTGTGAATATAACCCCGTCAGGCTTTAAGATTCGCGCAAATTCTTCGATGACCTTTTCGGGATGCGCGACATGCTCTAAAACTTCTGTGCAGAGAATCGTATCAACGCTTGCGTCGGCAAAAGGCATCGCGCTCGCGTCGCCCGCAACATCGGCACGGTTTCCGCGAAAGCCGCTTTCGGGCGAGTATTCCGTACCGTAATATTTTTCGATGTGAGGCGCGAAGATTTTCTCATACGGCTTTAACCCGCAACCGACATCGAGCAAAACGCCGTGTGCCAGATGCGCGTGCGCGACAATCGCGTCGCCAATTCGTTTTATTACCCAAAATCCTGTGTGAAAAGGTGTTTTCGATAAATTTCGGTATGTCCATGCAATATCGTTTGTTTGTAAATCTTTTATAACTTGTAAAAATTGATTATTCATTTTAATTTGCCAGGTCAATTATTACGCAACAGCATTTTAAATTTAGATTTTGTCTTTGGAAATGCAAGTGCTAACGAGATTTATCAATTGGCGTTCTGCTCCGCCAGCAGCCAATGACGGAATAATATGAAGAATTCGTTTCATTAAACAACAAACTTTAGTGGAACTTAATAATTTACCTTACGCGAAGAGGTGAATAGGGTTCATCTCCCGCAAAGTTTTAAAAGCTAATCGGAGAGCGTTATTGTAGTGTTTAGTTTTTATGTAACATGATTGGTCTTGCTGATAAACGAAAATAGCATCTTGGGTATTTATTATTTATCATCTGCGCACCGTTCAAAAGTGAATTATTCTTTAATAACTATTACCCATTTTAAGTGCGTAAGTTCAATGTTAATCGAAACCATTCTTTAGTAATTCTTTTATGTTTTTATGTTTTCCTTTACTATATACTTCTTTACGACGAAATTTTATAAAACTGTAAGGAAGAAACAACTTTAAAAACATTTTTGTTTTATCGGAAAGTGAGTGGTTAGAGTTAATACAGAGCATTGCTTGTTTAAAAGCTTGAACTCTATTTCCTGAAAGTAAAAAGGGCTCAATACTTGACCATCTGATATTATCCCTGATAAGTTTTTGCTCATCTTTTGTTATTCGTAGCAATTCCGCATTTGATTCCATCGCTGCACTTACCCCCTGTTGCAATGCTAAAGTATTGTTACTCATATTATTTTTGTGTACTCTCTTAGCGGAGAGTATGGTTGGCTCAAAAGCAAAATCCCCCAAAGTGCTCAATCTCAAAGAAATCTCGTAATCTTCAACAAAAAATTTTGGATTCCATTTGTGAATATTGAGCGCGGATTTTCTGTAAACCACTGTTGGAGGCGAAGGTGGATACCTTGTCAACAACATATTGCGAACATTCCCGTCATCGTACTTATACCAATCTTTCGTACTGGCGACAATGTTATTTTCGTCATCAATTATGTAACAATGTCCATAAGCAAGAACCGCCTCTGGACGCTTTTGTAACTGACTTACACGATACTTTAGAAAATCAGGTAACCAAATGTCGTCCGAAGCAATGACCGCAAAAAATTCTCCGTGAGCCATTTCCAATCCTTCGTTAATTGTTGGAACAAGCCCTTTATTTGGACGAACAATCAACTCACAAGGAAAAGGACAGTCTTTCAAGGTTTTTTCAATTATTTTAATAGAATCATCGGTTGAACCGTCATCAATAACAATTAACTCGGAGGGCGCGTGTGTTTGAACAAATATTGATCTTAAACACTGCTCTATATACTGAGAATGATTATATGATGGAATACAGACACTAACAGTAGAATTTTGTTGAAGAATTTGAGCCATTTAATTTAAATACTCCGTTTTTGTTCAGGCACTTCATAGAAAAATTTATTTTTCACAATGCTGAAACTAATTATTACACTTATAAAACACACAACAATTGCAAAGCCGTTTCTAAAAATTTCATTTCCAAGCGCGGTTAAAACACTAATGCCGACGGCGGATGTCAAAGTAAAATAAATCAACATCTTATTTTCCCTACTATATTCTAACTTGCTGAATTTCGCGCTAAAATTATTTAGATTTATTTTCGCTGATTATATTTCGGTAATAATCCTCCCATTCAGCAGCGATTATGCGAATGTGAAACCGCCGCTCGGCATCCTGCAATGCTTGCCTGCCCAACCGCTCTCGTAACTCCGGTTGGCGATACAATTTTATCATTGCCGCCGCTAGATCGTCAGGTTCGTTTGGATTAAAAAGCAAACCATTTTCATTGTCCGTTAACACTTCTCGCAAAACTTCGATGTTTGATGCGATGGACGGCAACTTTTTAAACATTGCTTCGACCAAAGCCAACGGATGTCCTTCGAGAAGTGTCGGGAAGACAAAAACGTCTGCCATTTCCAAACACGCTCCCACATCTTTTCGTCTGCCCAAAAATCGGACTCTCTGAGCAATTCCGAGTGAATCTGCTAAATCTTTTAATTCCCGTTCCAAAACTCCCACACCGACAATAGTTAAATAAGATTGCGGCACGGCGGACAAAACTTTTGGAAAAGCTCGCAGAAGAAGAGCGTGATTTTTCATTGCGTCAATTCTGCCCACCGTCACATAAACAAATCCGTCTTTCGGAATTTCAAGGTCTCGCCGAACCTGTTGCGGCTCGTCTGCCGCGCATTCCAACAAAGCAGGGTCAATTCCATTGTAAATCACTTTAACTTGAGTGTCGGAAAAATTTAGCTTTCTTTGAAACGATTTTTTGACGTATTGCGAGCAAGCTGCAAAGTGCGGCTTTGTCAGCCGCGCGGTTATTTTATCAATTTGGCGAAAACCTTCAACCCTAAATGGCGACCAATTAGCAGCGCGAATCGTTTCCGGTTCATAATCCGCCGAATGCAATGTAGTAATAAGTGGTATTTTGGGATTAAAAATTTGCACTAAACGTCCGACGATATTTGCATCATAAAGCCATGTTTTTATTATATCCGGCTTGTAATTGTTAATAATAGAATGCAATTTTGATGCGGCTGAAAACCACGGATGTTTGCCTAAAACGCCAAGCTCACAAACCTTGTGTCCTGAGGCATGAATCGTCGGCGCGAAAAAACCGGCATTATTGAAAACACAAATAAAATGGGAAAATTCGGCGGTGGTATGGTTAACGAGATTTACCAATTGGCGTTCTGCTCCACCAGCAGCTAATGAGGGAATAACGTGAAGAATTCGCTTTTTCATTAAGTTCAACTATCTTGATGAGTAACACTTAACCTTTGATCGAGATTGTAATTTTTCTTGCCTCCTAACTGCTGAATAATTAAATCCTTAATATCTCTCCCGTTTATAGCATTGCTTTTCCTTTTGATAATTTTATGCTTAGCCTGAATAATTTTATTTGGCAAGAGTAGTTTCAAATATTGTTGCAGTTTCTTGGTAATGGGAATTTTGGCATGAGAATTTTGTAAAGTTAATTTAATAGCCTTGAATCTTTGTTTTGAATTTAATAAAAAATCAGCACTTCCCCAATTAACCTTAGCAACAACTTCCAAAAGTTCTTGCGAACTCAGACCTAAAATTTTCGCATTTAATTGAAAAGCCTGAATTTTACCTTTAACTATTGATTCTGTCTGCCGACTGATATTAGTTGAATGAATTCTATAACCTGAAAGTTTCTCCGGGTCAAAAGCAAATTCGCCCAAAGTGCAAAGCCGCAGGAATAACTCATAATCTTCGACAAAAACCTCGGGATTCCATTTTTGAATTTCCAATGCCGCTTTTCGGTAAAGAACTGTTACTGCTAATGGAGGATATTTTTTTATGAGCATATCACGGACGTTTCCGTCTTCGTAATCAGCCCAATCGGAAGTGGCACCAAAAATTTTGTCATTTTCGTCAATATTGTAACAATGACCATAAGCCAAAACAGCATTTGGACGATGTTGTAATTGACTTACACGCCGCTCTAAAAAACCGGGTAACCATAAATCATCAGAAGCAATAATGGCAAAAAATTCTCCGCGAGCCATTTCCAATCCTTCGTTAATTGTTGGAACAAGCCCTTTATTCGGGCGAACAACCAACTCGCAAGGAAAAGGACAGTCTTCCAGCGTTTTTTCAATTATTTCAACCGAATCATCGGTTGAACCGTCATCAATAACAATTAGTTCGGAAGGCGCGTGTGTTTGAACAAATATTGACCTCAAGCATTGTCCTATAAATCGAGAGTGATTATATGATGGAACGCAAACACTAACAGTAGAATTTTGTTGAAGAGTTTGAGCCATTCAAGTTAAATACTCCGTTTTTGTTCAGGCACTTCATAGAAAAATTTATTTTTCACAATGCTGAAACTAATTATTACACTTATAAAACACACAACAATTGCAAAACCGTTTCTAAAAATTTCATTTCCAAGCGTGGTTAAAACACTGATGCCAACGGCGGATGTCAAAGTAAAATAAATCAGCATCTTGTTTTCCCTACTATATTTTAACTTTATTTGACGGCGAATCAAAAACCAAACTAAAAGATAATAGATAAAGTAAGTTACCAAATAGCTAATTCCTAAGCCCCTAACACCGAATAGCTGCATCCCGATTAAACTTGTCAGCAAAGATGTGATGCCGCCGATGAATTCAATAAAAAAATAAAGACTGCTTTTGCTTCGAGCCAAAATTACAAAAGAGAGCGTCCAACTAAGTAATCTGAAAATGTCTCCGACAAGAAACCAATTTAATATCTCGGCAGAGTAAGAAAACTTAGAGGTGTAAAGTAGCGGAACGATAATTGGCGACAAAAACAATAGCCAGAGAATTATCGGCGAAATTAAAACGAACAGTAGATACTGTTGCTGATTGACGATTGTTGTTAATTCTTGAGGATTGTCGGAAGCTGCTGAAAGACGCGGATAATAATCTTGTCCCATCGCGGTTGTGACCAGCGCCAAAGAAGTTATGGCGATAGTTGAAGCGGCGCGATAAAAGCCGACGCTTTCCAAATCGAGTTGATGCAAAATCAGAATCGGCAAAATCAGTTGAACGCCTGTTCCAACCAGCATACTGCCGGTGAAAGGAATGCCGAACCGAAGCAGCCGATTTATCGTCTCCAACAATTTTTCACGCGGAACTGCAATCCATTCGGTTTTCACCTCTCGTTTGAAAAAATAATAACTTGCCAGACAGTTCAGTAAAGAGCTAATGATAATTCCGACAATGATTCCCTGCACGTGCCACGCCCAAACACAAACAAGCAAAACGCTCGCATTTAGAACGCTGTTGAGTACAGCGATTTTCGCCAACGCTTTGATATTGTGATGAGCGTTGAGAATGCCGCTAAAGGTGCTTGCCAGCAAAGTGAAAACCAATGCCGCGCCGAGCAATGCGACCTCGCCGCCGCTTCCATTTCCTTCAAGCAGAGTTTGATTGATTGCATTGCGAAGCAATATCAAAAGCGCGACTCCGACAGCACCCGTCGTCATACTAATAATAATCGCGGCTTTTTGGTTGGCGGCAATCTCCAATTTGTCGTCGTCGGCAATTGCTTTCGCGCCCAAACGAACAATCCCGGTGCTGACCCCTAAACCTGCTACCATAACTATCAGACCGAGCAGACTTTGCTGCATCGTCAAATAACCGAGTCCGGCTGGACCAACCATAATTGCCCACAATTTAGCTGAAACGAGTCCGACGACCGCGCTTATGGCAGAACTACTTCCTAAAATTGCGGTGGATTTAAAGATTGACTTCATTCGCAGCGAAAAACTTTGACGAATTCTTTAGAAATTCATTTTGTGAGAGATTTAAGTTGTTTGCTTTTTTGATATCTTGTCTTTCTCGAATTTCAGCATCAATTCCGCAACTCGATTTTGCTGTTCGATAGTAAGGTGCGGGCTGATTGGCAAACTCAAAACTGTTGCCGCCGATTCTTCCGTAACCGGATAGCTTTCCTGTCTGAAAACTTCGTCCGAATATGCTTCGGAAAGATGAGGTGGCACGGGATAATGAACCAGCGTTCCTATTTCTGATTCATTCAGAAAACCTTGCAATTCATCGCGTCTCGAACTTCTCACTACAAACAAGTGCCAAACGGGTTCTGCGCCGTCCGGCACGCGCGGTAATTTGATTTCCGTTGCGTCCGACAACGCTTTTAAATAACTTTGAGCAATGAAAACACGCCGACTGTTCCACTCGTCTAAATATTTTAACTTAACACGCAAAAATGCGGCTTGGAGCGGGTCGAGTCTGGAATTGTAGCCTTTGACTTCGTTGTAATACTTCACCCGCGAACCGTAATTTCGCAAAACTTTTACCGCATCCGCCAGCGCATCATCGTTGGTCGTAATCGCTCCGGCATCGCCGAACGCCCCCAAATTTTTGCCCGGATAAAAGCTGAAACCACCAGCATCGCCCAAATTTCCCGTACGTTTTCCTTTGTAACGTGCTCCCTGCGCTTGAGCCGCGTCTTCGATAACTCGCAAATTGTGTTTTCGGGCAATTTCGTTAATCACATCCATCTCGGCGGGTTGTCCGTAAAGATGAACGGGCATTATCGCTTTGGTAAGCGGCGTAATTGCCGCTTCAATATTTTCCGGCGCGAGATTGTAGGTTTGCGGATTCGGTTCGACGGGAACAGGCGTTGCTCCGGCATAAGAAACCGCGAGCCAAGTTGCTATATAAGTATTCGCAGGAACTATAACTTCATCTCCTTTGCCAATTTCATAACCGCGCAAAATCAAATGTAAAGCGTCTAGTCCATTTGCGACACCAATGCAATGTTTTGCTCCACAATAATCGGCAAATTCCTGTTCAAACGCTTCGACCTCTTCGCCCAAAATATACCAGCCCGATTCGAGAACTCTCTGCGAAGCCGCATCTAGTTCGTCTCTTAGTTCAAGGTAATTTGCTTTCAAATCGAGAAACGGAATTTTCAACTGTTTTTACCTCGCACGGCGTTCAAAAAATCTTGGTATTCGCGGTAATAATCGGCTTCGTCAAAAAATTCCGACGCTAAAACCATACATACCGAACCCGACGAAAAATTATCAATCTCGCGCCAAATCATAGAACAAACGTATAAGCCAAAATACGAGCGGTTAAGATGAAATTTCTGTTTTTCAAAACCGTCGTCCAACGTAATATCGAAACTGCCGGACATCGCAATAATAAGTTGTTTAAGCTCTTTGTGAGCGTGTCCGCCTCTTTCCGCACCGCCCGGCACATCGTAAGTGTAATAAACTCTTTTAATATCAAACGGAATATGCGTTTGATTTTCAACAAATGTTAAATTTCCGCGCGGGTCGTTTATTTTGGGAAGTTCGATTATTTCACAACCCGACAATGACATATTCTTTTCCTAAAATATGATTCCGCTAAGAAGCTCAATCAATTTTTCTAATAGTTTCCGCCAAACGTGAAGAGCCTTTTGGAGACCATTCAAAACATCTTGTTACTTGAGTTACGGGTATCATTGTTGCTGGGAACTAAACCCCAATAACCATAACCCCGTCGCCCATGATTTTTATGACTATCAAAGCATAGTTCAGAATGAGACAGTAACTTAATCTGAAATATCGACTGCACGGGCTATAAAAAGTTTTTGATGACCGAGTCCGGGTGCTAGAGTCAGTCTTGGTAAGTTCGCTGCAACCCATTCCTTGATGACCGGAGCAACTTTTGGCTCGTAGAGAAATACGCGCTCGATATACATCTGCAACAGGTTTGAAAGCCCCATTTCATCAACCGCAGCGGACGAACGCGCAAGGCAGGCGCACTCCATAGCGGCTCTGTTTGCTCCAGATAGGAAAGAGCAATTTTCCTGTCCGATAGATGCTGGATAAATAACCTTGCTTAACAAAGTATATGTTTCAAACCCAAGAGCCTGCTCGACCTTCCAGCCGGACGCTTCCCATTCATTCGTGCGCGACTCGTCAACATAATGGTTGTGCCAATATTTTTCCAATGCCGGCAATCCAAACTCTTGGCGGAATTCGTCGGTGCGCTCGTGTCCTTGCCGTGTAGCCTCCACTAGCACCAGAGTAGCTCCGACGTTCGACACAGTATGCAACGAACGTAGTGCTTCTAGGTGCAGGTCGTCTGAAGGCAGGTTAATGAGAATACGCTGTCCGGTCACCACGTCGAATGATTGCTCAAACTTGGGGAGGTTCAGAATGTCACCTTGACGAAACTCCACCGACGAAAAAGTTCGGGACAACGCCCAGAGCGGCAGAAATTGATTTTCTAACTCCAGACGATATTTTTCGTCTTGTGCAACGCGTTGCGCCCACACAATCATCTCGCCCGAATAATCCATACCAACGCTTGATTTCGCCTTGCGTGCTAAGGCGAGAGTTCCGAGTCCGGTGCCGCACCCGACATCAAGCAACGACTCAGAGGTCGGCACAAGTGCGACTAATGTGTGCAGTTCGTGAACACGAAAGTAGTGATCTCGGATTGTTACTTGAGGGGTGCGACCAATTTCCTGTGCTTCTCGTTCCCAAAATTCTTTAATATTACTTACTGTTGGTTCTTGCGGTTGCCCTTGGCGCGACATATATTTCTCCTTAAGAAATTTTTATTAGTGAAAAGTAAAGAATTTTCTGATTTTCGATTTTTTCTTTACTTTCTAAATTGACTTCATTGTTTAGCAATTCGTTTTGGTTTTGGCTGCCTTATTCTTTAAGCCTTTTTGGCTTTGAGTACTTACCAAATTCATAAAAAAGCGAAGTCAAACATCCGTTCGTTTACTCATAGAAAAATAGTTTGCACTTTACATAAGGTTTATTCAAACACAAAACTTTGTCAAATACTTGTCTGTTAAATGACTCTAAAATCTAATTACCAAAATTCCTAACTTATGGGTAAAAATTATAAAAAAGCCGCAATCTCAGAACTTGCATTCGCTAACAGTTCGCGCAGTTGCGAAACTGTGACGTTTTTATCTTTTGAAGAATACTCGCCCGTCAAAGCGGGAGTAAAATCTTTTTCTTCGCGCAGTTCGGGCAACACGGGCAGAATTGCATAATAATCGCCGCGCTCAACGGTGCGGAAACATTCTTCTTCGGAAACCATTATTTCGTGAACTTTTTCGCCCGGTCTGATGCCCGTAAAAACTATCGGCAAATCCTTATCGCCCATCAACGCTTTTGCTAAATCGGTTATTTTTGCCGCCGCGACTTTCGGAACAAAAGTCTCTCCGCGTCTGCCATCCGAAATTGCCGCAAAAACCGTATCAACCGCTTTATTTAAGCTAAGAAGAAAGCGCGTCATCTCTTCAAGAGTATTGAATGAAACGATACCTCGTACAAGCGGCTTCCACCGGATATAAGCAAGACATGAAACTTTCATTTAATTCTACGTAAAACTAGACTTAACTTTATCAAACTCGAGATAATAATACGAATCAGTAGTTGAAAAGACAGACAAACGGTTGAATTGATAAGATTTTCTTGCGACGGAAAATACTTTAATTCAAATTTACCTGTTTGTCTGTCAAATTTACGATACTTGTTCCGCAACTTGTCTTCAACGCTTGAGCAATAACTCGAAGCCGGATTTTACCGACCAGGAGTTGGTTACTATTTGGCTCTTTGCTCATTTTAACGATAAATTTCAGAAAAAACAGATGCACTCATTTATCAAAAATTATTGGTTTGATTGGTTTCCAGATTTGCCTTCATATCAAACTTTTGTTTTTCGACTCAATCAATTAGAACCGACTTTTCAAACTCTCGGACAAGTTTTAATCGAATCTTTAGAGCCGAAACTTGCCACTGAAATTAATTCCATTGTTGATTCGCTCCCGGTGATGTTAGCTTAAGCGCGGTCATTCTTATGCGGCGAAAGTGGCTTGTGAAATAACCGATGCTGGATTTTGCGCCGCCAAGAAAACTCGCTTTCACGGCATCCGTTTGCACTTTATCCCCCAACGGCAGAGCGGTACGCTGCCGTTGTCGAAACAGATTTGGTTATGTTCTGCCTCGCATCACGACTCGAAAGCCTTCAAAGAGCAACAAATCGTTTTACCCAACACGACGCTGTTTGGCGACAAGGCTTTTGCCGAAAAACAAATAACCGCTCTTCTCAAAGAGCAACTGACCAAGGCGATTACCCCAAAGAAAAAACCCAAAGGCGGTCAATTAACCGAATTTGAAAAATATCATAATCGGTTGATTGGCAAATTCCGTCAACCGATTAAAAATTTATTCAATTGGATAATCGAGAAAACAAACATCCAAAAGGCAAGCAAGGTTCGTTCAACTGACGGATTGATGATACATTGTTGGGGCAAACTCGCTTTTGCTTTCCTTTTACTGGTTTTCTACTACTGATTCGCATTTTAATATTGTTCTTAACTAGGCTTATTTGTCGTTTATACGACATTGGTTTTGATTATTAATTTTTAATCCATTCTCCACGCCCGTAAACCGAACCGTAATTATATGCCCCGTGTGCAACAAATTTTGAGCTGTAATCATTAACTTCAAAAAGCAATTTATCGTAAACGACATCAACTTGAGTCTGCCTAGGAACATGCAGAAATGCGTGTATAGAGTATTTTCCTCTGACTAAAAAGTTCGGGTCGATTTTTAATGTCATTTGTTCGTCTAAACCGTCGGATTCAAATGCGCAGACAGGAACCTTTTCTTGATTTAATATCATAAAAAACAAAGACGAATTTTCCGGGAGGCGATTGATGTTCAATTCAAAGCGAACAAATATCGGTTCGCTATGCTCAAAAACATAATTTTCGGTTGAATCGAAAGAATGCAGCGAAATTTTTTGAAATTCAACGTCCTTTAAACTGGCATCGGATGATTCGTCTTTAATATATGCCGCCGAATCTGCGGCAGAAGTTGCCAGATAATGATTTATGGTTTCGTCAATACCGCCCAAATATCCGAGTTTACCGGAAGACAGAAATATTCCTTTTTGGCAAAGTTGACGAATCGCTCCCATACTGTGGCTAACGAATAAAACCGTTCGTCCGTGTTTGGACACTTCGCTCATTTTACCCAGACATTTCTTTTGAAACGCAGCATCGCCGACGGCGAGGACTTCATCAACGATTAAAACTTCCGGCTCTAAATTAGCGGCGACGGCAAAGGCGAGGCGCGTATACATACCAGACGAGTAATGTTTGACGGGCGTATCAAGAAATTTCTCTACTTCGGCAAAATCAACAATCTCATCAAATTTTCGGGCAATCTCCTCGCGTCTCATTCCAAGAATCGCGCCATTTAAAAAGATATTTTCGCGTCCCGTCAATTCGTGGTGAAAACCTGTGCCGACTTCCAGCAAACTTCCGACTCGTCCGTAAAGTTTGATTCTGCCTCTGGTCGGTTCGGTAATGCGCGAGAGAATTTTCAGAAGTGTTGATTTACCCGCTCCATTATGTCCGATGATGCCGATAACTTCGCCCGGCATTACTTCAAAGCTAATATCCTGCAAAGCCCAGAAACTATTCGTATCGTTGTTTTCGTTACGTTTTAGAGCCTTCAATGGTTTACGGGCGGCATCAACCAAAGATTCGCGCAAAGTAGAATACGGCTTTTTTTCACCGCCCAGCTTATATTGCTTGCTTAAATTCTCTACCTTAATGATCGGTTTCATTTCAATACTTGCAGTTTAACCAAACTAAATAATATCTGCAAAACTCTTTTCCATTCGGCGAAAATTATAAGCCGAGTAGATTAGCACAGCAAAAGTCAAAACTGCTGAAACACCTAAAGATAACCAATCAAAAGGTTTTCCGAAAAAGGCTGAACGATAGGCTTCAATCTGCCCGGCGAGCGGATTTAATGCTATTAACCAACGCCATTTTTCCGGCACAAGGCTCAGCGGGTAAATAATCGGCGAGGCAAACATTCCGAGCTGAACCAAAAACGGAAGCGCATAGCGAACGTCGCGGTATTTGACATTGAGCGCGGACATCCACATTCCGACGCCAATTGCCAGCAAACTCGTCAAAACCAACAAAACAGGCAGTATCAATAAATTTATTGATAAACCGACTCCGTAATAAAACATCAAAACTACCAGCAAACCGAAAGCGATGACAAAATCAAGCAAGCCCGACGCAACGGAAGCCATCGGAATAATCATTCGCGGGAAATAAATCTTTGTAATTAAATTAGAGTTTCCGACCAAACTGTTTCCACTATTGGTGACGGCGTTGGAAAAAAACGTCCACGGCAGAAGTCCGGCATAGGCAAAAATCGGATAAGGTATTCCGTCAGAAGGCATTCCCGCCAATTTTCCAAAAAAGAGCGTGAAAATCAGCATTGTAAAAAGCGGCTGAATTATCGCCCACGCCGCGCCAAGCAAAGTTTGCTTATAGCGAACTTTGATGTCGCGCATTGTCAATATATAAAGCAAGTCGCGGTATTGCCAGAGGTCACGCAGATTTAAGGCAACCCAACTTTTGCTCGGTTCGATAACAACGACGGGTTTTTCAGGCAATAAAATTTGATTGCCCGAAGAATTTAACAACTCATTTTCATTTTTGGCTGCCTTATTCTTCGAGTCCTGTTGGCTTTGAGTACTTACCAAATTCATAAAAAAGCGAAGTCAAACATCCGTTCGTTTACTCATAGAAAAATAGTTTGCACTTTACATAAGGTTTATTCAAACACAAAACTTTGTCAAATACTTGTCTGTTAAATGACTCTAAAATCTAATTACCAAAATTCCTAACTTATGGGTAAAAATTATAAAAAAGCCGCAATCTCAGAACTTGCATTCGCTAACAGTTCGCGCAGTTGCGAAACTGTGACGTTTTTATCTTTTGAAGAATACTCGCCCGTCAAAGCGGGAGTAAAATCTTTTTCTTCGCGCAGTTCGGGCAACACGGGCAGAATTGCATAATAATCGCCGCGCTCAACGGTGCGGAAACATTCTTCTTCGGAAACCATTATTTCGTGAACTTTTTCGCCCGGTCTGATGCCCGTAAAAACTATCGGCAAATCCTTATCGCCCATCAATGCTTTTGCTAAATCGGTTATTTTTGCCGCCGCGACTTTCGGAACAAAAGTCTCTCCGCGTCTGCCATCCGAAATTGCCGCAAAAACCGTATCAACCGCTTTATTTAAGCTAAGAAGAAAGCGCGTCATTTCTTCAAGTGTAATGGTTATCGGTTGGTTTTTTCGCACTTGTTCGACAAACAGCGGAACAATCGAACCGCGCGAGGCGATGACGTTTCCGTAACGAACGCACATAAAATTTGTGTTCGGACAATCTCGATTGGCTTCAATCAAAACTCTTTCCTGCAGAGCTTTGGTCATTCCCATTACATTAATCGGTTTGCAGGCTTTGTCGGTCGAGATACCGACAACCGTTTCAACCGGCAGATTGTTTTCACGAATCGCCCGCACAACGTTCTGCGCTCCGTAAATGTTGGTCTGCACGGCTTCAAACGGAAAGTATTCGCACGACGGAACTTGTTTGAGTGCCGCGGCGTGAAAAATTATATCGGTTTCACGCATTGCTGCCAGCAACGCCGAATAATCTCTGACATCGCCGATGCGGAAGTTTAAAATGTCCCGCGAATTTTGATAAATAACATCGTCGGTCGCAGTTTTGCGGTGGAGAAATTCAAGCCGCATGTAATGCTGTTTGGCTTCATCGCGCGAGAAGACGGTAATCTGCGCCGGTCGTCCCATCTCGCCGGTCAAAATTCTTCCGACGAGAGTTTGTCCGAGCGAACCTGTACCGCCTGTTACTAAAATTCTTTTCCCTTCTAAATTCATCATAATAAGTTTTCAAAAAAAGATTAAAACGGACGCATTGAATTATCAATCGTCCGTTTTCGATTATTGTTGTATTGCTTCGTGTTTGTGCGCAACGGACGCAATTTATTTTTTGTTGTTATTTTATTCTTAATGAAAAAGGCGCGAGATTAATAAAAGTCTTAGCATTAATGCTTAACTTTACAATTTATTATTTACAAACTCACTTGGCAAAGTGTTAAGATGAAACTTAATTCGGAGCGCAACGGCGTTTCTTTAATTGGCATCAAAACAAGCAAAAGTTTTCATACATATTTTTTTGGAGTTTTATGGCAGATATAGACGCATATAAAGACAAATTTAGCGAGAGCGGTCAGCGGGTTTTGGAAGTTGCGCTGGCTGAATCCAGAAGGCGCGACCAAAACTATGTGGCAATCGAACATATTTTACACGCGCTTGCCAACGAGGAAGCCGAACTTTTCAACTCGACGATGAGAGACTTGGCGGTTGACCCGCGCTCGGTCAAATTGCTGATTGAAAAGCGGCTCGAAGCCGGACGGCAGCACACGGGTAAAGGTTTTAAGATTGCCGACGAAACTACTACCCTTTTTAAACGTTCGATGGACCGGGCGCGTTCGCAAGGACGGCGCGTGATTGAAGGAAGCGATATTTTTTACGTTTTATCAAACGACGAGCGCAGTCTTTTGAACGACGTTTTGCAAAATCTGGGAGTGCCTGCCGAAGAACTCGCGCAGACGGCACGGACGCGAATTCGCAAAATCGAGAAAGAAGAAGAACGCGCTCGCAAGAAATATGAATTGCCCTCATATTTGAAACATTTCGGCGTTTCTTTGAATAAACTTGCCAGACAAGACAAAATTCCGCCGACCATCGGACGCGAGCGCGAGATTTTGCAGATGATGGAAATTCTCTCGCACCGCGAGCGGTCGAATTCGCCGATGCTCGTTGGCGAGCCGGGCGTTGGTAAAACGGCGGTCGTCGAAGGCTTGGCGCGAATGATTGAGTTAGAGCCGGAAAAAGTTCCGGCGAGATTAAGAGACGCACACATCGTTCAATTGCAAATGGGTGGACTCGTCGCCGGAACGATGCTTCGCGGAATGTTTGAGGAACGCATCAAAGGCATTATTGATGAGGTTAAAGAAAAAAGCCACATCATTCTTTTCATTGACGAAGCCCACACGATTATCGGTGCGGGCGCGGCGATGGGAACTTCCAGCGACGCTGGAAATATGTTTAAATCGTCTTTGGCGCGTGGCGAATTGAGAATCATCGGCGCGACAACTTTGACCGAATACAAAGAATACATCGGCGAAGACGAAGCGTTGGCGCGGCGGTTTAGATTAGTCAAAGTTGACGAGCCGACAATTGAAGAAACAAAGGAAATTCTCCTTGGTTTGCGTCCGCGCCTTGAGAGAAATTATTCGGTAACGATTTCCGACGAAGCAATCAATATGGCGCTGGAAATGTCGCCGAAATATATTCGCAATTTGCATCTTCCCGATAAGGCAATCGGCTGGCTGGACACGGCTTCAGTCAAAGTGGAAATCAACGAGCCGACTTCTTTGGTCGTTCGCCCCGAACATATTATTGACGTTATTTCGCAGGAATCGCGTATTCCGAAAGATATGATTTACCGCGAAACTTCCGACCGTTTTTCATTGATGGAAACGGAAATCGGAAATCGCGTCATCGGGCAAAAAAATGCGGTTCGCGCCGCTGCCGAAAGGTTGAGGTTAAATAAAGGTCCGCTTAAAGATAATCATTTCGCGCCTGACGGAGTTTTGCTTTTCCTCGGTCCGACTGGTGTTGGAAAAACCGAATTAGCGAAAGCAGTTGCCGAATTTATGTTTGGCGACGAACACAAAATGGTTCGGATTGATATGAGTGAATACGGCGAGGGCACGGTCGGGATTGAAAAACTTATCGGAATGCCGCGCGGCATTGTCGGTTCGGAACGCGGCGGGATTTTAACTGAACAACTTCGAGAAAATCCGTATACCGTTCTTCTTCTCGATGAAGTCGAAAAGGCTTCGCCGTATTTGATGAACATTTTTCTGCAAGCCTTTGACGAAGGATGGCTGACGGATGGGCGCGGCAAAAAGGTTTATTTGTCGGATGCCATCGTCATTATGACCTCGAATTTAGGTTCGGAAAATTTCAAAAAATACGAAAAACCGCTTGGCTTCGGCAAGAAATCGAAAGGCGAAATCAAAGAGATTACCGCCGATGTGATGAAAGCCGCCGAAACAAGATTCACGCCTGAGTTTCGCAATCGGATTGATGAAATTATCGTGTTTTCGCCGCTGACAATGGACGAAGTGCGCGACATCGCCAGGCTTTATCTGAACAAGTTAAAGCGCAATATGGAACGGCAAGGCAAAGTTTTCGACATTACCGAAGCAGGGATTGATTTGCTAACTGAAAAGGGTTATAGCCAAACTTACGGAGCACGCTTTTTGAAACGGCATATTGACCAAAAAATTAAACTTCCGATTACCAATCAATGGAAAACGGCAGCCAGATTTTCGGTTGACGCTGAAGAAGGCGAAATCGTTATCAAACCGATGGACGCTTTTAGTTTGAATTAAAAAATGTCGAAGAAATTAATAATCAATTTAGACGACGAACTTTATACGGGTTTGATGAATTCGGTTGGCGAAAAAAACGTCAGCCGATTCATCGAATCACTTGTGCGCTTGCATCTGAAAAATGGTTCTTCGGAAATTTACGACGTAGAGCTTCCCGTTGCCGCCAAAATTCATAGCCCACGCCTAACCGACCGCTCCCTCGCTGACCGATTCAAAATGGAAATGATTGAGGAAACCGAAAATGGGAAGTTATGATTCCACTCGTTTTTCTCCGTCCGCGCTGCTTGCGGTAGTTATCTTACGAAATTCAGAAAATGGTTTAGAAGAAAAGATGTTCCGATGCTGCTCGATACAGGGTCGGACGTAACTATTGTTCCGCAAATTTACGAGAGTAGGTTGAATCTGACTGTGAACCGACAATTTGAATTAACTGGTTTTGACAACAAGAAAAGCCTTAGCCGAACTGTTAATTTAGATTTAATTTTTGAAGGAAAAACTTTTCGCGGCGAGTATTTTTTAATTGAACAAGATTACGGTGTAATCGGGCGTAACATATTAAATTTTCTTAAAATACAATTTGACGGCAAAAATCAACTTTGGAGAATTTTATGATTAAAGTTTTTAATATGAATTTTTTATTCTCAATACTTTTTACTTTGCTTCTTTATAGTTTTGTTTTTGCTCAAGAATCAAAACCGTTAATAATTATAGAACAGCCGAAACCTGAACTTCCTAATAATTACGGCACTCTCGATGCTCAAGGAACAATCGTCTTTCGAGTTGAATTCCTTGCCAGCGGACAGATAGGGAAAGTTTTTCCTGTGAATTCTTTTATAGCACCTTTAGACAAAAATGCTTTTAAAGCCGTAAAAAAAATTAAATTTGAACCTGAAATAAATGACGGCGAACCCGTTACGGTCTTTAAAGTAGTTTCGTATTTTTACAGTTGGAACGGTGGTTGGAAAATTTCATCACAGAATTTAAAGCAAACGAAAACCGACGAAAAAGCCGAAGCCGTTTTGAAAAAAGCCGTCGAAAAACTCGGCGGCGAAAAGTATCTGCAAGTGAAATCAATCGTCGGGCGCGGAAAATTCAGTCTTTTGCGCGACAATGCGATTATTTCGTTTCAATCTTTTGTTGACGTGATTGTTTATCCCGACAAAGAGCGGACGGAATTCAAACAAAGCGGCGTGAAAACCGTGCAGACGAACACGGGCGAAACGGGTTGGATTTTTGACGGCGCGGCGGAAACTATAAAGATTCAAAACAAAGACCAAATCGAAGGTTTCAAACGCGGCATTCGCGTCAGCCTCGACAATCTCCTTCGAGGTTATTGGCGCGGCAAAGCTAATCTAACTTACGTCGGCAAACGTCCGGCAAGTCTCGGCAGACGAAGCGAAGTCGTGAAATTAACTTTTGACGGCGGCTTCGCAGTCGAGTTTGAATTTTCAGACGAGAGCTTACCGATAAAGGCGATTTACAAACGCACGAACGCCGACAACGAAGAAATCAAAGAAGAAGACCGCTACGCGCAATTCGTTGACACCCAAGGAATCAAAACGCCGTATATTGTTGACCATTTCGCCAATGGACAACACACCAGCCGCATTAATTACGAAACAATCGAGTTTAATAAAAGCGTTCCCGACGCGATTTTTAACAAACCGAACAGCGCGAAAGAATTAAAGAAAGACTTGAAATTGTAGAATCATTTGTAGGGGCAGGTCTTGTGCTTGCCCAAAAGCGAAGCGAAAATTTCTTTAAGAATCAAGAATCTGGAATTTCAACAGATTTTTCAGCCTATCGGCTGATTGGGCAGACACAAGACCTGCCCCTACAATTTAAATAAATGCAAAATCGAATTGCTCTTGGTGAACGGATTTGTCGCCCGTTATATCTACGTTTCCGAGATACTCTTCGATTTCCTCCAACACCTGACTTTCCGCTTCGTTTAAGGCTTTGGCAACGTCGGGATGAACTCGCAGAGTCGTTTGCCGCACATCGTCAACGCTTTTCGACAATCTTCTGGCTTCTTCCAAAATTTCGTAACAGACGGTTTGTGCAGATTTTACCCAACCTGCACCTTCACAGTAGTCGCACGGTTCGCACATTGTTCGCTCTAAGGATTGCTTGACGCGCTTGCGTGTCATAATTATCAAACCAAAATCGTTGAACGATAAAACTTTGGTCGGCGATTTGTCGCCGGCAAGTGCTTCCTGAAGGGCTTGCGAAACTTTGTTGCGGTTGCGACGGTCTTCCATATCAATCAAATCAAGCACAATGATTCCGCCCAAATCTCGAAGCCGAATTTGACGTGCGATTTCGTCAACCGCTTCCATATTCGTTTTCGTAATCGTGTCTTCAAGCCGCGCATTGCCTTTGCCGACGAATTTGCCGGTGTTGACATCAATCGCTACAAGAGCTTCGGTTTGATTGATAACGAGATAACCGCCGGATTTTAACCAGACGCGCGGTTTCAACGCTTTATCAACTTCTTCCTGAACGTCGTAGGCTTCGAGAATCGGTTCGTCGCGCGTGTAAAGTTTGACGCGCTTCATCATACGCGGCTGAATGCGATTGATGAATTCGACAATCCGCTGATATTCTTCTTCGGAATCAACGCGAATCGCCGTAAATTCGTCGGATAATTGGTCGCGCAGAAGACGCTGAATAATATCCAAATCCTGGTGAACGAGTGCTGGGGATTTGGCTTTCTCGGCAGTTTTCTTCATATCCATCCAGGTGCGAACCAGATATCGTGCGTCCTGCCGCAAATCTAGTTCGGTAATACCGACTCCGGCAGTTCTGACGATAAAACCGCCCGATGGAACGTCTTCTTCGCTTCTGATTTTTTGGATGGCGATTCTTAATCTCGACCGCTCGCTGGCGGATTCGATTTTGCGCGACACGCCGAGATGTTCAATCGTCGGCATATAAACCAGAAATCTGCCCGGCAGCGCGATATGCGAAGTGATTCGCGCACCTTTTTTCGCAATCGGTTCTTTAGCGATTTGGACGAGAATTTCCTGTCCTTCACGGAGCAAATCCGTTATCGTCGGCTGATTACGCTCGCGCCGGTTATTGCCGCCGCCGTTCCCGCCGCGCCGCTGGTTGTCGTTCCGAGAATTGCTTCGAGGATTATCGTTTCGATTATTTTCGCTTCTATTTTCGCTTCGGAAATTACTCGGTTTCGTATTTTCCGATTGAAAATCTTCTTCGGCAATTTCAATTCTCGGCAACATCGGTTCTCTCGGCGACATTGGCTCACTCGTTTCCGCGCCTGTATTTTGGTCTGAACGCTCATTTGGACGACGACGACCGCGACCGCCGCGCCTGACCGCCATTTTTGCGTTTGAATTCGATTCTTTAACGCCCGCTTCTGCATCTTCAAGCATTTCTTTAGCCGTCGTTTTCTTGCCGCCGCGATTTTTCTTTTTTCTCGGCGCAGGCTTTGTTTTCGTGGCAATTTCAGCATCTGTATCTGCCGATGTTTCAACCATTGATTTATTAGATTTCGCCGAGCCTTCCGATTTCGCTTCGGTCTCTTCTCCCGCTTCAATCGTTTCGGATTGATTCACAGTTTTTGTTTCTTCGGTTTGTTTAGCAGATTTATTTCTATTTCTGCCGCCGCGCGTTCCGCGACCGGTTTTAGATTTTTGGCTGTCGGCTGCCGATTCGTCATCGTCGTCAGCGATTCGCTCGAAACCGTTTGAATCGTTGTTAACTGAACCGATTAAAGAACCGACTTCCGCCGTCGCCGCGCTTTCCATATCGAATTCGATAGCGCGAACTTTATCAACAATCGCTTCTTGCCGATACGCGTCTTTGAACATATCGCCCGTGTCTTCGTCGTCAATGATGCGCTCGAAACCAGAATCTTCCATCTCGAAAAGCGTCGCGGCTTCAAAAACCGGCTTAAATTCTTCTTCCGTCTGTTCTATCGTTGGCTCGATAAATTTTTCGTCTGATTCTTTTGCCGAGTCTTCTCTGAAATGGCTCGTAAATTCTTCGACTGGCGACGATTCTTCAAAGTCTGCGACCGCAATCGGCGATTCCTCTTTTTGAGTTTGTCTTTCCCTTTTGCCGCCGCGCTGTTTGCCTCGATTTTCTCTCGGCGCAAATTTGTTTTCTGTTGCTTCTTCTACTCCTTCGACGGCTACATCCCTGGTCAGGATTTCCGCGCCCTCGTCTATCACCATCGGTTCGGCGATTGCTTGCACGGCTTCCATTTGTTTTTCGCGTTCGAGCCGCGCTCTCTGAATTTGGTCGGTCGCTTCGCGGGCGGCTTCTTCGGGTGAAGATTTTTTCGATTTCTCCATGACGATGCGTTCGATTTCTTCTTCTTCGTCGAAAAAGTCGGAAACATAGAGAAACGCATCGCGCTCCAGCCCGATTCCGACGAACGCCGATTGCATTCCGGGCAAAACGCGCATCACGCGACCTTTGTAAATGTTGCCGACGATGCCCGAATTTTCTTCGTCGCCGCGCTCGATATAGAATTCCGACACGCGCCCGTTTTCGATAATGGCAATCTTTTTTTCGCGTCCATTGACGCTGATAATCATTTCTTTTGACATATTTTAGAAATTAGTAATAAGGGTGGCAGAGGTTATAAATTAGAAAGTAAGATGTCAGAAATATAATTTTACTGACTGCTGACTGCTGACCGCTGACCACTGTTTATGGCTGGGGAATTTTCTTTGAGAAAGAAGACGCTTCGGAAAATTTGCGGACTAACACATTAGCTCAATTTTAGAGAGCGGATTTTTGCGTTTTTTATTTTGTATATTTTGTTCTCGGAATTTCAATTCCAAAACAATCGGAGCTTTGAGTTTTATCACGCAGGAATCTCGTTTTTTCAAAAGCGATAAACGAATCGCCCTTTATCTCAAACAGGGAGCGCAAATGTTTTTTAAGTCAACCGCGCTCGAACCCGTCCGAAAATTTCTCTTTTGTAAAACTAACTTTTTGTAAAAATCCTAATAATCTTTAGCGTCTGCCTCGTTTCAATAAACTGTTCAATCAAAAATCCTCAAGCAAACCACCGACAGTATAAATGAAAATGTGTAAATGGTAAATGGCAAACGATTAATTAAGAAAAATCTTACGGGCGCATCAATCGAAAAATTTTATGCGCGTCCGACATTTACCAAATATCATTTAACATTTAACATTTAGATTATGGAAATTTATTTTCAGTTGATTACTGACGCTGAAACTCTGCGCCGTGTTTGCGAAGAACTCAAAAACGAAGACTTTTTAGGTTTCGATACGGAGACGACCGCGCTTGACCCGTATGATGGAACGTTGCGACTCGTGCAACTAAGCACTGGCAAAGACACAAAAGTTATCGACTTAAAACCGTTTGCCGAACGCGGCGATTTGCGGACATCTGCGGAACTCGCGCCGCTGCGAGATTTATTGAGCGCCCCGAAACCCATAAAAATTGCGCACAACGCTAAATTCGATGCGAAATGGGTTTCTCATCATTTGGGCGCACAGCTCGGCGGTACGTTCGATACGCTTCTCGCCAGTCAATTAATTGCGGCGGGCGACCAAGATCGTCGGCATTCTTTGGGTGAAGTTACAAGTCATTTTCTCGGCACGGAACTCGACAAAAGCGAACAAGTCAGCGATTGGAGCGCGCCGGAACTTTCGCAATCGCAAATCGAATACGCCGCCAGAGATGCAGCGACGATGATTCCGCTCAGGGAAAAAATCGTCGAAAAATTGAAATCCGACGAGCTGGTAAAAGTGGCAAAACTCGAATTCGACTGCGTTGTGCCGATTGCCCAGATGGAACTCAACGGCTTTTACCTGGACGAAGCCAGATGGCGCGAACAACTTGAACGGGTAAAAATATCGCAAGCCAAAGTCGCGCTTGAGTTGCAGCAGATGCTTTCGGCGGGCGTGGCGCAAGCCTCGCTTTTCGGGATGACGGAAATCAATCTCGATTCGCAGACGCAAGTTACGGACGCGCTTAAAAACCTAGGCGTTCCCGTTCCCGCAACCACGCGCGGCTGGCAACTTCAGCCGCTTGCCGCCGATTATCCGGTGATTGCAAAATTGCTCGAATATCGCGGCGTGGCAAAATCTCTGTCGAGTTTCGGTGAAAACATCCTTGAATTTATCAACAAGAAAACCGGCAGAATCCACGCCGATTTTCGCCAAATAGGTGCGCCGACTGGACGTTTTAGCTGTTCAAAACCCAACATTCAACAGATTCCGCACGAAGAAAATTACCGCCGATGCTTTCGTGCGCCCGACGGCAGAAAGCTAATTACCGCGGATTATTCACAGGTCGAATTGCGGATTTTAGCCGAATTTTCCAAAGACCAAAACTTTATCAACGCCTTCGTCTCCGGTGAAGATTTTCACACAACCGCCGCCGCGCAAGTTTTTAACGTCAAGCCCGAAGAAGTTACGTCAGAACAACGCTCGTTTGCCAAACGTCTGAATTTCGGTGTGGTTTACGGCATCGGCTCACAACGTTTTGCACTGATGACTGGACTTTCGCAAAGCAACGCCGAAGATATTATGCGTAAATATTTTGCGACGTATCGCGGACTTGACGCGTGGCTTCGCGATGCAGCTCGAAAAGTTATAACAGACAGAGCAGCGCGGACGGCTTCCGGCAGATTGGCGCGTTTCCGATTCGACGAAGAAGACCGCAAAGCGATTTCCCTAGCCCAAAGAAACGGAAAAAATATGCCAATCCAGGGCAGCTCGGCTGATATATTAAAACGCGCTCTGCATCTTTTACACCAAAAAATAAGCGGAACGTCAGCGCGTCTGGTGAATATCGTTCACGATGAAATTATTGTCGAAGCGGATGCGGCGGAAGCCGAAGCAACAGCCGATAAGCTAGAAAAAGCAATGTGCGCGGCAGGCGAAGAATATATCAGCCGAGTTCCCGTCAAAGTTGATGTCAAAATATCGGACGAATGGACGAAGTAAAAAAGGTAAAACTTTGGGATTGATTTCTTGACTTTAGCCTTTTATCTAACGAGATGAGTCAAAAGAGTTAATTTTTAGTCCACATTTCTAGTTTTAATCTGATATATTCGCTTCCTTTGTCAGACCTTAATCGTTTAAGGTTTATCAGTTCGGGATTTTGCAAAAGTCTTTTATTGAACATTTGGATAGCTTCATCGAGGAACATATTTTGTGCAGTCGATTTAAATGCGCCAAAACGACCGGCGAGACTTTGCCTGAATTTAATATCATCTTCAAAAAGATATTTTTCTAATTCTCTCATCCGTTCTTCACGGAGTTGTTTAAATCCATCAGATTCATCCACAAGTTGGAGAAAAAGTATTTTCGTATTGAAGTTTGGATTTTCAATAAATGAAGCGACTATTACTTCGTTTTGCCCATGAGGAATTCTTGCCGGATTAGGAGCAAATTTAGTGCATTCTGCAAGTATTTCGGTGGGCGTGTCTCCGGTAAGTCTTAATGTTTCAGACCACTGCCATTTTAATTCGTCGTCTTCATAAAGAACGACTGACGCATCGCTCAATCCGATTTGAGTTATCAGGCTGGCAACGCGCAAAGCAACGGTTGATTGAGATACTTTTGCTTTTTTTGCAAATCTTTGAAGGACTTTTGCGGTAACGGGAATTTCTTGAATCGTATTAAAAACTATTGAAGTAGGAAGTAGAAGATCTGCGGCAAACTTGTCAATTATTCTCTCTTCTTTGTTTTTTCTCCCAAATGGAGTTATATGCTCGCCAACAACCGTTGTTACTCCATAAATCAAATGCCCAATTTCGTGTGCGAGCGTAAATCGCTTGCGAACATCGGGCATTTCACTGTTAATTCTGATAACTGCGCGGTCATCAAATTGAAGACACCAACCATCACAGTTCAGCGGGCTATATTTGACTTCAATTTCAAGATAATCTACGAGTCTTTCGGGTGCATTTGGAAAATTTTCTTCGGCAAACAGAAGTGCATCTCCAACTGTTATTTTATTCATTACGCAGAGGAGTTATGCCAAGAACATCATACATATCTTCGAGCAAGGCTTTTTTCGTCGGCTCGTCAAGACCGTCTAAACTATTATGTCTAAATCTAACTAATTCCGGGTGAAGTGCCATCAGCCGAGATAATTTTCTGTCTAACTCACTGGTCGGCTCTGAACCGTTTGGTTCAAGTATTTCTTCCTTAACAAATTTTTTAGATAATTTTCTACCGCCGATAACTCCGTCGAAAATATCTTTATTTTCCATCATGGCAAATCTCCTTGTTTTTGTAACCATGCTAAAGCGGCTGATTCAGGCAGTTCGTAATCAACTAAATCATTAGTCGGTTGTGTTAAGTCAATGCGAACTAAACCTTTGTTTTCGTAAAATTGAACAGTGCTTGGTGTCGGCAAAGATTGCAAAGAAATCCGCCCGCCAAGTCCCGCATCGTAACTTTCTCTTAATGCCCAATATAATAGACATTATTGGAAATAAGTAAAATCGGTTAATCTATGTAAATGTTAAAATATGCGGAGTTAAAAGAAAAGCCGAAAGAGTTTCTTGCCGCCACCGGTTTGACTGATGAAGAGTTTCAATGTCTGT
>MWYZ01000016.1 GCA_002050365.1 Acidobacteria bacterium 28-1
TAGGAACGGCATATTTATAGCTTGAAATTTGTAAAAATTGTTTGAGTTCCGTCGGAACGGCATAAAAATATGCCGTTCCGACGGAACTCAAATCGTTTATTTTGACAATTTCTATAAATATCACGCTCCTATGGAGCTACGTTTGGAATTTCCAAACAGCTTCTTAAATACTCATAAAGATTCCATTTCTCTGGAATTTATCAGAATTTTCACCTCGCGTCTATGTTTTTTTATTTAGTAACGATAGATCGTTTTTTTCTGAGCGTTTTTTCCGCGAAACTTTTAGCGGCGTAATCGAAGCCATCGCTAAAGTCGTTAAAGTTAAAAAGAAAAAGGCGTTTGACGGCGTGCGAAGCGGAAAATCGAAAAAACTATGAATCAAAATACCGAAACAACCTGCCAACGCCCCGGCCGCCGTACTGCGCCGAAAACGGTCTGATGATTCTCTGACGGTTTGCAAACCTTTTTTGAAAAGCAGGTAAATAAATGCTGCTACACAAGCAAAACCCAAAATTCCCGCGTCCGCCAAAATCTGTAGATAATCGTTATGCGCTTGTTCAACCCGGTACATTCCGTTCCAACTGTCATAGCGCGTAAAGACGATGCCGAAAGCATTGAGTCCCGCGCCCAAAATCGGATAATCGAAAAAAATTCGCAGAGCGATTTGCCAGAAATGTAGCCTGCCGTTGCTGATGTCATCCTTTGGATTTTGCAAACCAATTCCGCGAAGAAGCGAATCGTCGCCGCCGAGCAGTAAAACTGTACCGAATAAAACTAAAATCAATGCCAAACCGCCGCCGATAAACGCAAAATTACGTAAATAACTTTTGCCGTCGGCAATCGGAGAATCAATTTCACTGATTGGTTTTTGCAGTAAATTTGCCGCCACGACAAAAACGATAACTCCCAAAAGGCTCAACATTCCGCCGCGTGAACCGGTCAGGATAAGTGCGATTCCCATTATCACAATCGCAATTATTAAAAAAATCCGTTTGTTATTTTCGGTCGCTTTGCCGAACAGAAGCCCGAGCGTAACACCGATGGTCATTTCCATAAACGCGGCGAAATGATGTTTGTTAACAAATGAAGCAAACGGAGTGGCTTGAAAGGGAAGGCGCAGATTATAAATCGCTTCCAAATTGGCGAGATGCTGCAAAATACCGTAAAACGCCATTAGCGAACCGGAAATTATAATCGTCAAAACAACTTTTCGCAGGCGACTGTAATTGTTGATAAAGGTGAGCGCGGCGGCGAAGAATACGAAATAAACGATTAGCTGAACAACCGCCAGCCTGGTCGAATACGGCGCGAGTGACAGCGAACCGACTGCCGAAACCGACAGCAAATCATTCGGAAAGTCGGCGCGGCGAAGCGGAGGGAGTTGGATTATGCCAATTAAAATCAATGCCAGCAGAGGAATTTGAAGCGCACTCGCATTGAAACGAAAATCTTTGTTCCGCCAAGCGTCCGTCAGCCAGCAAACGGCAATCGAACCGGCGAGCAAAGAAGCTACGCCCAACGCCCAAACATCAACCGCACCGAAGGCGACGACCGAAAAAACGAGCATCGCGCAGAGCAGAAAAAGAATAGCTCCGCTCAAACGCGAAGTAATCTCATCTGCCTTCGGCACATTTAATTCCTTTAAATAATTTAAGTTTTTTTGATTTTCGGGCATTCTAACTGGGAGCGTCTCGAAAGGAGAAAGGCTGAAGGCGAAAGGGGAAAGTCAAATCTGTCCGCTTTTCTTTCGCCCTTATCCTTTCGCCTTTCTCCTTTCGAGATGCTTCGACTAATTTATCGAAAAATCATCAAACCAAACTTTCCCCGCAATCGGACAAATGATTGACTTGCAGCTTTCGCGCACGAGGCGAACTGTAACGGCTTCCGTATCGGCGGCGGTAACGAATTCCGTTTTCAGATTCGTCCAATCGGCGTTGGCTGAAATCGGATTTGTGGTCGCCAGAATTTTTTCGTTTGAATCATCAACAATTTCCCAACGAAGCGTTCCGGAAGTCTTTAAATCGGATTTATAAAATAAGCTGAAACCGTATTTCCTTGCCGCTTCAACCGCAACGATTTGCGAAACTTGCCGAAAATCTTTGCCGTCGGTCGAGTTAAAAATTATCACCAAACTGCGCGCTCCGCCGACTTTTTGGTTGTCATCAAAACCAATTTGCGGCTGCCCGCCGTCAGCAATTTGCCAGTCGAAAACCGTTGCCTTTTCGCGTTTTATTTCCGCTTCAAAACCGCCGTTAAAAATTTTGCCGGGCGCAAAATTTTCCGCGTTTGATTTATCGCCAATACTCGTCTGAATTTCCAAAGCGGAGCGATACTGTTTCGCCGCAATTAATTCTCCAAACAGTGCTTCGCCTTCCGTTTTGAGCGTGGTTTTCTTTTCTTCGGCGGGCAGAGCGTTCCAAATCTCAACGGCTTCGACAAAGCGTTTTTGTTTGGCAAGAAACATCACCAATGCGGAATTCAAATTAGCCGAATCACCAAGGTTTTGTTTGATATTGGCAAGACTACCGCCCGAAATCTGCCAAGCGGCAGCGACGGCTGGTATTCGGTAATTCTTATCGCTCTCCGCCGCTCGACGAATCTCGAAAAAGGCTTCTCGGACTGCGCCGCGCCGCAAAAGAACATTGCCGAGCGCCCATTGCACTTCGGCATAATTCGGCGCAAATTCTAAGGCTTTTCTGAGCGCGAGTTCTGCGCCCGCGCCGTCGCCGCTTCGCTCACGCGCTTTGCCATATACCAACCACAGACGAAAATCGTTCGGTGAAAGTGCGACGGCTTGCTCGAATTCGTTTAGTGACCTCGACAGATCTTCGGAGAGAAAAGTTTTTTCGTTTATAACCGCGAGCGCGTAATGAGTTTGCGGGTCGTTCGGAGCTAAATCAACAGTTAATTCGGCAACTTCTTTAAGAGGTGCTTTTTCGGCAATTGCGTTGGCAAAACACCATTTTACAAAAAAGAAAATCGCTGCCAAACAAAGAAAACCCGCGATTATTAAAACTGTGCGGCTCGAAGCGGTTTTAAGTTTGATTGATTTAATCACTATTTCAAGTTTCAGGTTCAGATTTTAAGTTCGCGTATATTCCTCCTAATTGAAATCTAAAACTTTAGACCTGAATTTTAAATTTATTCGAAATCTACTGTTTCAATTTTCAAAAAGGCTCGTTTGAGAGAAACATCTAATTCTTTACAAATTTCTTTGACCTCTTTAAGCCTTGCGGGCGGAACATTACGGACGGAAAGCAAAATTTCCTCAACCTCATTATCACGGCAAATTGTCTTTAGTGAACCGTTGCCGCCGTAAACTTTCAATCCGTGAATAACCTTGCCCGTTTTGAGCGGGTCGTCATCTACAAAACCGACAGGCGCGTAATTCCAATCGGGATTGTTTTTCAATTCGCGCAAAACCAACTCGCCGCCGTCGCCCGCGCCGTAAATCAAAACTTTACATCCGTCGCCGACGTTGGCTGCCGGCAAAAGCTGGCGAAAAACGCGAAAAGCCATTCGGCTGCCGGCTAACGCAAAAAGAAGAAGAAGTCCGTCAACAATAAATATTGACCGCGAAAAAAACTCAAATCGGTAAAGAAGCAGAATAGCTAAAATGCTCAGAACAGAACCCAAGCTAACGCCTTTGAAAAAGGTTACAAGATCGCGGATGCTTGTATAACGCCAAATTCCGCGGTAAACGCCGACGACTAAAAATGCCGAAAGTTTCAGCACAATCAAAATCGGCAGAGATTTGACAAAAAGTGTCCAATTTTCACTCGCTTCAAAATTCCCAAAAATCAAAACGTATGAGCCGTAATAAGCCAACGCAATTAAGGCTGCGTCTAAAACAACTTCAAAAATACGGCGTTTGTGTGAAAGATTAAGGAGAAAACCGAAAGCCGCCTGGTTTTGCAGCGCAAGTTCTTCCTGCTGTTCCTCATAAACTTTCACCTTCGAGAGATAAACGCCGACGAGCGTTAAAACCACGGTGAAAAGCGTAATAATGGCGATACTCTGAACCGGCTGCAGTTCACGCACGAGAACCGAAAACAAACCGGCGAGCAGTGCCAGACCGTAAAGCAGAAGAACCGCGTTGCGTTCGGAAAGTCCGAGCGCGACAAGGCGGTGCGAAGTGTGGTCGCGCCCGCCTTGCGAAGCCTTGCGCCCCCAGATTTTTCGCAAAACCGTGACAAAGGTCGTATCGAAAATCGGCACGAAAAGAATCAGCGCGGGAACGGCTAAAATCGAAACAATGCCGCGCGAGCGTCCGCCGACATCGGTCAGCAAAACCGAACTCGCCAGAAGAAATCCGACGAACATCGAGCCGCAGTCGCCCATAAAAATCGAAGCCGGATTAAAATTAAAAATCAGAAATCCGATTAACGCGCCGATAAAAACCGAAAGAAAAAGAAGCTCGCTAAATTGTCCGCTCGCGCCGAATCCGATTGCCAGCGAAAACGCGGCGATGGCGACGATGCCAGCGGAAAGCCCGTCCATATTGTCAAGCAGGTTTATAGCGTTGGTAATGCCAACGAGCCAGAAAGCCGTGATGGCAATGTTGAGAATGGCGGAATTTGTCCACGGCAAAACCAAACCGTAGCCGATAATGATTGCTACGCCGATAATTTGTCCGATAAGTTTTTGATATGGCTTGATGTGCAGGATGTCATCAATCAAACCGACGAGAAAAAGAACCGAACTGCCCGCTATAATCACGAGCGATTCCGACGTTTTCGGCACAAACGCGAGATAAATCAAAATCGTCGCCAGAAAAATCGCCACGCCGCCGAGCACCGCCGTCGGTTTTTTATGCCAGCGGTCGAGTTTGGGTTTAGCGACAAAGCCGAATTTCTGCGCCGCCTCGCGCACCAGATAAGTCAACGCCGCCGAGAGGACGAGACTTATCAACATTATAAAAATCGGCTTGTAGGAATTTTCGAGCATGGTGCTTACTTAAATTGTTTTAGCTGACTTCAAACCGAAAATCAAAACCTAATCATTCTTGGCGATAAAGATTGTTTTTTCGCGTCGAACTTTTTTATCCGGTCGGCATAACGCTCTAAAAGCATTTTATAAACTTCGGCAATTTCCTTCACCATTGTTTCGGTGCGAAACGCCGGGTCAACGTGGCGACGACCGTTTTCGCCCATTTTTTTTCGTAATTCGGGGTCTTTGAGAAGACGCGAAATTGATTCGGATAATCCTTCATTATCATAAGTTTCGACTAAATAGCCTGTTTTGTCGTTGATCACAACCTCCGGTGCGCCGTCAATATTAAACGAAACACACGGTTTGCCCATTGCCAGCGATTGCGGCAAAACTCTCGCTAAACCTTCGCGCAAGGAAGTGTGAACAACAATGTCCATCGCCGAAATCATCTCTGGAATACGTTCGCGCGGAATCAATCCAGCGAACACGAAATTTTCCAAAATGCCGTAATCCCGCGCCCTTTCTTGAAGATGCTCGT
This sequence comes from Acidobacteria bacterium 28-1, assembly GCA_002050365.1. GTDB lineage: Bacteria > Acidobacteriota > Blastocatellia > Pyrinomonadales > Pyrinomonadaceae. The sequence goes on from MWYZ01000016.1 coordinate 5,471, forward strand.
ATAAAATCCCATCGCCGATTAGAAAAAATCGCACATCGGGAACGCGCTTGACGATTTCCGGCGCGGCATCCATCAGTTGGTCGTGTCCTTTCAGAGGAAACAGTCTGGCGATTTTTCCGACGACCGGCGCATCTTCGGGAATTCCGAATTCGCGTCGAACTGCATTGCCGTCGAAATTTGCGTTCAGAAACCAATCGAGTTCCATTCCGCTGTAAATAGTGCGAAATTTTTCCGGTTTATCAACGCCGGCTGCAATGGCTTTTTGGACAATTATCTCCGAGACGCTGATAAAAAAATCGGTTATCGGGGCGCACATTTTTTTAATGCCGCGCCACGATTTATTAATAAACCATGGCTGATATTCGTGGAAAACCAGGCTGTGTAAAGTGTGAACGATAAGCGGCGTTCCGGCAAGCCACGCGGCGATTCTTCCAAGCACTCCGGCTTTCGACGAATGCGTGTGAACAATGTGATAACGCCCTTTTTTGATTAGCCGGTAGATTTTCCAAAAAGCGGCGAGATCCGAAAACGGATTGATGCTTCTGCCCATTTCGGGAACGATTAGCAAATTGGTTTTCTCACGCGCTTCGGAAAGCAGCTCGCCTTCGCGCCCCTTGTCAATTCCGCTCATCAGCGTCACTTCGTATTCCGGCATCGCATCGAGTCCGATGACCGAAAGAAGCGTATTTTCTTGCGCTCCGCCCAGAATCATTCGCGTTATGATATGCAGAACGCGGATTGGTTTTGAGTCCACGCTGTTAATTTTATTCCTTAGAAATTTTATCGCCCGAATCTGCGGAAAAAGATAAGTTAAACTTCCGCTACAATTAAATAATCGCGGTCGAGATTAATCCATTCATATTTTTCTACGCCCGCTCTTTTAAGAATATCTTTGACTTGATTTTCCCGATAAAGAAAAAGCGGAGTTCCCTTCATCCAAAACCGCAAGCGCCGAATAGGAACGCGAAATTCAACGGCTTTGGGAAAGCTGAGAATCATTTTTCCTTTCGTCAACCTTCGCATCGCCTCAATAACCGGAACCGGCTCGGCGATGTAATCGAAAAAACCGTTGGCGGTCGAAGCATCGAACGGAGCTTCCGATTCGGGAACAATTTCGGGAAATGTGCCGACGCGAAAATCGCATTGTTCCGCTACGCCTTGTTCTTTAGCCAATTCCTCGGCGATGTCAATCATCAACTTTGCAAAATCTACGCCGACGACTTTCGCCGCTCCCGCCTTGGCAAATTCGAGACAAAATCTGCCCGAACCGCAGCCGACATCCAGGATTTTTTTGCCGGCGAACGGCTGCAGTTTGGCGACGTTTAATTCGAGCCGTTTCTGAACCACGCCGCGCCAATAATCGTCAATGAATTTACCGACCAATCCTTTTTCTTTTTTGTAGATTGCGTCGAAACGCTCCGCATCGTCGTCGAAATGGACGCGCACTTTTTCTTCAACTTCTTTGACTGTCCTTGCTGACATAATTTTTATTGTGTTTATAAAATAGATGTAAATTAAAATTAGAATTTTATGTTTATGGTTTCTATTTTAATCGAGAAACCGGAATCATATCAATTGATATTCAAAACCTCGCGCATCGGCGCAAACTGAAAATCGCGCAGTAATTTTTTGAATCTTCGTTCGGTTGCGCCCAGGTTAAAATAATGAGTTGCCGAAATCCGGCGCGGCAAATCAATTCGCGGATGTTCGGGGTCGAGTTCCCATGGATGCAGGTAAAACGTGAATGGCTGACCCGCCCGATTGACCGCTTTGAGAAATTGTTTCGAGAGAGCATACGGATAAATGCGAAAATACGCGCCGCCCGCAATCGGCAAGGTAACTTTTCCGATTTTCAAAGTCGAAACGGGAAACTCTGTGAATTTATATTCTCCGCGTTCGATTTCATAGGGAAAGCGCGGCGCACCGGCAATACCGTACCGATAATTTAAAACCGGAAAAATGCTGGAGTCGTAACGAATTCCGAGTTCACCTAAAATATCCAAAGCCCACAGCGAATCTTTCGTAATCGAAAAAAACGGCGCGCGATGTCCGACCACCTTTTGACCGGTCAAACCTTCTAAAAACCCAATCGCGCGTTTCATTTCTTCACGATAAACTTCCGGCGTTTGGTTATAGATAAGCGTGTGCGAAAATCCGTGCGTGGCGATTTCGTGTCCTTCGGCTTCGATTTTTTTGACGATTTCAGGATGCTTCTCGGCGATGTAACCGAGCATAAAAAACGTCGCTTTGGTATCGGTTTCGCCCAAAATCCGCAAAAGTTTATCGCCGACAAAATCTATGCGGTCTTCAAAACCGTCCCAATCCTGATACGGAATCTCCAAACCTTGATACCAATCCTCAAAGTCAATAGTCAGAGCGTTGGTGAAAGTTTTTTGTGCCATAACTTTTTGAGATCTTACAAATTCCGAAATTCCTTTTCGAAAAGCCCAGTTTGACGTAGAATACTGCGAAGCGTTCCGCCAGCGACTTCTCGGTGGTGCGGAACTGTTGCCGTGCGAGTTTCTTCATTCATAATCTGAGCGAATTTAACGTGGCTGCCGGTTTAATTAACTACAACAAATCCAGCCTTTAACAGTTTTCGCTTAACTTCACGAAAAGACAAAGGTTTCACGCGGCAACCTCAAGCTCTATTTTTTGAACTTGCGGTAAAACTGTAGCGACAGGCGGCGTGAAATGTAAAGTTAAAGCCTCGCGTAGATTTTCCAAGGCTTTTTTTTCAGTTTTGCCTTGCGAAGCAACATCAACTTCTAAACACTGTGCAATAAACCATATATCTTCTTGCCAAACTATTGAAGTAAAAGTTTTCTTCATAATACTAATCTTCCATACGAAAAATCGTGTTCGGATCGTCTTCGTGGCGAATTTCGTCAATTTCCTCCAGTTTGCCCGCGCCCATATAAAGCCGGTTTGGGCAATTTATGACCACGCCCTTTTCCGAGCCGACGTTTTTATAAGCGTGAACGACCCCCTTCGGAACTATTATCGCCTGCGGATTATCCGCCCCGACAAACAAGGTCATGACATTTCTAAAAGTCGGCGAGTTTTCCCGATTGTCCCACAAACGCAATTTAAAGTTCGACGCGCCAAGAAAACAAAACAAATCGGCTTGTTCGACGTGTTCGTGCGGACCTCTCTGCGTATTCGATTCGGTAACAGAGATATACGCCATCGCTGGATAAAATTCTTCCGCTATTTCATCATGCCGAAAAAGTTCACAGAGCCAGCCGCGTTCGTCAACAAATTTCCTTAGCGGATAAATGATGACATCTTCAATTTTGCCTTTTGTGAATTGTGTTTCTTCCTTAGCTGTTTGCACTTTTTATCTCCAAATTATTCGCTCCCGTCTCCGCCACCAAATTCGTTGCGTGAAGCAAACTTTCAAATGTTCCCGCGTCCGTCCACCAACCGTCGAGTTCGTTCCACGTCATTGCGCCTTGATTGATGTAATGATTATTAACATCCGTTATTTCCAATTCGCCGCGTCCCGAAGGTTTAAGGGTTTTAATAATATCAAAAACCGTCGAATCATAAAAATAAATTCCAATAACTGCAAAGTCTGATTTCGGATTTTCAGGTTTCTCTTCAATTTGTAAAACCCTATCGCCGTCGAGTTCGGGAACGCCGAATCTTTGCGGGTCGGGAACCTTTTTCAAAAGAATCTTCGCACCTGCACCTTGTTTCCGGTAATCTTCGGCGGCTTTCTGAATATTTCCTTCGATGATATTGTCACCCAAAACAACGCAAATTGGCTTATCGTCGGCAAAATGCTCAACCAAAGAAAGCGCGTCGGCAATACCGCCTTCGCCTTCCTGATAAGTGTAATTAACATGCTTTAAACCAAAATCCTTGCCGTTACCGAGAAGTTTAAGAAAATCTCCGGCAGAATTTCCGCCCGTCACAATCATTATGTCATCTATTCCCGCGTTTATCAGCGTCTGAATCGGATAATAAATCATCGGCTGATTGTGAACGGGAAGAAGATGTTTATTGGTAACTTTCGTCAGCGGCTTTAGTCTTGAGCCAAGTCCACCTGCTAATACGACACCTTTCATAGTATTCTACAATTGATTTTTATTTTTCTAATAGGTTTGTTCGCAATATCAAAAACAGATTTTGCCCGACCTTTACGTCTGGATAATATTACTAAAGAAACATTAAAATCTTTTAATCAATAAAGCCAACCGAAACAACGCCTTTCAATTATAATATCGTTAACTCCCGCGTTCATCAGCGTCTGAATCGGCTAATTAATCATCGGGTGGTATAAACGGGAAGAAGATTTTTATTGGTAACTTTTGTCGGCGGCTTGAGCCTTGAGCCAAGTCCGCCTGCTAAAACAACGCCTTTCATCTTAATTTTTAAACTCCTCTATTTTTCCGCCCAAATTTTTAACGAATCACCTAATCGTGATGTATCAAGCATCCGGTTGAGCAAATTTTTAACCGCCCGCCGCAAAGCACTGGCTGAAAGTGAGGCATTAAGTTCGTAACTGGTCTCGTAACGATTAAAAGCTCTTTCGTCCATTTTATTAATTTCTTTGTTTTCGGCTTGCAAAACTTTGCCGTTTCGCAGAGTGTGAATAATTTCAAACGGATTAAGTCCCTGCGTCGAAATACGCACATTGCGAAACTTAGCTTCCTCAAGCAAATTTTTGATTCCCTTGACCGAAAACAAATGTAAATGTTCAGGCGGCGCAACACAAGTCCAGCGAACGCCGAGCAGTCGCGCTGATGCGCCCTTGCCGTGCGGCGTAGTAGCCCATAGCAGACCACCCGGGCGCAGCACTTGATAAATTTCCTTTAATACGTTGATAGGTTCGGGAATATGTTCAAGAATTTCAGCCGCCGCTGCAACGTCAAATGAGCCTTCAGAAAATTGTGCCGCCGACAGATCACCGTGAAAGACTTTCATGCCTTGTTTTCGCAAAAATTCGACCGATGAACGTGAAACTTCTATTCCCTCCGCTTGCCAACCTTCATTTAATGCTGCTTTGAGCAATGTTCCCGCGCCGCACCCAACATCAAGGAAACGATTATTTTGCCTGTATTTTTCAAAGGAACGTACGATTTCGGTGAGCCTTCGCTCAACAAAATCCGGGATGGCGAGGTTGCCTTCATCATAATAATCATCGTAATTAAACGATGTCGCCGCTTTTTTCCCAGCGATATAAAGTGTGCCGCACTTTTGACAAACATATACTTTAAAGTCGCCTTTTTCGCCGCGCAATTGCTTCTGCGTTTCATGACAGGCTGGACAATAAGATTTTTCATTCATTTTAGTCAATAAATCTTTGAAACCAGAACTCTAGCATCAAAAGCGTCCAAACCTGAAATGTGTTGGTCGCGTTCCGGCATTGAGACCACCCGCTAAAACAAAGCCTTTCGTAGATTTTATTTCTTAAAACCTATTGCCGTCCAAAAAGATGTTTCGCTAAACGTGATATTTTTCAACCCACATTCCTCCATCATTTGGCGGATTTCGTTTTTTGTAAAACGCTTTTCCAAACTCGTTCCGAATCGGTCGAGCGCATCCGTCCGCATCGTGTAAAAACTATTGTTGCGATATTGCGAGAGTGGAAACTTTTCTACGTTTCCACCTATTTTTTCCAGGATTTTTGCCGTTCGCGCCAACGGAAAATAAACCGTCGCCGCCAAAAATTGACTCACGCTGAAACGCAAATTGTGGGGCAATTGGCTGACAAATTTGCGAATGACATCAGACGATTTCCAAATCGTGCGAAACCAGGCTGGACGATTATCAAAACGATAATATATCTTGGCGAGTTCTTTGTCTGTAAGTATCGATTGGTCAAATCGTGACCATTCATCGCCGAAACCTGCCACAACTTGTTTATCTATATTTTCGGTTATCAATAATTCTATTTTAAAATCCGAGCGATTTCATTTTGATTTCGTTCCGTGTGTTGCCATAAGCAGTCAACCGGGGAAAAATATCGGCTCGCAAATCGGCAAATTTTTCATTTACCAGAAGAATGTATTTAATGTCGTTTCTCTTCAGAAAATCGACTTGCTCGGCGCGGTAACTGCCGTTCGGAAAAGCGTAAATCGTCAAAGATAGATTCAATTTTTCAGCGAAATAATTACGACATTTGGTAAAATCGCGCTCGAAAAATTCGTCTTCTTCAAATCCCATTGACTCGTGCGAAAACGAATGAACGCCGATTTCCGTCTGCTCGGAAATTTGCTTTATTTCGTCCGTCGTCATCATTCGCGTTTCTCTAAAACCAGCTTTCCCCAAAAAAGGTTCAATCGAGTGCCAAATTTCTTCGCGTTCCTTGCGCGGACGTTTTTTTAAGTAACTGCTGATTTGCAAACCGTATCTTAATTTCGCTTCGCGGCTGTCATCCGCTAATTCAGCAGCAAAATCGGGCAATTTTATTTCGTTTATCAACCTACGCGGCGCAGCGTTCAAAAAGTCATACAAACGCACGTTCCAAATCGGTTTTCCGCTCTCGGCGCATTGCGGAATAATATTCATATTCGCCCGCATTTTATATTTTTCCAGAAGTGGTAAAGCATATTCTATAAAATCGTAATAGCCGTCGTCAAAAGAAAGCACGGCTAGCGGTTTTACAGATTTTTCAATCGAATTTAATTCTTTAAATAAGTAAACTTCGAAGTTTTTCTGCAAAAATTGTAACAATTTCTCAAAAATTCGCGGATGGAGCGGCGACCAGAAAGGATTTTCAACGGGCGAAACGCGATGCAGATTCAAAACGGCGATTTTGTTTTGCTTTTTCAAAGCTCGCCGTCTGAATTTGTCTGCCTGAACTGCTGACAAGCCTGCGTAATATATTTTTTTTAGAAAATCCTTATTCATCCGTTACGGGAAAGAGTTCTAGGTCTGCGGATAGTTTTCGATGCGTTTCCGCGTCCGCGAAATAATTTTTGTAATTGTGCCGAAAATTATTCAAAGCGTTTCGCATCTGACGCGCGTTCCAATCAACCGAATTAAAATGATTACCTTCGGCGACGGATTTTTGCCGTACCGACGGAACATTTTTTCCTTCGCCGATACGCCAAATCGACTTCACATAAATCTCGTGCGCGTGCTCCATCACCTTCCAGTGTAAATCGAACATCGTTTCATTTCCGTCGAGCGGCGTTTGCTCGGTCGCAATGATATTTCCCGTGTCGATGCCGAGATCGAGCCACATTACCGTGTTGCCTATTAAGTGAAACCAATTTTTTGCCAGGCACCAGTTCGTGCAGTTCGGTCCGCCCTTAACATACGGCGAAATTCCAGTGTGCAGATTAACGATTCCGTACCCGTTTTGTGCTGCTTCGATAACTTTTTTCCCGACTAAATTCGTTCCAGAGACGACAACTAAATCGGGCGCGTGCTTTTCGATTGTTTCAACCGATGCTGAATCGTTAACGTTTTTAACCTCGACAACATTTTCCGTCGGCAGATTCGGATAAAACACGTCGTATTTTTTCTGCATTTCAGTCCAGATATTAACGAATTCGCGTCCGATTATTCGCCCTGCCAAACTGCTTAGAAACAATCCCGCGCGTTTGGAAAAATCAGGCTTACGGCGCGGAATATTTTTTGAGAAAACGATTGCCGCAACTTCCGCCCGCTCCGCGATTTTGTTCGCCAAAGCAATTTGATTGCCCTGCTTGTTTGTCAAAATAACAACGCGCATATTAATCGATAAAGCGCTGAAACCAAAGCTCAAGCATTAGCAGATTCCAGAGTTTCCAGGCATTATCCTGTTTGTCTGCCTTGTGTTCGGTAATCAAATTTCGGACGTAATCCGCTCTGAACAAATCACGCTTGACTGCCTTTTCGGAAAGTAGATTTTCCTCAACGAATTTGCTCATCTTGCCGCGAAACCAATGATTTATCGGCACGGCGAAACCCATTTTCTGCCGGTAAATAACCTCACGCGGAACGAGTCGGCTTGCCACTTTTTTGAGCAGATACTTGGTCTCTCTGCCTTTCACTTTGATGCTGTCAGGCAACGTCGCGGCAAATTCCATCAATTTATGGTCGAGAAACGGCGAACGCGCTTCGAGCGAAACCGCCATCGAAGCGATGTCGACTTTGACGAGCAAATCATTGGGCAGATAAGTTTTGATGTCGGTCAAAAGCGTCGCGTCGAGAATACTGTAGCCGGAATTACGGTTGATGTATTTAGCGATAAATTTGACCGAATCGTAGCCCGCCACTTGATTATGAAAATCTTGCGTGTAAAGACGTTCTTTCGATTGCAAATCAAAGTTGGTCATCCAGCGCGTGTAGCGTTCTTCACGAGGCAGAGATGCGGCTTCCAGAAAGCGTTTAGCGCGTGCCATCTTATTACGGAAATCCGTTGGGGTCGGTATCTGCAAAGCTATTGATTCGATCAGATTTTTCCGCACAAACCTAGGAATCCGGTGATACTTCTCCGAAATTTGCATTGCAAAATGGCGGTCGTAACCAGCGAAACTTTCATCGCCGCCGTCGCCGTTTAAGGCAACCGTGACGAACTGCCGCGTTTCGCGGGAAACATAGTAAGTCGCCAGTGCCGAAGGGTCGGCATAAGGTTCGCCATAATGCTCGACCAGCGCCGGCAAAATTTCCAGAGCGTGCGGCTTGACGATAAACTCGTTGTACTCCGCGCCGACGTGTTCGGCAACTCGCTTCGCGTATTTAAGCTCGCTAAAATCTTGTTCTTCGAAACCGATTGAGAAAGTTTTAACCGCTTTTTCGCTTTCCTGCGCCATCAGCGCGACCACTATTGAAGAATCAACGCCGCCCGAAAGAAACGCGCCTAAGGGAACTTCGCTAATCAATCGCAGTTTCGTTGCTTCGCGCAAAATCCGCGTTGTTTCTTCGATTGCATCTTCTTCCGAAATCTTAATTTTCTTGGAATAATCGAGCGTCCAGTATTTTTTCGTCTCGATTTTCCCGTCTTTCCAGCGAAGCCAATGCGCGGGTTCGAGTTTGCGAATTTGCTTAAATCCGGTGAGCGGTGCGGGAACGCAAATGAAAGTCAGATAATGATGAATCGCTTCGTAATCCACTTCACGGGAAACGGCAGGATGCTGCAAAAGCGCGCGAAATTCCGAACCAAAAATCAAATCTCCGTTCGGCTGATGCGAATAAAGAAGGGGTTTTTTACCGATTCTGTCCCGCGCAATGAAAAGCGATTGGTCGCGCTCGTCCCATATCGCAAAGGCGAACATTCCACGCAAATATTGAACACAATCCGCGCCGTGTTTCTCGTAAAGATGCAGAATGACTTCTGTATCGGAATTGGTGTAGAATTTGTCGCCTTGCTTTTCTAAATCTTTTTTTAATTCTTGAAAGTTATATATTTCGCCGTTAAAAACAATCCATTTCGATTTATCGTGATTATGAATCGGCTGTTTTCCGTGGGCGATGTCAATAATCGAAAGCCGCCGCATTGCCAACCCGACGTTTTCGCGAATGTAAAAACCATCGTCGTCAGGACCGCGATGAACGATGCAAGCATTCATCCGCTCCAAAATTTCCCTGTTTACAGGTTGTGAGTTTGCACTGGTGAATCCGACGATGCCGCACATATTTACTTATGCCCCCGCAGAGGAATTTATCTAAATCTTCGCTTAAATTTTTATTTTCAAACTATTTTCTTCTCGCTTTCTGCAGCAAATTTTTATTTTCACTCCGCTCTTGCCAAAGTGTCCAGCCGACGGCAATAAACATAAATAAAAACACTTGAATTTGTGTGCGCTGGCGATAAGCCGTGCCGATATTTCCCAGAAAGATTGAATAGGCAAGTGTTAACATTAAAGAAAAAACAAGAATCGGAATTGAACTTCGCAGACGATATCTAATCGTATACCATAATCCGCTCAATAAAAAGGGAATTGAAGACCACCAGAGAAGAATTTCCGGCAAAGTAATTGCCTGCCGCCAATTGGTCATCTGCCACGGAAAAGGAGCCAGCAATAAGTAAGTCAACCCTACCGGCAAAGCAGCAAAAGCACCTTCGGTTGTAGAAACATCCAAATCCTGACCGTAACCTGATTCCGCCGAACTTGCTAAATCTTTTCGGCTTGATTGAATACGCTCTAAATTTGCAAAATTTTCGATGTCACTACCGGAATCTCTCGTTACCCCAAAATATGTCAGACCAACTCCCATTAAAACTAATGCACTCATTCGCCTCATCATCGCTTGTGGAGAATTGCTCGTTCCTATGACAAAAGCTCCCACGATGGCTAACGCCGCCATATAAAAAATATAAAATCTAAGGCTAATAATACCGAAAAGAGAAAATCCTAATAAAACAACATCAAACAATCTAAACTTTTCTTGAAGGCGTAAAACCAGCGTCATTGCCAGAACAAGAAGAAATATTATCAATCCATCTTTGAGTAGTTGTCCCGACCAAATGATAAATGCCGGGTAAAGCGCGACTAAAAGAGCGGAAATTTTCCCAACACGCCGATTGTTAAAAATTTTATGAGCACATGTATAAACCATCGGGACGGTTGCCGCCCCGATTACTGCACAAAAAGATTGCGCGGCGAGAATATTTCTGCCGGTAATCGAATAAATCGCTGCGACCAAGTAATACATTCCCCAGCCTGAATCAGAGGTGTTAAATTTTTGGCTTAGAGCATCATTTGTTTCAATATTATATCCAAACCATATTTCAACTAACCGCTGACCTACCCGATCATAAAATCTTGAATCTCCTCCGAAAAAAGCTCGCAAATCGAAGATATGAATTAGCAACCCGAAAGTTAATCTGACAATAAGAGCAACTAGAAAAAGCTGAATAAGTAAATTAGCATCTTCTTTAAATTGTCGGCGAATAATAAAAATAACCATCAAAGAACAAAGTAAAACTGTTGCTGCAGCAACAAATCCTTCGGGAAAAGCCATAAGCATCATGGCAATACCCATAAGAAAACATAAAACTGCCAGCCGCTTATTCATTTAATTCTTATTTTTTATCCTGTAGGACTAAATTATTTTCTAACACAAGAGCATCAAAGTTAGCATTATTAAACGTATTTACCGCATCTTGCGGAGTGCAGACAATCGGTTCTTGAATATTAAAGGAAGTATTAAGCAACATCGGAATGCCGGTCAGTTTCCGAAATTCGTTTATCAAATTCCAATAACGCGGGTTGACATCTTTATTAACCATCTGCGGACGCGCCGTGCCGTCAACGTGGACGACCGCCGGAATTTTCGATTTATAGTTTTCGGCAACTTCAATGACGGTAATCATAAATGGGTCGTGATGCTCTACGCCAAAAACCTCGCGACCGTATTCTTCGAGCATTGAAGGCGCAAGCGGACGAAACCATTCGCGCAATTTTACTTTGTGATTAAGAATCTCGCGCATATCAGCGCGGCGCGGGTCAGCGACGAAACTTCTCGCGCCTAAAGCTCGCGGTCCCCATTCCATCCGTCCGTTAAACCAGCCGATAATCGCGCCTTCGGAAATCATTTTAGCGATGCGCGGAAGCAATTCTTCATCGGGCAGAGTTTCGTATTTCAAATTTGCTGCATCCAAAACCTCTTGACATTCTGCATTGGAAAATTTCGGTCCCCAATACGAATGATTCATTACGAATTTGCGCGGCTTGTTCAAAATCTGATGCCAGACGTAAAAGGCGGCACCGAGCGAGCCGCCCGCGTCGCCCGCCGCTGATTGAACATAGAAACGTTTGAACGGCGTTTCGTGAAAAATGCGTCCGTTCATCACCGAATTAAACGCCACACCGCCCGCCATACAAAGATTTTCCTCGCCCGTCATTTCCTTAATTTCTTTGACCAGATAAATTGCCGTATCTTCCAAAACTCTCTGCGCCGATGAAGCGATATTCCAATGATGCTCAGTTAATTCTTCGCCCGGAAGACGCGGTTTTCCGATTTCTTTGATAATCGTTTCGGGAAATTGATAATGCTTCGCTAGATGGTGGTCGAGAACTTTAATGTTGAAATGAAAATCGCCGCTGCCGTTTTTGGTCAGGACTTTTTCCGAAAAGAAATCGTAGAATTTCGGTTTGCCGTAAGCCGCCAAGCCCATCACCTTCCATTCGTCGCCCGCGAACATATCAAAACCGATATAATTCGTCACGGCTGAATAAAATTGCCCGAGCGAATGCGGCAGTTTAATGCGCTTCAAGACTTTGATTTTATTATCTTTTCCGCTCGAAAACAGCGTCGTCGTATCTTCGCCTGTTCCGTCCCAAGTTAAAATTGCCGCCGAATCAAACGGTGAAACGAAAAACGCGCTCGCGGCATGCGTCTGGTGATGTTCGAGGAAATGAAATTTAAAATTGCTCGCGCCGAAACGTTCGCGAAGACGTTGCGGATGTTTGAACATTCCCAGGTAGCTGTCGCTCACCTGCGCGACGCCTCTATCGACTCGCGCTTTAAACATTGCCGGCGAAATCAGCGCCGATTTTACCGCTTGCATCGCTTTGTGGCGCAAAATCCAAGGCTTCCAGTAATGCCCGACGTGTTCCACGTCTTTCAAAGTGATTCCCGCGTAATCCAAACAATACTCTATTGCTTTATAAGGAAAACCGATGTGATGTTTTTTTCGTGAAAATCTTTCTTCTTCCGCCGCCGCGATTATCTCACCGTCGTTTATCAGCGTCGCGGCTGAATCGCCCATAGTTGTCAATCCCAAAATATACATAAAACTGCCTTTTCTAAATCTTTTATAAAAATTATGTTTTAATCTTTTGCTGTCCTTTTTCAATTGCACTACGGAAAACGTTCGCAACTTTATCAGTTTGCTGCGACACGGTGAAATTTGCCAGAGCATATTTTCTTCCTTTGCTCCCCATCTGTCTGCGCAACTCTGTTGATTCTAACAACTCTTTTAATGCTTTAAACCACTGTTCTTCGGTTGAAGCAACGAAATGAGTTTTGTTTTCAATTCCAAGTTCGGCGCAAACTCCAATCGGCGTAACGACAAACGGAATACCGATTGACATATATTGAATCGCTTTAAATCCCGATTTTCCCAACAGCCATTCCTGATTTGCCGAACTACTTGTTTCAATCGGATAAAGTCCTATGTCTAAAGATTGAAAATCTTCAACTTCCCGCGCAAGACTCCATTTTAAGTTTTCCAATGCTATTCCTTCAACTTCAACTTTATCTTTTCCCGCGCCGACAATTTTTAAGGTGAAATCATATTTCTTTGATAACTCCCGCAGAACCGGAAAAAGAGATTCGAGCCAAGGAAAAGTCGAATGTGTTCCGATCCAACCGATTACCGGAACTTCATTTCCCTTTTCAATCGGACGAAATTTGTCCGTATCAACCACCGTAGGAACAACCACTGTCTTTGTTCCCTTTCTTTCTACATATTCCGCGATAAAACGATTTCCGCAGATTACCGCATCGGCACGGCTTATCAAATTATCAGTCTTGCCGAAAAACTTAAAAAAACTTCCAAGTTTGCCGTAAGTCGGGCTAACATAGCTTATATATGTTGCATCATCCAAATCTAAAATCAGAGGAGTTTGTCCTATCTGTTGAAAAAGCCGCTCAAAAAAAGCCGGACCAAAAAACATTGCTTCGCGCTGAACTAAAAGCAAATCATATTTTTGCATCTCAAAAGATTCCGAAAAACGATGCAGCAGCGGTTTCCAAATCCCAAAGGCTTTTTGAAACAGTGATTTATTCTTATACAAAAGGCTAAATTGCTCGCTGTCAAGAAACGCACTTACTTCTAAATTAATTCCCTTTTGTGCTAATGGCTCAACGAACTGAATCAAACGATAGCGGGTTGCGGCTGATTCAATCGGATAGGAGCATAATCCCAAAACGTTCATCTTGATTAATCTTTTGCTAAAAGCCTGCGGTAAAGTTTTTGATACCTGGCGCCGCCGACGCTTTGCAAATCAAATCTTGCTTCGGCACTTTCTCGGCATCTTTCGGTAAGGCTCTTTTTATTCTCTAACAGTTTTTCTAATTCGATAAATGCTTTCCGGTAATTTTCACGATTGAATTCTTCGATAATAACACCTGTTTTATCTTCAACAGTTATTTCGGCAGTATCGCCGACTCCGCTATTAACAATTACCGGCAATCCGCAAGCTAAATACTCAGCGTTCTTGGTTGGCGAAGATGCTTGTTTTGAATAGCAGGATTTTATAAAAGAAACTGCAACGTCAGACGCACCGAGATAAAGCGGAATTTCTTTTGGCAAAACCTGTGTAATCAAAAAATCTTCCGCGTTAAATCCGCGATTTTCAAGCAAAGGCTTGATTAATTTAGTCGGACTTTGGGTCAAAATTAAAGCAAAAACATTCGGATATTTTTCTTTTGCCGCGCCAAAAAAATCAGCCGTCTCTTTCGTTAAATACCAACCGCCGAATGAACCGACATAAACAATTACTTTCCTGTCTTCAATATTTAAATTTTTTCTTACTTTATTTCTCGAAACATCATTTGCGCTTTCAAAACGAGCTAAATTAACACAACAAGGAATAACCTCAACCGGTCTGCCGAATTTGTCAAAACCTTTTTCCCGGCTTTCGGGAAACAAAATTTCACGCGCTTTTTCCGTTAAAACAACAAACCCGTCTGATTCTCTCAAAAGCCATTTTTCAATTCGCTTGACTCCACGATAAATCCAACCGTTTTTCTTCCAAATTCCCGCATCGGTATATTCTTCAGGAAAAAATCCGCGAATATCGAAAAGCAGTTTCGGCTTTCTATCGAATGAAAACCTTTTGGCAACTGCGCCCATTATTGCCGGAATATGAACACGGGCGTGGAGAATGTCAACTTTTTCGCGCTGAATCATTTTCCAGGTGAACCAGGCACCGCATAAAATGTCGTAAAGAGTGACGGGAACGGAAGGTCGCTTATGATACGGCAGGCAATACCAATTTATATCTTCTCCGGCAAGTTCTCTCTTTTCGGCTTCAAGTTGTTCAGCCGTCCACTTTTCCTTAAAATTAGGTTCAAACGTGAGCAGACTAACTTTCAAATTACCTAATTTTTTGATTTCACGCAGATACGGCAAGACCTGTGTTTGAACAAGCGGTTCGCGCAAGCCAAAATAGCAAAGATAGAGAGTGTGAAGGTTCGAAAAGTTTTTTAGAGCAAGTTTGTATTCTTGCGGCATGTTTTGGCGCGAAAACTTTCTGTGTAACTTTCTTGAAGGCAGAGAAGTTATATAATACAACGCCGCCGGATAAGAAATAAATGCTTTCGCTCCCCACTTAAGCGATTCGCCGTATCTGCCGCGCCTAAAAGCACCGCCGCAAAGCATTGTGTAAAAGGCTGCGTAAATTTGTTTTTCACGCTTCTTAATATGCGACGGAAGCGACGGGTCTTTAAAAAGTCTATCTAAAATTATGTAGCCCGGTTCAATATGAATACTCACATTTCTGCTGCGGTTTCCCGGAAACTGCCGATATAACGTCAATGGTTCTTCGATGCTTGCAAAATTACAATATCTCGCTAACCTGATTGCCAGTTCCCAATCTTCGAGAATGACCAGTTTCGTGTCGAGATAACCGATTTCCTCAAATGCAGTGCGCTTAACAATCAGAGTAGACATCAAACCGGGTAAGTTTTCAAAAACCAGCGTTTCATACAAAATGTCTTTTGATTCGACACATCTCTCAACACTTATTACCTCCAAATTGTCATTAACATAATACACCCCGGATTGAACGGCGCTCACATCTTTTTCGGAATTAAACACGGCGAGCTGGCGTTCGAGTTTATTCGGCATCCATAAATCGTCCGCATCAAGCATTGCGACGTATTTACCTTTAGCCGATTTAATTCCGGTGTTTCGCGCCGCCGCCGCGCCGCCGTTTGCTTGAGTGATAACCTTCACGCGCGAATCTTCAATTGATCGTGCAACCGCAATCGTGTCGTCCGTCGAGCCGTCATCAACAATAAAAATTTCAAAATCCTGAACTGTTTGCTTAAACACGCTTTGCACGGTGGCTTTAAGCGTCCGGGCAGCGTTATAAGCCGGAATCACTACTGAAACGAGTGGTGCATTCATAAACGTCTCCGTTGCGTCAAAATTTATACATTACTCGTCAGTAATCGTTTTGTCCAACGTATAGGCAAGCCTAGCGGACGGGTGATATTTTGCGGATATAGACGAAGCGCGTCCCACAAACAACGCAGACTGTCGGCATATTTTTTTGCGTGTAAGTATTGCCCCGATAAAATTAACCAGTTGTTACTATAGCTCTTATTGCGAAGTTTCTCATATTTCTCCGGCAGCTGCGGCGCGTCAAAAAATTTATTTAACACGCCCTTTACGTTGCGTTCTATAACAGCCGGCTCATTAAAACTTGCACTTCCCGTTATCGTCCGGTATTTAACTAAATATTCTGGAATGGAAGCAAATTCGGTAATCAAGCTCAATTGCAGCCAATACTCCCAATCTTCGTAATTAGTGAAACTGGTATCGAAGCCTTCGGTTTGTTTGGCAATTCTAGTCCGTAACATTACCGATGAACACGAACCGGTAACGACACACGAATATAACAATAATGCCTCACAAAAATCAGGATAGTTATGCGCCTCAGTTTTACCAATCAGCTTTAGGTTCTGGTCAACGCGCTCAAGAGCCGTGAAGCAAAGTCCGATGTTCGGATTTTCGTCAAGCAACACAACTTGTTTTTCTAATTTAGTCGGTTCCCACAGGTCATCCGAATCAAGAAACGCGATATATTCGCCGAGAGCATTATTAATTCCGAGATTTCTAGCTCTCGAAACCCCACCGTTCGTCGTTTGAATACATCGCACAGAAAACCCGTAAGAGTTAACAATTTCCGCCGTTTTGTCTAACGAGCCATCATTAATCACGATAATTTCAAAATCTTGAAAATCATGCTTTGTAACTTCAAGCAGATTTGTTTTCATAACTCCTTCTAAATCTTCTAAGCGGAAAAGCAAGAAAGTGGCTGATGTTTTTAGGCATTAACCACACACTTTTAAGGGAATGTTTGATAAATTTTCCGTAATGTCGGTTTTGAAAATAAGAACCGGCTAAAATTTTGTGCAGATTTCCATACGATTGTCCTTTTAGTTTTTGAATTTCTAAAGCATTATCATTGAAAATTTTCTCA
This sequence comes from Acidobacteria bacterium 28-1, assembly GCA_002050365.1. Classification (GTDB taxonomy): domain Bacteria; phylum Acidobacteriota; class Blastocatellia; order Pyrinomonadales; family Pyrinomonadaceae. Next base: position 22,573 of record MWYZ01000016.1, read on the forward strand.
AATGCCAAATTCATGGCACGTTCAAAACGTGGTATTTGCAAATGTCCGTTGCCGCCGTGATTTCGATATTCGACCAAAATTTCAGGCAGAAAAGCTAATCTAAATTCGCGCGCGACCCGATAGCAAAACTCCCAATCTTCCCAAGGATGCAGTTCTTTAGTTTCGTCAAATCCGCCGATTTGTTCAAAAACTTCTCGTTTTACCAAAGTCGTGCTTCCCGGACCAACTACCACCGGCTCAAGCAACAGAAGGCTTTCCGCACACCAACCATTTTTTCCATCAGAATAAATATGCACGGTCTTTCCTTTTTGGTAAAATTCGCGCATACCAGTCGTAATTAAGCCAATTTTGTCATCAGTTTGAAATAATTGTATTTGATGTTCTATTTTCTGCGGAAACCAAATATCGTCGGCATCGAGAAAGGCAATAAATTCGCCGCCGGAATTCTTTACGCCCGTGTTTCGCGCTAACCCAACGCCGCCATTGTTTTGTTTGATATATTTAACTTTATCACCAAATTTTACGATAATTTCCTCTGTATTATCACTTGAACCGTCGTCCACCACGATAATCTCAAATATCGGAAAAGTTTGAGCCAAGACGCTCTCAACCGCTTCAGCAATAAAATGTGCGTAATTGTAAGTCGGGATGACAACTGAAACTTTTTGCATAATTTTCTATTATACAGGTTTGTACGTAGTTAAGTTGACTGGCAAAGCATTGAAACAATTGCCGTCGTCGGGAAATAGACATAATCCATTTTACCGCCGGATTCACAGAGAACTCACCGAGCTTAAAAGACAATGGCTCTAACTTGGATTGGACGCGCAGGAATTCATCGGCGGGCAGAGCGGCGAGCAGATGATTTTTCAGCGCATCGTATGAGTTGGCGGCAGCGGACATCTTTTTCTTTTGTTTTTAGAAAATAGTCAAGACGAATAATAAATAACCGAATATGAAGCATTATAAAAGAAAAGAAACTCGTATGTGCGATAACACACGAAAGAATAAACATCAATCCTGTATAAAGGTTTGATTAGAATTTCATCACGCGCTAAACACACAGGCAACCGTAGAGCATTAGCTTAAAATCCACTTTCGCTGATCATCACGATTTCTAAACGCTCTTTTATCCAGTCAAAAACCAGCCAACAAAAACAAAATAGAAGTGTATCAGCGCACCGACAGCCGCCTTTTAATCGGGTAAATTAAATACAAGCCCGAGTCAATTAAATAAACTTTCAGCTTTTAAAATTTTACAACTTATTTATTGTGTCTTTGGCAAATTATTAATGATTTTACAAAAGAAATTTTAGGTTTCCGAGTTCTCTCTCCAAAGCGTTTTTGTAGTGGTTAATTGTTGAGGAAATTAGTATTTTCGTTTTAATCTATTTTTCCGAAATGTGTCCCTACTAAAAAGTATTTAGGCATAAGAATCATTTGCGAGAATGTTTCTCACTAATAGTGGAATAGTCCACTTTTCAAAAAAAGAAGTTTTATTACAAGCAGTAAATAAAGGAGAAAGTGATGCAGAAATTAATACAGTTTTTAGTGATATTGGGCGTGGTTTTGCTCTCAAATTATTCAACCATTGCTCTGCCGGTGAAATCAAATTCATCGGACTTTATTCGTGTCAATCCTGACAATCCGTATCGCTTTGTTGACACGCGTGGCAAACCGTTTTATCCGATTGGCATCGGTGATTGTGTTGGCGTAGACGGCAGCTCCGTGCTCGCTAATTGGGGCTTTGACGGCCGACCTAGCCAACTCGCAGGCCCGCACGGGGATAGAACCGATATTGATACTTATTTATCTGCCTACCGCGACGCCGGCTTTAATCTCTTTCGGTGGAGTATCGGCAATTGTTCATTTAATTTAGATTCAGAATATAGTTGGTCGCAAGGCGATTTGCTCGTCAGCAAACTGAACCAGTATGGCTTTCGTATTCAGTTGGTCTTTTTTAATAACAACGTCGATACCAGCGCAAACGGCTTAGCATACGTTAGGAGAGTTATTGACCGCTACGGAAGTAGTGTGGACATTTGGGAAGTGTCCAACGAGTCAACCGCTTCGGACAGTGATCTGACTTTGGTTGCCAATTATATCAAGGCGAATGACCCGAACCGTCATCCGGTTACCACCAGCTTCGTTTATTCAAATTCGCCGCAGGTGCGCGATATTGCTGCACTGGATATTACTTCGCCGCATTTTTACACGTCTGCCAGTCAGTTCGATGTTGACAGGGAGACTTACGATAACATTATCAATTGGAAGAGTTTCGGAAAACCGGTGATCATCGGCGAATACGGCAATGTTGTGGTTAATTGGGATGCGACATCGGATTTGCGAAACCGTCTAGCAACGTGGTCGGCATTTTTTGCTGAAGGCTCGATAATTTTTTGGAACAGTAGTTTTATTATGAATTATTCAAACCCGAACAGCGTTTCAAATGCTTATTTGGGCGTAACCACCCGCGGCTATATCAGAGTCTTAACGGATTTTACGGGGCAAGTACCGGCCGATGCGCGAATTGCCAATATCTCGGTCAGCAACCCGAATTTAGTTCGCGCCTCAGCCCTGAGTTCTTCAAGAACATATTTCGCTTATCTCCACGCTTTCACGAATCACACAAGCGCGACGAGCGATATAACCGTTACCGTTGATTTAAGGCGCGCCGGAACACTAACTTGGATTGAGCCAGCTACGGGTCGCGTTATTCTCACCGACAGAGTGCCTGCCGGTCGTCAAATTTTAAGAGTGCCGCCTTTCTTGATTGATGTTGCCCTGAAAGTAGAAAGGTAAGAAGGTCTCCGTCAGGTAAAATAAGGCAATAATATAGTTTACTACCAGCCTTATTTTACCTTTTCTAAGTAGTCGTTCACAATTATGATTACCTATATCAATTCGAGCTTTTAGTCATAAACAACATAAGTCTGTTTGCTCCAACATTTAACTAATCACAAGATAGTTAAGTCTAATTGTGAACGACTACTTAAAATAATTCGCATTACTTTATTGACAAATAATGATGTGAAACTGAGACAGGTGTATTTATGCCTCATAGTTCCGCGCGGAACTGACCTTTATTTTTCAAAATTACCAAAGTTTTTTGCAATGAATTTATTAGGATCGTGGATGCAGTAATTTATCTCTCCCTTTTATCTGTATCACACTAAATACTAACGCAAATATCATCGCCGGAAGAGCCTTAGCGCTAAATGGTGCGGTGACGTTGGATAGCAATACGGTTGACGCATCTCAATGTATAAGTCCATCACCAACACCAATAGCGACGCCGACACCAAATGGCGACACCGGTAACTTGGAAATTTGTAAACGAGTCCTAACCACCGCAACGAATACCGGAGACTTGGCAAACAGGGTCTTCAATTTCACGATTACCGGTGTGAACATACCAAAACCGATCAACGTCTCGGTGCGCGCTGGATTCCGCACCTCGAACATTCTCGTGCCGGCTGGTCCAGCGGTTATCACGGAAAATAATAATACAACAAACGCATTGGGCGGCGACCCTCGAACTGGTAACTTCGCGTTGGTAGCAGTCAATGCGTTGTCAGCGAATCCGACAACGGGCGGCTCATCGTTAGGCACATCCAACTTTGCGACGCGAACGGCGAACTGATGCGGGCGACACAATTGATTCTCGAAGGGCTTTCCCGATGAGTCTCGCCTCGCGCATAAACATAATAAGCAGAGCGGTTAACCTGCATCACCCGGCACAATAGTTTAATCGGATATGCGTTGATTTGCGTTTCAATAAATTTGTAACGTTCTAAGCTCGACTTTATCCAATTTGATATTTGAAAACGAAACGCAGAGCAAGTAAGTTGATTTTGATATTTCTGACCAAAGAAAAGTCAAAAGGAGACTCACTATGCCCTGCGAACTGATGAAATTTGTTA
>MWYZ01000043.1 GCA_002050365.1 Acidobacteria bacterium 28-1
CAAGTAAGTTGCTCAAACCTGTCGCCGTTGTCAATCCAAATGATGCGATCAAATAATCCGAGTAGATTTCTGCTATTTCGTCCATGCAAAAATTTTACTCCTTTTTCAATCATCTGCGTAAGGTGAGTTACCAAGTTGGGCTTTAGTGATTTTCTTCTTCGTGAAATCAATTTTGTCAAAATTTTTACGGCTGAATTCCTTCCAACCTTGATTTCGTTCGGTGTTTAAATCATCGCCTTGCGCGAAAAGATTCGCGCCGAGTGCTAACACAAAAATTAAAGAAATTATTAATCTTTTTTTCATATGGATTTCTCCTTTATCAAGCGGACAATTCTCTATTGTTCACGCTGTCAATCTTCCACGCGCCACCTTCTTTTACCATTTTTATCTGCAAAGTTTGTTTGAAAAGTGATTTTTTCCCTCTCGGCGCAGCTAACATTACTTTCAACGTCGCGTTGTTCCCCTTGATGACGGCTTTGGTCGTCGTAACTTGCCAATTTTCATCTAAGTCCTGCGCGTCTATAAAATAATCCGCGCCGTATTCTTCGTAAGCGGGCGAATAAATCCATTTGCTCAAACGTTTGGAAACAGATTTTTGAAAAATGTCCTTTTTATCACGCGGACTTTTGTTGGCGTTAATTTCTTTTAAATACCATTGATAAAAACTTTGCGCCGTTTGTTCGGGCGTGTCAGCCGTTTTTGCAGCCGTTGCGCCCGCGCTTCCCAAAACAAATAAAAGAAGCGCGGAACCTAACATTTTAAGTGTGATTTTTGAACGCATTATTTTCCTGCAATTTAATTTTCGATAATTTCAAAACTCGTCTGTATTTCCGCCGTCGGTCGAACGGTCGCGGCGACGCTGCAGTATTTCGTGTCGGAAAGTTCAATCGCCTGAGCGACGGATTGTTTGGAAACGTCGCGTCCATATACGATATGGTGAACGTGAAACTTGACGAACGCTTGCGGATATTCTTCGCGCCGCTCGCCTTTTATTTCTATTTTATAGTCGCTGACATTCTGGCGCTTCTTCTCAAGAATGGAAATCACGTCTGCCGCCGTACAAGCGGCAACCGACACGAGCAACATTTCCATCGGTGTCGGCGCAGACTTTCGCGTCCCTTTCGTATCAATAGTTTGCGCATGACCGCTCGGCGTTGTGCCGATGAAAAATTCATCGCCCGCGTATTGCACGGTCGCTTTGTAAATTTGGTTTGCCATTGAATTTTTACCGAATCGAGAAATGCTTGGCGGAATTTTAGCACAAGTTTGAAAAACTCAATACTAAAATTTGAAGTTTCGACAAACCTTTTGGCACCCGAAATGCTTCTAATTTTCAGCAAATGTCAGTTCGAGTTTTTCTAATCGAAAAATTTCAAAAAGGAGAAAAGTAATGAGCAGATTCAAAGTCGTGTTTTCAAGTTATTTAATAATTGGTTTTATGATTTTCGGTTTCGCCGCGCAAGCCGGCGCGCAGGGAATTCGCAACGAACGCAATGTGCGCGACATTACGCGAAGTTTGAATTCAAAAGTTGACGATTTCAAATATAGTCTTGACAACGAATCGAGCAGAAATGCGATTTCCCGCGATGAGCAAACGGAAATTAATGGTAATTTGCGGGATTTTGAAACGAGTCTCGGTAAATTTGAGGATAAATTTCAAAGACGACGCGAAAATGCCGACGATGTGCGGGACGTTTTATCGGCAGCGAAACGCGTCAACGATTTTTTGATTGGCAAACGTCTCGCTGCGACGGCGGAAAAAGATTGGGCGAGCATTCGCACTTTGCTTAAGCGGTTGGCTTCAAATTACCAAGTCGCTTGGAATTGGAATGACGGAAATCAAACGTATCCGAACGACAATACTAACCCGAATAATTATCCGGCAACCCGTTCAAATTCCTCTAACAGTTACGGTTTGACGGGAACTTATAAACTCAACGCGTCTCGAAGCGAAGATGCCCGCGACATCGCCGACCGCGCTATTCGTGACGGCAACGTCCAAAACAACCCGAACGCGCAAAGCGATTTGGAAAACAAACTTCAATCGCCCGAACAAGTAATAATTGAAGTCCGCGGCTCTTCCGTCACGTTGGCTTCGTCAAACGCGCCGCAAATAACTTTTACGGCAGACGGACGCGACCGCACCGAAAAACTCGCCGACGGCAGAACGCTTCGCCTTCGCTCGACGCTTCGCGGTCAAGAATTAACCGTTGCAAGTCTCGGCGGCGACACTGATTACACGGTTATTTTCGCTTCGATTGAAGGCGGTAAAACGATGCGTGTAACGCGGCGCGTTACAACTAATTATCTGCGCCAAACAGTTTTCGCCGAAAGCATTTATGAAAAAACCGATTCGGTAGCGAGATTTGATAACAATCCGAATTATAACGACGACGGGACTTATTCGAGCAATGATTCGCAGGATAATCGAAACACTTCCTCGAATAATTATCCAACTACCCGAACGGGACGAACAGGCGATTTTATCGTGCCGAACGGAACGATTTTAACGGGCGTTTTGGAAAAAAATATTGATACGAAAGTTTCGCAAAATAATGACCGTTTCGAGCTGGTCGTCCAATCGCCGAACGAATATCGCGGCGCGATTATCGAAGGCTATATTTCGGGCGTTAATCGTTCCGGCAAAGTTTCGGGAAATTCGCAAATCACATTTAATTTCGAGCGCATTAGGTTGTCGAACGGGCAAACTTATGACTTTGCCGGATTCCTGCAATCTGCCACCGATGAAAACGGCAAACTCGTTAAAATTGATGCGGAAGGCACGGCGAAAGGCAACAGTCAAACAAAAGAAACCGTCAAGCGCGGCGGCATCGGTGCCGGTGTCGGAGCGATTATCGGCGCAATCGCCGGCGGCGGAAAAGGTGCTGCAATCGGCGCGATTATCGGCGGCGGCGCAGGTGCCGGCTCGGTTATTGTGCAGGGCAAAGATGATTTGCAGTTAAGAGCCGGTTCAACAGTTACCATTCAGGCTTCTTCGCCGAATCGTTAATTTGCTAAGGAAAAAAGGAAAATAGGAAAAGAACGAGTGATAAATTTTCATCGCTCGTTCTTTTCCTATTTTTACCATTTGTGCCTTCATTATTTATCAGTTCGCCGCTTCAACGCTGAATAAACCGTTGGCGTAACGATAAGGGAGAAAAGAAGTGCGACCGCCAAACCGCCGATAACCGCGACGGCGAGCGGTTGAAGAAGTTCCGCACCTGTGCCGAACGCCAGCGCAAGCGGCAACATACCTAAAATCGCAGCAAGCGAAGTCATCAGAACCGGACGAAAACGTCGGCGACCGGAAAGCAGAAGTGCATGGTTCAAATTCAAACCTTCCTTCACATATTCTTCGACGACATCGAGCATTAAAATTCCGTTTTTCGCCACAATTCCGACAACCATAATCATTCCCATCAAAGAAACCACGTTGAGCGTGATACTAGTCACGAACAGTGCGAAAAGTGCGCCGCTGAGAGCCAAAACCGCACCGCAGACAATCGCAATCGGATGCGCGAACGAGCGAAACTCGACCAGCAAAACGAGGAAGACAAGCGCAATTGCCAAACCCAAACATATCGCAAGTTCCTTGAAAGAATCTTGCTGTTCGCAGTAGAGTCCGCCATATTCAATCGTCATTCCCCGCGGCAGTTTTACGTCTTTGGCTAATTGTTTTTTGATTGATTCAATCGCCGTTCCCAAATCGCTTCCCGAAAGCCGCGCCGTTACCGCGACCGATTGACGCAAGCCGTCGCGTTCGATTTCCGTTTGTCCGTTGTCGTATGAAACTTGAGCAACTTGGTCGAGCCGAAGCAATGCGCCCGAAGCCGAACGAATCGGCAAAGTCTTTAAGGTTTCGAGCGTTTGCGCGGTCGCATTTTCCAAAATTACGCGGACGGCAATCAATCTGCCATTTTGCAAAATCGCCGTCGAAGCGTCGCCGCTCAGAGCAATCGTCACCGAATCGGCAATCTCTTTCGGCGTGATGGCGAAACGCGCCGCGCTGTCCGTGTTGACGTTAAAAGTAATCGCCGCGCCGCTTTCAATTACGCCGTTATTGGTATCAACCACGCCCGCCACTCGTTTGATTGATTCTTCGACCTGCGAAGCCGTTTCGTATAAAACTTTCTTGTCCTCGCCGAAAAGTCGAATTTCTATCGGCGCGGGCGAACTCGTTAAATCACCGACTAAATCAAGTAAGATTCCGACAAACTCGACTTCCAGAGCAGGCTCGCTCGCCTCAATTTTCTTGCGGATTTCGTCAATCACTTCATCGGTTTTGCGCCCGTGATTCGGTTTTAATTTCACCATAAAATCGCCGGTGTTCGGCTCGGTGATAGACAAACCGATTTGTAAGCCGGTGCGCCGTCCATAGCTTTCAATTTCAGGCGTGTCCTGCAAAATTTGCTCGACGTGATGCAGAATTTTGTCGGTTTCCTGCAAAGAAGTTCCCGGCGGAGTTTTGTAATCAAGAACAAACGCGCTTTCGTCAAACGCCGGAAGAAATTCCGAGCCGAGCGCATTGTAAAGAAAAAATGAACTGCCCAAAATAATAAAGGAGCAAACGCCGATGAGAAATTTATTGTCGAGCGAAAACTCTAAAACCTTTTCGTAAACGCTAAGAATTGCCGTCATTACAAAACCGTTTGCATCGTGCAGTTCGTCAGTTTTTTTGCGTTTAACTTTAATAAATTTTTCGGCGAGAACCGGCGTAAAACTTAATGCCAAAACAAGCGAAGTTAAAAGCGCGACCGTCATCGTCAAAGCCAGCGAGCGAAAGAAAACGCCGGTTACGCCGTTAAGAAGGGCAAGCGGCAGAAAGACAACGACCGGCGTAACGGTCGAGCCAATAATCGGAATCGTGATTTCGGAAATCGCGTTTTTAAGCGCGACACTCTTTTTTTCGCCGCGAACAAGATGCGCGAAAATGTTTTCGACTACGACAATCGCATCGTCAATCACCAGTCCAATCGCCGCCGCCACGCCGCCGAGCGTCATCAAATTGAACGATAACCCGACCAGATACATCGCCAAAAAAGTCGTCAAAATCGTTACCGGAATGACCAGCACGGCGACGAAAGTTGTTCCCCAATTTCGCAAAAAGCCGTAGAGAATCGCTACGGAAAGAAGCAGTCCGAGCAAAATTGCGTCGCGGACGGAGGTTATTGAATCACGCACGAGCAGCGATTGGTCGTAGTAAAGCGTAAGTTTTACGTCGTTGGGAAGTTGTTTATTTATCAAAGCGAGTTCAGCTTTCACCGCGTCCGTCATGGTGTTAGTGTTCGCTTCCGGCTGGCGCAAAACGTCAACTAGAACGGCGTTTTGACCGTTGGAATTGACGATTGTGTAATTCGGTTCTGCGCCTTCGCCGACGGCTGCGACATCTGCAATCGTTACCGGAACATTGCCGACGACGGCGACGACAATTGAATTTAGTTGTTCGGGCGTGGTCGCTTGTCCACTGACGAGCGCGAGTTCGAGTTGGTGGTTTTCGTCGAGCAATCCGGGCGAAGCTAAGATGTTTGAATTTTTCACTGCATCGGCAACCTGACCGAGCGAAACATTATGCGCGTTTAATTTTTCCGCCGAAACTTTAACGTGAAATTCGCGCGTTTTTCCGCCGGAAATTTGAACGTCGGAAACGCCTGCGAGCCGCGCCAGACGCGGTTTTATAGTGTAAGTCGCCAAATCGTTTAATTCGGCGGGCGTGTGTTTGCCAGAAGTGAGGCTGTAACTTATGACGGGGAAAACGGCGAAAGTCAGACGCTCAACGTGGCGAATCTGAGCCGTTGGCGGAAGCGAGACTTGGGCAAGCCGCGCCTGCACAAGTTGGAGCGCTTCTTTTGCATTCGTGTTCCAATCGAAAAACAAATTTATCTCGCATGAGCCGCGTCCCGTCGCCGATTTGATTCGCGCGATGCCGGGAATGCCGTTCATCGCTTCTTCAATCGGGCGCGTAACGGAAACGAGCATCTGTTCGGCGGGAATCACGCCGTTGTCCACGACGACAACGACGCGCGGAAAATCCGTTTGCGGAAAAATCGCCGTCGGTAATTGATAAGCGGCATAAAGTCCGCCGACGCACAGCAGAACAACCAGCACCATAACGGCTTTCGATTGATTGGAAACAAACTGCGCGAGATTCATATCTACCACTATTAACAAAAATTACGATTAATGGGCATTTGAAACTTCGATGGAGTTTCACAATTTAGGATAAAGGAAAACACTTCGGAATAGCTGATAACTGATAGTTGATAGCTAAAAACTTAAGCACGAAAAAACTATCAGTTATTAGCTATCAGCTATCAACTATTCCGAAGAAATTTATCCGAAAATTACTCATCATAAAATTTGAAACTCTACCGAAACTTTTTCATTTCTCTGCCGTTTTTGGATTTGAATTCGGCACGTCTTTTGCCGCTTCGTCCTGTTTTTCTTCGACTTTTGTACCGTCCGTCAAACCCAAATTGCCTTCGACGATAACTCGTTCACCGTCTTTCAAACCTTCAACGATTTGCACTTCGTCTTTTGTTTTCAGACCGATTTCAACCTTCGTTTCGTGCGCAATGTCGTCCTTGTCAACAGTTATCACCGTGCCGGAAGTTTCATTGGAAGATTCGAGGGTAACGGCGGCGACAGGAACGACGACCGCATCGTTTTGCGTTTTGGTGGCAATACGAACTTCCGCCGCGCTATTGAGGCGAAGTCGTCCCGCGTCGTTTAATAATCTTACCCAAATTTCGACGGCTCGATTTTGCACATCGCTTGAGCGCGAAATTTGCGAAACTTTTCCGCTCATCTGCTCGCCCGCGAGGTCGGCGGGAAAAACCGCCGCGCTGTCGCCGACTTTTACGTCAGGCACAACAGTATCGGCAAAGTTTGCTTTAACAATAATCTCGCCGGTGTCGGCAATCGTCAAAAGTTTTCCGCCGGACGTTGCATATTCGCCTGAAAACTGCGTTTGCTCAATTACGAAGCCGGTCAAAGGCGCACGAACTTCTGCCAAACTCGTCTGCGCGTCAAGGGTTTTGATACGCTGTTCGGCTTGTTGAATTTTCGAGTTTGCCGTCGCCGTATCGAGCGGATTGGTCGCGGAATTTCGCAAATTTGTCGAGCGTTGCGCCAACCTCAAACCGTCTTCAGCGTTAGTTAAAACGAGTTGCGCGTCTTGCAGATCTTTAAGCGCAATGCCGCCTTTTTCATACAAAATTTTGCGCCGCTCAACCAAAGCGCGAGCGTTCGTCACGGCGGCGTTTGCGTCCGCCAAATCTTTCTGATTTTGCGCTTCGGCGGCGGGAATTGCGCTTTTCGTTAAACTTTGTAAATTCAATTTCGCTTCACTCAAAGCCGCAACTGCTTCGGCGCGTTGCGCCTGCAAATCGCGGGTATCAATCCGCGCAATCAGTTCTCCCTGCCTGACAAGAGCATCTTTCAAAAGCCGCATTTCTTTAATTTGCCCGTTCATATTGGCGCTGACAACAGCTTGGCGAAGCGGGAAAATTGTGCCGACGGCGGAAATTTCCGCTGAAATTGTTTTCGTTTCGGCTTGTGTCGTGCGCACGCTGACGACTATCTCAGTTTTATCAGCTTCGGTTGCCGTTTCGTCCGCCGGTTGCGCTTTGCCGAAATAAAAATACCACGCTAGCAAAGCAAACAGCGCGAGCAGTACAACGCCAACGATTATTCCAGCTTTCGACTTTGGCGCGGAAGATTCATCTGATTCTTCATCCGCCTCTTCATCCAATTCCTCGCGCAAATCTTCGTCGGCGAGTTTCTCTTCGTTCAATGAAGTTTCGTCAGACGGTATCAGTTCTTCGGTTGTTTCTTTCGACTCTTCCATTATCCGTTTTCCATTTTCCACTTTCCGTTAATTTCATTTTCCAACCGTTTGCCGAAGTCGCGCCAACGCAATTTGGTAATCGAAAATAGCTTGATAAAGCGCGGCGCGTTGCGCGATGAGCGACGTTTGCGCGTCGGTAACTTCCGTTATCGGTGCTTCGCCCGCCCGGTAACGAAGCGTCGAAACCTCGACGACTTTTTCCGCATTTTTGATATTTTCGCCTAACAGTCGAATGCGTTCTCGCGCACTTCGCGCTTGCAGCAATGCCGAATTAAATTGTTGCGCCAAGATTCTCTCGGCAAAAATTCTCGATTGCTCTGCGCTTTGCGCCCGCAGTTCGGCTTGCGTTTGGCGGCTGCGGCTCGCGCCGAAATCGAAAAGCGGAATTGTAACGCCGACCGTCGCCCGCCCGCCCAGCGAATCTATTATGCTTCTCGGACGGAGCGAATCGGAAATAAAACCGCCGTCGAGAAAGTATGTCAGTTGCGGGCGGCGTTCAGCCCGCGCAATTTTTATGTCTTCGCGGGCGGCGCGTTGCGCGGCGAAGAGCTGCGCGATTTCCGGTCGGGTTGTGCCCGCGTCAGACGTTAGTCGTTCGATTTCCGTCAAATCAGGAACGCTCGTCAGCAAATCCGTTACAGAAACGGGACGCGAAAAATCGTAGCCGATAAAAACGCGAAGCGCATCGGCGGCTTGCTGTTCAGCAAGTTGGGCTTGGCTTAATTCATCGCGTCTTGTTGCGGTTTGAACCCCGGCGCGAACCGTGTCAATCGGCGCGACTTCCCCGCCCGAAACTAAAATTTTTGTTAGATTTTCAAACTCGCTTGCAATGCGTAAATTCTCTTCCGCCGCACGTCGCTTGATACTCGCCAAACCTAGATTTAAATACGCTTCGTCCAAGCTGCCAATCAAAGTTCGCCGCGTCGCTTCCGTTCCGTTTCGCGCCGCTTCGAGCAATGCTTGATTGCGTCTGATGGTCGCTCGCAATCTGCCGGAAGTATCAATCTCGCCCGCCGCTGTTACTAAGCCTTGATATTCGGTAATCGCGTTTGCGCCCAGAAAACTTGGGCTTCGCGGCAAGCCGCTCTCCTGTCGGGCGAGCGACGGCGAAGTGTAAATCACGGTCGGATTCGCTGTGATTCGCGGCAGCAGTGCGGCTCTCGATTGCCTGATGTCTTCAGCCGCGAGTCGTTCGTTAAGCTGCGTTTGATTATAAGTCGAAACTTGCGCGAGCGTCATTTGAATCGCTTGGTCGCGCGTAACCGGCGATGTCGTATCAGCACTTTGCGGATTGGTTATACTCGGCGTGGCGGTCGGCGTTGGAACTTGGGCGAAACATACGCCAACCGAAAATACAAAAATTGCGGGAAAGACGATTAAACGACGATTCTGTTTTCTCTCTCTTCGCCGCTTGAAAAAAAATTTTCGCATTATCCAGCTTCCCCGCAATTTGTCCTGATAAATGTTAATCGAACAGCTTTTTCCCCGATTGTCAAAATTTAGGAAATTGATTTACTGAATTACTTGAAATGTCCGCAAATCATCTTCTCGCCGATGACTTGCGGACATTTGTCTAATTTCCGGCAGCGGAATTTTTAACCGTTCAAAGTTTTATTGTTTCCCTGATTTAGTTTTCTTTTCGCTTTTTTCTTTGCGTTTTTCGTCGGCTTCCGCTTTTTTGTTTTCTTCTTCGACCTTCACAATTGCGCCCGTATAAGCGTTAACATTTACTTCGGTAATCGTACCTTTGCCGTTGCGAATGTCGAACGAATAAATCCACTTGCCGCCTTCTTTTTCCAGTTCGCTGCTCTCGATTTTTCCGGCGGCTTGCTTCGCGGCGATTGCTCTAGCTTTCGCCATTCCGATTTTTTTTGTCTGTGCATTAACAGGGTTGATGCCGAACATCAAGCCGATTACTATTGCGACTATTATTGATAATCTTTTCATTTTTTAACTCCTAAAATTTATTCAAACTTGTGGTTTGTAAAAACAGTCTAGCAAACAAAAGATAAACGTAAGATTAACGCGCAAAAAATTTTCGCTCTTTTATTTGACGGGAAATTTAACGAGAAACGTCGAGCCGTCCGCATCCGAATTTTGCAATCGGAGCGTGCCGTCGTGCACCTCGCTAATCCACAGCGCGATTGACAAACCAAGCCCCGCGCCGCTCTCGTTTTCGTCGCGCGAACGCGCTTTGTCGGCACGATAAAATCTTTCGAAAATATGCGCCTTGTCTTCCGTTGAAATTCCTTTACCCGTATCGCTGACAGTAATTAAATATGAATTGTCGGAGATTTCGGCGCGGATTATAACCGAGCCTTTTGGCGGCGTGAATTTGATGGCGTTGTCCAAAAGATTCAAAAATAAACGGCGAACGAATTCTTCATCAGCGTGAAAAGGCATTTCCATTTCGGCTTCGAGCGCAAGTCGCACATCGCGTTTTTCCGCCAAACTTTTCACGGCGCGAACGCAATCTTGAAGCAGTTCGTCCAAATAAAACTGGGTTTTGACGAGTAAAATTTGCCCTGCGTCGGCGCGGGCAAGCGTAAATAAATCTTCAACCAGACGCGACATGCGCTTGCTTTCGGCTTGCACGATTGACAAAGATTCGCGGTAATCCGTTGCCGTTCTTTCGTTTTTTGAGAGCGCAACTTCCGTTTCGCCGCGCACAATCGCAATCGGCGTGCGGAGTTCGTGCGAAGCGTCCGCCATAAAACGCTTTTGCTGTGAGAAAGATTCATCGAGCCGTTTTAATAAACGGTTAAAAACCTGCGCAAGTTTTCCGAGTTCGTCGCGCTCGTTTTCAATCGGCAGACGCTCGTGCAGATTTTTCGCGCCGATGTTTGAAGCCGTTTCGCTCATCGCAACGACGGGCGACAAACTTTTTCGCGCCAGAAAATAACCGCCAAAACTCGCCAGCAAAATCGCAAGCGGTACGGAAACAAACAAAACATTACGAAATCTCGCTAAAAGTTTTTCGTTTTCATTAAGCGAATGTGAAACTGAAACACTGAAATTTTCTTGATCGAGAATTAGTTTGTCGGCAAAAACGCGGAAGCCAACGCCGTTCTCTTCGATTATCGAGAAAGCCGAATCTTGTAATTCGTCTGAAAAATCGTTTTGCAGTCTGGCTAAACTCTCGCCCGATAAATTCGCTTCATTCGGCGTTAAGTTTGTCGGAGCGATAAGTTTCTGTCGCCGGTCGAAAACAAAAATTCGATAGTTTCTAAAATTTAAATCGTCCACCGCTTCATTAATCGCGTCAAAATCGTCTGCCGTTTTTTCGTCCTCGTCCGCTTGTTCGCGCTTGACGACATCCGCAAAAGTGCGCGAAATTTCCCGCAAAGTTTCATTAGTTTGGCGATTGATCGTATAACTCAAAAATAGATAAGTTGAAACGGCGAACGAAATTAGCACGAGCGCAAGAACGCCTGCATACCACCACGTCAAACGCATTCTCACGGAATTAAACATCGCTTTTATTTTTCGAGAAATCCTGCAAAACGTAACCCGCGCCGCGCCTTGTGTGAAACAGGGGAATTTTTTCGGGCAAATCAATTTTACGCCGCAAACGATTAATATAAACTTCGATTAAATTTGAAAACGAATCAAAATTTTCGTCCCAAACATGCGTTGAGATTTCTTCGCGCCCGACGACGCGCCCTCGTTCACGCGCCAGAAATTCGAGTAAGGCAAACTCCTTAGTAGTTAAAATAATCTCCGTGTCGCCGCGCCAAACTCTCTGCGCCTGCGTGTCAATTTCCAAATCGGCAATTATAATTTTAGCTTCAAGCAGAGCGTTTCCGCGCCGCAGCAAAGCGCGAATCCGAGCCAGCAGTTCGCCGAAATCAAACGGCTTGGTCAGATAATCGTCCGCACCCAAATTTAAACCTTTGATGCGGTCTTCCACCGCGTCACGCGCCGTCAACATCAAAACGGGAACGCGATTTTTGTTTTCACGAATCCGGCGGCAAACCTCGAAACCATTCGGTGCGGGAATCATCACATCGAGAATTATTAAATCGTAGTCGTTAATCGAAACTTGATAAAGCGCGGTTTCTCCGCTCGCCGCGACGTCAACCGCAAAAGAATTTTCGCGCAAGCCTTTCGATACAAATCTCGAAATCCGCGCTTCATCTTCGATTAGCAAAATTCGCATAAAAAATTTGCTGCTTACTAAAGAATAGGTTAATTAAACCGAACATTTATTTATCAATTAATTTATATTGAGCCTTGCTAATCCGCTTGAAATTTATCCGTCCCGAAATTAAGCAGCCGTAAGCTGTTGAGAATTACCAAAACCGTTACGCCGACATCAGCAAAAATCGCCATTGCCAAACTACTTAATCCGAAAATCGCTAAAATTATAAATACGAGTTTCGTCGCTACGGCGAGCGTCGTATTAATTTTTATTGTCGAAATCGTTTTTCTGCCCAAGCGAATCAAATACGGAATCAACTCCAAACGGTCGTTCAAAATTGCAATCGAAGCCGCTTCAATCGCCGTATCTGAGCCTGCCGCGCCCATCGCCACGCCGACCGTTGATAAAACCAGGGCGGGCGCATCGTTCACGCCGTCGCCGACCATTGCCACTGCGCCGTATTTTTGCATAAGCTGTCGAATCGCGTCGGCTTTGCGTTCGGGAAGCAGCTCGGCTTTGACTTCGGTAATTCCGACCGCTCGTGCGACGGCTTCGGCGGGCGCGTGGTTATCGCCCGTCAACATTACGACTTCTACGCCCAAACTTTTTAGCTCGGCAATCGTCGTTTTGCTTTCAATCTTAATTTCGTCGGATAAAGCGATTACGCCTTCCACGCCGCCGTGACTGCTAATGACGATTGATGTTTTGCCCATCCGTTGCAGAGATTCGACTTTTTCGACAATCTCGTCTTGAACCTGGTGTTCTTCGGTAATAAACGGAAGTTTTCCGATGCAGTGATGCTTGTCATAACAGACGACACAATCGGCTTTCGCGCCTTTTCCCAAAATGGATTGAAAATTTTCCACTCGATGTATTTCAAGTTTTTCATTGTGCGCCGCCGTGACAATTGCTTGCGCGAGCGGATGTTCTGAATAACTTTCAATTCCCGCCGCGCACGCCAGAAGATGTTCGCGCGAAGTTTCGCCGAACGAAATTATATCGGTAACTTTCGGTTTGCCATAAGTCAAAGTTCGGGTTTTGTCCATTGCGACGGCTTTTATCTGCCCGATTGCTTCAATATATTTGCCGCCTTTGACAAGTGCGCCGCGCGATGAAGCGTTGCCGACTGCCGCGTAAATTGAAATCGGCGTAGAAATCACGAGCGCACACGGACAAGCGATAACCAGCAAGGTTAAGGCTTCACGAAACCAAAATTCAAATTCCCGACCGAAAATTAAGGTTGGAACAGTAACTATCAAAACGGCGATAAAGATAATTGTCGGAGTGTAGAAGGCTGAAAATTTTTCGATAAATTTCTGCGTTTCGGCTTTCGTTCTGGTCGCCGCAAAAGTTGTCTCGATGATTTTCGCCAAAGTCGTATCCTTCGCCGTCTTTAAAACACGCGCCTCGAGATAACCTTGCATATTCAGCGTTCCCGCAAAAACCGTATCGCCCGCGTGTTTATCTTTCGGCAGCGGTTCTCCCGTAATCGTTGATTCGTCAACCGACGATGCGCCGAAAATAACCGTCGCGTCCATCGCAATCATCTCCGACGGTTTTATAACGAGCGTGTCGCCAATTTGAATTTCGGCAAGTGTAATTTCCCGCGTTTGTCCGCCATTATCTTTGACGACGGCAGTTTTCGGGGTTTTATCAACGAGCGACTGCAAAGCCGATTTGCTCGACGCGATGCCGAATTCTTCGAGCCGTTCGCCCAATGTGAAAAGCACAATAACGACCGCCGCTTCTTCAAATTCGCCCAATATGAATGCGCCGATGACGGCAATTACCATCAGTAGATTAATGCTGCGAAAGTTTAATTTGGCGAGAGCTTTCAGTCCTTTCCAAATCGTCTGCCAACCGATTGCCAAAATTATCACGGCAAAAAATGGCGCACCGATGGCGGTCGGCAGATGCCAGCCGACGAGCGAGAGAAATTCAAAAACGGCGACCACCGCAACGCTCGAAATTAGCCACAAAAATTTCCTGTCCTGCCAGAGGACTGTTTTTTGACGTCTTATTTCTACAACTTCCGCCATTTTAATTATGATTTGCGTTTAGTTCTTTAAATAAATCTTTCAATCTGACTTGCTTCCAGCTGGAAATTAGATGCTTGTTTTAAAGCAAAATCCGTAGTTTCGTCTAAGGTTGAAATTTAATTTGATTATATCTAAAAAAGTGTTGCGGCGTGCTGAATATCAATAGCACGCCGCAACACTTTCTTTGATAAACCTCGAAACTTATTTCAATTGACCGCCGATTAAACAAATTGCAATTTGAAAGTTATTCAACCGTTACTGATTTCGCCAAGTTTCTTGGTTGGTCAACATCGCAGCCGCGTCGCACAGCAATATAATAGGCGAGCAGTTGAAGCGGCACGATTGATAAAATCGGGGCGAGTAAATCAGACGTTTCGGGGATTTCGATAATGTGGTTGGAAACTTTTGAACTCATTTGGTCGCCTTCGGTCAGAATCGAAAGAATAATTCCGTCGCGCGATTTGACTTCGACGATGTTCGAGTGCGTTTTTTCGTAGCGAAGTTCGCTCGCCGCGTTTCCGTCTTCGCGCGTGTTGACGATGACGACCGGCAATTTTTCGTCAATCAGCGCGTTTGGTCCGTGTTTCATCTCGCCCGCCGGATAACCTTCGGCATGAATATAAGAAATTTCTTTTAACTTTAATGCGCCTTCGAGCGCGACGGGAAAATTAATGCCGCGCCCCAAATATAAAAAATCCTGCACCCGAAAAAATTCTCTCGAAAGTTCTTCGATTGAATCCGCGTCATTCAAAAGCTGTTCAATTTTCAGAGGCAATTCGGCGAGCCTCTGCGCGTGAAACTTGGCTTGCGGAGCGTCAATCTTCCCGCGCAGCTGTCCTAAATATAAAGCGAAAAGATAAATCGCAATCATTTGCGAGGTGAACGCTTTGGTTGAAGCGACACCGATTTCCGGTCCGGCGTGCGTCAGAATCGTGCCGTCGGATTCGCGCGTAATCATCGAGCCGTGCACATTGCAGACGGCTAAAACTTTACAGCCATACTTTTTAGCTTCGCGCAGAGCGGCGATGGTGTCGGCGGTTTCGCCCGATTGCGAAATGACAATCAACAAAGTGTTTTCGTCCAGAACCGGATTGCGATAGCGAAACTCCGAAGCGTAATCAACTTCGACCGACAGCCGCGCGAGTTCCTCAATCATATACTTGCCGGCAATTCCGGCGTGCCAACTCGTTCCGCAAGCGGCGATTTTGATTGACGTAACACCCAAAAAATCTTCTTCGGAAATGTCCATCTGGTCGAGATAAACTTTCCCTGTATCAATCGAAAGACGCCCGCGCACTGTGTCGCGCAACGCACGCGGCTGTTCGTAAATTTCCTTCAGCATAAAGTGCTTGAAGCCGCCCTTTTCCGCCATTATCGGGTCCCAAGTGATGCGCTGTTGTTTCGGCTCAACGACATTTCCGTCATAATCGGTAACACGTACGGAATCTTTCGTTAAAACGGCGATTTCCTTTTCACCGAGATAAAAAACATCGCGTGTGTGTTGGAGAATCGCGGGAATATCCGATGCGACAAAAAACTCGCCGTCGCCCAAACCGATAACGACCGGCGGACCTTCACGGACGGCAATAATCGTGTCCGGCTCGTCAACCGAAATTATTGAAAGCGCGAAAATGCCGCGCAATTCCTTGACGGCTTTCCGCACGGCTTCTTCAAGCGAAAGATTTTCGCGGTCTTTGTAAAACCCAATTAGATGCGCGACGACTTCCGTGTCAGTTTCAGTTTTAAACTCGCTTCCGTTCGCCGCGAGGCGTTCTTTTAATTGCAGATAATTTTCGATAATGCCGTTATGCACAACGACAACGCGCCCCGATTGGTCGCGGTGCGGATGCGCGTTTTCTTCCGTAGGGCGACCGTGTGTTGCCCAGCGCGTATGCCCGATGCCGTAATTTCCGTCCAAAGGATTCAGGCGAATACACTCTTCGAGGTTGCGAAGTTTGCCTTCGGCGCGGCGCAAGGAGAGACGATGTTCATCGTCCACGACGGCAATTCCCGCCGAATCGTAACCGCGATATTCCAATTTTCTCAAACCGTCAATAATTAACGGCACGACTTGTTTGTTTCCGACGTACCCGACAATTCCACACATATTTTTTAAAACCGATTTAGTGTTATTTAATTGTTGTTAAAGCCTCGGAGATTCGCCCGTTCGGCAACAATTTTTTATTCTCTCAGCCTTAACTTAAACATTTTCTTTCGTTTGCTTCAACTCTTTTCTCCAGTTTGCTGTTAGTATAGTTGGGACCTCGATATTATCAAATGAACGACTGCCAAAGTTAAAGCCAAGATACGCCGAATGCGTTTATATACTAAACGTCGTTCTACGCAAAATATGAATAAATTGATTGATTTTCATTAAAATGTTACTTTCTAAATTTTTGCAAAAAAGTTTTCAAATGACGGTTTTCCGCTAACTTGTCTCTATAAACAAACCCGTAAACTGCCAGCAAAATCGAACCCGTAACAAGTCCCAAAATAAACCAAGTTTTACCAAGCAAACCTAGCGTAAAAATTGCGATAAAGATGAGTGTTCCGGGCGGGGCAAAGGCGAAAAATCCCAGAATTAGCGCGGTAAAGATTTTTTTCAAATGTTTCATCAACAATTTTCCAATAATATTCGTCGCCGGTTGTTTATGCAACCATTTGTCCATTTTCGTCGGTTCTCTTGAATCGCCGTAAAATTACCGAGCCATACTGCCGCTATCGAGACTCCGCAAGCAGCAATCATCGCCGGATAGACTTCAACAGTGTAGCGCGTTTCAGGCGCATAATGATATGCCAAAAAAATTGTTCGAATAATGATAACAGACAAAAGAAAAGCAGTTAAAGATGATTGCCGGAAACATAAAATAAAGAAATTGGAACGCTGAATTTTTAGGATTGATTAAGATTTTTTTAAGAATTATCCTAAAAAATCGGCGTTCTATTCACTTTTCATCGGCGGCTGTTCCGGCACATAAAGATAGATGGGAAAAAATCTTTCCGGCAGACTTTGCGACATTTTTATTAAACGATAATTTGGAAATCTTTCCGTAAATTTATCATCCATCCAAAGAACCGCCGCATAGCGTCCCGCCTTTATTTCCCTTTCAAAAATCTCGATAAGTTCGGGCGACCAAGTGCCGTTATATTCCTCGTGATCATCGAAATTAAATGCACAGCCATTCCAAACAACCATTTCAGCTTCAATGCTGATACATTTGCTGCCTGGCGGCACTACCTTCCCGACCGTTTCAAAAACCTCTTGATAATAACTCAAACTCTGCCAGCGAAAATACTCGCCGCGCAAAATGCGGAAAATTTGAAACGCGCCGCCGACAGTGAGCAAAAAAATCATCGCCAACGCAAGATTCGGCAAAGCATTTCGCTTGAACTGTTCAAAAATCAACCCGATGGCAATCGCCAATAGAAACGAATTTTCGATGTAATAATTGGCGGCTCCGCCGACTCTGCCCGCCGAGAAAAAACTCCAAACGAACGAAAGCAAAAGATAACCAAAAATCAAAAACTTCGGCGAACGGGCAATTTTTATTGCTTCGGCACGACTTAAACGATTGAAAAACTTGCGGTTTTGAAAAGCGAAAATAATCAGACAAACAAGCGAAAAGAAAAACGTCGGATTTTTGAGCATTTCAATAAAAACATCGGCGCATTGTGCCAAACTATACGGCAATCTCTGCGCGTGTGTGAAATGTTGCCAAACGTAGCCGCCCGAAGAAGTTTGATTAAGCAAAAACATTCCGCCGAAAACCAAAAACACAAGTCCGACGGCAAAAATCACGGCTTCGCGCCATTTTTTCAGTTGTAGAAAACGCAAAAAAATTATACCTGTCGGAAGCAAATAAGTTTGCTTTGTGAAAAACGCGGCAGACGACAATAAAACCGTTGCGCTGACGCTCCAAAACGATATTTTTTCGTCTTCTTCGAACGTGAAAACCAACGCCAAAGCGGAAAAAGCAAAAGCCGCCGCAATTAAATCGGAACGCATCACGGAAATCCAAATTTGCGCCGGAAACATTGCCAAACCTGCCAGACAAGCGAACCAAACGACTTCTTTGCCGTGCGCTAATTTTCCGACAATACGAACAACCGCCCAAATACAAACGACAAATGCTAAAACCGATAAAATTCTGCCGAACCAAATCTGATAGCCGAAGATTTGTACGCCGACGGCAATCAAAGCGTAATAAACGATACCGTAAGGCGACATCCCGTAAGGCGGCGTGAAGGCAAAAGCGTATGGATTTTTGCCTTCCAAAAGATGCGTCGCAGGCATCCAATTAAACGCCTCCCAAGCTCCGACACCGTAAGGATAGACAAGCCGCGAAATACTCAGCGACAAAATCAAAACGCCCAAAATTGCAATTCCGATTCGGATAAAAGGCAAAATTTTGCCTCCGAATTGATTTTTTTTCTCATTTCCCATTAAAGATTGTGAAAGAATTTTGTGTTTTAGCGCATCTGAGATTTTGACATACTACAGATGCATTTCACAAATTTGTAGTTCGTTTTAGATTTAGCTGCGAAAAAAGTATTTAGCCAAAACAATTGATTTGA
This sequence comes from Acidobacteria bacterium 28-1, assembly GCA_002050365.1. Classification (GTDB taxonomy): domain Bacteria; phylum Acidobacteriota; class Blastocatellia; order Pyrinomonadales; family Pyrinomonadaceae. The sequence goes on from MWYZ01000043.1 coordinate 18,602, forward strand.
TGTTTTGGAATTTATTTGCGTCGAGTCTTGACTGGTTCTTTGATTTAAGCTGTAAGAAATCATCTTGGCGCGCGAAGTTTGGCGTTTTCTGCCGTCTCGCCGGTGAATAATTTATCAACCGTCGCGCCGAAAATCTCAACCCAACGGCGGAAATGTTCTAATTTGAGCGAAAATTTTTCGTGAAGTTTTTGATGCACGATGAGCTGATTGTATAAGACCGAACTCAGTAAAATCAAGCATTATTTAATGAATTTCAAAATGTTGTAATAATTATTTAAGTATGAGGAAAATTCAAATTAGTAATTGTTCTGGCATTATGTTTTTTGAAATAAGCTTCAATTTAGTTTAGAATCATTAAACATATTTCCGACAATTAAATTTGAACTCTCTACAATGAACATCGATAAAAATGAAAGTATAAGCGTCTTTTTCCCTGCATTCAATGACGAAGCTACAATTGCTGTGCTGGTTAGAAATGCACTGGACGTTTTGCCGCAGTTGACCGACGATTTTGAAGTTATTGTCGTCAATGACGGCAGCACGGATTCGACTCCAGCCATTTTGGATGAATTGGCAAATACTTTGCCGAATTTCAAGGTCGTTCATCATTCCGCAAATCAAGGTTACGGCGCGGCTCTGCGTACCGGATTCGATACGGCAACCAAAAACTTAGTTTTTTATACGGACGGCGACGGGCAGTATGACGTTCGAGAAATTTTATCGCTGCATCCTTTATTGACCGAGAAGATTGACGTCGTTAACGGTTATAAAAAAAACCGCGCCGACAAACTTCATCGCATTATTATCGGCAAATTATATTCTCGAACGGCGCGTCTTTTATTTAATCTCCCAATCCGTGATGTAGATTGTGATTTTCGTCTGATACGCCGGAAGAAAATAAAAAAAGCCGGCTTAGAATTCTCAAGTGGCGTGATTTGTGTCGAACTCGTGCGAAAACTAGCTGCGGGCGACTGTGAGTTTGCCGAAGTTCCCGTAAATCATTATCCGCGTCAGCACGGACAATCACAATTTTTTACTTTTAAACGACTCGCTCGCACCGGATTTGATTTTTTTTCGCTTTGGCTAAAGTTGTTTATGCTAAAATCTCCGGTAAAGAACAATTCATCAGGCAGCCACCCAAGTCCGGGCGAAAAAACATGATTAAGCCTGAACAATTCAATGAATACAAGGGGCGCAACGTATTAATTACCGGCGGTCTCGGATTTGTCGGAAGTAATTTGGCGCGCCGTTTAGTCGAAATCGGAAATGTAAATGTAACCATTCTCGACGCCTTGTTTTCGGATCAAGGCGGGAATCTTTATAACATTGAAGATATAAGCGACAAAGTTTCCTTACAAATCGTTGATATGAGCGATAATTACGTTGTTAACCATCTGGTCAGCGGCGTAGATTATATTTTCAATTTGGCGGGAAGCGTCAGTCATCTCGACTCGATGCTCAATCCGCAGCGCGACCTTGATTTAAATTGCAAAGCGCAATTGTCTTTGCTGGAAGCGTGCCGCAGTTTTAATCCGCACGTCAAAGTCATTTACACCAGCACCCGGCAGGTTTATGGAAAACCTATCTATTTACCGCTTGACGAACAACACCGAATCGCACCGCTCGACATTAATGGCATCAACAAATTTACTGCCGAACGCTACCACTTGCTCTATAACCGGATTTACGGCTTGCGTACGGTTTGTCTGCGTTTGACAAATACTTACGGTCCGCGACAGCTTCTTAATCACAACCGACAAGGTTTTATTGCGTGGTTTATTCGGCAAGCCATAGACGACGAAACGATAGAACTTTACGGCGACGGAAAACAACGCCGCGATTTGAATTTTGTTGAAGATGTGGTCGAAGCCCTGCTGCTGGCGGGAGCGAGCGAAGAAGCCGAGGGTGAGATTTTCAATCTGGGCAGTGATGAAGTGGTTACGCTTGGCGAGCTAGCCGAAAAATTAATTGAAATCACCGGACACGGGAAAGTAACCGGAATTCCTTTTCCGCTTGAGCGTCAGTCAATTGACATCGGCAATGTCTTTTCAAGTTATAAAAAAATAAATTCGCTGCTAGGCTGGTTTCCCCGTACAACATTAGACGAAGGTTTGCGCCGCACGGTAGAATTTTACCAAAAAAATCGCACTCATTATTGGAGTTTGTTAGTTTTTTTGTGTAAGTTAAATTTGTCGGTTTTCACTTTGACCACGTAAAGTTTGACGATTGGTTTCCGAAATCGGAATTTATTTGGAGAGTAAAGAACAACGGAATTTCCAACATGCCTCATATTTTCTGATGAGTATACGAATCCCCTTTCACGACCTCAAACGGCAGAACGAAGAAATCGAACAAGAAATTCAGGCTTGCATTGCAGGCGTTTTACAAAAAGGCATCTTCATTCTCGGCGAAGAAGTTGACCGATTTGAAAATGAATGGGCAGAGTTTTGCGGCGTTTCGACGGCGGCTGGAGTAAATAATGGAACGGACGCGCTCGAATTGGCTCTGACGGCATCGGGTGCGGTTCGCAAAGGGAAACAGGATGAAGTCATAACTTCCCCGCTCACCGCCGGATATACCGCGCTCGCTATCGTTAATGCGGGTGGTGTTCCGGTTTTTGCAGACATTGACCCGCAAACGCTTACTCTCAATCCGAATACATTGGAGAAAGCAATTACGCTGCGAACACGCGCAGTTATACCTGTTCATCTTTACGGAAGGATGTGCGATATGCAGGCAATCTGCGAAATAGCTTACCAATATAATTTAGTTGTTATCGAAGATGCGGCGCAGGCACACGGCGCGATTTTAGCGGGAAAACGGGCGGGAAGTTTCGGCGAGGCTGCCGCTTTTAGTTTTTATCCGACTAAAAAACTTGGCGGACTTGGCGATGGCGGCGCGGTAATCTCGAATAATCCTGAACTAATAGATTGTGTAAAGATTTTGCGTCAAGGCGGACACGCTGCCGCTATGCAATCGGATAAAGCCGGGCTTAATTCACGCCTCGATGAAATTCAAGCGGCGATTTTGCGGGTTAAACTCAGGCGGCTTGACGAATGGAACGAGCGACGACGGCGATTTGCGGCGATTTACAACCAACTTTTGTCCGACACTTCTCTTAAAACTTTTTCCGTCCCAGATAATGTGGACTCTCACGTTTTTCATCTCTACGTTGTGCGGCAGGAAAAACGTGAAATTTTGCGCAGGTTTCTTTTATCGCGCGGAATCGAAACTTTAATTCACTATCCCTTTCTGCTTCATCAACAACCTCTTTTCCGGCACGCAGAGCAACCTTCGCTTCCCGTTGCCGAATCGGTCGGCAACGAAATTTTTTCTCTGCCGCTTTACGCGCAAATTTCCAGGGAAGAAATACAGGAAACAGCACAAGCAATTTTAGAATTTGAGAAAAAAGTTTAGCTTATTGGTTTTTTCGCCACGCAAATCGCTGAAAGTCCGACAGGCAATTTAGCTTTTGAACGGCTTAAAATTTTAGCTTCTTTCAATAAAACACTTTTCAAAGTGCGATTCAGCCAATCGAGGTTTTCGGGAAGCGGTTTCACGTCCGAGCCTTTATCCGATAATCCGATGCGTTTCAGCAGCAATCTTCTGACGGCGGCAACCGGTAAGAGAAAACTGTTGGCGTATGTGGCGCGTAAAATCTCAAATCCGACATCTCCCATTTTCTCGGAAAGCTCGCTCAAAGTATAACGCCGCTGCGAACCGATAGCTTCGTCGTGTCCGCTTCGCATCCATTTGTAGGCGGCGACGCGCACAAAAACAATTCCGCCGGGACGAGCGACGCGATACATTTCGCGCATTGCGTCAATGTCCGAATGTTCGCCCGGAATTTGAACCAAAACATCAAAACTCGTTACCAAATCAAACGCCGAAGAAGCAAAAGGTAAGTGTGTCGCCGAGGCTTGAGCAAGCAATTCGTGTTGTCGCTTACGACAAAAAACCAGCGCGTCTTTAACCGTATCAATTCCGAAAATCTTTCCTTTCCCGGCGTATCTCTCGAGCCACGAAATCATTCCGCCGGTTCCGCATCCGGCATCCAAAATTTTTCTGTCCGGCATCGGTTTGCACGCCTCGTCAAGCAGTGCCGCCGTGATTTCCCGCATTCCTGCAAACCACCATAAATCTTCTTCCAATTCATAAAGGAAAACGTAATCTTCCTTTTTCATTAATTCTCCTTAATTTCACTTTCACGCTTTATAAGTTTTATAATCTTTTTCTTTCCGTGAAACTCTTCACTCTTTTTAACGCTTCTTCGAGCGGAATCTGTTTGGATGATAAGGATTGTGTTTTTGATTTTTTCGCTTTCTTTTTATAAAAATTAACCAGTGTTCGATTCCGATCTACCCGTTTCGCTTTCCGCCTCTTTGAAATTCTTCTTTATCGTCGCGGGAACGCCCGCCACCAATGAATCGGGCGGAACGTCTTTTGTAACGACCGAACCCGCGCCCGTAACTGAACCGCTTCCGACGCGGACGGGCGCGACAAGCATCGTGTCCGAGCCGATTTTTACGTTGTCCTCGATGATTGTTGCGTGTTTGTTTACACCATCATAATTACAAGTAATCGTTCCCGCGCCGATGTTAGTTTTTTCGCCGATGGTAGCGTCGCCGAGATAAGTTAAATGGCTGGCTTTTGAGCCGCGACCGAGAATCGTTTTCTTGAGTTCGACGAAGTTTCCGACTTTAGCGGATTCTTCCATTTTCGCTTTGCCGCGCAGATGGGCGAACGGTCCGACAGTGCAGTTGTCGGAGATTTCCGAATCAGTTATCACGCAATTGTCGAGAATTTCCACGTTGCGCCCAATGCGCGAGTTGGTGATGCGCGTTCCCTGCCGAATCGTGCAACCGTCGCCGATGATGGTTTCGCCTTCGATTGTAACGTTCGGGTAAATTACCGTGTCGCGTCCGATGTTCGCCGATTCGCTGACGTATGTGTTTTTCGGGTCAATGAAACTTACGCCGTAATCACTCATCATCCGTGAAATTGTACGGCGGCTTATAATCCGTTCCAAGTCGGCGAGTTCTGCGCGATTATTAATGCCGGAAACTTCTCTCGCGTCCGTGTGCTGATAAAGCGAGATGTCTTCGCCCGCTTCACGGAGAAGCGCGGGAACGTCCGTTAAATAATATTCGCCCTGCACATTGTTGTTTTGCACGCTGGAAAGCGCAGAAAAAAGTTTTTTTGTATTGAAACAATAAATGCCGGAATTAACTTCCTTTATTAATTTTTCTTCTTCTGAAGCGTCTTTTTGTTCAACGATTCTGCTGAAAAATCCTGCGTCGTCGCGCACAATTCGCCCGTAACCTTTCGGCTCGTCGAGTTTGACGGTCAGAATCGTGCAAGCCGCGCCTTTGCCGCGATGGTTGTGATGCTGTTGAACAAGTGTCGCTAAAGTTTCAGCGCGAATCATCGGCACATCGCCCGATAAAATAAGGAGCGTCGAATCTGCCGTTTCGAGAAATTCACGCGCTGAATTAACCGCGTGTCCGGTGCCGAGTTGCTCTTTTTGCCAGACAAATGCCGCGTGTTCTTCGCTCAATTCCTCGAAAACTGCACGGGTAACATCTTCGCCTTGATGACCGATGACGACGTAAATTTTGCGCGGAGCGAGTGCCGTCGCCGTCAGGCAAACGTGATTGATAAGCGGACGACCGTCTAGTTTGTGCAGAACTTTCGCCAAGTTTGAACGCATTCGCGTTCCTAAGCCCGCCGCTAAAATCAAAACGTCAAGTGTCCTTTGTTCGTTGGAAAGATTTTCCATACATTTATTTTTACCACAAAGACACAGAGATATTTAAGGTAAAAGGCAAAAGTAAAAAGTAAAAAATTAATTTTGCCTTTTACCTTTTTACTTTTTACTTAAATTTCCTCTGTGTCTCTGTGGTGAAATAAAATTTCTTTTCGCGGCTGAGTCGTGCAAAGCAAAACAACTTGCGCCAATTTTTCAGGATGATGCCGCACCTTTTCGTTTCCGTCCAATAGATTACCATAAACGATTTCCGCGCCTTCAACCATTCCCGGCGAAATCGAATCGGCAAGTCCGATTTGCTTTGCGCCTTCGCTCGTATAGCGTTTTCGCTGCTCTTCGCCAATCGGATGATTGTTGACAACTACATAATCAAAATCAATCTGTGCCGCATATTCCCGAAAAATTTCCAGATGCCTTTTCGCTGTAAAACCGTCGGTTTCGCCCGGCTGTGTCATTAGATTACAGACGAAAATTTTGGCGGCGGAAGAGTCGGCAATTGAATCCGCCACGCCGTCAACCAGAATCGGCGGCAGAAGACTTGTAAAAAGCGAGCCGGGTCCGACGGTGATAACATCTGCGTCGGCAATCGCGGCTAATGTTTCGGGCAGCGGCTGACAATTTTCGGGTTCGAGCCGCAGGCGTTTGATTGAATTTCCAATCTTAGAAATATTTGTTTCGCCGCGCACGAGCGAGCCATCAACGAGTTCCGCTGTCAAGCGAACATCGGCAACCGTCGCCGGATAGATATGACCTTTGCTCGCTAGAATTTCCGACGAAAGGCGCACGGCTTCGGCAAAATCACCGGTAATTTCAGATAAAGCGGCGAGAAAAAGATTGCCGAAATTGTGTCCGCCTAAGTCGCCGCCGCCGCGAAAACGATGTTGGAAAAGCTTCGACAGCAGATGCGAATCTTCCGACAGCGCGACCATACAATTGCGTATATCGCCTGGCGGTAACATCTGCAGTTCATCTCGAAGCCTGCCGGAACTTCCGCCGTCATCCGATACGGCGACAATCGCCGAGAGGTTTTCAAGCCAGATGGTTTCCGTCTCCCCAGCCGCGACAAATCTTTTCAATCCCGAAAGAAGAGTCGAAAGACCATTTCCGCCGCCGATAGCGACAAAGTTTAATCCGAGCGAGTTCTTTGAAAATAGATGATTTTTCATTTGTCTTTGGGAGATGAAAAGAAAATTACAAGATTATCAAACAGCGAAAATTTGTATTGTTTTCGATGTTAGAAACATTTTCGTGTAATACCGGGCAAGCGCAATTGCCTCAAAAAAGTTTAACACTTTCTCCTTTCAGCGGGCAATAAGCCTTTTTGATAGAACTTATAATTGAAGTCCTTAATCAACTATAAAAATTAATACAAAAACACTTGAAGCCGACGCGCGATGTGCTTGATTAAAAATGTGCGAATCGCTGTATAATTTTAACGTCTACATCTGAGAAAACCATCCAGCTTTCAGTTGAAGCATTTTATCGCCTCTTAATTAACCCAACAAGGGTATTACAGATTTGACCTTTACTATGCACCTAACTAAAAGTAATCTTGTATAATGAACCGATTTTTGAAAGCACTTTATCTAGTTCTTCGGTTAGTTTTTGATTTGACTGATAGGCTTCCAAGGGCAACCATTCGTGTTTGATTTTCTTCCACAGCATCTCTATTTTGTTTAGTTCCGAGCTATAGGTTGGTAAATAGTAGATTGCCAGTCTTTTTTGCTCCCATTCTTCAAGACTTTCCTCAAACTCTTCACTCCGGTGAATTGGCGCATTATCTATTACTATCACCGTCGGTTTATCCAGCATTTTCACGATTTC
>MWYZ01000056.1 GCA_002050365.1 Acidobacteria bacterium 28-1
ACAGACATTGAAACTCTTCATCAGTCAAACCGGTGGCGGCAAGAAACTCTTTCGGCTTTTCTTTTAACTCCGCATATTTTAACATTTACATAGATTAACCGATTTTACTTATTTCCAATAATGTCTAATATGACTGACAAGAAAACACAAGAAGTTGCCGATGAAAGCAACACGATTAAAGACCCGGATAATTGGACGACCGGCGACGAGCCGATGACCGGCGCACAGCGTTCTTATTTGACGACTTTGAGCGAAGAAGCTAAAGAAGAATTTGATGAAAAGCTAACCAAAGCCGAAGCTTCAAAACGAATTGAAGAGCTTCAGCAAAAAACCGGGCGCGGCGCAAGCCAATAAATAAAACGGGGGATGAAAAATCAATTTATATTTTTTATCTCCCGAAAAAATTTATTTTCTTTCAAGATTTACATCCATCAAACCCGCAAACGTTCAAATAGAATTTTTCAATTTTAAGCCTTACAATTTACGGATACAATTCTTTTAACTTTAAACGGCTTCAACTCTCTTCTTGACCTTTTATTAATCCGAAGGCAAACTAACGCGAAAGCAATGTGCATACCGATTACCGAACAGGAAAATCCGCGCACCGCTGAGATTGACCAGCTACCGACGCTCGAAGCGATTCACCTTATCAATGAAGAAGACAAAACTGTTGCGCTGGCAGTCGAAAGAGTTTTGCCGGAAATTGCTGAAACAATTGATGAAATCGTCGAACGCGTGCAACTCGGTGGACGATTATTTTATGTTGGAACCGGGACGAGCGGACGGCTCGGCGTATTGGACGCTTCTGAGATTCCGCCGACGTTCGGCGTGTCTTATGACTTGGTGCAAGGCGTCATCGCGGGCGGTTACGATGCGCTTTATAAAGCAGCGGAGGCGTCGGAAGATGACAAAGAAGCTGGCGCAGAAGATTTGAAAAAACGCGGATTGAATGCCAAAGATGCGGTTATCGGCATCGCCGCATCGGGCAGAACGCCATATACCATTGGGGCGGTTGAATTTGCTAGAAGTTTGGGTTGTTTTACGGCTTGCATCACTTGCGTTCCCAATTCGGAAATTACACGGGCGGTTGAGTCGGCGATTGTTCCGATCGTCGGCGCGGAAGTCATCGCCGGTTCGTCGCGGATGAAAGCGGGAACAGCGCAGAAAATGATTCTCAATATGATTTCCACCGCCGCGATGATTCGGCTCGGCTATGTCAAAGGCAACCGGATGACGAACGTCAAATCGTCGAATGTCAAATTAAAAGAACGCTCCGTGAGAATCTTGATGTTGGAAACCGATTTGAACGAAGCGGCGGCGCATAAATTATTGAATGAAGCAAACGGCGATTTGCGCGTGGCAATCGTGATGCACAAAGCAAACGTCAATCGTGAAACGGCGGAAAATAGTTTAGCGAAAAACGAATTTGTAATTGAGAGGGCGATTGAACAAACGAGTATCTAACTGTGGTTTTCCACACCCGTCTGCTGTGTTTAATATCGTAAAAGTTACGCAAGTTTTTTGATTTAATTCGTTTTTGTAATCGGAGGTTACAAAATGGACTTAAACGGACATAAAAACAATTATTTATTTAACGGTGGGGTTGCGCTGGCAATCGGTTTGGTTTTGTCATCAATTATTTTCGGTTGGTTTTACAGCAACTCGAAAAAAGGTGCCGAGGCGATTACGGTTACGGGTTCGGCAAAAAAGCGCATCAAATCAGATTTGGTAACGTGGAGCGCGGGTGTGACCTATCAAGCCCCGCAACTGTCGGAAGCGTATCGCTCGCTGGCGGAAAACGTGCCGCGCGTCAAGCAGTATTTGGTTAGCAAAGGCATCGCCGAAAATCAGATTACGATTTCTTCGATTTCGACGACGGCGTTGCACAAGCAGAACGAAAACGGCGGCGAATCATCAGAGATTACGGGTTATTCGCTACGTCAATCGGTTGATGTTAGGTCAAACGATGTTGATAAAATCGCGCAAATCGCTCGTGAAGCGACGGAACTTATCAATCAGGGAATTTTGCTCGAATCGGGTTCGCCACAGTATTCTTTTACACAACTCGGCGATTTAAAGATAGAAATGCTCGGTGAAGCGGCGAAAGATGCAAAGACCCGCGCCGAAAAAATCGCTGCCAGCACGGGCAACAGGATCGGCGCAGTGCGCTCGGCTCGAATGGGCGTGATGCAAATCACGGCGGCGGATTCGACCGAAGTTTCCGACGCGGGCATCAGCGACACTTCTTCGATTGACAAAGACGTTACGGCGGTCGTCAATATCAGCTTTGCGGTAGATTAATTTAATCTGAAACTGCGGATTGCTCTTTAGCGACAGGCTTATTGATTAAGCCTGTCGCTAAACGATTTTCCGTTTTAAATTAAACCAATAAGGAATGATTAAAAATTTATTGAGTTTGTCGTCAATCAAGTCTAAAATCTTTTTATGAGTACGATTACCGAAAACACTATTTCCGAGCTTTCGCGGAATGAAAAAGTCGAGCTGCTTCAGTGGTTAGTCAAAGATTTGGGCGACAGTTTTTTGGGCATCGAAAGCAATCCGAATGTTTGCGGCGGCTCGGCTTGTATTGTGCGAACACGAATTCCCGTCCGGGTTTTGGAAAATGCCCGACGCAACGGCGTAACTGAATCAGAACTTTTGCATGATTATCCGACTTTGACGGCGCAGGATTTAGCGAACGCTTGGTCTTACGTCCGTTCGCACCGCGAAGAAATCGAACGCGAGATAACTGAGAATGAAGAAGATTGATGAAAATCTACGCCGATGAAAATTTTCCTTTTCGGACGATTATCGAATTGCGTCGGCTCGGACACGATATTTTAACGGCTCTTGGAGACGAAAAAGCTAACAAAGCAATTTCCGACAACGATGTTTTAGCCCACGCAGCTGAACTTAAAAGAGCAGTTTTAACGCTTAATCGAAAAGATTTCAAACGATTACACGAACAAAATCTAAATCACGCGGGAATAATCCTTTGCACCGAAGATCCAGACCGCATCGGACAAGCGAGGAGAATTTCGGAAAAAATTTCCGGGCTTGAAAATTTGAACAATCAACTTGTTCGTGTTTATCGTCCAAGCAGACAATAATCAAAATGCAAACACTAGACTTAATCATCATCTTCGGTTATCTAATCGGCGTAACGCTCTTTGGCGTATGGTTTTCGTCAAAACAAGAAACGACCGAAGATTATTTTGTCGGCGATAGAAATGTGCCGTGGTGGGCGATTGCCGCTTCGATTGTCGCTACTGAAACCTCGACGATTACGTTCATTTCCGTTCCCGGCATCGCGTTTGCCAAAAATGGTAATTTTCAGTTTCTTCAACTCGTATTTGGCTATATGCTTGGGAGAATTGTGATTTCCCTGCTGTTCATTCCGCTTTATTTCAAAGGCGAATTGCAGACGGTTTATCAACTGCTCGGCGAAAGATTTGGAAACAAGGTAAAAATGCTCGCGTCCGCGCTGTTCGTCGTGATGCGGAACATCGCCGACGGCATTCGGCTGCTTTTAACCGCGATTGTTCTATCCGCAGTTTACGTTGCGTTTCAGCCGGGCGCGAACGCCGATTACGTCATTGTCGGCTCAATAGTTTTGCTCGGCGCGGTAATGATTATTTTTACATTTTACGGCGGAATGGAAGCGGTAATCTGGGTTGAAGTCGTGCAGTTAGTGATTTACATCGGCGGCGCGATTGCAGCCGCGATTGTTTTGCTCAATCAAATTGACGGCGGAATGCCGCAAGTTTTGGAAATCGGACGGCAATTCGACAAATTTGATTTATTTGATTTCACGCTCGATTTTACAAAAACCTACACATTTTGGGCGGGACTAATCGGCGGCTGTTTCTTAACGATGTCCACGCACGGGACAGACCAGTATCTCGTCCAGCGTTACCTTTGCACAGACCGCGCCAGCCGCGCGTCTCTGGCACTACTCTCATCCGGCGCGGTCGTTCTCGGACAATTTATCGGATTTCTTTTCATCGGCGTCTTGTTGTTCGCCTTTTACGCGCCGTTCAACGCGGCTGAATATACAAACGCCGGAGTTTTAAATTCAAGCGTTCCGGCGACGTTTCCGTTTGCGGGCGGCGACAAAGTTTTTCCCGATTTCATCACGAAATTTATGCCGACGGGTTTAAGCGGTTTGGTCATCGCGGCGATTTTCGCGGCGGCACTTTCTTCATCTCTAAATTCCATCGCCGCAACCTTCGTCAACGATTTATACAAGCCGTTTGCACGAGACAAATCAGACAAACATCTTCTAAAAATTTCCGGCTGGCTGACTTTGATAATCGGCATCATACAAATTGTCGTCGCGCTCGTCGTGATGAAACAAAACCGCTCGGCTCTCGACCAGGCACTTTCGGTTGCATCGCTTTTTAACGGACCCGTTTTAGGCGTTTTCCTCGTCGGAACTTTTATTAAAAGAGCCAACGAAACGGCGGCTTTAACCGGAATGGCGGCGAGTATTGTATTGATGTTATATATCAAATTTGCCACGCCGATTGCTTGGACGTGGTATGTTCTAATTGGCAGTCTGATGACCTTTTTTACCGCTTGGCTGGCAAGTTTTTTCTTTCAAAAAGTAAAACTCAATAATCATTAAATTATGAAATCCCAAAAATCGTTTTTATATCCGAGAGCATTCTTATCGGTGTTCATCTGTATTCATCTGTGGACAAATTCCTTTTCTGTTTTTTCTGCGCCGCAACAGAAATTTCGCCCGTCGGAAAAGGCTTATAAATGGGCTGACAAACAGATAAAAAAAATGTCGATTGATGAGAGAATCGGTCAATTGATTCACGTCGGCATCAACGCCCGTTTTCAAAACCAAGACAGCGCTGAATTTAAGGAATTGAAACGCCAAGTCGTCGAAAACAAAGTCGGCGGCATTATTGTTTTCGTCGGGGGCGTTTATGAAACGGTTCATCTGATGAATCGGATGCAGGAATTGGCAGAAACGCCTTTGCTGATTTCGTCGGATTTTGAAACGGGCGTGGCGATGCGTTTTGAAGACACGACGAATTTTCCCTGGAATATGGCGATTGCGGCGACGGGAAATCCAGAATATGCCAGACGCGAAGGCATAATCGCGGCGCGTGAATCTCGCACGTTAGGCGTACAATGGGCTTTAGCGCCGACGGTTGATGTCAATAATAATGCCGAAAATCCTGTTATTAATGTTCGTTCGTATGGCGAAAATCCGGCGGATGTTTCACGTTTTGCCGTCGCGTTCGCGCAAGGTTTGCAAAGCGGGAATGTTTTGGCGACGGCGAAACATTTTCCCGGACACGGCGACACGGCGGTTGATTCGCATCGCGGTTTGCCGATTATCAATTTTTCCAGAAATCGTTTCGACCAAATCGAATTTGCACCATTTAAATCGGTTATAGATGCGGGCATCGGTTCGGTGATGATTTCACACATCAGCGTGCCGCAGCTTGATGCAACGAAAGTCGAGCCGCTCAAAAAATCCATCAAAGCCAGCTACACCGAATCGGAAGTGATTACCGAGGGCACGACGATGCCCGCAACGCTTTCGCCTAACGTCGTTACGCAAATACTTATCAAAGATATGAATTTTGATGGCTTGGTCGTCACCGACGCGATGGATATGAGCGGGCTGACGCTCTACTTTAATCAGGACGAAGCGGCGGTGCGCGCCATTCTCGCGGGCGCGGATGTTTTGCTCAAACCTGCCAGCGCGGATTTATCCATAAAAGGTTTGAAACAGGCGGTTGTGTCGGGCAGAATCAGCGAAGAACGTCTCAATCATTCCGTTCGCAAAATTCTCGCGTGGAAATATCAACTCGGTTTGACCGAACAAAAAATCACGCCGCTCGACCAGATTGATAAAATCGTTTCTTCCGACGAAACGGGCCAACTGGCAAACGAGATTGCCGAGAACGCAATAACCTTGGTGAAAAGCGAAACAGATGTCTTGCCGCTCAAAAAAGATAAAAAGGTTTTCATTTTAGGCGTGACCAACGGCGAAGATCGAAACTTTGTCTCCAACACTTTTCAAAAAACTTTGCGGGCGGCGGGCATTAATTTTGAAGCGGTGATTTTAGATGAACGCTCGACCGAGGAAGAGAAGAACGCGGCGCGTAAAAAAGCCGTCGAAGCCGAGATCGTTTTGGCGGGACTTTTCGGGCGCGTGCGGTCGGGAGCGAAAAATTCGGTCGGCATTCCAGAAGCGGGCGCGAAAGTTTTACGCGAACTTCTGCAAAGCGATAAAAAAATTATCAACGTCAGCTTCGGCAATCCATATTTATTGAATAATTTCCCTGAAATGAAAACTTACGTCGTCGCTTATGGCGATATGCCGAGCCTGCAACGCGCGACGGCTCGCGCACTCGTCGGCGAGATTAATTTTAATGGAAAACTACCGATTTCATTGGGCGGAGGCTACTCTCGTGGAACAGGCTTACAAGTTGGAAAACCTTAAAAACGATAATACACAAATTATTTAGAAAGTTAAAAAAGTTATTTCTCTAACCGCGTTTTTTTTCCGGTCTCATTTTATTCGGCGCGTTAGTTTTAGCTGGATAATTTGCCAGTTTTGTATTTTGCGGCAATTTTTTGTCATTCAATGTTTTCGAATCGGCTAGTAATTTTGAATCTTTTAACAGCTTTGCGGCTGTCTTCGCGTTTTTGCTCAATTTCTTTTTTCCTTGGGGCATAAATTAATTTTCTTCCTTATTTGCTGTTTATTGATTGTCAAAATTTAGAATCCACACACGAGCCTTGTGTTGCTTAAAACGACAAAACTTAAAGTTGAACTCTAAACGCTTGAATTCATTAAATCAAATTTACTGGTAATTAAAATTAAATTTTTTAGTTTGTCCATTTGTTCGGCTCTTTGTCTGTGGCTTACAAATTATATTTTTAACCATATAACTTTGCGTCTTTCGTCTCGCTTGCGGTTTAATAATTTTATGAATCCATCTTGGACAATCGAAAGCTTTCTCGAACTCGAAAACAATCAACTTTATATCAACGGCGTGTCGGCTATTGATTTAGCCAATGAATTTGACACGCCGCTTTTTGTTTTTTCCGAATCGAGAATTCGGCGCAACATCGAAAGATTAAAACGCGCGGAAAGTAAGATTGATTGCTCGCTGAAAATTTGTTATGCGGCGAAGGCAAACTCGAATATGGCGATTCTGCGAACCGTTAAAGATGCGAATTGTGATTTGGAGGTAAATTCTGGCGGCGAATTGTGGAAGGCTCTGAAAGTTGGTTTCAGAGCCGAACAGATTATTTTCAACGGCACGAGCAAAGAAGTTTGGGAAATCGAGAATGCGATTAACGCCGAGATTTATGCGATTCAGGTTGATTCACTTTACGAACTGTCGCTGATTGAAACGACGGCGCGGCGATTGGAAAAACGCGCGAATGTTTCTCTGCGGCTTGTTCCCGACATCGAAACGAATACGCATTCGGGTTTGCAGACCGCACTGATGTCTTCCAAATTCGGAATGATGCCGAACGAAGCATTAGAGGCTTTCCATCAATACAAAAATTCCGAATCGTTAAATCTATGCGGCATTCATCTTCATATCGGCTCGCAGAACCCGGAAGTCGCGCCGTATGTTGAAGCGTTTCGGACGTTGTTTGAAAATCTCGTACAAATTTACCAAGAAACCGGAATCAAACTTTCTCACATCAATCTCGGCGGCGGTTTTCCCGTCAATTATCTACGCGATGATTCGCACGAAAAGTTTATTTTCTCCGCCGCCGAGCGCGAAATGCTGGCGGCTGATTATGAACCGGCGGACGCAATCGAGAAGGCTTGGAAAATCGTTAAAGAATCAGCCAACGCTTCAAACGCCGCGCATCTTTTGGAAAACATCACACTGCTTTTAGAACCGGGCAGAAGCATAATTTCCGATGCGGGAATTTGTCTGACGACTGTGAGAAACAAGAAAGAGCGTCCGGTTGACGAGATAAACGACGCGATTCAAAACAAAATAGATTTTAAGAACAGAATAATAAACCTTGGGGAAACGGGTGTTTCATTCGGTTTTTACAATCTTGATACTTGGCTTTTAACCGACGCGGGTTTCAACATTTTGCTTTCGATGGAAACTTACAAATGGTATTACCATCTAATTTCCGCGATGCGCGCCGGCGAATCGCACGATTATCCATACAAACTTGCCGGACCGTTGTGCGACGGCGGCGACGTTTATTTTGATATTGAAAGCAAACGCGGAAGCAGACTTCCCGCATATCGTCTTTTGCCGGAAAACGTTCAGCCGAACGAAATTTTAGCACTTCTTAACTGCGGCGCGTATTCTATCGCGCAGATGTTTCAATACAACGGAAGATTTTTGCCGGCAGTAGTTTTGATTAGAGAAAACGGCACGGTCGAATTGATTAGAAAACGTGATGTTTATGAAGATTTATTGACAAATGATGTCTGGTAATTCTGACCAATCCAAAATCCAAAATCTAAAATCCAAAATCCTAATGTCCTGAATACCAATCGTAACCGCGTTCGCCCCAATAATCCGCCGGTCGCTCGTCAGTAAAACTGATACGACCAATGCGTTTAATTTGCTTGATGCCGTATTTCATCGGTGTTACTAATCGAAGCGGCGCGCCGTGCTGCAAAGTCAGTGGCTCGCCGTTCATTTCGTAAGCAAGCAGAGTTTGCGGATGCAGAATGCTCGGCATATCCATCCCGACGTAGTAACCGCCGTCTGGAGTAACCATCGAAACATAACGCACAAAGTCGCCGGCGCGACTCAAGTCGGGTTGACTGCCGTTGCGCGTCGCCGGCGAAAAGCGGACGATGAAATCGGAAAATCTCGCTCCCGCCCAATTGACAACCGTACTCCAGCCTTCGATACATTTGAGTTCCGTCGTCATCTCAACCCACGGCAGAGATTTGATGTCATCTAAAGTGAGCAGCAAACCGGGCATCGGCATTTGCGAGGCGGCGGCTCGATCCATCGTCGCGGGCGGCGGCATCGGCGCATTCGGCGCGACTTTCGCGTCTTGATTTTCGTGCAGTTCGTTTGTCATCTTCATTTCGCTGTTGTTGTCCATTGCCGTCTCGTAAGCAATGTTGTCGGTGTATTGCGGAAATGCTTGCGGATTCGCTAAACCGACGACTTGCAGCCGCCAAGCGTTTGTATTGAAACCTTCGCTCATTCCTTCGCCGCCGTTGACGCGAAGATTGCCTATTCGTTCGCGGGCGAATTCGGGGGCAAGCCGTGCCGGGCTGTAATAAAGCTGGCTGACCGCTTCATTAAATTTGAAAGCGCGGTGATAAATCCAGTTTTGTTCCGGCTGCCGGAGCCATCGGTAGCCCAAAATTCCGAACACGGCTGACGCGCCGCCGATTAAAAAACCGCGCCGCGAACGCCGCGACATATCTTTTTTAGCTTCGTCGTCGCTCATCACGGGCGTGTATTCCGTCTTTTCGCCCAGGACTTTTGAAGTGTTTTCCTTTTCGAGTTTTTTCGCTTCGAGATTCTTCGCTTCCACTGCTTCCTTCTCGCGTTTCGCCGCTTCGATTTCGCGCACTTTCTCGATTAACATTTCCGCGTCTTTTTCCGGCATTTGATGTTCGCTCGCACCAAGCTTTTTTTCGTCGCCCATTTTTATATCGCTCCCTTTTCCGCCGGAGTCATCGTTTTCGGCAATTCTTTCTCAATTTTTACTTTATCGGCGGTCGTCATCTCAAAACCGGTAATCATTGAGCGGAAGTTATTCCAGCCCGCTTTGACGACCTGCGCGACGTGAACGACAAAAAATAAAACGAAAAGAACTGTCAGCCAGAAATGCGCCCACCGCGCCCATTCGTAACCGCCGAAAATTGTTGTCAGCCAAGCAAGCTGCGTCGGTTTATAAATCGCCAAACCGGTCAGAGTCGAGCCGATACCCATTAAAATCGCGCTCGTGTAGGCGATGCGCTGCGCGTCGTTATACTTGCCCTGCGGCGGATGATACTTGCTCAATTTGAAATCGTAAAGCGTTACTTGCAGGGCGCGTTTGAATGAACCAGGAACGGGCAACAAGGCTCGCCATTCGCCCGAAAAGATGGTGTATAAAACATACAACACGCCGTTGATGATGAAAAACCACATCAGGAAAAAATGCAGTTGCAAACCATCGGCAAGGCGAAACGGAATGCCGAGCGCGTCGTAAAACCACGCTGGGAAAAAGTGAAACAATTCGTAGCTGCCGATTTTAATGCCGTAGACCGCGTTCGCCCAGTAAATCAGAAGTCCGCTCCAAATCATCAAGAAGAGAAGCGGAAAGTTTATCCAGTGCAGCCAGCGAATCGCCAACGGGTGTTTTTTTTCTAACCTTTTCATTTTGTCGCTACCTTTCTTGAAATATGCCTTATCGCAACAAAATTATTCCCGCCGAATTTACCATTCCGCTTTCCGAATCATCGTTTGCAGAATTTCTTTTTCAGCGTCTGTTAAATCGAATTCAAATTGTTCGTAAAAATCAGAGAGTTGCGCGAGCGTTACGGCGCGGCTGCTTTCATCGCGGATTTGCGCGATTGTTTCCAGATTTTCGTGTAGAAGTTCACGGGCTTTTTGCGCGTCGCCGTAAGCATGAAAACGCTTGGCGAGTTCGTTTAAAGCCGCCGAACGCGAAGCGAGCTGCGGAACGGTTTCGGAAAGTGCATCGGCTTCGCGCAAAACCTTTATAGCTTCGTCCTTTTTTTCAATTTTGTTGTGCGCGTCGCTGATACCAATTAAGGCGAACATCTTTTGCGCCTCATCGCCGATCGAACCGGCAGCTTGACGGGCGAAATCATCTTTGTTTTGAAGCGTGCAAACTTGCGCGATTTGCGAGAGTGCCGAAGTTTGCGAGTTTTCGTCAAGGACTTCCTGCGCGATTTCAATCGCGCGTTCGGCTTTCTCGAACCGCGCAAACTCGACGGCAATTGTTCCCCAAAGTCCAAATCTGGCACGGCTGTCGCGTATCTCGCTGTCGCGCTGCGATTTTAAAATCGCGTAACCTTCCTCCAAAGTTTCGAGCGCTTCGTCGCATTCGCCTTTTTGCCAAAATTCGCGCGCAAACCCGACTAAAGCAACGGTCATTTGCGTTTTGTCCGCCACCATATCAAGCGTTCGGTCAGCAAGGTCAAGACTTCCCGCCTGCAAAAAACCGAGCGCAACGTTTGCCAACAAAGAATCTCGATGAGTGCCCTCAATTGTTTCAGCGGCAATTTTTGCTTTGTCAAATGTTTCAATAGCTCTATCCTTTCGATTTGCTTCGATAAAATAACTGCCGATGTCATTTAAGGAGCGAACTTTTTCTTCCGTGAATTCAATTTCTTCGGCTGAATCCAACGCTTTTTCGAGCGATTGAACCGCTTTAGTCATCTCATCGTTTTGCAGATTGAGAAGCGCGATATTTTGAAAAGCAGAAGTTTTGGCGTTTGGAAATTCAACTTTTTCGAGAGTATTTAGAGCGTTTATTTCGTCGCCGCTCTCGGCTTGATGAACGGCGATGTCGGCGTAAACAAAATCCGCGTGAGAGAGAGTTCCAGCAATTTCAAAAGCCTTTGCATAATCGCCTTTGACGGATTTTTGGACGGCGATGTGTTCCTGCGTCTGCATTTGAGTGCTAGTGTCTTCGATGGCTTCGACGAGCTGCAAAGCATATTCGTCGTCGCCAATCGCCGCACATTTTTCCGCCACGCGCATTAAAAGCCGGTCGCGCGTGAACGGGTCGTCAACTGAATTGGCAAGTTCGGCGGAGATGTCAACGTCAGCTTTTTCAAGGTAACGAGGAACAATTTCCTTCATCGCTTCGGCGTGTCCGTCGGAGCTTTTGATATTTTCAGCCAAAAACGCCGCGCACGCTAAAAGATTTTCCTGGGCTTTTTCGATAGGGATTTGATGTTCTGCCATTATTGGAATAAATGTAGGGGCAGGTCTTGTGCCTGCCCGATGAGCGAAGCGAAAATTTGTTTTATTTAAAATTTTAATCGATACGGTTAGCGGCTCTCGCCGCTTTGGGCAGGCACAAGACCTGCCCCTACAAATTAAACAAAAACTCGCCGAATAGAATCAGGCATCCAATCGTCCAGATTCTTTGTTACCCAATCTGCACCTGCTTTGCGTAGTTCATCGGCGGAAACCGTGTTCGTTACGCCCAGCGTTTTGAGCCCCGCTTTTTTCCCAGCCATAATTCCCTGCGGCGAATCTTCAATCACCAGACAATCGCCGTGAACAATCGGATTACTTCCCGCGCCGGTTCGCCACGCATCAATCAAATTAAAACCTTTGTGATAGCATTCGTGATTCGGCTTGCAATTAGTAATATCTTCCGCGCTGAGGATTACCGAAAAACTCGCGCGCATTCCCGTTTTTTCTAAGACATATTCGATTTCTTCGCGCCGCGCCATACTGACAATGCCGAGCGCGAATTCCTTATCCATCTTTTTGACAAAGTTTTCCACGCCGCCGAAAAGCGGAATTTCCTTTTCAACAATCTCGCGCCATTTCGCCGTTTTCGCTTCAAGAATCTCAGAAACGCGGTCGTCGGTGAAATCTTTTTCAGCGCGGCGGTAAGCGGATTCGATAAAGGTTTTATCGTCCATTCCCATTGACGAATAATAATCTTCTTCAGTCAAATCAATATCTTCGCCCTTCAATATTTCCTGATACGTCTGCATCTGCAACGGCTCGTCGTCAATAATTACGCCGTTAAAATCCAGAAGAATTGCTTTTATCATTTAGTTTTGATTTGTTCCTTTTTGAATTTAAGTTGATTAAAAGTTTGTATTCTATAAGATTTTTTGATTTTCTGCGACAAGCGTTTAAAATTTCAATTTTAGTTTGCTGTTTTTGAACTAAGAAGATACGGCTATTGAACAAAATCAGAGCAGAGTATTTTAAGGTTTATTTACTCCTTCTCATCTACTTAAAGTTTGAATTCTAAACAAGAAATTTCGCTTCGAACATATTTCCGCGCCCCAAAATTCCGTTCGGGTCAAAGGTCTTTTTTAGTTCCGCCATTTCGCTTAAATATCGTTCGCCGTATTGCACATTTAAGTATTTGCTTTTGAGTTTGCCGATGCCATGTTCGGCGGAAATCGTGCCGCCGAACATAATCGCCTGCGCGATAAATCTGCCGTAAAGATGTTTTGCTTTTCTAGCTTCATCGTCCGTTTTCGGCAAGATATTGGCGTGCAGATGATTGTCGCCAATATGTCCGAAAATCACAAAATCTAATTCGCTCTCGGTCAATTTTTGCTCGTAAAATTTTAGAAACGTCGCAAACATCTTGTCCGGCACAGCCATATCAGTTCCGATTTTTCTTTGTTTATATCGAACGATTCGTTCGTTGACGGCGACGGGTAAGGCGTGGCGGAATTCGCGCATTTTGACTAAATCCTGCTCGCTCGTCGTGAACCAGGAATCGTCTAATTCAGCTTTGTGTTTTTCTAAAAGATTGTTCCATTGTTCAAAAAGCGCGTCTTCGGTTTCGACAGTTGTTTCCTGCTCGAAAAAAATTGCGCCCTGCACATTCTCCGGCGTTTCGGGAAATTTTTCTCTGATAAAATCCAGAGAATTTTTGTCGAAGTATTCTAAAACGGTTGCGTCAATAGGATTTTGGATTTTAGATTTTGGATTTTGGATTCTAGCTTCTCTAGTTTCAAATGAAAATCGTCTGGCTTCCTCGACAAATTCAAGCAAATCTTTTTCATCCTTAAAAAAAACAATCCCGCTCAAAAAACCTTGCGGCTTTTTCAACAAACTCAATTCGATTTTAGTGATTACGCCGAGCGTTCCTTCGCTGCCAATGAACAAATCAATCGCATCCAGATTTTCCGCCGAAAAATAACCGGAAGTATTTTTTCTCACATTAGGCTGCTGATAAGTCGGCATTTTTGCCTTTATTAAATTGCCACTTTCAGTTTTCAACTCGACGAAACCGTTGCCGGCAAAAACCTCGCCGCGTTTTAGATTTAATGAATCGCCGCATCCCAAAACAATTTCAAGTCTCTGCACAAATTTTCTGGTTGCGCCGTATTTGAAACTTCTTGCGCCGCTTGCATTTGTCGCAACCGTTCCGCCGATTTGACAACTCCACTCGGTCGGATCGGGCGGATAAAAAAGCTTTTTTGCTTCAACGGCTTTTTGTAAATCATTCAAAATCACTCCACTTTCGACGACGGCACATTCTTCGTTGATTTCATTTATTCGATTAAGTTTTTCGAGCGAAATTACATAACCGCCAAAAGGAATCGCGCCGCCGACCGTTCCCGTCCTCGCGCCTGAAACGGTAACGGGAATTTTTTCCCTGTTTGCTTCCTTCAAAATTTCCGCGATTTCTTCGCGCGATTCGGGAATGAAGAGTTTGTCGGAAAATCCGCCTTGCAGATTGCTCGCGTCGGTCAAATAGTTTTCGAGTTCATCTTTTTGTGTTTTTACTTGCATAAAATTTAACCTAATTCGAGTTGCCTGTCTTTCAGGTATTTTAATCGGTCGCGCAATTCGGCGGCTCGTTCAAATTTCATTTCGCGGGCGGCAAAACGCATATCGGCTTCAATTTGCGAGATGGTTTCCTTTAATTGCTTCGGCGAATATTCTTCAAATCTGTCAAATTCTAGCGGGACTTTAAAGTAATCCGCTTCGTAAGCCGTCACTAAAGTTGATTCGATTGATTTGATGATTGTCGTCGGCGTGATGCCGTTTTCCGTATTGTATATTTCCTGAACTTTTCGGCGACGTTGCGTTTCGTCAATCGCTTTTTTCATCGAATCGGTGATGCGGTCGGCGTAAAGAATGGCAATGCCGTTCGAGTTGCGAGCGGCGCGTCCCATCGTTTGAATCAAACTTCTTTCACTTCTCAAAAAACCTTCTTTGTCGGCATCGAGAATTGCTACGAGCGAAACTTCCGGCAAATCCAAGCCTTCCCGAAGCAGATTAATTCCGACTAAAACATCAAACACGCCGCGCCGCAAATCGCGCAGAATTTTGATTCTCTCGAGCGTAACAATATCTGAATGCAGGTAATTGACCTTCACGCCGACTTCAAGAAAATATTCGGTCAAACTTTCCGACATTTTTTTCGTCAGCGTCGTCACTAAAACTCGTTCGTTGCGCTCGGCGCGAAGGCGACATTCTTCAAGCAAATTATCAATTTGCCCTTTTACGGGACGAACTTCGACAACGGGGTCGAGCAAGCCGGTCGGACGAATAATTTGCTCGACGACTTCGCCGCTGGATTTGGTTAATTCGTATGATCCGGGCGTGGCGGAAACATAAATCGTCTGCCCGACTCGCTCTTCAAATTCTTCAAAGTTAAGCGGGCGATTGTCCATCGCTGACGGCAGGCGGAAACCGTATTCGACGAGATTCCCTTTTCGTGAACGGTCGCCTTTATACATCGCGCCGAGTTGCGGAACTGTCTGATGCGATTCGTCAATTATCATTATTGTATCGCGCTGTAGATAATCGAGTAATGTCGGCGGCGGTGCGCCCGGCGGTTTGCCTGTCAGATGACGCGAATAATTTTCGATTCCGCGACAAAAACCCATTTCCTTTATCATCTCCAAATCATACATCGTGCGCTGATGCAGACGCTGCGATTCGACGAGTTTGCCCTGTTTGATAAGTTCTTCTTCCCACCAATCGAGTTCTTCTTTAATAGTTTTAACGGCGCGTTTTACCGTCGGCTTCGACATTATGTAATGCGTTTTCGGATAAATCGGCAGACGCGATTCGTGTTTGTGCAAGACTTCGCCGAGCAGCGGGTCAATCGTAAAAATCGCGTCAATTTCATCGCCCCAAAACTCGAAGCGGTAAGCGTTTTCCTGATACGACGGAAACAATTCGACGACATCGCCGCGCACGCGAAATTTGCCGCGCTCGAATTCGATGTCGCCGCGTTCGTATTGTAATTCGACGAGGCGTTTGATAAGTTCTTCGCGCTTTATTTTCTGCTGCGGCTCGACGAACATTATCATCCCGTAATAAGCGTCAGGGTCGCCGAGTCCGTAAATGCACGAAACCGAAGCCACGACAATCACGTCGCGCCGTTCAAACAAAGAACGCGTCGCCGCTTGGCGCAGTCGATCAATTTCGTCGTTTATCGTCGCTTCTTTTTCGATGTATAAATCGGAGGCGGGAACGTAGGCTTCCGGCTGATAATAATCGTAATAAGAAACGAAATACTCAACCGCGTTTTCTGGAAAAAAAGTTTTGAATTCCTGGTAAAGCTGGGCGGCGAGCGTTTTGTTGTGAGCCAGAACAAGTGCCGGGCGTTGAACTCGTTCGATTACATTCGCAATCGAAAAAGTTTTTCCGCTTCCCGTAATGCCCAATAAAACTTGGTCTTTTGTTCCGTCGTTTAATTCCCTGACAATTTGTTCGATGGCTTGCGGCTGGTCGCCCTTCGGCTGGTTTTCAGAAATGAGACGAAATTGCATTCTTTGATTTTAAACTAAAGAAGCATTTTCCGAAACCACGAAAGAACAAGAAAATGTTTTCGCGTTCAGCAGTTTAAGGAAGATAACCGGACGGTGCGGGAACATCGCCGTTTTGTCCCCATTGCGCGGCGCGAAAACCGCGTGTGCTTTGGAGCAAATACCAAACGCCGTCGGACGGGCGAAATACCGCGACATCCGCTCGCGCATCGCCGTCGTAATCTCCGACAACCGGCTTGTCCGTCGAAAATCCCCAACCGACAGCGCGAAATCCTGTTGTCGTTTGCTGCAAATACCAAACGCCGTTTCTGAAAACTGCGATGTCCGATTTACCGTCGCCGTCGTAATCTGCCGGAACAGGAACGTCCGTAGAAATGCCGAATTGAAAAGATGAAAATCCGTTGTCGGAACTTCGCACGATATACCAAATTCCGTTTGACGGACGATAAACGGCGATGTCGGTTTTACCGTCGCCGTCGTAATCTTGCGGCACAGGTTTGTCATCCGACAAGCCAAATTGCACGGCGCGAAATCCGCTCGTGGTGCCTTGAATAAACCAAGTCCCGTCACGATAAACGGCAATGTCTGTGCGGGCATCACCGTCGAAATCTGCAGCGATGGGTTTATCTGTCGAAAGCCCGAATTGAAATGCAAGAAATGTATTGCTCGAACTCTGCAAAATAAACCAAGTGCCGTTGCGAAAGACTGCAAAATCCGTTCGATTATCGCCGTCGAAATCACCCGGCGTAATCGTGTCGGAACTTAAGCCGAATTGCACGGCGCGAACCGATGAATCCAAACTTTGCAAAACGAACCAATTTCCCGCTCGAAAAACGCTCAAATCGGTTTTGCCGTCGCCGTCATAATCCGCAGTTTTATTGGCAGCCGTGAAAACTTCGTTGATGTTTGTCGCGCCTAAACCTTGTACTACCGCGCCCGCCGGAATGTAAATTTTATTTCCGATTGTCGTTGCCCAAATGCCGTGTTTCGGCGTGGGCATATCGGGAAGTCTGCGCCAACTGTTGCTGATTGGATTATAAACTTCGACTTCCGCGTGAATCTGCGGAATCTCGCCGCCGAAAACCCACAATTCGCCGTTGACAACTCCAACGCCGATGCCCGAACGCGCCGTCGGCATCGGCGCAAGTGTTGTCCAAGTGTTTGTCTGCGGGTCATAAACTTCCAAAGCCGTCGGCGCATTTGTCGCGCCGCGCCCGCCGACAGCGTAAAACTTGCCGTCAATCACGCCGCCCGAAGTGTGATTTCTTGCGACGTTCATCGGCGCAAGAACAGTCCAATTGTTTGCCACCGGGTCATAAACTTCCAACTCGCGCCCGGTCATTGCGCCGCCGTTGCCGCCCGCGACATAAATTTTGTCATTAATCACGCCGACCGCCGCCGTGTTACCGTGTTGAAAATTCATCGGCGCGACATCAGCCCAAGTGTTGTTCTGCGGGTTGTAAAGAAAAGTTCGATTTGACGTGCCGCCAAAAGTGTAGAGCTTTCCGGCAGCAACGGCGGCGTTGTTGTGGTTTGTTAGAATCGGAATTGGCGCGGCTGATGTCCAAGAATTTGTCGTCGGGTCATAAACTTCGACCGTGTTGGTTGAAGCGCCTGTGGAAGTGAAGCCGGCGATGACGTAAATTTTGCCGTTCAAAACGGCGGTTGAGATTTCTTGTCTGGCGGAAGGCATCGGCTCAAGCGTGCGCCACGCGCCGCCACCGCCGACTTGCGCGTTTGCCGGAACGAAAAACGAAAACGAAAGAACGAGAAAACAAACAAATTGCTTCATAACGCGCCGCTCCTTATATCTCCTTTTATTTTACAACAGCGCGTCCTAAAAGTTGAACGCTGGATTAAAAACAATTGTTTTTAATCCAGCGTTCAACGGTTTTGCAATCCCGGTTCGGTGTTGAAATCCAACTCAGTAATTCCACTCGTCTGTTAATGAATGAATTTATTTTTCTTCCAGAATCGGCAAGGCAATCAGTGATAATGAAAAATCACCAATTCGGCTTCGATGTCCAATTCTTGTTTAATTTGTTCCGCCACACGGACTGCTTTCGCGTCGATTCCCGCTCAATCATGTGCAATGTTTGATTTGGATTTTATCTATATTATTTTTTCTTTTTCCCTGCGGATAATTTTGGATAAATTCCTCCGTCCACAAATTGACCATAGTATCAATAGGTTGTGTCAAAAAAGATTAATCGAAAATCAATCGCATCACCGGATATTGGTTTCTCAAGTCAACCGTTTCAAATCCGAATTTTTCGTAAAGCCGAATCGCCGGATTGTTCGGCGAAACGCTCAGACAAATAGCCGGATATTTTTCTTCAGCAGCGGTCAAAAGATTTTCGAGCAATTTTGTTCCGATGCCTTTGCCTCTGTATTCCGGTAAAATGGCAATTCCTAATTCCGGCGTTTTGTCATCGAGATAAGCAAAACCTCTGTCTTCTCCGTGAGCCAAACGACACCAAGTCGCGCCGAGTTTCTCGTCGCTATCCGTCATTTCCGCGATAAAACCCAAGTCGCCTGTGCGTCCCCAATCCTTAACGTATCTGGCGATATTCGGTTTGCTCAAAACTTCGCGCGAATACGGCTCTTGCCCTTCTTCGATAAAGAGCGATTGAAAAAGCATCTCAAACAAAAACGGTTCGTCATCTTTCGCCGCCGACCGAACGTGGTATTTTAAAATTTCAAGCGTCGTTTTCATTTAATTTTTCAGTCAAAGTAAGTTAATCTTCTAGTTTTCTATAATTTCCCTGAAAATAAAGAAGCGGCTTGCCGTCTTTAACGATTGCTTCCAAAATTTCACCGACGAAAATCGTGTGGTCGCCGCCCTCATGATTATAAACCAGCCGGCATTGCAGGTTAACCAGCGCGTCTTCCAAAATCGGCACGCCGTTTAATCCTTCGCTATAATTAATGTCGCCGAATTTATCAGCAATAAGCGAAGCGAAATGATTTGAATAATGAGATTGCTCTTCATTCAAAACATTAACGACGAACGTGCCGCCGAATTCAAACGCGGGATGGCTGCCCGTCGTTTTGTCAATGCAGACTAAAATCATCGGTGGCTCCAATGAAACGGAACAAAACGCGCTTACCGTGATGCCGTGCAAGCGACCCGCTTTATCTTTGGTAGTAACAACAGTTACGCCGCTCGGAAAGCGAGAGAGAGCGGCGCGAAATTCTTCTGTACTAATACTCATAATTTGCAGTTTCAAGTTCAAAGTTCAAAGTTTGAACTCACGTCCGAAGCCGACAATCTAATTTATCTAAATTGCTAGTTATGGATATTTGAAAGTTTTAATTAATTTGCTACTAATTAAAACTAATGGCAATTTAATTAATTATCAACTTGGATTAATTTCTTTATTTTACGGTTCACGACTTGTGATTGATTTTTATTATTTTCAACCTTTACCAAATTTGATTTTCGTAATAAAGTTAGCTTGTTCAAAATTATTTCAAACCCAAAATAAGCAAAAATGTCGGCTGTTAAAACGGTTTCGGAAACCAACGAAGTGGGATTGCTTTTGATTCATCGCGGCAAAGTGCGCGATGTTTATCAAGTTAATGACAAGCAATTATTATTGGTTGCGACCGATAGAATTTCTGCATTTGATTGCGTAATGCCAAATGCGATTCCGCGCAAAGGCGCGATTTTAACCCAGCTATCGGCGTTTTGGTTTGAGCGTTTGAAAAATCTGACGGAAAATCATTTGATTACCACTGTTTTTGATGCAATGCCCGAAATCGTTCGGTTAACGGAGGAATTTCGCGGGCGTTCGAGTTTGGTTAAAAAGACAAAAGTTTTTCCGGTCGAGTGTGTCGTGCGCGGATATTTGGAAGGTTCCGGCTGGAAAGATTACCGGGCGACGGGAAAAGTTTGCGGACACAATTTGCCGCCAGAACTAAGACAAGGTGAAAAACTTCCACAGCCGATTTTCACTCCCGCCACTAAAGCGCAAACCGGACACGATGAAAACATCACGGAAACAGAATTTACAAATCTCGTCGGCACAAATGTCGCCGAAAAATTAAAATCGTTATCATTGAAGATTTATCAAGAAGCGAGCGAATACGCTTTGACACGCGGCATTATCATTGCCGACGCGAAATTTGAGTTCGGAACGGACGACAGCGGAAATATCTTGTTGATTGACGAAGTTCTCACCCCCGATTCCTCGCGTTTTTGGTCGGCAGAAACTTATATGCCCGGCAAATCCCAAGAATCTTTTGACAAACAATTCGTGCGCGATTATTTAGAAACTTTGGATTGGAACAAACAGCCGCCTGCGCCTGAATTGCCGCCTGAAATTGTTGAAGCGACAACCGCTCGATATTTAGACGCTTACCGAATTTTGACGGGAAAAGAACTTTAGAATTACGAATTTCAAATTACGAATTACGAATTTTGGAATCTTCTTTAATTCGTAATTCGTAATTTGAGATTCGCGCATTGAATTAATCTATGCAAATACGAACTCGAATGGAAACCTTAATTGAGGAAATGCTTGACGGGCAGATTATGCTCGGCGAAGCGATATCCGAATTTGAAAAGCTGTATATTCAGAAGGCTTTGAAGCGATACAACGCGCATCTTTCTAAAACTGCTAACGCGCTCGGCATACATCGCAACACACTTTCTAAACGAGTTACCGCGTATGAAACTCCACCGCAGACTCCTAAACGACTGCTTGCCAGACGCGCCAAGAAATAGATTTTATATTTTTTTTATATTAAAGATTGAAAACAAGTTTTTTACTCGAAGTTTCCAAAACTTCGACCGCATCTCCGACGTTCACAATTTTGCCGACATTTTCCGCAATCAAATTCTGTCCGAAAAGGATTTTCTTCTTAATGCTTCTTTTCGGGATACGAAAACTTGCCAGAGTTTTCAGAGGTTCGACTCCTTGTTTTGCGCCATTTGATTGGTCAATCGTAGTTACAACGCAACGCGCACAAGGTTTAACAAGGTGAAATACGACATCGCCGATTCTGATTCGCCGCCAGCCGTCTTCAGCAAAAGCGTCCGCGCCTGAAACTACAAAACTTGGGCGAAAACGATTCATTGGAACAGGATTTTTTAGTCGTGAATTTAAATCCGCCAAAGAACTTTCGCCAATTAAAAGAAACGGATAAGCATCAGCGAAACTGACCACATCGTCTTTGTGAACGGCATAAAAATAACTTACTTTTCGTTTTGTTTCCGCCGGCATCAAAACGAGTCGGCAATTTGTTTTCAACGCGTCGCTAAACCATTCGTTTATATTATCTTCGTATACTTGTGCGCGACATCTGCTGCTCCAAATTTTTACGCTCTCAGTTTCATTTGTGTTCGGTTCTAACGGAATAACCAATTCATCATTGTTTAGTGAAACTCGCAAACCGTTTTCCAAAATTTCCACGCTGACGGTTGCCATTTTAGGAAAGTTTCGTTGAGTTAAAAAATTTTGCTTTTCGTCAATTAACATCCAACGCCGGTCTAATTGCAAACCGCGTTTTTCTACCACCGCATTATTCAGCGAAATCCCGCTGAGAGATTTAATTGGATAAATGTTTATTTCGGACAAAATCATAGAAACTTGATAATAGCGTTGTCAGATTTTCTAAAAAAATTCATAGAGACCCAACTTGACAAAGTTAAACTTTGTTTTGTATTCTAGCACTCGTTAGCGAAGTGTGCTAACAATACAATTTAAAAATTTAAATCATAGATAAAATATCTCAAAAGGAGAAAAAATAAAATGGCTACGACAATCAAACCATTACACGACCGAGTAATCGTTCGTCGCATTGACGACGCATCGGACAAAACAGCAGGTGGACTTTACATTCCCGATACGGCGAAAGAAAAACCGCAAGAAGGTGAAGTCATCGCCGTTGGTGAAGGAAAATATAAAGAAGACGGAACTCGTCAGACTTTGGATGTAAAAGCGGGCGACCGCGTTTTGTTCGGCAAATACAGCGGCTCGGAGATCAAAATTGACAACGAAGAATTGTTGATGATGCGCGAAGACGAAATATTAGGAATTATCGAAAGAGCGGGCGCAAACGCCAGCTAAAAGTGATCAGGCGTCAGAGGTCAGAGGTCGGCAATTCTTAAACTGAACCCTGAACTCCGAAACCTGACTCCCAAATTTTAACAAAGGAGTTAATAAAAAAGATTATGGCAAAGCAAGTTACACATGGCGAAGAATCACGCGCGGCAATTTTGCGCGGAGTCAACCAACTCGCCGACGCAGTTAAAGTTACGTTAGGTCCGAAGGGACGCAATGTTGTTATTGACAAAAAATTCGGCTCGCCGACGATTACCAAAGACGGCGTAACCGTTGCAAAGGAAATCGAATTAAAAGACGCGCTAGAAAATATGGGCGCACAGATGGTGCGTGAAGTTGCCAGCAAAACCAGCGATGTCGCCGGCGACGGAACGACAACCGCGACGGTTTTGGCGCAATCAATTTTCAAAGAAGGTGTTCGCACGGTGGCGGCAGGCGCAAATCCGATGGCACTCAAACGCGGAATCGAAAAAGCCGTCGAACAAGTCGTCAATGAAATTCAACGGATGGCAAAACCTGTCTCGGGCAACGACATTAAACAAGTCGGAACGGTTTCGGCAAACGGCGATACGAATATTGGGCAACACATCGCCGACGCGATGGAAGCGGTTGGCAAAGACGGCGTAATCACGGTTGAAGAATCGAAAACGATGGACACGACTCTGGAAGTCGTCGAAGGTATGCAGTTCGACCGCGGTTATCTTTCGCCGTATTTTGTCACCGACCCGGAAAGAATGGAAGCGGTTTTGGAAAATCCGTATATTCTCATTAACGAAAAGAAAGTTTCTTCGATGAAAGATTTGCTTCCGATTCTCGAACAAGTCGCCAAACTCGGCAAACCGCTCCTTATTATCGCGGAAGACGTTGAAGGTGAAGCACTTGCAACGTTGGTCGTCAACAAATTGCGCGGAACTCTGAACGTCGCGGCAGTTAAAGCTCCCGGCTTCGGTGACCGTCGTAAAGCGATGCTCGAAGATATTGCGGTAATGACCGGCGGAAAAGTCATCAGCGAAGATATGGGTGTCAAACTCGAATCAATTACTGTGGACGATTTAGGACAAGCCGCGAAAATCACAATTGACAAAGACAACACGACCGTCGTTGACGGAAACGGTTCGGACGCGGAAATGCAAGGACGAGTCAAACTCATCCGCAGCCAAGTCGAAGAAACTTCTTCTGATTACGACAAAGAAAAATTGCAGGAACGCCTGGCTAAATTAGTCGGCGGCGTGGCGATTATCAAAGTCGGCGCGGCGACCGAAACGGAAATGAAGGAAAAGAAAGCGCGTGTCGAAGATGCGATGCACGCAACTCGTGCGGCGGTTGAAGAAGGAATCGTCGCGGGCGGCGGCGTTGCTTTGGTTCGCGCCTCGAAAGTTCTCGACGATTTTAAAACCGATGCGGAAGATACTGACGAGCAAATCGGCGTTTCGATTGTCAAACGCGCACTCGAAGAACCGCTTCGTCAAATCGCTCAAAACGCCGGTAAAGAAGGTGCGGTCATCGTCGGCAAAGTCCGCGAATCCGACAGCGAAAACTATGGTTTCAACGCTGCCAGCGAAAAATTTGAAGACCTCGTGGCAGCGGGCGTGATTGACCCGGCGAAAGTTACGCGCTACGCACTGCAAAATGCGGCTTCGATTGCTGGTTTAATGCTCACGACCGAAGCGATGATTTCAGAAATACCAGAAAAAGACGACCACGCTGGCGGCATGGGCGGCATGGGCGGCGGTATGGGCGGTATGGGAATGGGAATGTAATTGAAATTCTTGATTTCAAATTACGAATTACAAAAGGCTTGATTCAATTTTGGACTAAGCCTTTTTCTTATTCAATACTTCGGACAGTTTTTAAGTCAGCAACTTCCGTAAGTTATTGAAAAATAAAGAAATTATTATTTAAATCAAAGTCAGGTAAAACGCTGAGTTTGATTTAAATCACTTTTGAAAAATAGAAAGCCCGTAATCATTGGCTTTCAACTATCAAAAAACTGTCCGAAGTATTGTTATTAATTGATTTTTATTATCTGGAGAAATAATAAAGCAATCAGGTTCTTCCGAAGAAATATTATTTTTAACAGATTTAAGCACCTAAGAAAAAGTAATCAGGTATTTTGAGCCGATTTGTGAAAGAACTTTATCAAGTTCTTCGCACAAGTTTTTGTAGGAACTATACGCTTCCCAACTCAGCCAATCATACTTTATCTTTTC
>MWYZ01000041.1 GCA_002050365.1 Acidobacteria bacterium 28-1
GAAGATTTCAGATGTGGTGATGGAAATCGCGTGTGGGTTACACAATTTGCGAGTAACCTTCCGCCAGCCACTTCAAACAATTGATTTAACGAACTTTGAAGAAATATATTATTTCCAATAATGTCTATTTTTTACTCCTTGTCATTTTTATTTAGTTTTGTTTCATAGATTATACACAAGCCTACAAATAAAACACAACTGCGCTCGACAAATTTATCAAAAATTAATAACAACTTTCGTTAAATTTTGTTCGCCGCATTTTCAGTTGCCGGTTTGCCAGAAAGCGAACTCGGCGCGTCAAGGTGCGCTCCCGGGTCAACGCCGACACCTAATCGCTCGACTAATTCTCCGCCAAGCCAACCGGCAAATAAAGCTACGCCCGCGCCGGCAAAAGCGAGAACATGATCGAGCATTTCCGGTCTCTCCGGCGCATCACGCCGCAGCCACCAACTGCCGATAAACAAAAGAAGCGTCAGCGTATTGCCGAGTCCGTGCATCAAGCCGACAGATTTGGCGCGTGTCCCGCTCGGAATCGCAAACCAATCAATCCAACCGAACGGCGCGGCGAGAAATCCGCCAATGATGCCGGCGGCAATCATCCAATATGCGACCGTCGCCATAAGCGGATTCCCCCGAATCAAATAGAGGACATCGAAAGCCACGCCCGTCGCAAGAAGTCCCAACGGAAACACGATTAAAATCGGATGAATCGCGTGTCCGAGTAATTTTGCTCTGCTTTCCATAACTTTCTCCTTGACTAAAATTTTATAGTTTAACCGCACTTCTACGAACAATTCTCCGAAAGGCTTTGAAACCTGAGTGTAAAAAACGTCAAAGGCGGTAAAGTTATATTACAAATTTAATGGTTTGTAATCAATGAATTTTGAAAAATTTTAAAAAGAATTTTGAGCGTTCAGAACTTGCGCTTTAGAGATGTAAAATAAATTAAAGTTTGAACTCTAAAAGCCCGATTCTATGAACATTTCTAATAAATGGAAAAACTATATGAACAATTTTGTAACCGTATAGGCTTTGCCGTCTTTCAACTCGGGTTCAAAGCGTATGTGCCGCGCAGAGTTGATGGCTTCGACGGTCAAGCCGAACGGCAGCTTTTTAACTGCTTCAATCGCTCCGATTTCACCGTTTTCCAGAAAAGTTACCCGCAGTTGAATCGTGCCGCTAATTTCGTAAGAACGGGCAAAATCGGTATAGCTGGCTCGCGGCATAGAAACAATTTTTAATGATGAGGTTTGATTGGTTACGGCTGGCGGAATTGCCTTTTTCGATGCGCCGCTTTCAATTCCGCTTTCATTTCCTTCACCCGCGCCGTTTTCCCTGCCGCTTCCATTAGCGGATGATTCTTTCGGGTTTCTTTCGGGAGAATTCGGAGCAAAGACATTATTCGTCGGCATTATTAAGCGACGAAGATTCTTCACCAAGCGTTTCATTAAATTGAATGCTTGCGAAGAAGCGTTCCACAGACGGATTATTTTCAGTTTCGCAAACGGTTTGAAAAACGTATGAACCGGCTTTAGTTTGAACAATCAAAATCGTTTGATAAAAACCATCCGCGTCAGCAAAAGCAAATTTCTCTCCAACCGCGTTGCCGACCGCTGAACTACTTCCGACCGCTTTGTGAGCTTTAATAATTTCGTGAACCAATTTTGTTTGCAGCAAAGTTTTAGGCGAATCTGAAAACACAAAAAAATACGTATCGTCGGCAACGACGGCATATCGAACGCTTTTTTCGCCAAATCCTCTCATCGTCTTCCCGATGGGCATTTCAAGCGAAAATTCTTTATTAACGAGCGTATATGTTTTCCAATCCGAATTGCTTGTCGTTTGTGCAAAAGCTAAATTAGAAGTTGCGAAAACCAACCAGATAACCAATAAAATTTTATTCATCGTTTTTCTCCTTTGCGATACATTTCAAAAGCCGACTGCGCTGCCGCCCGCGCCGGCTGCAAAAGCGGTTCGGACAGATACGCTTTCGGCGCGAATCGGTGAACGGTTTCCAGCAACGAGTCGGTAATCAATTTGCCTGCTCGAAAAATGCTTCCGACATAACCAATTGGAATTCTTTTCGTTTCCAAGTTCAATTTTTTGATGACGGCGTTAACCGCAAGTCCGAGTTCGAGACCGGATTCGTTAAGAATTTCGATGGCAATTTTATCACCTTTTCGAGCAGTTTCCACCACCAGACGCGCAAATCCGGCGATTTTCGCATTGTCCATTTGCGGCGAATAAATCGCTACTAATAAATTTTCCGGCGTAGAAGTGCGGAAATAATCTACGCCGGCTTCACTTAATTTCGTCAATCTGCCGCGCCCGTCTGAAGCCTTGGCAATGGCTTGCAAACCGCGCCGCGCAATCGTCGCGCCGCCGCCTTCGTCGCCGGCAATCGGTCCCCAACCGCCGGCAATTGCCGTCTCCCCGGCTTCGTTTCGTCCATAACAAATCGAGCCTGTTCCAGCAATTACGACCACACCAGCGTTGCCCAAAGTTGTTCCGTAAAGCGCGATTTCTGCATCGGTAACAACCTCGACCAACTTGATTCCTAATTTTTGAGCCAATCGTTCGCGGACTCTCTGACGCAGATCAATGCGCCGCACGCCAGCTAAACCGAAAGTTGCTGAAACAATATCGCCGCGGCTTTTATTCGCCGCATCACACGCCGCGTCAATGGCTTGAAAGATATTAGAAACAGCAGTTTCAACGCCGACGCGCAACGGATTCGACGCGCCCGAAAGACCTTCGCCAATCGCCTTTTTCTCTTCACTTAATAAAATAGCCTGCGATTTTGTGCCGCCTCCGTCAACGCCTAAATAAAGGTTATGGGATTTAGGCGGACGGTTTGTTTTACGAGAACGAATCGGCATTATTTTAGAGTTTTTTCAATCAAAAATTTTTTTCTATTTTAGCTAGACTTGACATATAATCAAATCTAAAAGATTTTATGTAAGCGATAATAGTTTGTGATGAGTGATAAGTTTCGTT
The DNA here is from genome assembly GCA_002050365.1 of Acidobacteria bacterium 28-1. Classification (GTDB taxonomy): domain Bacteria; phylum Acidobacteriota; class Blastocatellia; order Pyrinomonadales; family Pyrinomonadaceae. The sequence continues at coordinate 2,998 of MWYZ01000041.1, forward strand.
TTTCACTCGCCACTCGTCACTCACAACTCGTCACTCAAAAGTATGGAAATCAGACAATTAAAAGCCTTTTTAGCGATTGCCGAAGCGAAGACATTTACGGCGGGAGCCAGACAAGTCAATATCACACAGGCGGCGATTTCGATGCAGATTCGCCAACTCGAAGATTCCGTCGGACTGCCGCTTTTTACGCGCACGCCGCGCCGCGTGATTTTAACCGAAGCGGGCGAACTTCTGCTTCAGCGAGCCAGAAAAATCCTGCGCGAACACGATGCCGCGATTGCCGAGATTGCCGAAATCGCGGGCGCGGAATACGGACGACTGCGTATCGGTTCGGCTTCGGCGATGTTCGCCACTGCGCAGCTGCCGGCGATTCTGGAAAAGCTCAAAAATAAATTTCCCAACGCCGAGATTAAAGTCAGTTCAGGCACAAGCCAAACGCTGGTTGATAAAATTCTGCACGGCGAAATTGATATGGCTTTTGTTTCCTTGCCGGTCGATGCGTCGAATATCCAAACTGATTTATTGTTTAGCGATGAAATTGTGGCGATTGCCAATCCGAAACACGCGCTGGCGAAAGAAAAATTTATCAGCGCGGCGACGCTCGCCGGCGAGCAATTAATTCTGGGCGAAAAAGGCGGCAACACGCGCCGTATGATTGACGAGTTTTTCGCCGCGGCAAACGTTAGACCGAACGTCGTAATGGAACTTTCGCGTCAGGAAGCAATCAACAAAATGGTCGAAAATAAAATGGGCGTCGGTATCGCGGGGGCGAAAAACGTGGCGAAGGAAATCCGCGAAAAACGGCTCGTATCGTGGATGATTGAAGGCGCGGAAATTAAATGGGACTTGGGTTTGGCACGACTTCGCGGCGGATATTTTTCTCCGATTGCCAAAGAATTCGTCAATTTTTGCAAGGAAAGTTTTAAGGAGCGCGAGAAAGAATTGAAGGCGGCAAGATAAAATTTATTTATGAAAATCGAAGGCATTATTTGGTTAAATCAAATCGTTGACAAACTTGCCTTCAAACATCAAGTCGAAACTTATGAAGTCGAAGAGGTTTTAGTTGGAAAACCGAAATTCAGATTCGTTGAAAAGGCGACCGGAAAGATAAAGATATTTATATGGCTTTGGGTCAAACTGAAGCGGGCAGATATTTGACCGTTTTGTTCATTTACAAACAAACTAAAGAAGCAGTGATTTTGAGCGCGAGAAAAATGGCGAACAAAGAAAGAAAAATGTATGACCGAAAATAATCAAAAGCAATTACCGAAATTCGAGACGCTCGATGCGCTGACGGATTTTTTCGATGAAAACGATTTGGGTGAATACACCGAACAAATGCCGGAAGCGAATTTTGAAGTGAATTTGAAAAGACGAAAGTATTTTGTGGCGATTGACGAAGAGATTTCCGAGAAACTTTCTGAAATTTCCAAACGTGAACGCCAGCCGTCGGAAATAATAGTCAATTCGTGGCTTCGAGAAAAAATTTCAAGTTACTCCGAAAAAATATAAATCAGTTTCGCAAATGAAAAAATTACAGATTAAAAAAATCTTTGCGCCTTTGCGCTTTTGCGCCTTTGCGTTAATTTTTTGCGCGTTTGCCAACGCGCAGAGTTTGCCTGTCGCCGCGCCGCAAACGGTTGGAATGTCAGCCGAAAAACTCAATCAGATTGACGCTCTAATTGAAAAAGACATCGCCGGTAAAAAGCTACCGGGCGCGGTTGTGCTGGTCGGACGTAAGGGAAAAATCGTTTATCGCAAAGCGTTTGGCAATCGCTCGCTCGTGCCGACAGTTGAAAAGATGACGGTTGATACGATTTTCGATGTGGCGAGTTTGACGAAACCAATTGCGACGGCGACGAGCATAATGATTCTGGTCGAGCGCGGGCAGATTCGCTTGAACGACACTATCGGAAAATTCATTCCTGAAATTCAGGACGAGAATGCCAAGAAAGTAACGATTCAACAACTTCTCACTCACGTTTCAGGTTATCGTCCCGATTTTGATTTGAGCGAAAAATGGATGGGACGCGACGGAATGTTGCAGGCACTTTATAAAGAAAAACTCCGCAACCCGGCGGGAACGCGGTTTATTTATTCGGATATTGGTTTTATTGTGCTTGGCGAGATTGTTTCGAGAGTTGTTGGTGGTGAAAAGCCTGTTAAAGTAAGAAATTATCCACCTGTGAGTGTAGATGGTTCACACATTGTTCCATTTACTTCGGAATATTTGTTTAATCGTCTTTTGATGAGTAACACAAATTTCTTTGTAACTGAAAATCACGGATTCTCTTTACCCAATACATCAGAAAATATTTCAAAAAGAGATTCACGAATTGCTCCAACGGAAAATATCAAAGGACAAAATAGTTATCTCGGTGCGACATTTGAAGGCGACGGCAAAACAGGCGAACAAATTTTGCGTGGCAAAGTTCACGACCCAACGGCTCTCCGAATGGGCGGAGTTGCCGGACACGCCGGACTTTTTTCGACCGCTGACGATTTGGCGCGTTTCTGTCAAATGCTTTTGAACGGCGGAATTTTAGACGGAAAAAGAATTTTATCGGCGCAAACCGTCGCACGAATGACCGCGCCTTATGTCATCTCCGAAACGGGCGCGACTCGCGGACTTGGTTGGGATATGAATTCGAGTTTTTCGGCAAATCGTGGCGAACTTTTTCCGCTCGGCTCGTTCGGACATACGGGTTTTACGGGAACGAGCGTTTGGATTGACCGCGTTTCGCAAACCTTCATTGTCTTTCTTTCCAACCGCGTTCATCCCGACGGCAAAGGCGACGTTACGCCGCTTCGCGCGAAGGTTTCAACCGTCGTCGCTTCGGCAATCGAGGATGTTCCGATTGAAGTCATTCGGCTGGCGGAAAATATCTATTCATCGCAAGTCGCAGCGCAGATTCCAAAATTTATCAGTCAGCAGTCAGCAGTCAGCAGTCAGCAGCCGGTGCGAACAGCGACGGTTTTGAATGGAATTGATGTGCTTGAAAAAAATAATTTTAAAGAATTAAACGGCTTGAAAATTGGTTTGGTCACAAATCACACAGGCAGAAATCTGTCAGGCAGGCAAACGATTGAGGTTTTGAAAGAAGCCAAAAATGTCAAACTCGTCGCATTGTTTTCGCCTGAACACGGCATTCGCGGGCAAGCGGACGAAAAGATTTCCGATTCAGTTGATGAGAAAACAGGATTGCCGATTTATTCGCTCTACGGCGAAACGCGCCGACCGAAGCCCGAACAACTCAAAGATCTGGATGCGATTGTTTTTGATATTCAAGACATCGGCACGAGATTTTATACTTATATTTCCACCTTGCAAAACGTGATGGAAGAAGCGGCTAAAGCGGGGAAACCGATTTTCGTTCTCGACCGTCCGAATCCGATTAACGGTGTAGATGTTGCCGGAGCGATTGCCGATGCTGATAAATTAACTTTTGTCGCAACGCATACCTTGCCCGTCCGTCACGGAATGACGACCGGCGAAATCGCGCAGATGTTCAATGCCGAAAAGAAAATCGGTGCGGATTTGCGCGTGATAAAAATGGAAAATTGGCAACGCCAAATGTGGTTTGATCAAACGAATCAAACTTGGACAAATCCTTCGCCGAATATGCGAAGTCTGACGCAAGCGACGCTTTACGGCGGAATCGGTCTGCTTGAATATACAAATCTTTCAGTCGGGCGCGGCACGGACACGCCGTTTGAAGTCGTTGGTGCGCCTTATGTTGACGGACAAAAACTCGCGGCTTTTTTGAATGAGAGAAACTTGAACGGCGTTCGCTTCGTGCCAATCAGATATAAACCAGCGGCTTCGGTTTTCAAAGGCGAAGATTGCGGCGGCATCAACATCATCGTCACCAATCGTGAAGAATTCGAGCCGATTCGCACCGGCATTGAAATCGCCGTCGCTCTGCGAAAACTTTATCCAACCGAATGGAAAATCGAAAAATATCTCAACCTTATTGTCAATCAGGAAAGTTTCGAGAAGATAAAACGTGCAGATGCTCCGGAAGAAATCGAGCGAGCATGGCAAAAAGATTTGAATGAGTTCAAAAAACGTCGCGCCCAATTTTTACTTTATAAATAAATTTAAAATATCGTCTTAAAGACAAAGGAATGCCGGCAGGATGCCGGCATTCCTTTTCGTAGCACAGTTTTTGCTTTACAAAAAGACGTTTTAGAGTTATAACCAAATCCTACAATCTTAATTTTCTGTTACAACCTTTAATTGTTTGATATTAGGAATTTCGGCTCGAATTTTGTGAAATCATCCATAACAGAATTTTGAAGATTTCTCCAAAAATCTAAATTATTCTTATAGCTTGCAATTTTTATTTTTAATTTTTTGAAACGAGGTAGGAAAGACAATGAAAAATAATTTCAGACAGTTAGCGTTGATAATGTGCATCGCTTTTATCTGCAGCTTTGGCTTGAGCCTTTCGGCTTTGGCTCAAGAAGAAACATCGGCAACGGTTACCGGACAAGTTACCGATTCTACCGGCGCGGCAATCAGCAACGCCACCATCGTCGTCACCAACACGGCGACCGGACAGGCGCGAACCATTCAATCGAACGAAGAAGGAAATTATACGGTTTTTCCGTTGATTCCCGGCACTTATACGATTAGCGTCGAGCAGAGCGGATTTAAGAAAACCGTCGTCAACACGACTTTGAATGCCAGAGACCGCCGACCGATTGACTTGGTTTTGGAAGTCGGCGACGCTTCGGCAGTCGTGACCGTCACGGATGAACCGCCGCTTCTTCAGGACAGCTCGACCGGACAGGCGCTCGTCTCCGGCAATCAGGTGACGGAGTTACCGCTCAACAACCGCAACTTTATTCGCCTGCTCGAAACTCTTCCGGGCGTCAGTTCCGACCTTGATGACGAATCGAATTTCGGTTTGACGAGTCGCGCCAGCGTTTCAATCAACGGACTGCGCCGCAACGCGGTCAATTATTTAGTTGACGGCGTAAGCAACACCGACGTTGGTTCAAATATTACGCTGCTTTCGACTCCGACGGTTGATTCGATTCAGGAGTTCAAAGTTTTAAGTTCAAATTATACAGCCGAAATCGGACGTTCCGGCGGCGGTTCGGTCATCATCGTGACGCGCGGCGGCGGCAACGAATATCACGGCAGATTATACGAATTTGTCAGAAACGATTATTTTAACGCCAACTCGTTTTTCAACAACCGCATTCCGCGCCGCGCCGACGGTTCAATCGTTGCCGACGTTCCGAAACTTCGCTATAACAACTTCGGCGGCACTTTCAGCGGTCCGTTGCCGTTTTTACGTTTCGGCGAAGGCGGTCCCGTTTTCACCTCCGGCAAAAACAAAACCTTCTTTTTCTTTTCCGAAGAACAACGCCGCATCATCCGCGCGACAACCGACGCGGGCGCGACGACTCCTTCGGCATTAGAGCGTCAGGGAAATTTTTCCGCCACGCTCGGCTTGCCGCTTTTCAGAACGCCAGCCGGAGCCTTTACGACGGTTGCTACCGGCAATACTCCGGTCACGGCGGTCAATACGGCGGGACAAACAATCCAGATTCAGCAGAATCAGATTTTCCGTCCGTCGGATAATCTTCCGTATGCCGGAAATATCATTCCGCTTTCGGATATTGACCCGCGCTCGCTCGGATTGCTGGCGGCTTTTCCGCTTCCGAACGGGAGCAGCCGCAACGGATTCACATTCAGCCCGGTCAACATCAATAACACGCGCCAGGAAGTAGTCCGCATTGACCACAATTTTAACGCGAATCATAAAATTTTCGGACGCTTTACCCAGGACACCAGCAACACGCAGGAATCTTTCGGCTTATTCGGCGCTTTTACTTTTCCGAATATTTCTACGACGGATACAAAAGTTCCCGGACGAGTTTTTGCGGTTTCTTACACCGGCATTTTTTCCAATTCGCTGGTCAATGAATTTACCTACAATTATTCGACCAACACCATCGGCTCGCAGCTTGTCGGACGCGGACGCAGAAGCGATTATCAAAACGCCGCCGACATCAGAGAATTTTTCCCGGAAAATCCGAACAATTCGCTGCCCGGCATCTTTACTCGTTTTACCGCCCTTAATTCCACGCAGGGTTACAGCATCGAATACGGAAACAGCACGTTCCGCGACGTTTTAAGTTTTACGCGCGGGAATCACCTTTTCAAATTCGGCGGCGAAATAACCAAAGAATTTAAGAATGAAAATCTCGGCGGCAATTCCGCTGCCGGAAGTTTCGGCTTCAGCGCGGCGCAGTCTCAAGGTTTGGTCGGAACGACGGCAATCACCGGAACCGGCGATTCGTTCGCTTCATTTCTGCTCGGCAGAGCGAATACTTATTCCGAAGCGCAGTTTGACCCGCGCGTTCGCTTTCGTTTCGGGCGCACCGAATTTTTTGCTCAGGATACCTGGAAAATTCGTCCGAATTTAACTTTGGATCTCGGCGTTCGCTATCAATACTTCCGTCCGATTACGGATGTGGACAACTTACTGGTGACATTCGACCCGGCGCTTTACCGTCCGGTTAATCCGGCGACCGATTGCGCGACGGCGGCTTGTAACGCGATTACAACCGCAAGAGTTGACCCGCTTAACGGAATCGCCCGCGCCGGAGTCAATTCGCGTTTCGGCGATACGATTATTCCAAAGGATAAAAACAATTTCAGCCCGCGCGTCGGTCTGGCTTACCAGCCGAATTTTGAAAGCGGTATCGGCAGACTTCTTTTCGGAAGTTCGGGCAAATCGGTTATCCGCCTCGGTTACGGTTTATATTTTGACCAGCCGCTGGTCGGAATTTTTGAAAACGCCACGTTTTTCACGCCGCCCGTCAACACGGCGGTCGGCTTTACCAGCACGCCGACGCAGGTTATCACCTTTTCAAATCCGGGCGCGCCTTTCGGCGGTTCGGTTATCGGAGCGACTTTCCCGGCGCGAAACTTGGGCATCGGCGGCGCAATCGCGCCGGATTTCCGCACGCCCGAATCGCAGGTTTATTCAATCGGCATTCAGCGCGAAGTCTTCAAAAACGCGGTCGTTGACATCAGCTACGTCGGAACCAAAGGCGACCATTTGATTCGACCGCGCAATATCAATTTTATTACGCCGGAAAGAGCGATTGCCGCGGGCGCTTCCGCCACGACCGCCGGAAATACCAACGCCTTCCGTCCGTATATCGGGTTTACGAATATCATTCAGTACGAAACAAGTGCCATATCGCGCTACAACGGTTTGCTCTCGTCGTTTAATTATCGTCTTCAGCAAGGTTTCACCATTACTCTGGCTTACACCTTCAGCAAAACTTTGACCGATTCGACCAATGACCGCGACGCGATTGATATTCCGCAAAACTCGTTTAACGCGCGGGCGGATTACGCCGAAGCGAGAACCTCGCGCCCGCATATTTTCAGCGCGAGCTACGTTTACGAACTGCCGTTTTTCCGAAAATCATCGAATTCGCTGGTTCGTCTGCTGCTCGGCGGTTATCAACTTTCGGGCATCACTAACATTGAATCCGGCGCGCCGGTTCCGCGCGTCGTGATTTCCGCCACCGACCAGGCGAACGGAACGCGCGGAATTTACCCGAATGCCGTCAGCGACCCGCGCGGCGGTCTGGCGGGAACGATTGACCCGATTTCAGGCTTGCCGTTTATATTCGATCCGCTCGCTTTTGAAGCCGCTCCGGTCGGACAATTCGGTAATTTAGGTCGCTCGTTTGCGCGGCTTCCGGGACGCAACCAAACCAATCTCGCCGTGTCGAAACAATTTTATTTCAACAAGGAGAGAACAATGTATGTGCAGTTAAGAGCGGAAAGTTTCAATCTCTTTAACACCACGCAATTTACAATCGTTTCAGCGGCTCGCCCGACCAGCGGAACGAATATTTTGAGAGATTCGTTGTTCGCGCGACCGAATTCAACACGGCTGCCGCGTGAATTTCAATTCGGCGCGAAGTTTTATTTCTAAACTTCGGATTTAGTAAACATTAAAAGTCCGCCTCGAAGAAATTCGGGGAGGACTTTTTTCATTCGGCTGAAAATTTATTGATTGTTTTTCGGAGTCGTCGTCGGCGCTTCGGAATCGCGCTGGGCTTTTTGTAGTTCCTGGGCTTTTTTAAGGGAAATTTTGGCTTCGTCACGCCGTCCGCTTTTTTGTAAGGCGAGACCTAATTGATAAAAACCTTCGGCGATTTCCGGGCGCAGCTTAACGGCGATTTCGAGTTGTTCGATTGCCGCTTGATATTTGTTCGTCGCTAAGTAAGAGCGACCGAGAGCGAAACGAGTGTCGAATTCGCCGGGGAAATTTTTAACCGCGATTTCCAAAAACGGCACGGCTTTCGCCGCGTTGCCGTTCGTCAGGTAAATGTCGCCGAGATTAAACGAGGCGCGCGGTTCGTTCGGCTCGCGCTTTAAGATTTCCGTGAACTCGCGCGTCGCTTCGTCATAACGAATTTGTTTCCAGTAGAGCGAACCGAGCGCGTAGCGGTAATCTATCGAATCGGGATTCTTTTTAACCGCCTGCTCGTAAGCGGCGACGGCTTCGATGGTTTTCTTCTGCGCGTCGAGCGCGTCTCCGTATAACGCCCAGAGTTCGGCAGTTGCGCCGTCCAAATCGAGTCGCCGCTTGAGAACTTTTTCGGTTTCGGCGTAGCGTTTCTGCTGCCAGAAAGTTTGCGCCGCCATTTCGAGCAGCTTCGCGTCTTTCGGCGAACGCGCCAGCAACTTGGCGATTTCGCGGCTCGCTTCCGCCGGTTTCTCCAGACCGACGAGCGCGATTGCCAAACCGAGCCGCGCTTTATAGTTATCGGGTTCAGCGCGTAAAATAACGGAAAAAGCTGTTGCCGCCGCTTGAAAATCTTCGCTCTGCAAAAGTTGAAAACCCGATCGTATTCGCTCGCCGGAATTGGTTTGCGAAAAAACCGGCGCAATCGCCAAAACCGCAATGAAAAAGATAAAATAAATTTTTGCAAGCAGACTTTTCATCAAAACGTAATTTATAACATCGAAACAAAAATCGAAAGTCGAGAAATCAAGCTATGACCCAATAGTCGTTTCTACTGCAAAACGCCGGAGCGATTTTGCCGTCGGGCGCAATTGAACGAAAAGACGTTATGATTCAAAACGGGCGCGTCGCCAAAATCTCGAACAGCATCTGCAGTATTTTTAGTTCATTTCCACATTATTGAAATGTCGCGCACGATATTTGCTTTACAAATAATTGTTTTCGAGCTATAACCAAATCCTACAATCTTAATTTTTTGTTACAACCCTTATTTATTTGATTTTACGAATTTGAGCTAGAATTTTTGTGAAATTATCCATAACAAAATTTTGAAGATTATTCCAAAAATCTAAATTTTTCTTATAGCTTACAATTTTGTTTTCAATTTGAACGAGGAAAAAAGACTATGAAAAGCAAACTTTCAGTAATTCAAAGTATTTTACTTTCGGTACTATTATTGTTGACTTTCGGCATTGCGACGATAGCCCAAACCGTCACGGGAACAATTAAAGGAACGGTGGTTGACACAAATGGCGGGGTCATTGTCGGAGCTTCCGTAGAGGTTCTCAATGTCGAAACGGGTTTGCGGCGAAGTTTGACCACGAATGAAGGCGGTTCGTATCAAGCAACATTTCTGCCGCTCGGACTTTACAGCGTAGCGGTCAATCAAAGCGGATTTGGGATTGTTACGCAGGAAAATGTGACGGTGCGGCTTAACGAAACGGTTCAGGTTGACATTACGCTTGACCCGTCCGTTAGAGCCGAAGTTATTATTACGGATGAACCGTCGCCGATTAACACGACGAATGCCGAAGTCAAAGGCACTTTGACCGAGCGCGAGATTGAAGCCAAACCGACTTTTAATCAAGGTAATTTCCTGTCGCTTGCCGAAACTTTCACCGGCTTTCAAGAAAATCCGACCAGCGGACAAAATAATCCGACGGCATCTTCCGGTTCGTCAATCAATTTTAACGGCACCGGAACCCGCGGCGCGACGTTTCAAATTAACGGCGTGAACAACGACGACTCTTCGGAAAATCAGAACCGGCAAGGCGCGTCTTTGGCGACGATTAAAGAGTTTCAAGTTTTAACCAACAACTTTACGGCTGAATTCGGACGCGGTTACGGCGCGGTCGTTCTCGTGCAAACCAAGCAAGGCACCAACAGCGTCAAGGGCGAAGCCTATATTTATCACAATAATAGCGACTTGAACGCGAAAAGCCATTTTTCCACCGGCTTGCCAAAACCGGTAAACCGCCGTAATCAATTTGGTTTTGTGACCGGATTTCCGGTTATCAAAAACAATCTGTTCGGTTTTGTCAGCGCCGATTGGAAAAAGGAAGGCGGTGCACTTAACTACACCCGCGATGTCTTTTTGGCAAGCGAACGCAATTCGGCAAATTGGTTTGCGACGACTCCGGCAAACAATACGCCCGCTAATCGCGCTTTTATTCAATCAGTGATTGACCGTTTTCCGGCTGACCTCGTGCCGAACGATTCGCGCAGTTCGCGCACCTTTGCCGGACAAGTCGGATTTAACCGTCCGCTTGACGATTTCTCCGGCAGAGTTGACTGGAATCCGTATCAATCGGATACCGTTTCGGCTCGCTATCAATACACCCGCCAGATTTTCGCCAACACCGACAACATCATCGGCGAAGCGACTAACCAAAATAACAAACAGCAAAACATCGGCGTTACGTGGACGCACCTTTTTTCCAATGAAACCATCGGCGAATTTCGCTACGGCTTGGGCTTGCGAACCACGCTCGTCGGCATAAAGGCGGGCAACGACACACCGATTATCCGTTTTAACGGCAGCCCGGTTTCCGGTTCAATTATCGGCAACGCCGGAGTGTTTCCGATCAACCGTTATCAAACCGACAATCAATTTGTTTATAATCTTTCGACGGTTTTCGCCAACAGTCATTTTCTTAAAGTCGGCACGGACATTCGCCGGTCGGCGCTTGACGATTTTGCGGACAACTTCTCACGCGGATTTTATAGTTTCAGCGCGACGTGTGGCGGCACAAACTACGGCACGGCTTACAACGCTTTTTTGAACGGTTGCGTAACGGCGTTTACAAAAGGCTTCGGACCATTTTTTCTCGAAAATCGCTTGCGCGAGTATAATTTTTACGTCGAAGACAATTGGAAGGTAACACCGAGCTTAACGCTTAATCTCGGCTATCGCTACGAATACGTCGCTGTGCCGCGTGAAATAGAAAATCGTGTCAACTACGGCTTTAGCGACGACAAAGACAACCACGAGCCGCGTGTCGGGTTTGCTTGGAGTCCGAATTTTAAAACAGGGATTCTCGGCGCGCTTTTCGGCGAAACCGGACAATCTTCGCTGCGCGGCGGTTTCGGCATTTATCACGGACGACTTTTCCAATCGGTTTTTTCGCAACCGGGCGCGACCGTTCGCTTTAATCCGCCGAACGCGATTTCCTTGAGTTTTTCCAACCGGACGAATTTGGCTGACCCGACGGGCGGTTTTGTGTTCACGCCGGGACCGCAAACAACGCGCCATGCCGAAGCCTTGATTGACCCGAATTTGGAAATGCCTTTCACGCAGCAGATTAGTATGTCTTACGAGCGTGAACTGCCGTTTGAATCGAGCATTCGCTTTACTTTTACCAACAATCGCGGCATCGGAATTGTTCGGTTTAATAACGGAAATTTGCCGGTTTTTTCGCCGGACGGCGTATTGGTGGCAAATCACCCGAACAACGCGGCGAGCGTGCTTTACGGCACGACGCTTCCGGCAAACGACCCGCGCCGCGTTGACGTGCGCGGTCAAACGATTCGCTTGGCGGCTGACGCGCAGTGCGCCGGAACGGGATTGACCGGAATTCCGGTAACGACGCTTTGTCCGGTTGCCGTGCCGCTTGGCGCAAACGAGTTTAGCGTGCGTGTGCCGCGCACAAACGAACGTCGTCCCGACGGGCAATTTACGACCAACACGCTTGTCGCCAACGGAGCGTGGAGTTATTACAGCGGCTTGCAAATCGAATATAAGAAGCGTCTGAGCCAAAGACTTTCAATGAGTGCGGCTTATACCTGGAGTAAATCAATTGACACGAACTCGGAAGCGTCGTTTGTCGGCGCGGGCGACACGAATGCGAACGGTCCGAACGCCCGCGATTCACGCGCTTTTTCGCGTTTTCACACGCCGCACCGCTTTACTTTATTCGCGGCTTACCAATCGCCGTTTTTTAACAATCGAAAGGATTTTGTCGGTCAGCTTTTGGGCGGCTGGAACGTTTCCGGCGTGTGGAAATTCGCGCACGGAACGCCGTTCACCGTTATCAACAGCAATGGCTTCGGCGATTTGAACTTTGACGGATTTGGCGAAATTCGCCCGGCGCTGGTTGACCCGTCAATTTTGGGAACGCGCATTAACAATCCAAATACTTCCGTTCAAAGTCTGCCGCGTGAGGCATTTCGCGCCGCGACGGTTGCCGATTTCGGCTGCTGCATTTTGGGGCGCAATACTTTTTACGGCGATGCGGTGAACAATGTAGATTTGAGTTTATATAAAACATTTCTTTTGCCTTTTGGCGAAAACTTGAATCATCGTATTTCGGTTCGCGCCGATTTCTTCAACGCATTTAACAAAGTCCAATACGGCTTCCCGAATCCTGATTTGGCTTCCGTGAACTTTGGACGCATTACCGGCGGGGCAGTCAGTTATGCGCCGCGCAACATACAGATTTCGCTGCGTTACATTTTCTGATGACGCAATGGCACAAGCCCGTGCGTGAGCAAGAGCCCAACACTCAACTGCGACCTTGCTCACGCACGGGCTTGTGCCCCCGTTTAAGAAGCCCGTTGTTTATCACGGGCTTTTTGCTGAATGCCTTACCGTCATTAAATCTTGCTTCGCTTGACAATCATTTAGAGTGATAAAAAACTAAATGACAGGATTAAAATTAACGAAAAACATGCTTACTATCAGAAAAATAAAATGCTGCTTCGCAATACGACTGTGATTTTGCCGAATGAGAAAGCCAAAAATGTTTCGGTCTTAATTGAAAACGGTGAAATCGCCCGAATTACAAACAAAAAAATCTCCGCCGATGAAACGCTTGATTTATCAAACGCGACGCTTTATGCCGGCTTCATTGACATCCACAATCACGGCGCGGTCGGCGCGGATGTCAACAGCGCGAGCGCGGAAGATTTGCGCGAAATTTCAAATTTTTTGGCAGGCAAAGGCGTAACGGCGTGGCTGCCGACGCTCGTTCCTGATTCGGATGAGAATTATGGAAAAATTATTAAAGCGATTGATGAATTAATGGAAACACAAATAGGTGAGCCAATCGCGCAAATTTTGGGCGTTCATTATGAAGGCGTTTTTGCCAACGAGAAAATGTGCGGTGCGCTTCGTCCGCAATTTTTCAAAACTTTCAAACGCGGAGATGAAATAAAAAGTTTGCCGAGATTAAAAAACGGCGTTCATTTGACGACGCTTGCGCCGGAAGTCGAGAACGGAATTGAACTCGTAAGAGAATTGAAAAAACAAAATTGGATTGTTTCGATTGGACATACGAAAGCGGATTTGGAAACTTTGGATAAAGCATTTGAAGCGGGCGCAAAACATTTAACGCATTTTTTTAACGCGATGACGGGCTTGCATCACCGTGATGTCGGCGTAGTCGGTTGGGCTTTGACGAAAGACGAAGTTACCTTTGATATTATTGCTGATGGAGTTCACATCGCCGCGCCGATTTTAAAATTCGGCGTTGAAAGCAAAGGCACGGACAAAGTTTCGCTCATCAGCGATTCGGTTGCGCCGACCGGACTCGGCGACGGCAATTTTGATTTGTGGAATGAAAAGATTTCGGTCGTTAACGGGAAAACGCAAAACGAACGCGGAAACATCGCGGGCAGCGTTATCACAATGCTCGATGCGGTAGAAATGGTACGCGAACTTGGATTTTCCGAATCGGAAGCGTCCAGAATGGCGAGCGCAAATCCGGCGCGCCTTTTAGGGATTGAAAAAAATCATGGTTCAATCGAAGTCGGCAAACGCGCCGATTTAGTAGCTGTTGATGAGCAGGGAAATGTGAAATTAACTTTAATCGGCGGGAAAATTTGCACGAGAAATTGAATAATTTTTTAGTATTGAATCAAACTGCCTTCGCGTTTTACTCGTTTGATTGAAAAAATGTCGTCACGATTCCCAAAATCCATAAAAGCCGGACAAAAAATTCGACGCGGTAGGAAAGCGCCAGTTGAAAATCGCGGATGATGAATGCCCGAATACGGCGCAAGAGAATCATTAATCAAACATTTAATTTTCGTCGCCAGAGTTAAAATTAATCTACAATAGACAAAGAATAAATCGAAAATTGCATTCCTTTCGTAATCTTTCTACAATGACGAGATGAAAATTTCCCAAGCAAAATTAATTCTCAGCTTGGCTTTGAGTATTTTTTTGTTGAATGCTTGCGCGGGAAATAGAACTGCCAATACAAATTCTTTTGCACAAGGCGTTGATTCTAATATCGAAGTTGTTGCGAAAGACAACATCGAAGAACTCGGAAAAATAATTAAACTGCCGTTTGCGCCGGAAGAAGCGACTTACAGCGAAATCAATCTAAATGATGGAAATCCCGCAACGAATAAGAAAAAACTCGTCGCGGTTTTGAAGTTTTCTGTCGAAAACGCCAACCAAATTGTTGCTCAAGCCGGAAAATACAATCCGCCTGCGCCCGCTGACATTGATGCTGAAAACTGGTTTCCGCCTGAACTCGTTGCTAAAAGCCAAGAAACGGGCGACGATTTTTTAAAAGGCGTTGAATATGCTGCCAACGATTTTTTGCAAACTCCTTTTGTAAATGGAAAACTGACGCGCATCAACGAAACAAATTATTTTGTGCTGGAATTGTTTTCGTTTTAAGAATTATTTTTCGGATTTTTTAATCGTTGTAATTCTTCACGCAGGCGTGCAACTTCATCTTCAGCCTGCCGACGCGCTTGTTGTTCTTCGCTCAAAGTCAGCAAAAATTCTTTGGTTTCAGGATTGAAAAAGCGCAAGCCTTCGCCCGTATCAACTACATCAAGTCCTAAATCTTCGCTGAAAATTCTTTTGTTTTTGACGGCAACTTGTTTGAGTTCGCCGCGCTTGACGCGATAGGCGATGAGCGGTTCGGGCAAATAATCGTATTCGGGGTCAAAAATATAATACTCTTTCACGCCGAATTGTTGGTAGAGAAACCATTTTTTATTTAAATCTTCGCCCCACGTCCCGCGCGAAGAAATCTCAAAAATAACTTGCGGAAATTGTTTTTCTTCCCAGAGCTTAAAAGTGCGCCGAACCTCACCGGAAATGCCGAAGCAAACCATTACGTCGGGCGAAAAAACTTTGCGCGGATTGCCTTCTTCGTAATAAAACATAATATTTCCTGAAATATAAACGTCCGCTTGGGATTGAAAATGCACTTTGAGAGTTTCAATAAGATAATACATCTGCTCACGATGAATGTCAGTTTCAGCCATTGGTTTTCCGTCCGTTTCAGGATAAAGAATTTCCGCTCGTTTTTTTAAGTTTAATACCGCGCTCATAGCTTTCAATTTAGCATAACTTTTAGATTTCTTCATAGCGTTTCAGCTTTCGATAAAGCGTCGAAAGGTCAATTCCCAAAATTTCGGCGGCAGCAGATTTATCTTCGTTGACCGATTTCAAGATTTCCAAAATATAGCGGCGTTCGGTTTCTTCGAGCGTCAGGCGGAAGCCTTCCGGGTCGCGCATTTCAAAATTATTAGTTGCTCCTGATTTTATTTTCGGCGGCAGATTTTCCAATTCGATTTCATCGTTGCTCAAGATAAATGCGCGTTCAATGGCGTTTTCCAATTCGCGGACGTTGCCTTGCCAATGATAATTAACCAGCGCGGACATCGCTTCTTTGGTGATGACTTTTTCCACCGTATTTTGTTCTTTGGCGAATTTTGAAATGAAATGTTTAACGAGCAACTGAATATCTTCGCGCCTCGCGCGGAGCGGCGGCAAAGTAATTTCAATCACGTTCAGACGATAAAATAAATCTTCGCGGAAGCGATTTTCCGCCACTTCGGTTTCGAGATTTTTGTTCGTCGCGGCGATTATCCGCGCATCGAACCGGACGGGAACGCTTGCGCCGACCGGCGTAACTTCGTGTTCCTGCAGAGCGCGAAGAAGTTTTATTTGTAATGTTTGAGGCATTTCGCCGATTTCATCGAGCAGCAGAGTTCCGCCGTCGCTCGAGCGAAAAAGTCCCTTTTTGTCGGCGGTCGCGCCCGTGAACGCTCCCTTAGTGTGTCCGAAAAGTTCCGATTCTAAAAGGCTTTCGGGCAATGCGCCGCAGTTGACGGCGAGAAAGGGAAGGGCTGCGCGGCGGCTTTTGTAATGAATCGCCCGCGCAATCAATTCTTTCCCCGTACCGCTTTCGCCTTCGATTAAAACGCTCGCGTTTGTGTCGGCGACTTTTTCGACGACGCGAAAAACCTTTTGTAACGCTTCGCTCGTGCCGATAATTTCCGCGAAGCTGTAATGTTTATCGAGTTCACGGCGCAGTGCGCGGTTTTCCCGAAAAAGCTCTTTGGTGCGAATTGCGTTTCTGACTGTTTGCAACAAATCTTCGTTGACAAACGGCTTTGTTACATAATCGTAAGCACCTTTGCGAAGTGCGGCAATCGCCGAATCAACCGATGAATACGCCGTCATAATTATCACCAACGCTTCCGCGTCAATCGTCTTGATTTGGTCGAGCAGTTCCAGCCCATCCATTCCCGCCATTTTTATATCGGTTAAAGTAACGTGGACGTTATTTGTAGAAAAAATATCGAGCGCATTGTCCGCGCTGTCGGCAGTAAAAACCCGGCAGCCTTCGCCTTCGAGCAACTGACGAAGAATCGAGCGCATCAATTCTTCGTCTTCGGCAATTAAAACATTTGGTTTCATAAAAATTTAAGATTCGAGATTCGAGATTCAAAATTGAATTATAAGAGTTAAATTTTAATTTTACATTTTTAATTTTGAATTCAGTTCGTGATAGCATCAAACCTGTCTAGTAGTAAATTCGATGAACCTTCATAGACTAATAAAATTCACATTTCTAATTGCCTTTCTGTTTTTGTCCGACGCAGTAAATGCGCAACAGACGAATCCGGTCGATAGACAGGTTGCCAATCCAATCACGGACCAACCAAATGTTAGTCCGGTCGCACCCCAGCAAGACATTAAAGCTCCGAAAAGAAAACCCGATTCAGCTGATAAACCAAAACTCGCCGATGATGAAGTGGAAGTTAAGTCCAACAAACAAACCGCCGAGGGCGAGGACGGGAAAAGAATCGTGGTTCATTCCGGCAATGTTGACGCGCGTTACGGGGTTTATCGCCTGCAAGCCGATAAAATTACGCTTTATGAAGAAGAGGGCAGAATGGTTGCCGAAGGAAGCGTCGTTTTTGACCAAGGCGATGACCAGCGGATTACGGGAACGAGGGGCGAATTTAATTACCGCACGAAGTTGGGTTATTTTGTCGAAACCACCGGCTTTACCAATCAAACCAACGACGGCACGGTGCTTTATTTTACGGCTGACCGCGTGGAACGAGTCGGCGAAAACGAATTCGTCGTTACCAATGGAAAATTTACCGCCTGCGAAGAAAACGTGCCGAAATGGAGTTTTACCGCCGCCGAAGCCGTGATTAAACCGAACGACCGCATAAAATTGAAAAATGCCAAGTTTCGCGTCCTTGACATCCCGCTCGTGCCGCTGCCTTACGCTTCGATTCCGATTAAGGAACGCGACCGCGCCTCAGGTTTTCTCACACCGACGGTTGGTTTTTCAGGCAGCAAAGGTTTTCGACTTTCGACCGCTTATTATCAAACTCTGGGACGCTCTGCCGACGTTACGGTTCGCACCGATTTATACAGTGCGCGCGGCATCGGTTACGGTGCGGATGTCCGCACTCGCGCCAACTCGCGCTCATATTTTAACTTCGGATTCTACGCCGTCAAAGACCGCATTTTCGGAGCGAAAGAAAGCGCGGAAAATCCCAACCAAGGCGGCAGTTTGTTTTACGCCGACGGCGTTCATTATTTTCCGAGAGGTTACACCGCCGTCGCCGACGTTCGTTTAACGTCAAATCTTTCGTTTCGACAGGTATTTTCCGACGGCATTCAGCAAATCATTTCGCCGATTGAAGTTTCACAAGTTTATCTCAATAAAAGTTGGAGCAGTTACACGTTAAATTTACTGGCGCGTTCACAAGTGATTTCGATTCCGAATGTCCGCATCAAAACGCGCAATCTGCCGAGCGTCAACTTTGATAAGCGTCCGAGTGAAATTCCGTTTTTGAAGAATGTTTATTTTTCTTTTAAGACGAGTTTTGAAGGCGTGTCACGCCGTGAAGAAGTCGAGAACGTTGCGCTTTACCGGGAAATCGCGGGCAACAATCCGGTTAATACGTCAAAAAATTCACAGAGAATTAACATACATCCGCAAATCACCGTGCCGCTTAATTTCAAATACTTTACTTTGACGGCAACGGGCGGAACACGATTTACGTATTATTCGGATTCATTCAACGATATGCGCCAAGTCGTCGGGCAGGCTGTGACGCGCAAATACGGCGAATTTGAACTCGATTTTCGCCCCGTCGCGCTGGCAAAAAACTTTTATCGCGGCGACGGAATGTTTCGCTTTCGCCACACGATTGAACCGTATCTGACGTATCGTTTGATACGCGGCGTAAATAATTTTAATAAAATCATCCGCTTCGATTATGAAGACACGCAAACTGATACGAATGAAATCGAATACGGCATCACCAACCGAAT
Source organism: Acidobacteria bacterium 28-1 (assembly GCA_002050365.1). Taxonomy (GTDB): domain Bacteria; phylum Acidobacteriota; class Blastocatellia; order Pyrinomonadales; family Pyrinomonadaceae. The sequence continues at coordinate 21,838 of MWYZ01000041.1, forward strand.
TTTCACGCGCCGCTATACGGAAGCCGTTACCGAGCAGGCACAGCGGCGGTTGCAGGAAAACTCAAGAACGACTAAGAATCCGTTATCAATTCAGCCTTACGAAATTTTTACATTGACCGTGCGCGGCAAATACTTTTTTGATAAGAATTTCGGCGGCGCACTCAGCCTTGGCAGGCGCAACCAAATCGAGCCGATAACCGCGCTGACGTTCTACACTTTCGGCGGCGTTCCGCGCAGATTTTCGCCCATTAATATTGACGCGACTTACCGACCGCAAAGAACAATTTTCGTTAACACTCGGATGGACGTTGACACTCAGAACGGCGACTTGCGGGACATTTCGGCGACTGTCGGCTATGACACGCGCCTTTTGAAAATCTTTCAAACTTTTTATTACACTCGCGCGGTAACTTTAGTGCCGTCTCTGCAGCAACTTGCCGACCGCTCCGGCAAGGAAGCGGGAACTCTGCGCGGTTCACAGTGGAGTCCGTCAGTTTTCGTCGGCGACCGTAACCGCGGGTATTACGGCGGAGTATCTCTGTTTTTCGATTTTGAGAATCGGAGCGGATTTCGTAATTCGGCACTTATCAGCACCTTAGCGACAGTCGGTTATGCTTTCGATTGCTGCTCAGTAACGATGCAATACTCGACTTTTAACGTCGGCGTGCGGCGCGAAAATCGTTTTGTGTTTAGTTTCCGGCTCAACGGCATCGGAACATTCGGAACGCAGCAAATCGGGCAAGGTCTCCGATGAACCGATTTAAGCCTTTTGAATTTAACCTTTACGCAGAATGTTTATTAGTTCGCTTAAATTATTTGGCTGCTATTTTCCGATAATTTTTCTACTTTGAAAATCCAAATCTCGATTGTAAAGTTTTAGCTCATTTTCAGATTGCTCCAACGGGTGGACATCAAACCGACTAGATAATAGGTGTCGCCGCTCACTGTTGCTTCAAGCGAAAATTCGCTTTCTTTTTTTATTTTTACTTTTCCGCTCACAGCGTCGTCATCGTTGAAAGCGGAAATTTGTGCATCAACTCCAAAATCGAAAGTCGAATCGGATTCAAACTTAATCGTCCATTCTTTCGCCAGCCAAATTAAACTAATAAAGGCGTTTTTCTTTAATATTGTTCCGCCCATTTTTTGAGTCGGCTCACCATCGAGCGATTCGTAAAGCATTCCCATATAACCTTGCGGAATATATTCATAATAAGTTCCTTCTCCGTAGGTGATGTCTATTGATTTCATTTTCGAGTAATCAATCTGAAATTTTCCGTTCACCGGAATCGAAGGAAAAGGTCCGAGTCCGTGTGAAAATGAATTATTTTTTTCAATCTTGATTTTCTCATGACCCGAAGCGATATCTTGCCGAACAGTTACATCGCCGTCTATTCCTAATTCATCTTTTCGATTAGTCAATTCGTTAATCAAAACTCGCGGCGCGAACATCGTTAGTGGAACCGGATAATCTTTATGAAAAGGCGCTTTATTTTCTTTAACGACAGAACCTAATAACGCCTTGCCTCCGCCGGATGATTCGGCGGTCTGAAGCCGGTTTAAGATAAATATTCCACCGACTCCTTCAACATTTTGTTTTGCTAAGTAACTCACCTTACGCAGTAGAAGCGAAAAAGGTGTAAATTATCCAGTATGAAGTCCAAACAACTGCTCGATTTGTATTCCGATTATTTGCTGGCTTCCTTCGGCGCAACTACCGCCACCGGATTAAGTCAACTGGTTGATAACTTGGTTAGTCATGACCAAATTACCCGGTTTCTGGCGAGCGAAACGCAAACTGGAAAAGACCTCTGGCAGATTGTCAAACCGCTTGTCCGCAAAGTTCAATCAAAAAACGCCGTGCTGATTATTGACGACACCATCGAAGAAAAACCATACACGGATGAAAATGAAATCGTCTGTTGGCATTTTGACCATTCCAAAGACCGCTCTCTCAAGGGCATCAACTTTGTTTCCGCTCTGTACGAAGCGGGCGGCGTGTCGCTCCCCGTTGGTTTTCAAGTCATCAGCAAAACCGAACATTACATTGACAAAAAAACACAGAAAGAGAAACGTCGCTCTCCGGTGACAAAGAATGAAATCTGCCGCCGACTCATTAAACAGGCAATCAAAAACGAATTACCGTTTGAGTTTGTCTTGTTCGATTCGTGGTTTGCCGCCGCTGAGAACATGAAATTTATCAAAACCGAGAACCAACGCGACTTTATTTGTCCGTTGAAATCGAACCGGAAAGTCGCTCTCTCGTTAAGCGAGAAACTGCAAGGACGTTTTCAAGCCGTTGAAACGCTCGAACTGGAACCACACACCGTCAGAGAAATCTATCTCGAAGGAGTCGAGTTTCCGCTTCTTCTCGTCAAACAAGTTTTCACAAACGAAAATGGCTCTCAGGGTGTTTTGTCTCTGGTTTCGAGCGACACAAAGATTGATTACAACCGACTGACAACAAGTTATCAAAGAAGATGGCAAGTTGAGTGTTTTCATAAATCGCTGAAACAAAACGTCTCGCTCTCAAAATCACCAACGCAAACCGAGCGAACACAACAGAATCATTTGTTTGCCGCCTTGTGCGGTTATGCCAAACTGGAAATGCTGAAGGTTGAGACGAAACTGAATCATTTTGCCTTGAAATCAAAATTGTATCTCAATGCACTGCATTCGGCATTTTCAACTCTGCGGCAACTGAACCCGATTCAGCTTGCTGCGTAAGGTGAGTAAGTAATAGACATTATTGGAAATAATATATTTCTTCAAAGTTCGTTAAATCAATTGTTTGAAGTGGCTGGCGGAAGGTTACTCGCAAATTGTGTAACCCACACGCGATTTCCATCACCACATCTGAAATCTTC
>MWYZ01000030.1 GCA_002050365.1 Acidobacteria bacterium 28-1
CGACAGCAAATATTTTCACTAACTAAAATAAAAGGTGGGTGGCTAAAAACCACTCACCTTTTTTGCTGGTCGGTTTTCCGCCCGTCTGACCGCGTGTGGTATTTGCTTCGGTCAGCTTCTGGCTTTTCAGCCGCGCAATTCGCTTTAAGTTCAAATAAAATTGTGCCGACTTCGGAAATGCAGCCGATTTATCAAAGAAAACAACATCGAAATTATTCACACACGATTTTTACACTAATGTTTTCGGTATTTTATCGGCGTGAATGGCAAAAATTAAATTGAAAATTGCGTCGAAGCGAGAAAGGGCGTAGGTAGATTGCCTTTAGCAATCTATCTTTTCACTTTTCAGCTTTAATCTCTCTTCTCAATTTTACTCATCAATTCTGCAAATCTGGCATCTTGGCGAAGCGGAGCGAGCATTTTATCGGTTTCAAACCAGGGCTTATTTTCATTTCCTAATTTGATGGCGCGTTCCAACCAGTAAAACGCCTGGTCAATTTCACCAAGTTGCGATGAAGCCGAACACATCCAATAAGCCATATCGTGGTCGGCTTTGGCTAATCCTCGCGCTTCATCGGTCATTTGCGCTTTGGCTTCTTCGCGCTTGCCTTGATGCGCTAAATAAATCGCCAAAAGCGGACGAATGCCATCCATTTGCGGATTGTTTTCCAATACATTTTTAATAGTTTCGATGGCTTCATCCTCACTACCCGAATAAAATAATACGCTGGAACGAAAAATTCGCACCATCGGATGATTCGGTTCGGCTTTCGCTCCCTTATCGAGTTCGGCTAACGCTTCGTCATATTGTTGTTTATAAAGAAAAATCCGCGCGCGATTGTAGCTGGAGACGACACGCGCCGCCGGGTCGAGTTTGGCCAATTTTTCAAAACTTTTGAGCGATTCTTCATATTCGCCGTCGAGCCGGTGCATCGTTCCTTTAACGAAGTAAAGCGGCGCCTCGTTTGGAAATTGTTCCTGCAATAATTTAATTTCCGCCCGCGCCTTTTTCTTCTCGCCGCGCGAGAGATAAATTAAAACCATTAAAACTCTGGCTTCGACAACATTCGGGTCGTATTTGAAAGCGCGGCTAAAAGCGGCTTCGGCATAAGTGTAATCTTCGGCATCACCCATTCCCTTGAAAATGCGATTGGCATAACAGGCACCCAAGCCGCTGTGAGCAAGCGCAAAATCAGGGTCAAGTTTGATAGCTTGTTTGAAATTAGCGATTGCGGCATTGCAATCTTCCGCCGCGACCGTTCGGAAAATAAATCTGCCGAAATTATCGCGTCCGCGCAGATATTCTTCAAACGCTTCAGCATTGTCGGTGGCGCGGCGACCACGTGTTTCTTGTTCCTTCGGTGTAAGTTCAAGTTTCAAGCCGTCCAAAATGCGTTCGGCGATTGTATCTTGAAGCGCGAGAATATCGTTGCCTTCCGCATCAATCCGGTCGCTCCATAAAATCTCGCCTGTCAGCACGTCGAGCAATTGCGCCGTAACTCTGATACGCTCGCCGGAACGAATAAAGCCGGCGGATAAAATCGCGTGAACTCTCAATTCTCGACCGGCTTCTCGCGGATCAATGTCTGTGCCTTGATATTTGGCGATAACTGATGAGGGACGCACGATTAAAGAACGAAGTCCGGCAAGTTCGGTGATTACCGCATCTGCCAGAGAAAATTCGTAAAAGTTAGAAGCCGCGTCGTTGCTCAAATTTTTGAACGGCAAAATCGCCACGCTTTTTTTCTCCTGACCGGTTGCCGTCAGCGTCAATTCCGGCGAAAATGTCGGCGCATTAGAAACCGAAGGCGTGCGCGGCATCGAAGTTGAATCGGCGCTTGACTTGCCCGTCAGCCAATTCCAAGCGCGTTTCACAGGATTATCGTCCAAATGATGCGGCGTAAAACTATCACCTTGCAAAATAGGCATTCCTGAAATCTCCTGCAGAATTCCGCGCAAATCGTCGCGCATCTGCGAAATTTTTTGATAGCGGTCTTTTGGTTCTTTAGCTAAGGCACGGTCAAGGATTTGCTGAAGCTGTGGCGGAAGTGGTTCGGGTCGCATCTCGCTCAGCGGTTTCGGCGTTCCGTAAAGAACTTGGTGGCGCACGTCAATCACGGTTTTGCCTTGAAAAGCCCAAATTCCGGTCAGCATTTCGTAAAGCAAAACGCCGGTCGAAAATATATCGGCGCGATGGTCTGTTTTTTCGCCTTTGGCTTGTTCGGGCGCGGCGTAAGTCGCGGTGCCGTAGGGAACGCCGAGTTCGGTAATCTCCGTGCGGTCTAAACCTTTCGTATGTTCTGACGGCTCGTCCTGAATGAGTTTCGCCAAACCGAAATCGAGAATTTTCACTTGCCCGCTGTCATTCGCCATTATGTTTCCCGCTTTGATGTCGCGGTGAATAATACCGCGTGAATGCGTGTAGGCAAGCGCGTCGCAAACTTGAACGGCAATGCTCAACGCGCTTTGCAAGTCGAGCGGACGACCGCTGACAAGTTGACGTACATTCTTGCCTTCGACATATTGCATCGCAATATAAAAAACGCCGTCTTCGTGGTGGAAATCGTAAATTGTGCAGATGTTCGGATGGTCAAGCTGTGAGCAAAGCTGCGCTTCCCGTTCAAAGCGGCGGTAATTAGCGGTTTTTGCCGTCAGTTCAGGCGGCAGAACTTTTATCACTACCGTGCGGTCGAGTTTAGTGTCCTGCGCTTTATAGACGGTTCCTTGTCCGCCCGCGCCAATTTTTTCTAAAATTTTGTATTGATTAATGTTCTCGCCAATCATAGCGAATTTTAGATTGTATATTTCTATTTTCGGATTGCCGGATTGTTCAATTTGTCATCATAGAACGAATAAAGTTTTAGGTAAAGCCGAGCAGGTAAAAAAATTGTTTGAGTTAAAATGAATCAAATTATCTCATTATATTTGTTCTTTCAAGAAGTTTGTTAATTTTCGTCCTGACCAAAAACTCTAATTTTTGGTCGAGCTAGGTATAACATTATTTAGCATTTCGCGCTAAGTCCATTTTCGCCAGATTAAATTAATATCTCCAACCACTGTTTATTAGTTTTCTTTTTTAATCAACCAGTTTTCCTTGAGACAAATTTTTACTAGAGTTGTGGATTCAAACTCGTTTCAAAACAATTGATTTCAGTTAATCCAATTGAGCGCGATTAAGACGAGGGTTACTGTAATAGCACCGCCGATTCGGGTGGCGACTTGAGCGAAAGGCATCAACGTCATTCGGTTAGCGGCGGTCAGAATCGCTACGTCTCCCGTGCCACCTTGACCGCTGTGCGTGGCGTTAATGATGGCGGTTTCTATCGGATACATATTCAGCCAGCGACCGACGATGAAACCCGTCGCCATCAATGTCGCAACGGTGGCGAAAATGGTGATGATGTTGGCGATGTGGAAAGCCTCGACTAATTTATCCCACGGCGTAATGGCGACTCCGACCAGGAAAAGCAACGGATAGACGACCGCGACGGCGAAAAATTTATACACCACATACGCGCCTTCCTGAAGACGCGGCGATGCGCCGTGTGCCAGTTTGACGACGACGGCGAGAAAGAGCATCGAAACCGGCGCGGGCAGACCGAACAGGTTAAAGCACAAAATTCCCAGTAGATACAGTGAAATTGCCATAATTCCGGCGGCGGCAATGTGGCTGACATCCATATGACCGGTAATTTCTTCCTGTTTCGGATCAAATTCGTCGTGTTCGCCCGGCTCCAAGCGACCTTCGCCGGTGAGATGCGGATATTTTTTGCCGACGAAGTTGAGACAGCCGGAAAGCAAAATCGCCATTAAACTGCCGAGCATCACGGGCGGCAGAACCTGCGCGAAAACCGCGCCCTGCTCCTCGTGCAGAATGTCGGCGTAACCGACCGAAAGCGGAATCGCGCCTTCGCCGACGCCGCCCGCCATAATCGGAACGACCGTGTAAAAAAAAGTATGATGCGCGCCCATTCCGAGAGCCGTGCCGACAAGCGTTCCGACAATCATCGCCGCGATTGACCCAGCCGCCAGCGGAACGAAAATTTTGAAAAAACCTTTTATCAGCGTTTGCCGATCCATTCCTAAAATGCTGCCGACGATGATGGCAGTGATGAACAAATACAAAAAGTTCGTGTTCTTGTAAAAATCCGTCACCGATTTGACAATCGAGTCGGGCAAAAGGCGATAAAACACGAGACTGGACGGAATAAAAGTCGCCAGAATCGCCGCGCCGCCAATGTTGCGGAGAAGCGGAATGCGTTTGCCGATTTCCGCGCAAGTGCAGCCGCCAACGACCATTATGGCGATGACCAGCGAAATATCGCTCGAAATTTTGTCGAGCAGAACGAACGCCGCGATGATAGCAACGAGCAACAGGAAGACGGGCAGCGGAACAATGCCGATGCGTATTTCCATCAGCCGCCACCAGCCTTCGGGATAAAAACGCGCGGGCGTCTGCGGTTTATCGTCCGCGACAGCTATTGCGTCGATTTTTTCGGCTTCAGCCGCTAATGCCATAAATTCTCCGAAAACTGAAACAAATCTAACTCGAAATTTTCACGAATGCCGTATATAAACCGCCGTCAAACGATTTCGCCTTACCGATTCATAAACAAACAACTTCCCGTTCATTGACCGAAAATCAGCAAAACAAAATTTCCCCAAACCGCTTTTTGTCCGGTCGAAGCGTCAGCCGCTTTAAAGTTTTCCGCGACCGGCAAAAATAATTGTTTGGTTGCCGGGTCATAAGCCATCGTTTTCGCGCCCGGCAAGGTTTGGACAATTTCGATTACGCTGAATTTATCGGGCGAATCTTCGTGAATGACGGAAACAGTTCCGTCGCCGCAGGAATTGAAAATCATTCGGGTCGCGGAATCGAAAACGGTCGTGTCTACGCGCTCGCCGATGGAAATCGTTTGGAGCGTGCGTCCGTTTTTCGCGTCCATCACCGCCATCAGTTTATTGCGGCCGCCGACGAAAAGGCGTTGGTGTTTGATGTCGAGCGCGACGCCTTTCGGGACTTCGCAGCCGGTAATCGTCCAGCGGTTTTTGACCACGAGTTTTTTCGCATCAATGTTGACGATTTCATTTTTGTCTGCGATTGCCAGAAATAGCTGACCTTTGCCGTCAACCGCGATTGATTCCGGGTCACCGCCGAGCAGAATCGTGCCGATGACTTCGCCGCTGCTCGCGTTGATTGCGGTCATATCCGCGCCGTCGCCGTTTGAAGTAAACAGCCGCTTTGTAGCAGGGTCGTAAATAATCGCGTCCGGTGCTTCGCCGCTTTTGATTTTTCCGAGCGGCGACAATGTTTTTAAATCGAAAATTCCGACCGCGTCGGCTTTTCCTTCGCTGATAAAAACTTTGCCCAGCGCGGGAACGGGTGCGATTCCGTGAACGCCGGAAGCGTTGGAAATCCGCCCGACAATCTCGCCGCTCGTCGTGTCAACCACGACGACTTCTGATTCGTGAGATATATAAAGACGATGATTTTTTCCGTCAAACGCGGGATAATCCCAACTTCCCTCGCCGCCAATCGCAATCTTTTTGAGCAACTTATATTTCGCCATCGACGACGATTTTTTTTGCGCGACGGCGAAATTCGGCAGAATCAAACCGACCGCGACGGTCAAAACGCTCAGATAAAATTTCATTTTTTCTCCAAATGCGCCGTTTATAAAATTTAACTTTTATCGGGGCAAAAGATTCGATTTATTAATCGGCGATAATCTGCGCGGACATTCAAAAAAGTATTGACGCGAAGTATCGAGAAGCCTGTGAAAAATCCGAATGACTGGCGCGTTGCCGGTCATTTCAACTTTTAAGCCAGCATCGTTCGGCGTAAAAAAGCAAAGAATTGCTTGAACTTTTCACAGACCGCTCAATTCGTTTGTCAAGCTGTTTTGAAGGAATACGGCGTGTTTTGCCATTGGCGTATTTCTTCGATTCAAACAATTAAAAGTTGATCCGCAATCCGAGCTGAATCTGCCGCGAACTGGTCTGCGTGGACGTGATGCGCCCGACGGAACCAATCGCCGCGCCCGTTTCGCCGAAAACCGCGTTGTTGCTCAAAGGCGGCGCGAAATTTGTATGATTCACAATATTGAACGCCTCGAACCGGAACTGGACGCGAAAATTCTCTGAAATACTTGTTACGGGAATATTTTTATAGAGCGCCATATCGAAATTGAAAAGTCGCGGTCCGGTCGCAATGTTTCTGCCTGCGTTGCCCAATTGCTGAAGCGGATTCGGCGCGGTGAAACAATTTCGGTTGATGTAATTCAGCGGGTCGGACGGATTTTCGATTTTGCAGCCCGGCATATAATCAGGAAAGCCGACGACATCGGTACCTTTCAAACCGAGCGGGTCGCCGCTGATAATGACGGAAAAAGGCACGCCGGAACTCAGGTTGATAATACCGCCGAGCTGCCAGTTGCCGAGAAGCGCGGCGGCTAATCCATTTTTCGGACCGGGCAAATTATACAGCGCGTTGCCGACGAAAACGTGGCGCAAATCATACGCGCAACGTCCGCGACGATGCGCTTTTTCGATAAACAGCGGCGAAGTAATTCCGTTCAAAAACTGGTCGCCGCGCGACGCTTCCGAACCGTCGTCAATACATTTGCTATAGGTGTATGAAGCCTGCGCCTGAAAATTGTGGCTCAGACGTTTGTTAAGCTGCAATTGCAATCCATTATAAAAACTGTTGCCGTCCCAGAAAGTGCCGCGCACCTGCGACGCGAAAGGGTTGAGCCGGTTGCATAAACTCGGCGTGACGGCGCATTCCGCCGGTGTCGGGAAGCGAAGTCCGGCTGGCGTGTTTTCGACGGGCAGCACGATATTTATCTCGTCCGTGCCGAACGCCATATGAACGCCGCGCGAACCGACATACGCCGCCGTCATCGTTAAATCGGTCATTAATTGATGCTGGAATGTGAAATTCCAGTTCATAATGTAATTGCGCTTCGGTTTTTGCTCGATAAACTGCACGTCGAGCGGCGCGGTGCTGAAATTAACCGTGTTGTAAATGTTGCCGGGAAACGAGCCGAGCGGTAGTCCGGCGGTCGGAGCGAGTGTCGTGCCGGTATTAAATGGCGCTCCCTGCGCTTCCTTCGGCGTGAAAATCCACGGCAGCGGCAGCGCATCGTAAATGCCGAAACCACTGCGGATAGATGTTTTGCCGTCGCCGAAAATGTCATAAGCTAGACCGACGCGCGGTTCAAAATTGTATTTCGTCGGGTTGCTGGCAAAAAGTTTTTTGACGTTGACTGGCGGACCGCTCGGCGTCAGCACCTGTAGAAACAGATTGTTCGCCTCGGTCGGAATCGTACTCATCTCATAACGCACGCCCAATGTTAAGTTCAGTTTTGGGCTGTAACGCCAGGTGTCATTAACGTAACCCGCATAGATGCTTGTTCGCACATCGACGGGCTGCGAGCGTGCCGGATCGAGCGCGAAAAAATCTCGCGGTCTGTCGAGCAAAAAGTCGGACAGTGAACGGAATCTGACGCGCCCGTTCGGTCTTCTCTGTGAAAGTTCTTTATATTGAATATTTTCAAAGGCGAATCCAAATCTGATCGAATGATTTCCGCGCGTCAAAAAAGCGTCGTCGTACACTTGATAGGAGTTCTGCAAATGGTTAAATGAAGAATTGCCGCCGACGCCGACGGCATCGTTAATGCCCGGAATCGTAATAATCGCCGCCGCCCGATTCGGCGCGCTGCCGAGAGCCGTGTCCGCCGCCGCCGGATTTAGCGCCTCTCCCGCAATATTGACATCGCCCGCCGAGCGGCTGAAGCCGAAGCGGATTGAATTGACCAGATTTTGGTTGAAAATGTGAGTTTCTTCAATCGCAAACATCCGCCGCCGCGTCTTGTTCGGAAAAACCGCATTGTTTAAAGCGTCAGGAATGGTCAAACTGCCGTTGTCATATAAATAATGTGCCGCCTTATGACATCGCGCTCATCTACACCGGTTTAGGTGATAAAGACCAGGCTTTTGAATGGTTCGAAAGGGCTTATGCCGATCACTCGACCGAAATGATTTATTTTAAAGTTGAACCGATGCTTACATCTCTGCGGTCTGATCCGCGCTATCAAAATATCCTCGTTCGGATGAAATTCGCGCAATAAATGTTGTTGGAATTTAAAATTCAATATTATTTTTCGGCGGAATTTGTCTGCCCAAAAAATGTAGATTATGGTCGTCGAAAAATGGAGAAACAAAAGCCTGTGAAATCAGTGGTTGAGTGAATCATAATCTGCGAGGTTTTTGGAAACATTTAACCGTATTATAATTTTTGTTGAATCCTTGAATTTGGTGAGAAAATTGATTTCTGTGCAACGCTAATCAAACTTTTTATTCTCATAAGTATAAATCCGTGTATAATTTCCAATATGGATACTTCCAATTTGCCGCCGACTCAAAAAGGCAGACAATATGAAATCAGAGCAATCGGACTGCGCGAGTTCGCCGGTTTGCGGCGCGACGACGAACGACTCAATCCGTTTGAACTCGCGCGCTACGCCAAACTGTTGGTTGCTTCGTTTGAACTAATCGAAACTTTCTTAACCGAAGAAACAAGGGCGCATCTGCTCGGCGAAGGCAGTAGCAAATGGTCGGGCGGCGCGTGTTCACAAGCCTTACACGACGGCAGAAAACTGATTATTTTAAATCCGACGCACAACGAAAATCGGCAGAACGCGACGCTGATGGAAGAAATATGCCACGTTTTCCTCGGACACCAACCGAGCCGTCTGGGAATTGAAAACGTCAATAAGCACGGCAAACCGATTGCGCGGGATTACCGCGAAGACGACGAAGAATCGGCATATTCGGTCGGCGCGGCAGCTCTCGTGCCATATTCTGCTTTGAAACGATTTGTCGAAGAAGGGAAAACTTCGCGCGAAATTTCCAGACACTTTAACGTCAGCCGCGAACTCGTTGAATATCGAGTGAAAGTTTCGCGGCTGTGGGAAGATTATAAAATTAAAGTGGTGAGCGGATAATGGAAAATGGAAAATGGATAATGATAATGAAGGTTAAACGCAATAGTAAATAATAAATGGCTTCTTAAATTATCCATTATCCATTGTCCATTATCCATTTTCCATTATTAATATGATTGAACCAATCCAACAAAATTCTCCGCCCAATCTGGAACTTTCGACGATTGATAAGTTGCGGATGCTGCTTGATATTACCAAAACCATCAGTCGTTCGCTCGATTTGGACGAGGTTTTAACACTCGTAATGGACACGCTCGACTCGCTGATTCATTACGACGCGGCAGGCATTTATCTGATGGAATCAGTCGTCGAAGATGGTGAAACCCATTATATCTTTAAATCAAAAGCGGTTCGCGGTTATCAGATAAGTTTTGAAATGGTCGAGCCGCGCCTGAAACTCGGCGAAGGTTTTATCGGTTATGCCGCGCAGACGGGCAAGCCGCTTATTTCGCCGGATGTTTATCAAGATTCACGATATTTTCACGCGCGCGAAAGAACGCGTTCGGAAATGGTTGCGCCGATTATTTCCAACGATAAAGTTATCGGCGTGTTCGATTTAGAAAGTGATTCGTTGGATGCTTATGACCAGGATGATTTATCAGTTCTCCAACTGCTCGCGTCGCAAGTTGCAATCATTATCGAAAAAGTCGAACTCCACGATCAACTCGTCGAAAACAAACGCATTCAAGCACAGCTCGAAATTGCCCGCCAAGTTCAACTCGAACTGCTGCCCGAAGCCGACCCGCAACTCGAAGGCTTCGACATCAGCGCGTATATTTTTCCGACCGAAGAAGTTTCAGGCGATTATTACGATTGGGTAAAAATGTTCGACGACCAAATCGGGATTGTCGTCGCCGACGCAGTTGGAAAGGGAATTCCCGCCGCGCTTTTGATGTCGTTTCTGCGAGCTTCTCTACGGTCGGGCGTGCAAATCGGTTATGCGCCGCACATCGCACTCTCGAAAGTCGGTAATCTGCTTTGGGATTCAGTCGAAGCAAATCAATTTATCACGGCAATTTATGGAATTTTAGACGCGACAAATCGTACATTTGTTTTTTCCAACGCCGGACATAATCCGCCGTTACTAATTAAACCAAACGGCGAATATCGGTTTGTCGAATATGGCGATTTGCCTTTGGGAATGTTCTTCGATTCGCGTTATCACCAACATTTTATAAAGTTTGACGAAAAACAAGTGATGGTTCTTTACACCGACGGCATCACCGAAGGCGCGAACGCCGCCGGCGAAGAATATGGAAATGACAGATTTGCCAGAAGAGTTTTGGAAGGCATAAATTTGCCGGCTAATGAATTAATTGATTTTGTTCGCAAAGGCGTAGCGGATTTCACCGAGCGTAAATTTCTCGATGATGACGGAACGCTTTTCATTGTTAAAGCGGTCTAAAGTGAAAAAGTGAAAAGGTGAAAATGTTTAGGTTGAGTTAGTTTGAACAAAAAGACAAAAAATAATCTTGAATGATAAAAATGTGAAAAAGAAGATTGAGTGTTTTGAAGATTTGTTTATTTGGCAAAAGGCAGTTGAATTCGCCAAAGAAATTTATCTCGTTACCGAAAAGAAAGGCTTGAAAAGTGATTACGGATTGAAAAATCAGATGCGTGATTCGGCGGTTTCGATTTCAAGCAATATCGCCGAAGGTTTTGAACGTCGCTCACGCAAAGAATATTTGAATTTCCTAAATATCGCCAAAGGTTCGGCAGGTGAAATTAGAAGTCAATTATATGTTGCTTGCGAAATCGGTTATCTGGAAAAATCCGAACACCAACATTTGCGCGAGAAGGCAAAATTTTTGAGCGGTTCTATCACCAATCATATGAATTCAATCAGCAACGCGATTGCTTAAACGCAAAAACTTTTTCACTTTTTCACTTTTACCTTTTTTCACTTAAAAGAAAAGCGGAAGGCTTTTCGATTAAAAACACCTTCCGCGTTCCTTCGGTTGTTTGGGGGACTTGTTAAAACTTTTAATGTGCCGTCAAAGAGCAATGAACCGCATCGCCGCCCGGCACAATCGGCGCCCGATAATCGCCGTAATTTATCTTCTCGCTACGGTTTGAAAAAGCATAAACATCAAAACCGAAAGCGTCAAGAAATTCGACTAAATCAACCGATTTATCAACATATAAAACTTCTGAAAAACCCAAATCTGCACGAATCTCCAATAATCTTTCGACTATTTCAAGCGGCGCAAAACATTGAATCGGGTCTTTATAAGTAGCCATAATCTTTATCTTCAAAAATTCGCCGCACATTCATCAAGTCAGCAGTTCTTTGATTACGCTTGGGCGGCAAAGGTTGTTCATTAGTTTTTAGACGGCTTGCTGAAAATCGTTTGCAATCAAGTTCACCAAAAATCATTGCTTTATTGTAAATTATCAATTAAGATTGTACTTCAAAAGAGAATTTATTAAGGGAGTAGAAATGAAAAAAAATCTGTTGTCTGTTTTTTCGATCGGTCTGATGACCGCTTTGTTTGCGGCTTTTACTTTCGCTCAAGAAAGTCGCCGCACGGTTTCTGAAATTTCAAGCCTTTATGTTATTTCAGCAAAAGCGGGCGGCATAAATTTTGTCGAAGGCAAAGTTGCCGTAACGCGGAAAATCGGAAAAAGCGGTTATCTGCTCAAAGGCGATACGCTCGAAGTTGGCGATAAAGTTTCAACCAGCGCGGACGGCAAGGCGGAAATTTTATTAAATCCCGGCTCGTTCGTGCGGCTTGCGGAAAACTCTAGCTTTCAGTTTGCAACTACTTCGCTCGAAGATTTGCAATTAAAATTAGACGGCGGAAGCGCGATGTTTGAAGTTATCACGGACGGTGAATTTTCGGTTGCCGTCAATACTCCGAAAGCCAAATTTTACATTGTCAAAACGGGCGTTTATCGCGTTGACGTTTTGAGCGGCGGCGCGAGTAAAATCGAAGTTTGGAAGGGAAGAGCGCAAATTAGCGGGGCGAATGCGACGGAAATTAAAAGCGGCAGGCAAGCGATTGTTAACGGTGAGCAAATAGAGGTTGCCAAATTTGACCGCGATGAAAAGGACGCGCTCGAAATTTTTAGCAAATCACGTGCAAAGGAATTGTCGAAAATTAACGCGCGACTTCAAAACCGCGATGTCAGAACGAGCTTGATGAGTTCTTTTTACCGAACACGCTGGAGTTTATACGACTCTTATGGGCTTTGGATTTACAGTCCTTCGTTTGGAAGTTATTGCTTTCTGCCGTTCGGTTATGGTTGGAGTTCGCCTTACGGATATTACTATCCGCGCGATATTTGGCAATATAATTTGCCGTCGGTAATTTACAATCCGCCTCCGCCTCAAACAGTTCCGCCGAGAGTAATTTCAGCAGGTGAAACTCTCAGCGACAAAGTTAGAAATCCGCGAGCAAGCAAAGAAAACGAGCAGCCAACCAGACCTATGCCGCCTTTCGAGAGAATTCAAAGAGACATCGGACGGATGCCATCGGAACGTCAAGTTGATGTTTCACCTTTCCCGATAGGCATTCCTTCTTCACAACCACCGCCGCCTTCATCGCCACCGCCGATGATTTTAACTCCGACGGGTTCGCCGAATAAAAAAGGCGATAATTAATTGTTCGTAAAAAATTTTACCGCGAGAGAAGCGTACGCTTCTCTCGCTTTTTATTTGAAGAAATGAATTATCGAAGCAGTCGGTTCAGGCGTATTTGTCATATTCGTTGGCAAATACGGCTCCAAAATTAACAAGAGCGATTGAAGACCGTTAAAGACCATATGGAGAGCGATACACGGCAGCAGATTTTTTGTATAAACGCGCACCAGAGTTAAAACCAAACTTAGGAGACAAATCAGAAAAATCGTCGAATAGCTCGGATAATACTGGGGAACGTGGACGAGTGAGAAAAGCATTGTTACTAACAAAACTCCGATGGGAACGCCGAGTGTTCTTTGAAAAGCCGAATATAAAACTCCGCGATAGATGACTTCTTCGACAATCGGCGCGGTAAAAGTTGCCAAAAACGCGACGACATAAACCGCCGTGCGCGAACTTCGCAAAATCCGCAGCATATCGTTTTCCTGTTCTGGAAAATAATTGGCGGCGATGGCGGCTAAAATATAGAATCCGCCGAGAATTACCAAGCAATGCCAAAATTTGAATCTATCCCAGTTCCAGCCGAGAGTTTCACGAAAAGAAAACTTTCTAAAATTCGTAACTACCAACCACGCTAACGCCAGCGTCAAAAGATGTGCGGGAATTACGCCCAAAACACCTATCAAAAGTACTGTCGGGTCGGTTTGCGACATTTCAAGAAGTTTGGTTTGGTCTGTAAAATCAACGCTTTGACTAAAAATATATGGTAAAACTAAAAAGCTCGGAACGATGACTATAAAAGCGACACTTGCAAGCCAAACTAAAAACGCAATCAAACTGTTCCACGGTGGATTGTTTGGAGAAACGGGAAGCAAGTCGGAGGAAAGAATATGTTTTTTTATCGGCAACGATGGAAAGTTTTCGATTTGATTTGGTTCGTAATTTTGCACGAAAAAGAGTTTAACGGAAAAAGTTCAAGGTTCAAAATTGAAGGTTCAAAGTTCAAGGTTCAAAATTCAAAGTTCAAGATTAAAACACCAAGCTGATATTTGTTAAAAGAATCTTTTTGCTGTGAGCACTAAATAATTTTTCAACTTTGAACCTTGAACTTTGAACCTTGAACTTTTCCCCGAATAGAGATAACCTAAAATCCCGTGAAGCAACGCGGAAAAAATCCCCAACAAAATATTATCGCAATAATTCCTGCACGGCTTGATTCGACTCGCTTGCCGAACAAACTTCTGCTTCCGATAATCGAGAAACCATTAATTTTATGGACGGTTGAACAAGCGAAAAAAGCAAAAAATGTTTCTCGCGTGATTGTTGCAACCGACAGCGAAGAGATTTTGCGCGTCGTCGAAGAAAGCGGCAGCGAAGCTGTTTTGACTGCTGAAAATCATCAAAGCGGTTCAGACAGAATTGCCGAAGTCGCCGAAATTTTGCCGGAAAATTCAATAATCGTTAATGTGCAAGGTGACGAACCGCTTATTTCACCAACGACGATTGAAAAGGCAGTTAATGCAATCTTGCAAGATGATTCTATTGAAATGGCGACAACTTGCGAACCAATTCACGATATAAAAGATGTTTTAAGTCCCGATGTCGTCAAAGTCGTAACTGATGAAAATGGTTTCGCGCTTTATTTTTCGCGCCTCCCGATTCCGTTTCCGCGTGAAGCCGTCAAAAAACACGGCAATTTGGAAATCGCTTTGCGTGAGGAAAAAAATTTAATCTCACTTTATCGTAAACACACTGGACTTTACGTTTATCGGCGCGAATTTTTGTTAAAATATACGCGGTTGAAACAGACAAATTTGGAAAAAACCGAAATGCTCGAACAACTTCGGGCATTGGAGAATGGCGGGCGAATAAAAGTCATCGAAGTTTCGGAAAGTTCGATTGGCGTTGATACGAGAGAAGATTTTGAGCGCGTTCGACAAGTTCTCAAAGCGGAAAAAATCGTATATCGAAAAGCAAATGTCGAAGACGCGCTTGCCGTCGCCAAAGTTCACGTCGAATCTTGGCACAAATCTTTCGCGGGAATCGTGCCGCAGGAATTTCTTGATAATTTGACCGTTGAAAAACGCGAGCAAGCCTTTCGGCAGAGATTCGGCGAAGCGAATCATAAAATGTTTGTTGCCGAAACTGCGAAAGATGGAATTATCGGATTTGCGGATTTCGGCGCAGCCAGAGAAAGCAATTTTGCATTTGAAGCGGAGCTTTACGCGATTTATCTTTTGCGTGAATTTCAAGGAAAAGGAATCGGCGAAAATCTTTTCAAACTTTGTCAAAAAGAAATGAGCGCTAACGGTTTCAATTCAATGTATTTAATTGCATTGGAGGTTAGCCCGTATAAATCTTTTTATGAAAAAATGGGAGGAAAAATTGTCGGTCGAGGAAATCATTTTCTGTCACTCGTCGAATATAAAACGGTTACTTATGGTTGGAAAAATTTGAGAGAAAATTATGGCTGATTGGATTGGATTATTATTTTTCGTCTTTCTGATTGTCGGTATCTTCGTCGGCTTAAAAATTTTGAGCAAACCCGTTACAAGAACCGAAGCAGAATTTGAACGGAACGCGGCGGAAAGCACTTCGATGTTAGGCGCAGGTATGAACGCTTTGCAGGAAGCATTAGACCCGGCGGCAGCGCGGGCAAAGGAAGTTCAAATGCAACTAAAGGAAGGACGTTACCTTAAAAAGAAACGCGAAGGAAAGGCGAATGGAACGGACGATACCGAATAATTTAATCGTCGCTTCCGTCTGGACGCGAGCGATCGCTTTTGCGATTGATATTTTTATCGTGGTCGTGCTGTTCAGTTTGTTAATCGCGTTTTTGAATTGGGCTTTGCAGATTCCGCTCGAGTATTCGCTGTTTGAAGGACGCGGCATTTCGGTGAAAATGACCGATTACGTAAAAGAAAATTTTTATAAACTCGTTGTGATTTATTCGTTGGCGAAACTTTCAATCATTACGCTTTATTTGGCCGGTTCGGAAAGCAGTTGTTGGCAGGCGAGCGTCGGCAAAAAACTTCTGCGAATCAAAGTCGGCGATTTTGAAGGCAAAAGGATTTCATTTGGAAAAGCATTTTTAAGACTTTTCGGCAAATGGATTTCGGGACAGATTTTATTGATTGGTTATCTAATGGCGTTTTTTACAAAAAGAAAACAGGCTTTGCACGATTTTCTGGCGGGAACTTTCGTGTTTGAAAATTAGAGGAGAACAAAATGACAAAATATATTTTCGTAACCGGCGGCGTGGTTTCAAGTTTGGGAAAAGGTTTGGCGGCGAGTTCGATCGGCTGTCTTCTGGAAACGCGCGGGCTGAAAGTGCAGATGATGAAACTCGACCCGTATATTAATGTTGACCCGGGAACGATGTCACCGTTTCAGCACGGTGAAGTTTTTGTTACCGACGACGGCGCGGAGACTGACCTTGATTTGGGGCATTATGAGAGATTTACCAACGCCAAATTGACGAAAGCCAATAATTGGACGAGCGGACGAATTTATCTTTCGGTTATCGAAAAAGAACGGCGCGGCGATTATCTCGGCAAAACAATTCAAGTTATTCCGCATATCACCGACGAAATAAAAATGGCGGTGCGCGTCGTCGCCGAAAAAGAGCAGCCCAATGTTTTGATTGTCGAAATCGGCGGCACGGTCGGCGACATCGAGAGCTTGCCGTTTATGGAAGCAATCAGACAAATCGGCAACGAAGAAGGACGCGGCAATGCGATTTATGTTCACGTTACGCTCGTGCCGTATATCGCGGCGGCGGGCGAATTGAAAACTAAACCGACGCAGCATTCAGTCAAGGAACTTCGGGAAATCGGTATCGCGCCTGATATTTTATTGTGTCGTTCAGACCGACCTTTGTCTTTGGATTTGCGACGGAAAATTGCTTTGTTTTGTAATGTGCAGGAAAACGCCGTCATCTCCGCGCTCGATGTGAAAACGATTTATGAAGTTCCACTCGCTTTTCACGAACAGGAACTCGATGAATTGATTGTCGAATCTCTAAATTTAAAGGAAGAGTTTCCACACGCCGATTTGAAAAACTGGCGCGAACTCGTGGCGACTATCAAAGAGCCGAGCACGGGCGAAGTAAAAATTGCGATTGTCGGCAAATACGTCGAACTCGAAGACAGTTATAAATCTTTGCGCGAGGCACTAACGCACGCGGGTGTGGCGAATAATTTAAAGGTTAACGTTAATTGGATTGAATCGGAAAGTTTGATTGACGATGAAAATTATCAAACGCGCCTTCAGGATTACGACGCGATTTTAGTTCCAGGCGGATTCGGCAAGCGCGGCATTTCAGGAATGATTCGCGCCATCAAATACGCCCGCAAATCGGGAACGCCGTATTTTGGAATCTGCTTGGGAATGCAAACGGCTTGCGTCGAATTTGCCCGCAATCTTTGCGGCTTGCGCGATGCCGATTCAACTGAATTTAACGCCGAAACGCCATTTCCAATTATCTTCAAATTAAGAGATTTAGTCGGTGTTGACGAACTCGGCGGCACAATGCGTTTGGGCGCGTGGCAATGTGAATTGAAAGAGGGAAGCCTGGTCAGAGATATTTATAAAAACTCGCCTGAAATTTCCGAACGCCATCGCCACCGCTACGAATTCAATCCCGAATTTCGTCAAGTTTTAGAGAAAGAAGGATTAGTCTTTAGCGGCGTTTCGCCCGACGGAAAATTCGTCGAGATAATTGAACTGCCGCGCGACGCGCATCCGTTTTTCGTCGGCTGCCAATTTCATCCCGAATATAAATCAAAACCCTTAAACGCGCACCCGCTTTTCGTTTCGTTCGTCAAAGCTGCTTGGGAAAATCGCGTGAACAGCGAAAATTTGAAGGACGACGTAACCAGCGATAAACAAATCGAAATGCCCGAACGTGCGGCGGTTGCAGGCGAGGAATGAAAATTCATTGTGTTATAATCTCAGGTAAGAGGTGTCCAGACGCGCTATGATTGCCGTAAAAACTTACAAAGCATCCGAGGAAGTCGCCGATTTTATCGCGTTGACTAGTCCGACAAAAGTGCTGGCGTTTCGACCTTCAGAAGAAACCACACAAAGAGTTTCGGATTTAATCGAACGCGAAAAAACCGACGGAATATCAGCCGAAGAAAAACGCGAGCTTGATTACTATATGCAGTTAGAACATCTGATGCGAATGGCAAAAATCTTTGCCCGCAAATACGCGATGAAAAAATGAGTCGTTATGTCAGTGAGAGTCTGCGGACAAAAGTTGAAAATCGGGCAAACGGAATTTGCGAATACTGTCTTATCACTATCGAAGACACTTATTTCGGCGGCGGAATTGACCACATCATCAGCCTCAAACATCGCGGACAAACTGAATTTGAAAATTTGGCTTTAGCTTGTCAGCCTTGCAACCGCAGTAAAGGAAGCGATTTAGGTTCGCTCTCTGAATCTTCAAAATTTCTCGTTCGATTTTTCAATCCACGGACAGACGAATGGTCTGAAAATTTCCGGTTAAATCCGAATGGTGAGATAGAATTTCTGACGGAAATCGGCGAAGTTACGGCAATTATTTTAGGATTTAACAATCAGGTAAAGAATTGCTGAGCGAAAAGAAGTGATTGAAATCGGGCGTTATACGGCAAAAAGTTAAGTTTATGAAATCTTTTCAAGTTGAAAATGTAACTTTCGGCGACGGACGTTTGAGTTTTATCTTAGGTCCGTGCGTGATTGAATCGGCGCAGCACGCGCTTTTTATGGCGCAGGAAATCAAAGACATTTGTCGGCACGTCGGCACAGACTTCGTTTATAAATCTTCATTTGATAAGGCAAATCGCAGTTCGATTGAGAGTTTTCGCGGCGGCGGAATGGAAAAAGGTCTGGAAGTTCTCGCACAGGTTAAAGAAGAAATTGGCGTTTCAGTCGTTACAGACGTTCACGAAACTTGGCAAGTCGAAAAGGTGGCGGAGGTTGCGGACATTTTGCAGATTCCAGCGTTTCTTTGTCGGCAAACGGATTTGGTGATTGAAGCGGCAAAATCGGGAAAAGCCGTCAACGTCAAAAAAGGTCAATTTCTCGCGCCTTGGGACGCGAAGAACATCGTCGAGAAATTGCAAAATGCGGGTTGTGAAAAGATTTTGTTAACCGAACGCGGCGCGAGTTTCGGATATAACAATTTGGTTGTAGATTTAAGAAGTTTTCCGATTATGCGCTCGTTTGGCGTCCCTGTCGTGTTTGACGTAACACATTCGCTTCAATTGCCGGGCGTACTCGGCAAGGCAACGGGCGGACAAGCCGAATACATCGAACCGTTTGCTCGGGCAGGTGTAGCGTGCGGCGTGGACGTGGTTTTTATGGAAGTTCACGACGACCCGAAGAACGCGCCAAGCGATGGTCCAAATCAATTGCCTTTGGGAAAATTAGAAAAGTTGTTGATTAAATTAAAGCAAATCCACGAACTCATTCAAAATGATTCAAAATGAAAAAGTTTATTGCCGCCTTATTTATAGGTTTATTTTTCGTTTCATTTATTAATGCACAAGACGAAAGCCGCGCTTCGATAACTTGGCAGGTGCAAAAATATGATATTACGGCGACTCTGCCGCAAGCAGAGACTGAGAGAAATTTAACGGTCAAAGCAGTTTTGAATTTGAAAAATGTTTCGAGCGGCGTGGCTTCGCGTCTGACCTTACGGATTAGTCCGAACGCGGAAGTTTCCGCCTTCAAAGTTAATGATGCAGCGACGGATTTCAGTAAAGCCGAAGAAAAAATTGATGGTAGTCGAACTTTGCAGAGAATTGTCGTGCGTGTTCCTTCGATTCAGCCGAATGCAACTTTCACCGTCGCGGTTGATTATAAGTTGAATGTTAAGGAAAACTCAGGATTGAATGCGCTTTCTTCCGTCGGGTCGCAATTTCTGCCGTTAGCCTTTTGGTATCCGACTCCGAACAGTTGGTATTTTGCGCGGGGCGCGGATTTTGCACCGATGCGTCTGCAAGTAAATTCAGCAAACGGTGAAACGGTGATTGCTTCGGGAACGCAGAATAATAATGCGTTCGAGCAAAAATTGAACGGGCAGCCATTTTTTGTTTCAGGAAATTGGGATACGGTCAATGCTAACGGCGTTTCCGTTTTTATTCAAAAAGGCGCAAATGCTGATGAACAGAAGCGTGCCAATGAATTGGCTTTGTTAGCTTCAGAAGCTAAAACCTTTACGGCGAATTTCTTAGGAACTGCGCCTGATGTGCCAATTAGAATTGTGGCGGTCAGGCGTGGCGCGGGATTTTCAAGCGGCGGAACTATATTTGTTGACGAAAGTGCAGTTCGACGACAAAAAATTGATTCGCAAACTGCAATGACGATTGCTGAAGCTGTCGCAAAAATTTGGATTGGCAATGCAGTTTCGGTCAATGGCGATAGCTTTGGCGTGATTCGTGAAGGATTAACACGCTATGTTGCGACGCAGTTTTTGGAAAAACAATTTGGAAAGGACATTGCCGACATCGAACGCCTGCGACAACGCACGGCTTACGCGGCAGTGGTCAAACGCGATTCGCCTTTGAGTATTGTTTCGCCGATTGACGATTATTATTACCCGACAGTGGCAAACAAGGGCGCGATGATTTGGCGATTGTTGGCGAAAAAGGTTGGGCAAGACGAGTTCTTTAACATTGTGCGCTCACAAATGAATGACGGAAATCTTAATTTATCTGAAATGCGCTCCGTTTTTTCAATGCAGAAAGAAATCCTCGATTATTCATTTGACCAAGTAACCGAAACGAATCTACTTATCGGTGTGCCGCATCTGAATGGCGCGGAAACGAAAATCGCTCTGCGAAATCTCGGCGCGATTGATGCAACGGTAAATATCGTGGCGACAACTGCCAACGGTGAAACGTTGACGGCACAATCTACTATTCCCGCTAAGAAATTCGGTGAAATAAACTTTAAAACAACTAATAAAATTGTCCGCGCTGAAATTGATACCGACAAATTTTATCCACAAACAGATTACTTCGATGATGTTGCGCCAAGTGAATTTAAAGAAAACGATGTAATTTTAGTTGTTAAGCGTGCATTTGACCAACAAGATTTTATGAAAGCGGAGAAAAATGCGCGTTTGGTTTTGCAAGCCTCGCCGCGTTTTGACGATATTAGAACTTGGCTGGCTCGTGCGCTTTATGCACAAGGGAAAACCGCTGATGCGGAAAAAGAGTTTCGGGCTGTTTTGGAGGAAAAACTTCCGACGGCGCGAAGTTTGGCTTGGGCAAACGTTGGACTCGGTGAGATTGCTCTGAAGAGTAATCAGAATGCACAGGCGACGAAATTTTTTGAAGAAGCAATCAAAGCCAATGCCGAATACGGCGCAAGTTTAGCGGCGCGTTCAGGAATCAACAAATCTGATTCAACCGTATCTGTAGATGAAACGATTAAATCTTTTTTCGCGCAATTTGATAAGGCAGCACTTTCGGGACGAAAAGCGGACGTAAATTCGCTGGTTGTTTCAGGAGAAATGGCAAGATTTTCCGACGGAATTTCGGGACAAGCGCAAGAGTGGAACACGCGAGTGGTGCGTGTTAATAAATTGGACGCAAACACTGCTTTGGCAGAAGTTAATTTAAAAATCAAATTACTTAACAAAGCAGCAGAAAGCGGCACGGCGGTTTTTCTGTTATCGAAAGTCGGCGGCAGTTGGAAATTGAGCGGCGTGGAGATTTTTGAGGTTCGATAATCTAAAAATTTGTAGCGATTGAAAACGTATGAGAAAAGCACTTGCGCTGATGTTGATAATCTTGCTGCCGACTTTGCTTGCGGCACAGATGAAGCCAATGAGTAAATCACAGTCGCTTGTTCTCAATAACATAACAGTCATTGATATGACGGGCGCACAGCCGAAGCCGAATATGACAGTGGTTGTCGTCGGCAATCGAATCGCTGCGCTTGGCAGGACGGGAAAAGTTCGCGTTCCGAAAAATGTACAAACTATTGATGCGACAGGAAAGTTTTTGATTCCCGGACTTTGGGATATGCACGTTCATTTGTCGGAAACAAAAACCCCATTTCTTTTATTTATCGCCAACGGTGTTCTCGGCGTTCGGCATATGGGCGGCAACTTGAAACAAGTTTTTCAGTGGCGGGAAGATGTCAGATTGGGAAAACTTCTCGCGCCGCGCATCGTTACTAGCGGTACGGTCGCAGATGGTGCGGACGAAGGCGATTGGTCAGTCGAAACATTGACTGCCGAGCAAGGTCGTAAAGCCGTCAGCATTAACAAAAATCAAGGCGCGGATTTTATCAAAGTTTATGACGGCGTTTCCCGTGAGGCTTATTTTGCTCTCGTCGAAGAAGCGAAGCGGCAGCGCATTCCGTTTGCCGGTCATATTCCGGTTGCCGTCACTTCGTTTGAAGCGTCGGATGCCGGACAACGCAGCTTTGAGCATTTAGGCAATATCTTGCGAAGCAGTTCGACGCTTCCGGCAAATGAGATTGAGCAACGCGCCGACGCTCTGGTAAAACCGAGCGGCAAGCCCGGCGACTTTTCGCATATTCCCGCCCGAATCGCCGAGCAAACGAAAATCGAATTGGCGACCTATGACCGGCAAAAAGCCGAACAATTATTCGCTCGCTTCGTCAAAAATCAAACTTGGCAAGTTCCAACGCTGGAAATCAAACGAGTTCTTTCCTACGTTGACGATGGAACTTTTTTCAACGACCCGCGAATGAAATATATTCCGACGGCAGAACTGGAAGAATTGAAACCGGAAAACAATTTTTTATTGAAGTATCGCACACCTGAATTTATCCGCGTCAAGAAACTGCTTTACCAGAAAGAATTCGATTTGGTTCGTGAGATGCACCGCGCCAGAGTCGGGTTTTTGCTTGGGACGGACATTCCCGGTTACGGTTACACCGGATTCACCGTTCACGACGAACTTGCTTTATTCGTGCAAGCCGGATTCACGCCGCTCGAAGCACTCGAAACCACCACAATCAATCCAGCGAAGTTTCTCGGTTTAGAAAAATCGTGGCACTATTGAGAAGGGAAAACTAGCGGATTTAGTTTTGCTCGATGCTGACCCGCTTGAAAATATTGCCAACACAAAAAAGATTTCTGCCGTTATAATAAATGGAAAATATTTGCCGAAAGACTCACTTCAAAAAATGCTGGCGGATGTCGAAGCAATAGCGAATAAAAAATAATGGGCAAACAAAATTTGACCGATGATGTTTTAGTCCGCGCTCGAAAAATAAAATTATTGCTGATGGATTGCGATGGTGTTCTGACTGACGGGCGACTTTACTACACGGAGAGCGGCGAGCAGATGAAAGTCTTTAATGTGCGCGACGGGCAGGGAATTGTGTTGTGGCATAAGGCGGGTTTTCGGTCGGGAATCATTTCAGGGAGAGATGCGAAAAAAATTTTAGAAGCGCGGGCAACTGAACTTGGAATGCACTACATCAAAGCCCGTTCGCACGATAAAGCGAAGAATTTTTTAGATATTTTACAAGATGCGAAAGTGGCTTTCAACGAGGTTGCGTATATCGGCGACGACGTTGGCGACATTAGTTTGATGGAGAAAGTGGGTTTGCCGATTGCGGTTGCCGATGCGGTTTCGGAAGTGTTGCCTTACGCCGTTTATAAAACTGAAGCCAAAGGCGGTTTCGGCGCGGTTCGAGAAGTAACTGATTTGTTGTTACGAGCGAAAGAAATTTTTTAAAATTTTTTTTGGTGATTGGGCAACCTGACTTTTTAGTTTTACATCATAATCTTTCGCTCAAATTGAGCAACGATTTTTAGAGATTTTTTGATAATTTATACTCGTTTCACCTCAGCGAAAAAGAAGGCTTGTGTAATGCAGGTCTTTTATTTTCGTCTGATTTGTTAGGCTCGAAAATAAAATTAAAAAATGTTTCGAATGGGCTTGACAAGTTGAGAACAGATGTATAAATTAGGTGATTGCCGTTACGAAAATTTATTAACTCGAAAAGAGAAATGTTGAAAAAGTTTCGTTGGGCAGTTGACAAAGAGACTTGATTGAGTATAATCAAAAGTTCGCCTCGTAATTCGAGATGCGAAAACAAAAACAAATTTTGATGTTTGAAAACTAGATATGCGAGTCCATGTGTTAATTCAACACGGTTCGTTTTAGACGAACTACGAACAACAATAAAGCTAGTAAAAACTTTTTAACGAGAGTTTGATCCTGGCTCAGAATCAACGCTGGCGGCGTGCCTCAGACATGCAAGTCGAACGATTAAACTTTCCTTCGGGGAAGATATAAAGTGGCGCACGGGTGAGTAACACGTAAGTAATCTACCTTCGGATGGGGAATAACAGTCGGAAACGACTGCTAATACCGCATAATGCAGCGGCACCTAATGGTGACAGTTGTTAAAGTATTTATACGTCTGAAGAGGAGCTTGCGGCAGATTAGCTAGTTGGTAAGGTAATGGCTTACCAAGGCGACGATCTGTAGCCGACCTGAGAGGGTGGTCGGTCACACTGACACTGAATAACGGGTCAGACTCCTACGGGAGGCAGCAGTCGGGAATTTTGGGCAATGGGCGAAAGCCTGACCCAGCAACGCCGCGTGAAGGATGAAGTCTTTCGGGATGTAAACTTCGTAAGAATAGGAAGAATAAATGACGGTACTATTTGTAAGGTCCGGCTAACTACGTGCCAGCAGCCGCGGTAATACGTAGGGACCAAGCGTTGTTCGGATTTACTGGGCGTAAAGGGAGCGTAGGCGGCGCGTCAAGTCAATTGTGAAATCTCCGAGCTTAACACGGAACGGTCAATTGATACTGATGTGCTAGAG
>MWYZ01000105.1 GCA_002050365.1 Acidobacteria bacterium 28-1
TGCCACCAGAGTCTATTCAAGAAGTTGGCAAGGGTTGTGGAACACGCTAAAACTAAAGATATTAGATTACAAATTGTGTTTTGCAAGTCTAATTTCTTACGCTTAATTTCTAATCAAGACTGAGGTTATCTCAAAAGCCGAACGCCTACCGATAAAAACTTACACGGTCGCCGACGGTCTGCTTCGGGATAATGTTTTAAAAATCAAACAGGATTCGCGCGGCTTTATGTGGTTCTGCACGCAGGAAGGCATCTCGCGTTCTGACGGTTACGCTTTTACAAACTTCACCGTTAATGAGGGTTTGCCCGACCGCCACGTCAACGATTTCTTAGAAACCGGCGACGGCACAATTTGGATAGCTACCGACGGCGGACTTGCCCGATTAAATCCGACCGGAATTCGTTTCCC
Organism: Acidobacteria bacterium 28-1; assembly: GCA_002050365.1. Taxonomy (GTDB): domain Bacteria; phylum Acidobacteriota; class Blastocatellia; order Pyrinomonadales; family Pyrinomonadaceae. The sequence continues at coordinate 409 of MWYZ01000105.1, forward strand.
GTTTGATGAATCGAAACAAATCCCAAATCCGCAATCCCAAATCCCAAATCCCAAATCCCTTTTCACCGTTTATCTTCCCGACAACGAACGCGCCAAAGAAATCACCGTTTTGTTTGAAGACGAAAGCGGACGTATTTTCGTTGGCACGAGCGACGGGCTTTATGAATTGGCAAACGATCGAACAAAACTCGAACTCGTAAATTTGGGCGAACGGACAAGCGGCGAAGAGCGGCTCGGCATCACCTCGATTATCAAAGACCGACGCGGCGCGATGTGGATTGGCACGTTGGAAAGCGGTTTGTTTTGGATTCAGCCAAGCGGTGCGGTCGAACGATTCGGTATTGCCGACGGTTTGCCGGACACGCATATCTCGGTCGTCCGCGAAGATAAAAGCGGTCGCCTGTGGGTCGGGCTGCGTCCGAATAAATCTACAGGATTATTGTTGCTGGTCGCCGAGCCGCAGAAAAATCAATCAATCGTCGAGCGGCATTACAGGGAAAAGGAAGGTTTGCCAGCCGATTGGATAACTGATTTATTTGAGTCGAGCGACGGTAAATTTTGGGTCGGCACAACGCTCGGTTTATGCGAGTGGCAAGGCGGCGAAACGTCGGTTTGCAAAACTTACACGACGAAAAACGATTTGTGCGACCGGGAAGTTTGGAGCATCACGGAAGACAAAGACAACAACCTCTGGATGGGAACACGCTGCGGCACGAAAAAATGGACGCGCTACGGTTTTACGACTTACAAGGAAGCGGACGGAATGGGCGGACCGAACGCCAATTCGATTTTTGAAACGGCGGCGGGCGAACTTTTCGTCAGTTTCAGCAACGGCACATCACGTCCCGTCAGCCGTTTCGACGGCGAGCGGTTCGAGCTAATCAAACCAAATTTTCCCGTAAAGAATAATTATTCGGGCTGGGGCTGGAAGCAAACTGTTTGGCAAGACCGCAGCGGCGATTGGTGGTTTCCGAACGGCACCGGACTTTATCATTTCCCGCAAACGGCGCGGGCTGCTGATTTGTCGAAAATCGTTCCGCAGGAAATTGTTGTCGGAACGAAGAAGACGCAGATTTTTCGCTTTTACGAAGATTCGCGCGGTGACTTTTGGATTGCGACGGTCGGCGAAGCGCATGAGTTGTGGCGTTGGCAGCGGTCAACCGATGTTTTGCAAAATCTCACGCCGGAATTGGGAATCGGAAAATACCGCATCGCCTCGGCGTTTGTGGAAGACAAGTCGGGCAATCTCTGGATTGGCACAGGAACAGACACGAACGACGCGGCATTGATTCGCTACCGCGACGGGCAATTTAAGGTTTTTCCGCAAAGCGAAAATTCGTCGCTCGCGGGCTGGATGCGCGATTTGTTTGTTGACGGCAAAGGCAGACTATGGATTGCCGACAGCACGACGGGTTTGCTGCGGCTCAACGACGTGAACGCCGACCGATTAAATTTCATCGGCTACACGCCCGCCGAAGGTCTTTCGAGCATCGGCGTTTCGTGCGTCACCGAAGACGCTTTCGGCAGAATCTACGTCGGCACGGGACGCGGATTAGATAGATTAAATCCCGAAACCGGACAGATTGAAAACTTCACGACCGCCGACGGCTTGCCGAACAGCGAAGTTACAATCGCTTACCGCGACCGCCAAAACAATCTCTGGTTCGGAACGAGCGACGGTTTAGCCAGATTCGTTCCCGAACCGGAACGCCCGCGTCAGCCGCCGAATGTTTTGATTACGGGCTTGCGCGTGTCCGGCGTTCCGCAGACTGTTTCTGTTTTGGGCGAAAAGCAAATCGCGCTGCTTGAATTAGATTCCGACCAGCGACAGGTGACGATTGATTTTCTCGGCTTGGGCGCGTCTTTGGGCGAGCGTCTGAAATATGAATATCGTTTCGACGAATCGGATTGGACGCAGACGGCGGAACGGACGGTTAATTTTGCCAATCTCTCGGCGGGCGCGTATCAATTTGAAGTCCGCGCCCAGACCGCCGACCGCATTTACAGTCAGACCGCGACGGTTTCGTTTCGCATCGCCGCACCGATTTGGCAGCGTTGGTGGTTCGTCGCTTCGGTTTTACTTTTGACGGCGTTGGCAATTTATCTTTTTTACAAAAATCGCGTGGCGCGGCTACTTGAAATGGAGCGAATGCGGACGCGCATCGCCACGGATTTACACGACGACATCGGCGCGAATCTGACGCGAATTTCCCTTCTGAGCGAAGTGGCGAAACAGAAATCTACGAACGGCAACGGCAATCTTTTGACTTCGATTGCCGACATCGCACGCGAATCGGTCGCCTCGATGAACGACATCGTTTGGGCGATTTCGCCCGACCACGACAGCCTTCTGGATTTGACGGTCAGAATGCGCCGCCACGCCGAGGAGATTTTCGCGCTTCGTGATATTGATTTGGAATTTCACGCGCCCGCATCGGACGCGGATTTGAAATTGAGCGTCGGCGTGCGCCGCGACGTTTTGCTGATATTCAAAGAAGCGGTTAATAACGCGGCGCGACATTCGGATTGCACAAAAGTTGAAATTGATTTTCGCTTAAATAATGCAATGTTGTTTTTGCGAATCGAAGACAACGGCAAAGGTTTTGTAACGGACGCGGAAAACGACGGTCAAGGTTTGCGGAGTATGACGCGCCGCGCCGGTGCGCTAGGCGGAAATCTGAAAATTGACTCATCAAAATCAACCGGAACAATCGTCGAGTTTGAATTGCCTCTGCCCAAACTTAGCCGCGTTTAATTTGAAAACAACCTACCTCTTTGAGTAGTTATTTTCTTCATTCATATCACGTATAAATTTCTTCTATCAAATTCAGGTTTGAAAAAATAGGAGGAAAAATGTAATGAAAAAAATATTTGTTATTACGGCTTTGATGCTTGCCGCCGCGACTTTCTCGGCAGCGCAGAAACTCGAAACGGGTAAAACTTTTGAGCGTGAAATCGGCGGCGCGGAAAAACACGGTTACGACATTCAGTTGAGAAAAGACGAAGCGTATAGCTTAGTCGTCGAACAGCGCGGCGCGGACGTTGTGCTGCGCGCCTACGCGCCCGACGGCAGCCTCGCGGCGGATATTGACACGCCGAACGGCACGAAAGGCGACGAAGCGATGCTTTTCGTTGCGCTGACGAGCGGAAATTATCGCATCGAAATCAGCCCGCTCGACGCGGACGCGCCGAAGGGAAAATATTTCGTCAAAACGGCGGCAACACGCGCGGCGACCAAAGCTGAACGCAATGACGCACAACTTAAAAACGATTTGCTGGCGGTTGTTCGCGCGCTCGACAACGCAGCCAATCGCGGCGATAAAACTGCCGGTCAGCGAATGATTGCCGATGATTATATTACGACGAGCATCGAAGGCAGAACGTCCTACAAAGCCGATACAATGACAGGATTTCCCGAACCGAATGACGCTGAAAAAGTGAAGATCAACACTAATTACTCGAATGTGCAGGTGCGCGATTACGGCGATACCGCGCTGCTGAGTTTTATTGACAGCACGGCGATTCAAATTGGCGGGCAAACCGTTGACTCAAAAATGCGAATCACGCAAATTTTCCGACGCATAAACGGGCAATGGCAGCTTGCCGCCGGACACGCTACGGAAATTAAAAAAGCTCAAAATCCGCCAATCGTCAAGCTCGACGCGAAAGTTTTGAGCGAGTATGCCGGACAATACGAAATCGCGCCGGGCGTAATTTTGAACATCGAAAGCGACGGCGAAAAACTTCTGCTTTACACGAAAGACGCGAGCAATAAAAGCGAATGGTATCTGATGGGCGAAAACACTTTCTTTTACCGAGGCAGCACGCAACGCACCGTTTTCGTCCGCGATGCGAGCGGCAAAGTAATCGAAGCAATCCGCCGTGCGGACGACGGACAGGAATTGAAGGCTAAGAAAATCAAATAAATCATTCGAGCGGCGAATTTGATTTTCTTTCAAGAAGCTGATTAAGAAACTGTTTTTGTCTCTAAAAGCAACGAAAGACGAAACTAAATGGAAACCATTCGAGCCGCGAGCGAAGTTCAGTCGGCGGGTAAAAACAAATTGCTCAAAATTTTGGGCATCGGTTTCGGACTGGCAATCACTATCGGCGCAGTGATAGGGGGCGGAGCTTTGCGGATGCCGGGAGTCGTCGCCGGACATCTCGGCAACGAATGGCTCATTATCGGCATTTGGATTTTTGGCGGTATTTGGGCTTTGATGAGCGCGAATATCGTCGCCGAGTTCGGCACAATGCTGCCTGAAGCAGGCGGTCCCTATGTTTATCTGCATCGCGCTTATGGAGACTTTGTTGGTTTTGCGGGCGGATTGAATGATTTTATTATCAGTATCTGCGCTGTCGCTTACCTTTCCATCAATGTCGGAGAATTTTCCGCCGCGCTTTTTCCTTCTCTAGCTGGCAGCCAAAATATAATCGCCGTAATTACAATTCTAACGCTCGGTTTTTTGAATTGGGTTGGGTTGCGCGAAGGTGATTTCACGCAAAAACTAACCAGCTTAATCAAAGTCGCAGGTTTTTTCTTTGTCATTGTCGCTTGTTTCGTTTGGGGCGGAAACAACAGTAATCCTTCTTGGGAATCAACGGTTAAATTTGAAAATTCGTTCGCGCTGTATGCGGCGTTGATGCTGTCATTTCAAGTTATCACTGAAGCCTATGCGGGCTGGAACTCGGTTGTGTATTTTGCCGAAGAGAATACGAATCCTTCGCAAAACGTTCCGCGCTCAATGTTCGGCGGCATTCTGATTGTAATGGCGATTTATGTGCTGCTGAATGCGGCACTGCTTTACATTATGCCGGTTTCGCAAATTGCCGCCTCGAAAACGCCCGGCGCGGATGCCGTCAGTTTAATTTTCGGCGATTGGGGCGGAAAGTTAATCTTGGCTGTGGCGTTAGTGGCGACGCTGAGCGTTGTCAATGCGCTGATTTTATACTCGCCGCGCGTTCCTTTTGCGATGAGCCGCGACGGTTTGTTGCCGCCGCAACTTATGAAGGTGAACAAAGGCGGCACGCCGAGCATCGCGTTGCTTCTGCTCATTACATTTTCGATAATCGCGGCATTAAGCGGAACTTACGAAACATTTCTGGCAATGGCGGCGTTTTTTAGTCTGGTCGGGGACAGCTTTGTTTACCTCGCGCTTTTTGTTTTGCGGCGCAAAGAGCCGGATTTGCCGCGTCCGTATCGTGCTTTCGGTTATCCGTTTCTGCCCGCGATTTTGTTAATCGGCGCTTGTGTTTTCTTTGTCGGTTATGTTGTTAGCAACACAATGAATAGTCTTTATTCGATTGGGATTTTGCTTCTTCTTTATCCGGTTTATTTGATTTTTAGACGAATGTCAGGAGACAAACGATGAAATTTTTTTTATTCGCAGTCTTGTTAATTGTCGTCGCGCCGACGCTCGTTTTATGTCAAAGCAAACAGAGCGACAAGGCTGCCAAGGAATTGATGCAGATTGAGCGCGATTGGGTAACGGCGAGCTTGAAGCGCGATAAGGCTTGGCTCGAACGCTTTTTCGCCGACGAGTTTATCTCGACGCACCCGACGAGCGGCACAATCAAAAACAAAGTGCGGGAAATCGCCGACACGATTGACGAAACGCAAACGCCCGATTCGATGACGCTCGGCGAAATGAAGGTAATCGTCGCCGGAAAAACGGCGATTGTTACCGGAAAGGCTTTTGAAACGGGCGGCGTTCATAAACTCGCCGACCGCAATCGCGGTTATCTTTTCACCGACACCTTTATAAAACGCGGCGGCAGATGGCAGCTTCTCGCTTCACATTCCTCGCGGCTTCCCGAAAAGGATATAATCAAAATCGAAAAATGATTTCGACCGTTCCGAACAATCAAATTCATTCGCCCGTTGAAGCGGCTCTGCGCGTCGTCTTGATTGAAGATTTGCGCGAGATACGCGAAGGCTTGACCGCGCTGATAAACGGCACGGCGGGATTTAAATGCGTCGCGGCGTTCGGCAGTATGGAATCGGCACTCGCCAGAATCGAGCGCGAACAGCCCGATGCGATTCTCACCGATTTAGGACTTCCGGGAATGAGCGGCACGGACGGCATCATAAAAATCAGAGAAATTTTCCCCGACATTCCGATTATTGCTTTGACGATTTACGACAACGACACGGAAATTTTTAACGCGCTGTGTAACGGCGCGAACGGTTATCTTTTGAAAAACACGCCGCCCGCGCGTCTGCTCGAAGCGTTGAAAGAAGCAGTTGAAGGCGGTTCTCCGATGTCGCCGACGATTGCCGCCCGCGTCGTCAATTTGTTTCGCACGTTTCGCCCGCCCGCACACGCCGATTATCGTTTAACGCCGCAGGAAATCACACTTCTCAAACTGCTCATTGAAGGTCATCACAAAAAAACCGCCGCCCGCGAGATGAAAATCTCCGTTCACACCGTTTCGTTCCACCTGAAAAACATCTACGAAAAACTGCAAGTCCACTCGAAAACCGAAGCCGTCGCCAAAGCCTTGCGCGAGCGATTGGTTTAGTTAATTGCGAATTTAGAATTACGATTTATGAGAAAAGAAAATCTCGTAATTTTGGTATTTGCTTCGTTCGCAGCAAGGTTTCGGCGCAGTGCAGTTTGGAACGACAAATGACCGACCAATTCCCGCTGCGTTTGTGCCGTAAAAGCAAATAGCGTGTTGAAAATGATGGCGATAGCCGAACAAGTCATTCAGTATGAAACGCGGCGCAGATTATTTCCGAACGCGAGAATAAAAAATCAAACCGTCGCCGGAAGTGCAGGCGGATAATCTGCGCCGAAGGTTTAACCATTTGGGAGATATGGCAACCCACATCGTTAATTAGCAATTCACAGTCAGCGATAAATCATTTGAAAAGCCTTGCAAATGCGAGTCTTTTTTACTTGCGATACTTTCAGTTTGAGTGGCATTCATTTTGCTAAATCCTGCACCAGACAACGCCCGATAAAAAATCGGAAAGCAAAAGATGAGCGTTGCAAAAAGAATTATTTTTTGAGTAAGGAGAAACTTTATGAATCGTTTTAGAAATTTAATTGCTGTTTTCGCTTTTTCTTTATTAGTTTTGGGCTTGCCGTCAATCACTTCGGCGCAATGGCGCAACGACCGCGACTATGACGACGGTTATTACCGCAACGACCGCCGCAATGACGATTACAATCGCAACGGCAGAAACAATCGCAATTTACAATCAACCATTAAAAATCTGAAAAATCGCAGTCATCAATTCGAGCATCGGCTTGACCGCGAACTCGACAACAGTCGCTATGACGACCGCAATCGTGAAGACCGTATAAATCAATTGGCTGAAGATTTTGCGAACGCCGCCGAACACCTCGACAACGAGTATGATAATCGAGGCGATTACAACCAAAGTTATGATGAAGCACAGCGTGTTTTGCAATTAGGCAATCAACTTGACCGCGTAATTTCCCGCGTTCGTCTAAACGGCAATATTCAAAATGATTGGAATAGAATTCGTCAAGATTTGAATGTTCTGGCGAATGCTTATAATTACAATAACAACAATCGTAACAACCGAAATAACCGCAACCGTCAAGGCAGCAATAACGGTGATTGGCGCAGCCGAATTCCGTTTCCGCTTCCCTTCTAACTTAATTAACACGGTTCAGCCGTTTCAAATTAATCAAACAAAAAGCCTGTGCCTAAACAAGCACGGGCTTTTTGTTTTTAAACGAAAATCAATTTAACGCCCGCCGTCAGTAAAACAATTGCTAAAACTCGCCGCAAAGTAAGACTCTCAAAATATCCGCTTCCCAAGCTCGAACCGATTATTCCGCCGCCGACTGCCGCCGCTATCCAAAGCCAAACATTGACGGGCAGCGCGGAAATTTGCGCGTAATTTCCCAGAAGTCCCGCAATCGAATTGACCAGTATAAACATCGCGGAAATGCCCGCCGCTTTTTTTGTTTCCGTCCAATTTGTCAGAAGCAAAACCGGCGTGAGAAAAATCCCGCCGCCAACTCCGACCAAGCCCGATAAAAGTCCGATAATCGCTCCGATGATTAACGCCAGCCAAATCGAAGGTTTGACAATCGCTCGTTCGCTCGTAAAATTCCACGCCAGACGAACCGCCGCGAGCAGAAGAACCAGGCCAAGCAGCGGTCGGTAAATCTGCGTCGGAAGCGTAATCATTCCGCCGACAAAAGCCATCGGGATAGAAAGGGCGGCAAACGGCGCGAAAACTTTCCAATCGAAATGCCCGCGACGGTAAAATTGAAACGTGGCGATTGACGCGACGAAAACATTCAAAATCAGCGCGGTCGGCTTCGTTACATTCGGCGCAACCACCAGAAAAGCCATCACCGCCAAATAACCCGACGCGCCGCCGTGTCCGACCGACGAATAAAGAATCGCCACGACGAGCACGGCGAGAATGATTAAAATTTCCGTCAGCCAAATTGTTTCCATATTTCTGCGCTTCTAAGCCGATTTTTCTAAAGCGGAATTTTCCGAATTGATTTCAGACAGCCATTCGTTCCAATCTTTGAGCGCGAGTTCCACCTGAACTGCGTGCCGCTCGCGTTTGTTGCGATATTTTTTGCGAAGTTCGAGCGGCAATTCTTCAAGCAAGCCGAATGTGATATTGACCGGCTGAAAGTTTTTCGTATCGACGTTCGAAACGTAACGGCACAACGCGCCGATTGCCGAATTCGGCGGCGCACAGATTAAACGCTCGCCGCGCGCCAGTCGCGCCGCATTTAAACCTGCCAGCCAACCTGTTCCGACCGATTCGACATAACCTTCCACGCCCGTGATTTGTCCCGCGAAAAACAGATTCGGCTGTTTTTTGGTCTGCAAAGTTTCCGTTAAAATCTTCGGCGAATTGATAAATGTGTTGCGATGAATTTGTCCGAACTGCAAAAACTCGGCGTTCTCTAATCCGGGAATCAATCGCAAAACTCTTTCCTGCTCGCCGTAGCGCAGATGATTTTGAAAACCGACGAGCGAATAAGCGTCCGCCATCAGATTTTCCTGGCGCAACTGAACAGCCGCATAAGGCTCAAAACCCGTCGTCGGCAGCGGCAAACCTTTTGGCTTCATACAACCGAACCGCAAAGTGTCAACGCCGCGCCGCGCCAGTTCTTCAATCGGCAGACACGCTTCAAACCATTTTGTATCTTCAAATCTTTTTAACGGAACACTTTTGGCTTCAATTAATCCGTTATAAAAAACTTCATATTGCTCTCGGTTGAACGGACAATTTACATAATCGTCGCCGCCTTTGCCGTAACGCGCCGCTTTAAATGCGACGCTCATATCAATCGAATCCGCCGCGACAATCGGCGCAATTGCGTCGTAAAAATAAAGCTGGTCGTCGCCCGTTACTTTCATAATCTCATACGTCAAAGCATCAGAAGTCAACGGACCGGTAGCGACGATTGTTATTTTATCATTCGAGATTTCCTTAATTTCTTCTCTAATCAAGTCTATGTTCGGATGATTTTCGATTTTTTCGGTGATGTAATCAGCAAATTTATTTCGGTCAACCGCGAGAGCCGCGCCGGCTGGAACTTTCGTTTTTTCGGCAGCTTCCATCGCCAGCGAATTTCCGCGCCGAAGTTCTTCCTTTAAAAGATACGGCGCAGACCCGACTTCATCTGTTTTTAAGGAATTCGAGCAAACGATTTCCGCGAGTTTTTCCGTCCGGTGCGCCGGCGTATTCTGCACCGGACGCATCTCATAAAGTTTCACTTTCGCGCCGCTATTTGCCGCTTGCCACGCCGCTTCGATACCTGCCAAACCACCGCCGATAATATTTATTTTTTTCATATCTTGCCAATCTCTAAAGTAATTCTTTTGAAAGTTACTCGAGAACCGTCAATTGTTTTAATCTAAGATAATAAAGCATCCGATTCGCAATCAAAAGGTCGTTTTATTTTAAATTGTTCGCAGGTATATTCGAAACGAGAAGTTAGGCAACTTTGCTTGACATTGCGGGCTTCGGAAACTATATTTTGAATTTCGGCTGCATTAGCCACCTTAGCTCAGTTGATAGAGCATTCGATTCGTAATCGAAAGGTCTCGAGTTTGAGTCTCGAAGGTGGCTCCATTGATTTTCAATAACTTAAAGGAAAAAGGATATTCAAATGTGTATTCTTTTTCCTTTGTTTCCTAAAAAGTTTCCTAAGACTCAATTTGTTATCTGCTTTTGATTGCTGTAACAATTATTCGCACTTACTTTAATATTCACTAGGCAAAAGTATAGTGCTTGAAGTTCTATCAGCCTCAGTTATAATCCAAATTTTCACGCCTTTTGCTGTTTTGTAAGCAGATAGAATCCGAAAACCTTCTATACTACTCCCCGCTAAGACAAAGCTGATTCAGAGCGAGTATTCTAACAAAATAGGAGAATACTTATTATGGGAAAAGGACGCAATTGGACGGCCGAAGATAAAGCGAAAATTGTCGTTCAGGGTTTGAAAGGTCGTGTCGTGTCTGAGATTTGCAATGAATATCAGATTCATCAAACACAGTATTACAAATGGCGCGAACAGTTTTTGGAGAATCTGCCGAAGGTTTTTGAAACTAAGGCGTAAAGCAAAAAAGAAGAAAGGCTCGCGCGTGAAAATCAGAAGCTCAACACGATGGTCGGCGAGATGGCGATGGAACTTAAAAAAAACGATTGGTAAAACTGCGCCGAAGGCGAAGTGCGGCTCGCGAACAATCCGACGCGCTGGTTTTGCCGATTATCGGGCGGCTCAAACAGGAGCATCCGTTTTGGGGTTATCGAAGGGTATGGGCATATTTGAGTTTTGTCGAGCGGCTTCGGATTAATAAAAAGCGCGTTTACCGATTACTTAAAGAAAACGATTTACCGGTGAAAGGCTATGAAAAATTAAAAGCCCGGCGAGCATCCTGGCAATCAAAGCCACGCCCTGATAAACCAAACAAGTGGTGGGGTGTGGATTTGACTAAAGTAATAACGAACGAGGGCTGGGCATATTTGGTGGTCGTTAATGATTGGTTCACAAAAAAGATTCTCGGCGCCTTTTGTCGGAAGCCGCAGCTGCGCCTCCGATTGGCTCGAAGCGATGAATCGGGCAGTTTGTCGGCAATTTCCTAATGGGATAAAAGATGATGAATATCTTGACTTAAACCTGATGAGTGATAATGGAACGCAACCAACATCGCTGACTTTTATGAGAGAATGCCGCGCCTTCGGCATCCGGCAGGCGTTCACCGCTTACGCCAATCCGAAAGGCAACGCCGACACCGAACGGCTGATTCGCACCATCAAGGAAGAACTCTGCTGGCTTCAGGAATGGTCATCGGACGAAGAATTGGCAAAAGAGATGGAAAAGTTTGTCGGGTATTTCAACGAAAACTATTTACATTCGGCTTTGGGTTACAAAACGCCGAACGCATTTGAAAACCAAAGGTTCAAAAATAATCAAATTACTCTCTCTGCGAAACCTTGATTAAAGGGGTGCATTACACTAAAAACCACTAACTATCCGATAAAATCTGACTTTTCCGAACTTAGCAGAACTAAAAACAACAGTCATTTACAACTGAAAATCCGCGTGTCGGTAGTTTAATTTCGTCCCAAGCCACCATTAAAGTTAAGCGGGCAATACTAAACCACTGTAGCTAGTATTAAGCGCAAAACGACTAATTTAGTATTTTATATAACAAATTTTATTGACAATAAAAATATACATAAGTAATAATAATGCATATTTGTTATTCGAAAAGATTTGATGGTTAATTTCTGAACGACATTAATTCAGCTGCTAACCTAATTAAAACCGAACCATTACCAGCTTTCGGTCTATTTATTTTGCCGCTTTACGGTGCGTAAAAAAGAATGAAATAAAAGACTGCTTATATAGAGAGGAATATTATGGAAAAACAAAAACTTGTCGAAATCAAACAATGTCGGGCAATCTTGTTTCTTTTGATGCTGATTGCAATGACGTGTTTCTCAACAACATTGAAGGCACAAACAAGAACCGAGTATCGCGCATTCTGGGTCGATACTTTCAATACTGCTCTAAATAATCATGATGACGTTTTAACCATTGTCAATAATGCCAAAGCTGCAAAAGCCAATGCACTTTTTGTTCAGGTACGCCGCCGCGGCGACGCTTGGTATCTGAATTCGCTTGAGCCGAAGCCGGATTTTACGCCGATTGCGGCAGGTTTTGACCCGCTTGCCCATTTGATTACCGAAGCACACACTAATGGTATCGAAGTTCACGCTTTCGTTATCATGGGAGCGGTCTGGAATAAAAATCCGACCTTTGCCCCAAGCGCCACGCTCGGACCGCCGACGAATCCGCATCACGTTTTCAACCTGCATGGTGGCTACGACTCCGTAACCATGCAAATCGTTCCTGGTCCGAACAATTGGCTGACGCGCACGCTGCTTCCCGATAGCTCCGCCAGCGGCATCGGCTTTCAGGGACATCGCTTTGGCTCTGATTTCTGGCTTGACTTTGGTCACCCGGACGCAGAAGCATACACAGTTAATGTGTTAACGCATCTTGTGCGCAATTACAACGACCTTGACGGTCTACACCTTGACCGCATTAGGTATCCAGAACTTTCCGTGAGCGGGCAAACGCCTTCAACCGGAATAAACATTGGCTACAACTCGACGAGCGTTAATCGATTTAACACTCGCTTCGAGCGCAGCGGTAACCCCGCACCCAATGACCCACTGTGGTCTCAGTGGCGCCGCGACCAAGTGACAAATCTTGTGCGTCGTGTTTATCTCAACTCCATTGACATTAATCCCGAACTCAAAATCTCTGCCGCATTGATTGCGTTCGGCAACGGACCAACAACAGAAGCAAGCTGGAATTCGGCTGAATCCTACTGGCGCGTTTATCAAGATTGGCGGGCTTGGACAGAAGAAGGAATTCTCGACATCGCCATACCGATGAACTACAAGCGCGAACACATTCCGTTGCAAGCCATGCAATTCGCACAGTGGAACGAATGGACCAGGAATCACCAGTACAATCGGGCAGCGATGATAGGGCAGGGAGCTTTTCTCAACTCCATCGAGGGCACTCTGCGACAAACTCGCCATGCTCTCGATCCGTCCACTGCGGGCAATAGAAGCATCGGAATTATCTACTTTTCAATGGCAACCACCAACGTCGCCGTTACAGCTAATCCACTCTCGATTCCGCCTGGACAGGATACGCCTGCGCGTTCTTTCGCAGAGTTTGCCTCTAGTTTAACTACGGGCAAATCAGTTAGTGGGACGACGCATTACGAAGATTCGACGACGAATCCAACATCCATCTTCAGCCAGACAGCAAATATTCCATTCTTTTCATGGAAAGTAGCGCCGACAAAAGGACATTTGATGGGATTTGCCAAACGCGCCGATAACAGTGTGCTCGACACTGCGACCGTCACCATTACTAACTTAGACAATGGCAGCACGCGCACAACTGCAACCGACGGCGGGGGATTTTACGGCGGAGTGGATTTAACGCCGGGACACTATATCGTCAAAGCGGTTTTGAACAATGAAACGCTTTATTCCTGTGGTGCAGACGTCTCTGCCGGAACGGTTACGACCGCCGATTTGCAACCGGTACAACTGTGCCGGTAATCAATTTAACGGCGAATCCGAATCGAATCTTTCCGCCGAACGGTCAATGCGTAACCGTAACTTTAAGCGGTGTCGGCTCGGATGCAATTTCCGGTCTGGCAAGCGTCAGCTATGTCGTAACCGATGAATACGGCACAGCGCTGAATATTCCGACACGAACTTTAATCGGCAATTCCGCTTCGTGGACTGATTTGTTAATCGTCGAAGCTAGCCGCCGCGGAAACGACTTGGACGGACGACTTTACCGCGTTGCAGCGACAATCGGGGATGCGGCGGGAAATACTTCGACTGCCACCGCCGATATTGTCATTCAGCACGACCAAGAAAATCGGTAAATGAAAATTTATCTGACGAGTATAAATAATTTTTAGGCTCGACTCGGTCTGAAATAAAAAAGGGTAGCTTTTACGGCTGCTCTTTTTATTATGCTGAAAATTTTCTTTGAGCGAAGATATTGATTAAAAACAAAAGGAGAATTTTATGATTCGGTTCGTTTCAAAAACAACTCATTCGTTGATAAATTTTTGTGTGCCAATTGTGCCAAACCCAGCAAAACTTAATGAAACTCTTATAAATTAAAATGTAAAAAATGTTGAATATAACGAAGTAAAATGAAGTTAGGAAAACCCAAGAAAACTTCCATCTAAATTTCGTAATCGAAAGGTCTCGAGTTTGAGTCTCGAAGGTGGCTTCATTATTTTCAATAGTTAAGAGGCATTATTAAATACCTCTTTTCTTATTCACACCTAAATCCACACCAATTATCTTGAATTACCGTTATAAAAAAGTCGGAGTCATAAATTTATGACCCCGACTTTTTTGTTAAATACCAAAACCGATTTTTAAGTTACCGGCTTTGGGCGAAGAATTTTTAAATCCTATCTGTTCTTAGTATATTGTTCCGTCGCCGAACTTGAATAACGCGAAGTTTAGCAACGAATCTACTTCTGTTGTCGGATTTACCCACCCGAATAAATCACCAGAAGGTGGCTAACTAATGCTACAAGTATTACCCGTGTGGCGGCGTCGGTGTCGGCGTCACTATGCCGCACCGCACGCGAATATTGGCGGCGTGAAATGTGCTCGCCGCTCGTAAGGTGAAATCAATCGCGAGTGCCGGATTAATTGCTGTGAAGGTAACTACTACCGGAGCGGTTGTGCCGGGCGCGAATGGTGGAATGTTGACTACCGCATTGGTCGGCACACCAACCACCGTCAGTGATTGCAACCCAGTTCCGGCATTGACATGATCAACCGTGACCGAGCCTGGTCCACCCATTACTCCAAAAGAGACGATACCACCGGGGAATAAATCTCCCTCAGTAACCGTCGTGGTTGGCGTGCAAATATTACCACCCGGCGTCGGTGTTGGAGTCGGCATCGGCGTTGGAGTTGGCGTCGGTGTCGGTGTCGGCGTTGCAGTCGCAACCAGAAACACGTAAGCGTTGATGCCGCCGATAATCGGGCTGGAATCCGGCGCGAGATTATCATTGCCTTCATTGAATTTCTCTTCAACCGGACGCAACGGATTGATGGAAGTCGCCTCCGAGCCGTCCGTGGCGAAAAAGTAGAGAATGTGAATGCCGGGCTGCAAGGGCGGCGTGGTCGCATCAGCGGTCAAAGTCGTCGCCGTCCGGCTTTGTTCGGCGGCACGCAAAAACGGATTGATGAGCGTGTCCACTTGAAAATAGATGTTTTGCGGCGGCGGCGCGAACGGTGAATAAGTCGAGGTCGCCGTCAGCGTGAAAGTCGGCGTTGAAGTGTTGACCGTGTTGTTGGCGACGGGCGTAACGGTTGTATTGAGCGGAATCGCATTGGTCGGCGCGGGCGTAATCACCGTTACGTCGTTGCTGATTCGATTAGCGACATAGATTTTATTCGTCACCGGATTGACCGCCACGGCACTGAGATTTGAGCCAGCCGCGACATTGCCAATATTCGTGTCGGCTTTGACTAATTGCCCGCCAGTCCAATAGAACAGCGTCAATAGCAACGACACGCACAAAAACACGCCCGTTGCCCGCCTGCCTCTTTTGTTACTGCCGCTTGTCCGCCGCGCTGCCGGTTGCCGAAACTATTTAACGAGGCTTTATCGAAAGCCGATGGAGGATATTTTGTTGTTTCATTTTATTCTCCTTAAATTTGAAAGATGTATAAAAAACCCATCACCTTTCAATTCAAGTAATTGCTGTATTTCAAATTCCAAATTTCAAATTCGGATAAAGGCAAGCTTAGTCATTTTTACCCAAATTTAACTGAACTTGATATCTGCTTTGCGCGGCTTTGTTCCAAATGGCAAAAAGTCCGTTTTCCAGCTTTTTTACATTTCTTCTTGCTCATATAGCCACAGAAATAACTACAATAAGAACGTGTAAATCTGACAATCAGATTGCCTAGAATTATTCTCAAATTTTAGATATGGAACAGGAGACAGTATGCTTTTGAGGAAATTCTTTTTAACTTTTACATAGTAATCTGCATTTCCTTATTAAAGCAAGCGCAATAAACTTTACCCTAATTTTAATTCGAGATGGTCGCACGGCATCGCTGAAACTGGAGTTGTTAATATAAAGTTCGTTCCCTCTTTTTGTATTGTTAGTGTTATCGTGGCTAAATAAAAAGTAATGTCGGCAGAATCTCGTCAAAGACCAGTTTTGCAAAGACTACGCTTGGAGATTCGAGGCGTAGTGCAGGGAGTTGGGTTTCGCCCGTTTGTCTATACGTGCGCAAAAAGTTGCGGTTTAAGCGGATTCGTCGGCAATGAAAGCAGCGGCGTGTTTGTCGAAATCGAAGGCGCAGAAACGAATTTGCGCGAGTTTCAAAGACTGTTGCGCGAAAAACCGCCGCCACTCTCGCATATTACCTCAATCGAAAGTAAAAAAATCGCCACAAAATTTGAGAACGATTTTCATATTGCCAAAAGCGAAACTCAAACTGACAAAAACACGCTCGTTTCGCCCGACGTGAGCATTTGCGACGATTGCTTGCGCGAAATGTTCGATGGAAATGACAGGCGGTTTCGTTATCCTTTTATTAACTGCACCAATTGCGGAACACGCTTTACCATCATCAAAGATATTCCTTACGACCGTCCAAACACGACGATGAACGTTTTTCAAATGTGTAAGTTATGTCAAAGCGAATACGATAATCCTTTGAGCAGACGCTTTCACGCGCAGCCGAATGCCTGTCAAGAATGCGGCGCAAGAGTTTGGTTTCAAGACAAACTCGCCTCCGGCAGCGAGCGGGTTGATAATAATTTTGGCGAAGACGCAATTTTAGCGGCGCAAAAAGTTTTGTGTTCAGGCGGCATCGTCGCCGTCAAAGGCATCGGCGGTTTTCATCTCGCTTGCGATGCCCGAAACGATACGGCTTTGCTAACTTTACGGGAAAGAAAAGGCAGAGTTGATAAGCCTTTCGCCGTGATGTGCAGAGATTTGGCAACGGCAGAAAGTCTAGTCGAAATTAACGAAGCCGAACGAAAATTATTGGTTGGCAAGGAACGTCCGATTGTGCTTTTAAAAAAGAAAGCTGAAAACGATTTAAGCGAATTTGTTGCGCCGGGCAACAAATTTCTAGGCGTGATGCTGCCGTATTCGCCGCTTCATCATCTTTTGCTCAATTCAATAAAGGAAAAATTTCGCTTCCTCGGCGTTTTGGTGATGACTTCGGGCAATTTTTCCAACGAGCCGATTATCAAAGACAACAACGAGGCATTGGAAAAACTCTTACATTTAGCAGACGCATTTTTGCTTCACGACCGCGATATTTTTATTCAATGCGACGATTCGGTAATCAGAGTTTTTGAAAATTACGAATTGCCGATTCGTCGTTCGCGCGGTTACGCACCCTTTCCCGTGCAGTTGCCATTCAAGCTGCCGCCAGTGTTGGCTGTCGGCGGCGAGTTGAAAGCAACGTTTTGTATTGCAAAAGACGAATTCGCTTTTATGTCGCAGCACCTCGGTGATATGGAAAATCTGGAGACACTTCGCGCGTTTGAAAAATCGGTCGGGCAGATGCGGAAACTTTTTCGTATCGAGCCTGAAATCGTCGCGTTTGATAAACATCCGAATTATCTTTCGGCGCGTTGGGCTAAAGATAATTTAACGCGAGCTTTTCAGCCTGAAACACGGCTGGTTGCGGTTCAGCATCATCACGCGCACATTGCTTCGGTGATGGCGGAAAACGGGTTGGATGGCGCGGAACGAGTCATCGGTTTTGCATTTGACGGAACGGGTTACGGCGATGACAGCGCGATTTGGGGCGGCGAAGTTTTGCTGGCTGATTATTGCGGGTTTCAGCGAGCGGCGCATTTGAGATATTTTCCGCTCGCGGGCGGCGATGTTTCGGTCAAAAAGCCGTATCGCGTCGCGCTCGCGCATTTGTGGCAAGCCGGAATTGATTGGAATCAAAGTTTGCCGTGCGTCGCAATTTGTTCTGAAACCGAGCGCAGAATTTTATTGAAGCAGTTTGAAAACAATCTTAACGCTGTTGCGACCAGCAGTTTCGGACGGCTTTTTGACGCGGTCGCTTCGCTCGCGGGCGTTCGCCAGACGATTACTTACGAAGCGCAGGGCGCGATTGAGTTTGAAGCGTTGGTTGACGAAATGGTTTTCACTGCTTACGAGTTTGATTTGATTGAAGGCGAAACGACGCAAATTGATTGTGCAAATCTAATTTCTGAAGTTGCAAAAGATGTTTTAATGAAGGTTTCAATTGGTGCAATCTCCGCCAAGTTTAATAATGCGGTTGCCGATTTAATTTTGCGTCTCGCGTTAAAATTTCGTGAGCGGGAAAATTTGAATTGTGTAGCGTTAAGCGGCGGTTGTTTTCAGAACGTCGCGCTGCTCAAAGCGAGTGTTTGGCGTTTACGCAAAAACAATTTTGAAGTTTTCTCGCATCGGCAAGTTCCGCCAAATGATGGCGGAATTGCGCTCGGGCAAGCCGTAGTCGCAAGTTTGCAAACTCTTAAATAACTGCAGTTTGGGATAGGAAAAGGAATGTAAGTTTACATCACTTCAAGCCGAGTTTGCTCTTTACACTCTCAACTTTAAACTGATTTGCATTATTGGGTAAAAGTTGAAAGTGTAAAAGGTAAAGTGCAAAGTCAGTCAATTAATTTACCTTGACTCTGCTTACCACGAACCGTCGTTAAATAATAATTATCCATTTTCCTGACTTTGATTTAAGTATTAAACGCAGCTTTTGAAACACCGTCCTCTATAATCGCTTAACAATAATCATTCTAAATAGATATTCAGTTTTGCACGAACAGCATATACTTGCTTTTACCGTTTAGAAATAATATTTTGACATAAATCTTTATGAAAATTCTTGTTGCGGGAATGGGCAATATCTTGCGCGGAGACGACGGCTTCGGGATACGAGTCGTTGCAAAGTTATCCGAAATTTCAGAACTTCCCGCAGGTGTTGAAATATATGAAGCCGGAATCGGTGGAATTGCACTTGTGCAGGAATTGATGAACGGCTACGACGCGCTGATTGTCGTTGACGCGGTGGAAAAATGTGCGGAAGCCGGAACGCTTTTTATAGTTGAGCCGTTGGAACATCAGACAGAAATAGACAACGAAAAACTACACGAATCAATGGTTGATATGCACTACGCCGACCCGTCGAAAGTTTTGCTAATGGCGAAAGCATTAAACGTCTGTCCGCCAAAAGTATTTCTTGTCGGCTGTCAGCCCGCTTATGTTGACGATGCAGTCGAAGGCTTACGTCCGCCGGTTGAACGGGCAGTGCCGCAAGCCGTCAAGGAAGTTTTGTCTTTAATAGATGAATTGACGCGCACTTAATTCGCCTCCAATTTAGCGATTTTCTCTTCAAGGCTCGTAACAACTTTGTCCTGTTTGAGATTTTTCCATAACGCAAGCGATTGTCGGTAAAAATTCAAAGCCTCGTTTTTGTTCCCGACCGTTGCCTGCGCGTTTCCGCATTCGCTCAAAACATATGCTTGGATAGATTTGCGTTCGAGACGACGGCTATTTTCAAGGGCTTTCTCGAAATAAGCGATAGCTTCTGCGTTATTTTGCAGCTTGATGTAATCGTTTCCGATACGCACGAGATTTTGCGTGTATTCGGGCATATCGCCTGCTTGTTCCCAAAGCGGTTGAGCCGCAAGGTCTTCTCTCAGACCGTTTTCATAATCGTTTTGCTTTTTGTGTATAACGCCGAAGATAATGTGGGTAAAAGCCGCCGAACGCGAATCACCAATTCTATCCCAAATTTCTAACGCTTTCCCGAAATGCTCTTTGGCTTTTTCGAGTTCGTCCATTCTTTGATAGGCAAAACCCATCGCTCGCAGAGTGTTTCCTTCATCGGAAATTTCGCCGAGTTCGCGCCAAATTTGCAGAGCCTTTTCATAAACGGGGATAGATTCGCGGCGGGTTTCGGGTTTGGAACGCAAAATATCGGCTTGCTGATGAAGTTTTACAGCGGCGAGAATTTTATTGTCGCGTTCGGTCAGCGGGCGAAAAGCGGCTATCTCTAATTTGTATTCGCCGGGTTCGGCGCGTTCCGAAAGAGTATAAATTTCAACGCGATATTCGCCCGCCGTTTCCGTGCCGATTCTAATAGCTTCGGTTCCGCGCCCGCTTGTCGGCGTATCAAATTCGCCGATAAGTTCGCCCGTCGGCGTGAATACTTTGGTAATCACATCTACATCGTGTTGTTCGACCGTCAAATTAACAAACTGTCCTTTTTCAAGCTCGGCGGTATAAGTGTGAACTTGATCGTTCATAATTCTATCAGTTACCGGATTTTCCATCGTGAGTTGATTTTTATCAGGCGACGAATTTCGTGAGCAGTTTGCTCCGAATACGAACAGAAACGAAACAACGGCTACCAGCCAAAAGTTTTTTAGACGACCGCGATTTTTATTTTCTTTCATTTTGCCTCAGTTGTCGGTTGCTGACATCTTGCATCCATAAACTATTTCCAATACTTCGATTTTTAGCACTGTTGATGTTACTCTCTTAACGAATGTATTGCAATGGTTTAAGGTGTTTTGCCCATTTTACGTCATGCTAAAAATTTCTTTCCAAGTATACGCCGCGCTGTTTTTGATTTTCACTATTGGCGTTTTCGCCAATCCTCCGAAATACGGCGGCAGCGTGGTCGTTGCGGTGACGGGTGATCCGGGCGGACTTAATCCGGCGGTTACCACACAAGGCGGCGTTCATCTCGTATGCGGCTCGATTTTCAGCGGTCTGGTCGCGCAGGATTTTGAGTTAAATCCTGTTCCAGACCTTGCCAAGCGATGGGAAGTTTCCGATGACGGTAAAACTTACACTTTTTATCTTGCGCCAAACGCCGAATTTCATGACGGCGTGCCGGTCACGTCCGAAGACGTGCGTTTTACCTTTGAAGAATTGCTTTTGAAATATCATTCGCGAACCCGTGCTTCAATCGGCGATAAGCTGCGGCAGATTCTCACGCCCGACGCGCACACGGTAGTTTTTGAATTCAGCCGTCCTTACGCCGCGTTTCTGCAATTGATTGACGTAACCAATGCGCCCGTAATGCCCAAACATCTTTACGAGAATACAGACCCGCTTACCAATCCTTATAACGTCAAACCTGTCGGCAGCGGAGCGTTTAAGTTTCAGGAATGGGCAAAAGGCGACCACATCACACTCGCCCGCAACGAGAAGTATTTCAAAACGAGCAAGCCGTATTTAGACCGCGTGGTCTATAAAGTGATGCCGAGCAGCGCGACCGCCGCGATTGCGTTTGAAAACGGCGAAGCGGATTATTTTCTGAACCCGACACCGCTCGACATCGAGCGTTTGAACAAAATGCCAAACGTCGTGGTTACCGACAAAGGGCGCGAAGGTTTTGCCGGTGTCGAAACAGTGGTGCTTAATCTGAATCGCGCGCCGCTTTCCGACTCCAGCGTCCGGCGGGCAATGGCGTATGCGATTGATAAAAATTACATCGTCGAAAAAATCGCCTTCGGCAAGGGAATAGCGGCGACGGGTCCGATTTCAAGTGCGCTCAAATGGGCGCATAATCCGAACGTCGTCAAATATGAAAGAAATTTACCGCTTGCCAATCAAATGCTCGACGAAGCCGGATACAAACGCGAATCGGACGGCGTGAGATTTCATCTGAAATATGTTTACGCACCGAGTTACGCAAAAGTCGTCGAAGCGTTGCGCGACCAACTGCGCGAAGTCGGCATCGCGGTTGATTTAGAGCAGATGGAGTTCAGCGCGGCGGTTGACCGAGTTTATATCAAAAAAGATTTTGACCTCGGATTCGCTTCTTTCGAGAACGGACCCGACCCGGACATCGGCGTTAAACGAACAGTGGTTTCCGGCAACATCGGCGCGATTCCGTTTTCAAACGGTGCGGGCTATCGCAACCCGCGCATTGACGAGCTTTTTGAACTCGCCGCCTCTGAAACGGACAGGCAAAAACGCGCCGCATATTATTTCGAAGCGCAGGAAATTCTCACAAAAGACGTGCCGTATTTGTGGCTCTATGAACCGCAATCGGGCGCGGCTTACAAAAGCGGACTGCAAGGAATGTATGCGTGGAGCGCGAAATCAAACGTCTATTTTGCACAGGATGCCTGGTGGATTGACGGTAAAAATTCAAACAAAAATTCGTCCGGGACTTTCGGTCAGCGCAGGCTTTATTTTTTTCTGATTGTCGGAGCGATTATTTTAATTGCGATTATCGCTATTTTAGCGAAGCGCAAAAAGCGTCGGAGCTAAAATCTCAATTTTTAATTATGAAAAAATGTTGGGCTGATAATCTGGATTTTCAAGTCATTACTATCTGAGAAGGCTCAACAGTTATTGCCAAATTTTTTAGTGGATATAATGCCAAAATACGAATACAAACTTTTCTTATCCTTAATCGGACTGTCGCTGTGTCTTGTCTTTAATTCTTGCGGCGGCAACAAACGAACCGGAATTGAGACGGAATTGATTATAGCCGCGCGCGCCGACGATTACATAAACGAACCGCTCAAGTCAAGGCTCGGAATGTATCCGCTCAACACACAAATCTGCGAATCGCTGGTTCGTATTACAGCCGCCTACGAAATTGAGCCTTTGCTGGCAACGCGCTGGGAGCGGCGCGGCAATACGTGGCGATTCTTTCTCCGACCCGGCGTAGTTTTTTCCAACGGGCAGCCGCTCACGAGCGAAGCCGTCAAATATACTTTTGAGCGGTTGGTTAAGGGAGACGCGCCGATGTTGCCGGAAACCACTGTTCGTTTAACGCCGATGTCCGTGTCGGGTCAGTTCTCGTAAGTAGCGAATCGGAGGACAAAATCTATGTTGATATAAACTCGGTCAACCGCCGTGCTGCACTTCATCTGTTATA
>MWYZ01000084.1 GCA_002050365.1 Acidobacteria bacterium 28-1
GAAGATTTCAGATGTGGTGATGGAAATCGCGTGTGGGTTACACAATTTGCGAGTAACCTTCCGCCAGCCACTTCAAACAATTGATTTAACGAACTTTGAAGAAATATATTATTTCCAATAATGTCTAATAGTTTTGTTAAAGTTAAATTGGTACACCCGACAAGATTCGAACTTGTGACCCTCTGATTCGAAGTCAGATACTCTATCCAGCTGAGCTACGGGTGCAATCAGAGTTTGATTTTAGATTGCCGAGTGGGGATTTGCAAGTAATCAATTAGATTAAGATTTTCTATCATATCGCAAATCTAAAATTTGAATGAAAAAATACTCTTGACAAGGCTACCAAGAAGGTATAGACTTTGATACTATACTCCCAATAGAGCGATGTAAGGAACAAAATATGCTTATTCATCTTCCTACATCATCGAAAAGGAATCGCCGGTTTTCTCCTTTGATTAAGCTACTTAATTCAAACGGAAGTTAGCTGGCAGGAACTGCGGATAACGTTTGTGATTTCTGTGCGGAAACCGATTGAGGTTGCCCCACTGCTGTTCGCTCAAGCAGAGCAGGCGAGAAATTACCAGTCATCAATCAATCTAAAATTCTAAAATTAAGGAAGGAATTACCTCTAATGAAAATGAAAGAAAAAAATACTTTTTTGTTCCGCGGGAACAAGAGAACTTTATATTTTATGATGCTCATCGCGCTGCTCGCGGTGGGTGCCATCGGTTATTTACTGGTGCCGACCAGCGACACGGTTTCAGCTCAATCAAGTGAATCGAGCGAACGCAATGTTCAGAATTTAGAAAGTTTTCCATCGGTTGGCAGCAACGAACTGGCGACATCTGACATGATCAGAAACGCGCTGAGCAACCGAACGAATAATTTATCCGACCTGTTTTCTTCAGTCAGCCAACTGCCGTGTACGGAAGTGGGCGGCGAAGAGTTGGGCGGACGTTCGTTCAAAGCGGGTGTCTATTGTGTGCCATCGGCACGTCTGGCGGGCGAGATGGTTCTCGACGGCGGCGGCGATGCGAGCGCGATCTTCATCTTCAATGTGAAGGGTTCGCTCGAAGCGATGAGGGAATCGAACATCTCCTTGGTCAACGAAGCCAAATCATACAACGTGTTTTTCGTAGCAGACAATGCGACGATTGGCGAAGGCAGCAACTTCGGAGCCAGCATATTGGCGAAGAATGCAATCCGAGTCAACAACACGGCGCGCGTGGCAGGCAAAATCTTGTCGGTTAGCGGCGAAGTAGATGCACCGGAAGCAGCCAGCCCGGACGGCGGCGGCATCGGTAACTTGGAAATTTGTAAACGAATCGTAGGCAATGCCGCATTCTTGGGAGACAGGGTATTCAATTTCACGATCACGAATGCGACCGGGTTTTCGACTACCGTCCAGGTGCGAGCTGGATTCTGCACATCGGATATTCTTGTGCCGGCTGGTCCAGCGACCATCACGGAAAGTACTACAACAAACAACTTAACGGGCACCGGAGGCTCCCAATCTGGAGGCTTCGCGTTGGTAGCAGTCAATACGTTGTCACCAACTCCGAATACAGCCGGAAACTTGTTAAACTCATCCATCCTTAGCACAAGACAGGCGTTTATTACGATCGGCGGCACGAACAGCACCTCGTTGAATCAATTGACGGTGGAATTCGTCAACCGACCGGCGTTTGTAGGTTTCGTCGAAATTTGTAAACAACCGGCGTTTATAACCGGCTCGACGACCATACTAGACCCGGATGTGCAAGGAACGTTTAGTTTCACCATCGCCGGAGTCTTTGCGCCAGGAAGCAACACAGTTCTTCAAATATTCACAGTGGCAGTCGGCCAATGTACTGGCGCAATTGCTGTAACATTTCCATTTGACGGGCCTACACCTCCTGCAGGTACAGTAAGAACAGGTACGGTCGTAGTAACTGAATTAGGAGGAGTAGATGGCTCCGTCTTAGTAGCAACTAATACGACAATTGCGGGAAGAGCAGTTGGTGTAACAACCTTCTTCGCAAACGGTGGCGGCTCCCGAGAAGTGACAGTCGTCGAAGGTGGTGTTGCCACTGAAACTATCATTAACTTTTTTAACCGTGCCAGACGCGGACAACTTAAAGTTTGTAAAGTCGCCGGTTTCGGCGTGGCGCCGTTCACACTCTTTAACTTTGTAGTTAGAGGTACAGGTCCGACCAATCTGGCTGGAGAAATTGGTTTAGTGAACATACCAGTCACTGTAGCGGCAGGTAACTGTACAATTGTTACTGGTTTCGGTGGCGGTCTCTTAAATGGCCAATTCCAAACCTTTGTCGCCGGTTCGGTCATTCAAATTGACGAAGTAGGACCGACGACGCTTGGAGGCGGAACGGTATTTGCAACGGGTATTACCACGACCACTAGTTTTGTGAGCGCAAGTACAAGTATAGGGCAAGTAAGAGGTGCTATAAGAACTGAAATAGGTGGAACTTCTGCATTTGCTAATGTTATTGCAAGTTCGGGGACAACCGAGGTCACGTTCACCAACGTAGTGTTCCAACCGACGATTCTCAAGGTTTGTAAAATCGCCGGACCCGGCGTTGCGCTCGGTACATCGTTCACCTTCAATGTGACGGTTGCGGGGACAAATGCAAATATCCCGGTGACGGTCACGGCGGGTCCTGCCTTTCAAGGCGGCAACTGTGTTCTCGTCCCTGGTACGACATTGACAGGCGGATCGTTCAACATAGGCTCGACGATAAGCATTACCGAAGCAGTGGCGGGAACAACGACTATCTCCGGCATTACATCGGGGACTAGCACAATGGTACCAATAACTCGAGGAGTGACGTTGACCGGAGCGGGTGGACTGGTTGCGGGCACTACTGAGGTAACCTTTACCAACACGGGAACAGGTACTACTCCGACGCCGACACCGACGCCGACAGCGACGCCGCAGCCGACGCCGCAGCCGGCTACTTGTACGCCAACCACGACGGTAACCGAGGGAGACCTCTTCCCCGGTGGTATCCCGTCCTTTTTAGTGACGAGTGGACCAGGCACGGTGACGGTTGATCATGTCAACGCCGGAACCGGCACGCGCTCAATCACGGTGGTCGGTACGCCGATCAATGCGGTAGTGAACATTCCGGCATTCACGCCCGGCACGTTCGATCCCGTAAACGTTACCTTTACAACACCTAATTCGACGCAATCGGTAGATTTCACGTTACGGGCGGCAAGCCTATTTCACTCTATCTTTATTCGCGTGCGGTGTCCTGTAACTGCGCAGTAATAGGACTGCAAAATGATGATTCCGCTCCGGAAGATTTAGACGGAGCGGGAAGAACTGAAGATATTGCGACAGCAAATATTTTCACTAACTAAAATAAAAGGTGGGTGGCTAAAAACCACCCACCTTTTTTGCTGGTCGGTTTTCCGTCCATCCGACCACGTGTTGTATTTGCTTGGTTCCGCTTCCGGCTTTTGAGCCGCGCAATTCGGTTTAAGTTCAAGCAAAATTATTCCGGCTGATTATCACGGTGACGGCAAAGCGGACCAAGCGGTGTTCCGACCATTGGACGGTATTGTATTATGTGAACCGTTCGCAAACGGACTTAGATGGATAAAAGTTCGTACAGAACGGTGACCGACCGACAACGAATGCGTTTGTTCAATAGTGTTCTCTGTTTAAGTCAGTAAAACAGGCGAGCCGTCGGAGAGTAATTTCCGACGGCTCGCCTGTTTTAGCAGTTCAAAGAAATAAACCGCTTTATCAACACAAAATATTTGCAGAAAAAATATTTGCAATTTTAATTCGTAACTTTCTTCATTTTCCCTGAAATTCGCGGCGAATATATTTAACTAAGTCCTTCATCTGTGCATCGCTTAATTTATCTTTGAAAGCGGGCATTTCACCTTCTTCGCCATTGGCGATGTAATTGTAAAGTTTGTCGTCCGAAGCCGCCATTGCACCTTTTGATTTATAACTCGGAACTTTTATTTTCTTGCCTTCGAAATCTTTTTCGCCGCCTTCGCCGTTCGCCCGATGACAGCCGACGCACGATTCTGAGAAAATCTTCCGCGCCTGGGCAAATTCATCAGGCGCGACGGTCGGTTGAGCGGTCGTATTAGCGACGACGATTGTATTTGTGGCGACATTCGTATTGTTCGTTTTTGTTTCGGTGCAAGCGACTATGAACAGCGCGAGCGAAAATAAAACAAGCGTAAATTTAATAAATTTCATCAATTTTCTCCATAAAAAGTTGCTTCAAAATCGCTTGAAGTTTAACTTATAAAATAAAGAATTTGCAAAACTATGAATGAACAGCTAAGAGAAAAATTGCTTTTGATGAAAGCCGAAGACGCGCGTGTCCGCGAAGAATTAGCTAAAACAGGCGAACTCTTTAATGGTTATCACGCGGAAATGGAACGAGTACATTTGGAAAATGCGCGGGAACTCGAAGAAATGATTGACGAACACGGTTGGCTCGGAAAATCTCTAGTCGGCGAAGACGGCGCGGAAGCCGCTTGGCTCATTGCTCAGCACGCGATTTCACTGCCCGCATTTTCTCACAAGTGTTTAAGATTTATCGAAAAAGCTGTCGCAGAAAACGAAGCCGAGCCGCATCAATTCGCCTACCTTCACGACCGAATCTGTTTTTTTGAAAATCGCCCGCAGAAATTCGGAACACAAAGCGATTGGAACGAAGACGGGAAAATGGAAGTTTGGCAGTTGGAGGATGAAGCAAAGGTCAATAAATTTCGCGCCGAAGCAGGTTTGAAACCTCTTGAAAGTTTGACGTGGGATAACGCCGAAACGCGCGAGAACAAACCGAAGGATTGGCGAAGGAGACAAATTGATTTTGAAACTTGGGCGAAAAAGGTTGGTTGGAGATAGATGAAAGATTTGTGTCGGCGATTGAGATTGCAAAAATAATAGTTGAAATTTATTAGTTATGATAAATTCGTAAAAAAGAAGAACGAGGTGAAATTTATGCTCGAACCGACGACCCAAACCGCAGCGCAACAATATGTTTTCCGTCCTCTGGCAGAAGAGAAAAGCGAACTTTTTACCAACAAAGATGTCGAGCGATTTGGGACGGACGAATTTTGTCGCTACGAACTAATCGGAGGAGAAATAATTGTGTCAACCGCGCCGCGTTACATCCATCAACTTTTATCAATGAGAATTGCCATTCAGTTTTCAAAATATCTGGAAAAAAATCCGCTTGGCGAAATTCTCGCAACGCCCGGATTGATTTTGAGCGAATACGACGGCGTGATTCCTGATTTGATTTTTATCACGCACGAAAGGCGCGATGAAATTCTCAATGAAAAGGACGGGAAATTTCACGGTGCGCCGGAACTCGTCATCGAAATTCTCAGGCCCGGCAGAGTCAACGCCCGCCGCGATTTGCAAATTAAACGCGAGCTTTATGAAATGTATAATGTTCTTGAATATTGGGCGGTCAAACCGCAGCAAAAAGAGATTGAAGTTTTTGAGATTGGAAAAGAAGCGAAGGTTTGTGCCGAAAATGAATTGCTAAAAACTTCGCTTTTGCCGAAATTTAAATTGAAAATCAAACAACTATTCGCCAACTAATTTTATGACGATGAGAAAAATTATTCTGTTTTGTTTCATTCTAATTTTTGTTTTCGCAACCGCTTGCTGGGCGCAAACCGCACCGGCATTGCAGGAAAAAACGCTTGCCGTCTCGGGTTTGAAAGACAAAGTTACTGTGCGGCGCGACGAGCGCGGAATTCCCTATATCGAAGCGAAAAACGAAGCAGATTTATATTTCGCGCAAGGTTTTGTAACGGCTTCCGACCGATTATGGCAGATGGATTTATATCGGCGCGTTGCTCGCGGCGAAACGGCGGAGATTTTCGGGCGGACGGCTTTGGATGAAGACCGGCGTTGGCGCAAATTCGGTTTCGCCCGCGTCGCCGAAGAAACGGTCAACAACACATCTGCCGAAAACCGCGCCTTGTTGGATAATTACGCTCGCGGCGTAAATGAGTATATCGCTTCGCTCGACGAGAAAACTTTGCCCGTCGAATTTCAGATTTTAAAATATCGTCCGCGTGAATGGACGGCGGCGGATTCAATCGTCATCGGCAAAATTTTTGACGACGCACTCAGCAATACCTGGCGAATGGATTTGATGAAAGCGAGTCTGATGGATTTGCCGACGGAGAAACGCAATCGAATTTTCGACCCAAGTTCGTCGCTCGACGTTCTTTTGATTGGGAAAGATTCGATAAATTCAGAATTCAGAATTCAAAATTCAAAATTAGACATCGCGCAACTTGGAACTTGGAACTCGGAGCTTGAAACGGCTTTGGCAAAGGCGGAAGAAGTCAGGAAACAATCGCTTGAGCGCATTGGTTTTTACGCCGAAGATTTAGCCGCCAGCAATAATTGGGTAGTCAGCGGAAAGCGCACTGTTAACGGCAAACCGCTGCTCGCCAACGACCCACACCTTCGCCCGACGCAACCGCCGATTTGGTATCTGGTCAATCTCGCGTCGCCGAACGTAAAAGTGGCAGGCGTTTCGACGGCGGGCATCCCCGGCGTGATAATCGGACATAACGAAAATATCGCTTGGGGTTTGACCAACGTCGGACCGGACGTTCAGGATTTATACCTCGAAACCTTCGACGCAAGCGGCAAATATAAAACGCCGACCGGTTGGCAAACGCCGGTCATCAGAAAAGAAGAAATCAAGGTGCGAAAAAATCCGTTATCGCCCGAAACCGAGACGGAAGTTTTGGAAGTTACGACGACGCGCCACGGCATAGTTGTTTTGGAAGAAGCGGGCAAGCGTTATGCTTTAAAATGGACGGCGTTCGACCCGAAAAACAATTTGTTATATGCCTTTTCGCGCCTTGCAACGGCGAAAAATTGGAACGACTTTAAAGGCGCGTTAAAAACTTATGCGGGCGCGATGCAGAATTTCGTCTATGCCGATGTTCAGGGAAATATCGGTTGGATTGCGGCGGGCAAAGTTCCGATTAGAAAAACAGGCGATGGCAGTTTGCCTTATGACGGCGCGGGCGACGATGGCGAATGGACGGGTTTTATTCCGTTCGATGAACTTCCGCAGCTTTACAATCCGCCCGAAAATTTTATTGTCACGGCAAATCAGCGCACCGTCGGCAAATCGTATAAATATCACGATTTAATAGCGCGGGCGCACACGGTTTCGAGAGCCAAACGGCTGCAGGATTTGCTGGGCGCAAACCAAAAAGTTTCGGTTAACGATATGCGCGATTTTCAATTCGATACGTTCAGCGTCATCAATTCGCGTTTCGCGCGTGAAGTCGTAAATTTAAAAGCCGCGTCGGAGGAAAATTTGAAATTGCTGGCTGGTTGGGACGGACGAATGAACGCGGATTCAAAAGCCGCGCTCATCGCCGATTCGATGCGGACGGCTTTTCGCAACAAAATTATGACGGCAAATCTCGGTGCGGAACGAGCAAAGACCGCGTTTTTTCCATACGACGCGGGGTTTTTTGACCGTTTAATAATGGAAAAGCCAAAGGAATGGCTGCCGAAGGAATTCGCCTCTTACGCGGATTTGCTGAAAGCGAGTGAATTGGAAGCGAAAGAAACGATTGCCAAACAAATCGGCGCGGACGAAGCAAAATGGACTTGGGGCGGGCGCACTAAATCAAATTTTCCGCATCCGCTCGCGGTTGCTCCGCTCATCGGCGGACAATTTGTAATTGAAGCGTTGCCGCAAAACGGTTCGGGTGGCGCGGGCGCATCGCCGAATGTCGGCGCAAGTGTTTCGATGCGTTTAATCGCCGCTCCCGGAAACTGGGATTTGACTAGACACGGCATTACAACTGGACAAAGCGGCGACCCGAAATCTCCGCATTGGAAAGACCAGTTGGAGAATTGGTCTTCAGGCAACACGCCGGTTTTTCCATTTTCAAAAGCGGCGGTTGAGCGAGCGGCGAAGGAAACTATGGTATTGATGCCTAAATAATTAATCCGAGTTGCTGATTACAAGTTTTATCGCCGAGGCGCAGATTTCGCGCCGAGAAACGCTAAGAAAAGAAACCTCAGCGAATCTACGTGTTTTTTCTGCGCCTCGACAATAAAACTTTTCATATCTTAATAACCCGCGATTTGGATTAAGTAATTTACAAAGTGGATTTTGCCGATAAATTGGAAAACAAATAAATGCGGCGCGACCAAAATTTTAACTTTTCAACTTTTCAACGGTATTTCATCGCCGTTGCGGGAATCGTAATCACGATTGCAATCCTCGAATTTTTCCATTCCCGAATAAACTCAACCACTGTCGCATTTATTTTTTTGACGATAGTTTTGTTCGTCGCTACTTTTCTCGGCAGAAATCCGGCTTTGCTCGTTTCGCTCGTCGCAATGCTGGGTTTCAACTATTTCTTTTTGCCGCCGGTGAGAACTTGGACAATTTCCGACCCGCAAAATCTGGTTGCTTGGGCAATGTTCACGATTGCGTCGATTATCGTCGGACAACTTTCGGCTTCCGTCAAACGCCGCGCCGAAGAAGCCGAAAAACAGAAAGACGAAATAAAAAATCTGTATGATGAATTGCAGACGGCTTTTGAAAAAGCTAGCGAAACCGAAGCCTTGCGCCGCAGTGAAAAGTTAAAAACCGCTCTGCTTGATGCGGTTACGCACGATTTGCGAACGCCTCTGACTTCGATTAAGGCTTCGATAACGACGCTGCTCGAAGATGAAAAAAACGGTGCGGAAAACTTTCGACTCGACAATGACAATCGGCGTGAATTTCTCGCCGTTATCAATGAAGAAACCGACCGATTGAACGATTTTATTGAGGGAATGGTCGAACTCGCCAGAATCGAAGCGGGCGAACTCAACCTGCGTCAGACGTGGAGCGAAATTCCCGAAATTATTCAATCCGCCTTAAATCGCGCCGAACCTTTTTTGAAAGACTCGCACATCAAAATTTTGCTGGAAAAAGATTTGCCGCTCATCCGCGCTGATTCTAACCTGTTGGCAGAGGTACTTTATAATCTGCTGGAAAATGCGGCGAAATATGCGCCGCCGAAAACAGTTATTGAAATTTCGGCGCACAAATCCGACAATGAAACAGTTGAGTTTGCTATTACGGACGAAGGCAAAGGTGTTGCCGAAGATTTGCGCGAAAGGATTTTCGATAAATTTTTTCGCGTTAGCGATGCGAAAAAAGACGAACACGCGCCGAGCGGAACAGGTTTGGGATTGGCGATTGCGAAAGGTCTTGTTGAAGCACACAGCGGAAAAATTTTCGTAACCGACGGCGCAAACCAGACGGGAGCGAAGTTTATTTTTACTGTACCAATCGGCGATGAGTGAAATACAAAAAATTTTAGTCGTGGACGACGAGCCGCAGATTCTGCGCGTTTTACGAATGAGTTTGAAGGCGCATCGGTTCGATGTTCGCACGGCTTCGGACGGTGAATCGGCGATTGATTTATTTAAGGATTGGTCACCCGATTTGATAATCACAGACCTTTCGATGCCTTTGATGAACGGCTTAGAGTTGTGCCGCGAAATAAGAAAAATCAGCGAAACGCCGATTATTGTTTTGTCGGTTAAAGGCGAAGAAAAAACCAAAGTCGAAGCATTAAACGCGGGCGCTGACGACTATATTACAAAGCCGTTCGGCATTGACGAACTGATGGCGCGAGTCCGCGCCACTTTGCGCCGCGTGCCAAACGAAAAAGCAAAAACCGAAACTAAAATCGAAGTCGGTGATTTTCTCGTTAATCTTGAAACGCATCAAATCCTTGTCAAGGATAAAGAAGTTCATCTCACGCCGAAAGAATTTGAATTGCTTGTCTATCTCGTAAAAAATCACGGCAAAGTTATCACGCATCGAACTCTGCTCGGCGCAATCTGGGGCGGAAATTTTACCGAACAAACCGAATACTTGCGCGTCTTTTTGGGAAACCTGCGTAAAAAAATCGAGCCAAACCGCAGTATATATTGACCGAGCCCTGGGTCGGTTATCGTTTCAATCCTTCCCCATAAAATCTTTATGAACTTTTTATAAATTATTTACCTGACTTTTATATCGGCAGTCGTATTCTTTTTCTTGGTGAAATGAAGGAAAAGAAAATGACCAACAATTTATCGATTACAAAAGAGTTTCAACTATCAAATAGATTTGCCGTTGCTAAACCTGTCGAGCATAAAAGGTCTCAGACGGTTTGGCTAAATTTCGGCGCAGGTTTGGGTTTGGCGGGCGGTCTTTTGGCAGGCTTTGTCGGATTTTTTCTGACGGGTATGTCGTGGCTGCTGGGAAATGAAGTAGCGGCTTCGGGTATCGGACAAGCGGCGACTTGGTTGATTATCGCTATGCTTCCCCTGATGGCTTTCGGAGCGCATTGTCTCGACAAAATTGAGTGGATAAAAAAAGCCGAAAAAATCGAGTTTTACCGCCGACACGGATCAGTGAACAGGGATTGGCAATAAGTTATTTTACAGACAGGAAAACAATGAAAATTATTATTCGCAATTTCACGTTTTTATTTTTTATTTTGGCGTTTGCCGCCGTCGCAAATGCACAACAGACGATTTTTAACGTGCCTTCGACGGATGTTTTGGACAAAGGCAAGGTTTACGGCGAACTCGATGCGGCTTTTAAACCGAACAATCAGCGAGATGTGCAGCGGTTTTCGAGTTTTGTGCCGCGCGTGGTTGTCGGAGTCGGCGGAAATGTCGAAATTGGTTTGAATATTAATGGAAATATTCAGCCGGGTGCGGACGCGACGACGCTGGTGCCGACGGTTAAATACCGTTTTTATCAAAACGAGAAAAACGATGTTGCCGTTGTCGCCGGAACGAATGTTTTTATCCCGGTTCGAAACCGCACTTACAACATCGGCAGTTATTCCTACGTCAACGCGAGCAAAACTTTCAACGAGAAAACACGGCTCACGGCGGGCGGTTATTTCTATTCGAAAAACGTGGTTGCCACTAGCTCGCGCGGCGGAGCGCAATTTGGAGTTGAACACACGGTCAACAGCAAATTCATTGTCGCCGCCGATTATCTGACCGGCAAACACGCCAACGGTTATTTCACGCCCGGAGTTTTCTACAAACCAACGCCGAAAGTAACCGGCTATTTCGGTTACTCAATCGGCAACGATAACGCCCGCGGCGGCAACAATTTTTTCTTGTTTGAAATTGGTTACAACTTTAACTAACGAAGGAGAATAATGTTCGAGTTAATTTTGGTTCTTGTGATTTTCGGAGGAATTTTTCTGGCACTCGCCTGTTTACTATTAAGACGGGAACGATAATCGGAACGGCAGAATTATTTTCTCTTCAAAGTGGCGCGGCATTGATTAGAGAGGTTATAAAAATGTTGGATTTAATATTTATCGGAGCAATTCTGGGCTTCTTTCTGGCAGCACTGGCATACATGACAGGTTGCGAAAAATTAAAAGGAAAAGGAAATGAATCTTGAATCAATTATCGGACTTCTGGCAGCCGTTTTACTGATGATTTATCTCGGTTACGCTTTGCTGAGACCGGAAAAATTTTAAGTAACGAATAACTAGTAGTGAAAGGTGAATAGTTTGGTTTAATACTCTTAACTATTCACCATTCGTTTTTCACTATTCACTAAAAAAATGACTATTAATGGCTGGTTACAAATTTTACTTTTTTTTGCGCTGATTTTGCTCGTGACAAAACCGCTCGGTATGTTTATGACGCGGGTTTTCAGCGCGACCGCAATCTTTTATCGCCAATCCTGCGCCCCATTGAGCGACTGATTTATAAAGTCTGCGGCGTTGACGCGGAGCGCGAGATGCGCTGGACGGAATATGCGCTTTCAATCGTTTGGTATAGCGTCGTTTCGGGCATAATACTTTATTTGATTCAGCGTCTCCAAGGCGTTTTGCCGTTCAATCCACAAGATTTGGCGGGCGTTGACGTTGCCGCAAATACAGGTTCGTCGTTTAACTCGGCGGTCTCTTTTATCACCAATACGAACTGGCAAAGTTACGTGCCGGAGGTGACGATGAGCTACCTGACACAGATGGCGGGTTTGTCTTATCACAACTTCGCTTCGGCAGCGACCGGAATTGCGATTGCGATTGCCTTCATGCGCGGAATCGTCCGTAAAGAATCTGACACTATCGGCAATTTTTGGGTGGATTTTGTCCGCGCCAATCTTTACGTTTTGCTTCCGTTTTGTTTAATCGGCGCGATGCTGCTCGTTTCGCAAGGCGTTGTTCAAAATTTCAACGCTTATGATTCGGCAACATTGGTTGATAAAACAATCTCGGTGGAAGTTGACAAAAAAGATGCCGACGGGAACGTAATTACGGACGCGGACGGCGAGAATGTCAAAGAAACGAACGCCGTTACGACGCAAACCATCGCGCAAGGTCCGGTCGCTTCGCAGGAAGCAATCAAAATGTGGGGAACGAACGGCGGCGGATTCTTTAATGCAAACTCCGCGCATCCGTTTGAAAACCCGACACCTTTTTCAAATCTTTTGTAATTGTTTGCCATTTTTGCGATTTCCGCCGGATTAACCTATACGCTCGGACGAATGACCGGCTTGCAAAGGCACGGTTGGGCTGTTTTCGCAGCAATGTCGGTTCTATTTTTCGTCGGAGTTTTCGTGACCTATTGGGCGGAAGCGCGCGGCAATCCGATGCTCGCAGGAGTTGACCAAACAGCAAGCGCAACCCAGTCGGGAGGCAACTTTGAGGGTAAGGAAGTTCGCTTCGGCATTGCCAGTTCCGCATTGTTCGCGGTTGTAACGACCGATGCAAGCTGCGGCGCGGTCAACTCGATGCACGATTCATACACGCCTTTGGGCGGAATGGTTCCGCTCGCCAATATGATGCTCGGCGAAGTCATCTTCGGCGGTGTCGGCGCAGGGCTTTACGGCATTTTGATTTTTGTCATTCTGTCGGTTTTCATCGCAGGTTTAATGGTCGGACGAACGCCCGAATATATGGGCAAAAGGATTGAAGCCTTCGACGTGCAGATGGCGACGCTGGTAATTTTGGTTTTTCCGCTCGTCGTCTTGGTGCTGACGGCGATTTCAGTTGTGTCGCCGGATTTCGGCACGTCGCAACTTAACAATCAAGGTCCGCACGGTTTATCGGAAATTCTTTACGCCTATACTTCCGGCGCGGCGAACAACGGTTCGGCTTTTGCGGGAATTTCGGCGAACACGCTCTGGTATAACTCGACTATCGGGATGGCGATGCTGCTTGGACGATTTTTTATCATCATTCCAGTGCTGGCGATTGCCGGAAACTTAGCCCGCAAAAAAGCCGTGCCGCCGTCACTTGGAACTTTTCCGGTGACGACACCGCTTTTCACATTGCTTTTAGTGAGCATCATTGTGATTGTTGGCGCATTGACGTTCTTTCCGGTGCTGAGCTTGGGTCCGATTGTCGAGCATTTGTTAATGAATGCCGGACAAGCATTCTGATTTTGGATTTTAGATTTTGGATTT
This sequence comes from Acidobacteria bacterium 28-1, assembly GCA_002050365.1. Classification (GTDB taxonomy): domain Bacteria; phylum Acidobacteriota; class Blastocatellia; order Pyrinomonadales; family Pyrinomonadaceae. The sequence goes on from MWYZ01000084.1 coordinate 13,467, forward strand.
TGGATTGATTTTATCGGACTTCAAAATTCCAAAATAATTTTTATAAATTTATGGCTGATACAGCAAAAACAATTTCGATTTGGGACGGGAAAATCATTCAGCGGGCGTTAGTTGATTCATTTGTTAAATTGAATCCGCTCAAAATGATGAAAAATCCCGTGATGTTCGTCGTCGAAGTCGGTGCGCTTTTGACGACTTTGCAATTAATTCGCGGTGTTATTGCGCCAATTCCGGGTGTGACAAATTTCGGGTTTGAATTGCAAATTACTTTGTGGTTATGGTTCACGGTTTTGTTTGCCAATTTTGCCGAAGCGATGGCGGAAGGACGCGGCAAAGCGCAAGCTGACACACTCCGCAAAGCGAAAACCGAAACGACCGCGAATCGCATTTCGGCAAGCGGCAAAACTGAAACGGTTTCGGCAACCAAACTGCGAAAAGGCGATGTCGTCCTTGTTGTCGCGGGCGAATTTATACCGGGCGACGGCGAGATTGTTGAAGGCGTGGCATCGGTTGACGAATCGGCGATTACGGGCGAATCCGCTCCCGTCATCCGTGAGTCGGGCGGCGACCGTTCGGCAGTGACGGGCGGCACAAAAGTTTTGTCAGACCAAATTAAAGTCAAAATTACGTCAAATACGGGCGAGACTTTTATTGACCGGATGATTGCTTTGGTGGAAGGCGCGGAACGCCAAAAAACGCCGAATGAAATCGCGCTCAACATTCTGCTCGCGGGTTTGACGATTATCTTTTTGCTCGCGGTCGTAACGCTCCAGCCGTTTGCGATTTATTCAAACGCGACGCAGACGCTTTTCGTTTTAATTTCGCTGCTCGTCTGCTTAATTCCGACGACAATTGGCGGATTGCTTTCGGCAATCGGTATTGCGGGAATGGACAGATTAATTCAGCATAATGTTTTGGCGATGTCGGGACGTGCCGTAGAAGCGGCGGGCGACGTAAACACTTTGCTTCTCGACAAAACCGGAACAATCACGCTCGGCAATCGTCAAGCCGCTGAATTTATTCCGCTCAAAGGCGATTCAAACGAAAGTTTGGCAGATGCGGCGCAGCTTTCTTCGCTGGCGGATGAAACGCCGGAAGGACGTTCAATCGTCGTGCTGGCGAAAGAAAAATACGGTTTGCGCGGGCGCGAAATCGCCGAACTTTCCGCCGGTGGAGCGACTGAGTTTATTCCGTTCACGGCGCAAACCAGAATGTCGGGCTTAAATCTCGACGGACGCGAGATTCGCAAAGGCGCGGTTGACGCGATTGAAAAATACGTCGCGGCGGGCGGCACACAATCATCGGCGGAACTGCGCGAGATTACCGAACGAATCTCTAATGCGGGCGGAACGCCGCTCGTCGTCGCCGATAATCATAAACCGCTCGGCGTGATTTATTTAAAGGACATCGTGAAAGGCGGAATGAGCGAGCGTTTCAATCAACTCCGTCAGATGGGAATCAAAACCGTAATGATTACGGGCGATAATCCATTAACCGCCGCTTCGATTGCGCGAGAAGCAGGTGTTGACGACTTTCTGGCGGAAGCCACGCCAGAAGATAAAATGGCTTTAATTAAAAAGGAACAGGCGGCGGGCAAACTTGTCGCAATGACCGGCGACGGCACGAACGACGCGCCCGCGCTGGCGCAAGCCGATGTCGGCGTGGCGATGAACACCGGCACGCAAGCCGCCAAAGAAGCCGGAAACATGGTTGATTTAGACTCGAATCCGACCAAATTAATCGAAGTTGTTGAAATCGGCAAACAGCTCCTTATGACGCGCGGCGCGCTGACGACGTTCTCGATTGCCAACGACGTGGCGAAATACTTCGCCATTATTCCGGCGATGTTTTTGCTCACTTTCCCGCAGCTTCAAGCCTTGAATGTGATGGGCTTGAAATCGCCCGAATCGGCGATTTTATCGGCGGTAATTTTTAACGCGTTCGTGATTATTTGTTTGATTCCGCTCGCCTTGCGCGGTGTAAGATATCGCCCGTTGAGCGCAGCAACATTGTTGCAAAGAAATTTACTGATTTACGGTTTAGGCGGGCTGATTGTGCCGTTCATCGGAATCAAAATTATTGACGTGATTATCACGACTTTAGGATTGGCTTAATTTTATGAAAAACTTTATTACCGCAATTTTAATGACTTTGGTAACGACCGTTTTGCTCGGTTTGATTTATCCGCTGGTGGTAACGGGATTGGCGCATCAGGCGAACGGCTCGCTGATTAAAAATCAAGCCGGGGAAGTCGTCGGTTCGGAACTTGTCGGACAGCCTTTCGCTTTGCCCGATTACTTTCTTCCGCGACCGTCGGCGGCTGGCGCAGCCGGTTATGATGCGGGCGCGTCGAGCGGTTCAAATTTAGGTCCGACTTCGCAGAAACTGATTGACCGCGTGAAAGCCGACGTTGAAAAATATCAGGCGGAAAATCCTGGTAAACCGATTCCGGTTGATTTAGTAACGACGAGCGGCTCTGGACTCGACCCGCACATCTCGCCCGCCAACGCCGAATTTCAAGTTCCGCGTGTCGCCAAAGAGCGCGGTTTAGGTGAAGCGGATGTTCGGCTAGCTCCATAAAAACCGCGCCACTGGTGATTTTGTCGCTGACGGCTTTGGCTCTGGTAACTTCCGGCGGACTTGCAGGTTTAACGACCAATGACGGAGCGCACGGTTTCACCGAAATTCTTTACGCCTACACTTCCGCATTTGCCAATAACGGGCAAAATTTTGCCGGACTTTCAGCGAACAGCATTTTTTATAATCTGACGACGGCGATTGCGATGGTTGTCGGACGATTCGGCTTGGCGATTCCGGCGTTGGCTTTAGCCGGACTGTTTGCCGCGCAAGGTCGTCGTCCCGTAACGCTCGGAACTTTGCCGACCGACGGTATCGAGTTCGGAGTTTTGCTCGGCTCGACGGCTTTGATTGTCGGCGGCTTGAGTTTTTTTCCGGCTCTCGCGCTCGGCGCGATTTTGGAGCATTGTTAATGGTGCGATAAACATCTGAGGTTGTAAATTAATGTTTGTTGATACAATTATTACCGAGATGCCGAATAAATCGAACGGACAAAAACCTTCACCCGAAGCACTTTTGGCGATGCTGCAGGAGAGCGAACGGGCGAAACTTCGCGTTTATATCGGCGCGTCAGCCGGTGTCGGTAAAACATATCAGATGCTGGCAGATGCTCATCAATTGAAAAAGCAAGCGGTTGATATTGTTATCGGCGTGGTCGAAACGCACGGACGACTTGAAACCAAAGAACAGATTAAAGACTTGGAAATCATTCCGCCAAAGAAAATTGAATATCGCGGTGCCGTATTCGAGGAAATGGATTTGGCGGCGGTGATTGAGAGAAGACCCGCTGTTGCAATCGTTGACGAACTCGCTCACACAAACATTGAAGGCGCGAAAAACCGTAAGCGTTACGAAGACGTTCTGGAACTGCTCGACAACGGAATTTCCGTCATTACCGCCGTCAACATTCAACATATCGAGTCGTTAAACGATGTGGTTGTCAGGACAACCAACGTGCAAGTGCGCGAAACCGTCCCCGATTTGTTTTTCAAACGCGCCGACGAGATAATTGACGTTGATGTTTCAATTGATACGTTGCGGACGCGGCTCAGACAGGGAAAAATTTACTCGGTCGAAAAAATCGAACAATCGCTCAACAATTTCTTCCGCAAAGGAAATCTGGCAACTCTACGTGAACTCGCACTCCGCCAAGTCGCGCAGCACCAAGCGGCGCAAGACCACGAATACCGCAAGCGCGAAGGTTTAGAGCAAGCCGTCATTCCCGAACGAGTAATGGTTTGCATGGCTTCGCGCGGCAGTGCCAAAAAACTTCTGCGGACGGGCGCGAGAATAGCCGGACGCTTGGCAAACAATGATTGGTTCGCCCTTTATGTTGAAACTCCTGATGAAGAAGCAGGACGTATTACGCCACAAGCATATGCCACACTTCAAGAAAACATCACGTTTGCCGAAACTATGGGTGCGAAAGTCGTCAAACTAAAATCTGCCAATGTCGCCGACGCGCTTTTGGAATTCGCCCGCAAAAACGAAATCACGCACGTTATTTTCGGGCAATCGGCGCGGACACGCTGGGAAATCTTTTGGAAAGGCTCGATTATCAACCGTTTTCTGGGAGAAGTTAATGATGCCGCCGTGCATGTGATTCCTCTGGAAAAAGAGAGCTAGAGATTTTCACTTTTTCTTTCAATTGTTTGGTTTCTCAGCGTTATAAAATCTCTCAAAATAATTGCGGCGGCTTCGCTGTCCACGCGCTCCCAAATTTCCTTTTCGCTCAAACCAAGTTTCGTCAAATAGCCTTTCGCGTCGTAAGAAGAAACTCGCTCGTCCTGTAGAAAAACGGGAACTTCGACTGACAGCGAAAAGTTTCGCGCCAAACGTCTGGCTTCGGCTGACATTTCGCTTTCCGAACCGTCAAATTCAAGTGGCAAACCTAAAACCAATCCGACTGCATCAAACTCCTCCAGAAAGCTGATGATTTGTTTGAGAAATTTTTTCCAGCCGCCTCGTCTGACAACGCATACGGGACGCACGGTAAATTGAAGCTGGTCGCTGACGGCAACGCCGACGTGTTTTGTTCCCAAATCGAGCGCGAGCAGTCTGCCCGTTTCGGGAGTGCGGAAGACATCTGTAAAATCATCGGCATTAGTCGTTTCTTGGTCTTGCACAGTAAAATGGATAATGGATAATGGATAGTGGAAAATAAAAAGCCTTTTGTCGGATACATTATCAATTATCAATTATCAATTATCAATTACCAGAGGAAAATTATGTCATATCGCGGAAAATTTTTTATTGTTTTAGTTTCAGTGGCGATTTCTTTATATGCCGTCTTCGGCGGTTTGTTGAGAAACTACTCGCCGACCTTTGCTCAACAGCCGATTAACGATGCCGGAGCGCAGATTCGGATTTTCGAGAGCGTTTTGCAGCACATTCAAAACGATTACGTGGACGAGCCGAATTTGGAAAAAGTTCGCGCCGGCGCGCTGCGCGGTTTGGCTTACGGGCTTGACCCGTATTCATCTTATTTGACGGCTGACCAAGTGAAAAATTTCCAGGCGAAAAAGACTTCCAATCCAGTCGGCATCGGGGCTGAATTTTCGCAGGTTTCCTCTTATCTATATGTAATTGCCGTAATTAAAGATTCGCCGGCTGAGAAGGCAGGCTTGAAATCGGGCGATGTTATCGAATATATCGAAAACAAAGCGACTCGCGATATTTCGCTTTATGATGCCAGGCAACTGCTTTTAGGCGAAGGAAATTCTAAGGTTAATCTGCGCGTTCTGCGGGCGGGCGCAAAGCCGCAAACGCTAACCGTTCCGCGCGGAACTTATAAAATTCCCGAAGCGACGGCGAAAATTGAAGATGGAAAAATCGGCGTGATAAAAGTTTACAGCCTCGAAGCGGGCGAAGCGAAAGATATTCGCAATCGCGTTCAGGATTTGACGAAACAAGGCGTTCAGAAAATCGTTCTGGATTTGCGCGGTGTCGCGGCGGGCGATTTAAGCGAAGCGGTCGAAGTCGCTAATTTATTCATTAAAGACGGCAATCTGGCACAAGTCATCGGGCGCGATAATAAAGTTTTACAATCATTTGCGGCTGATTCAAGCAAACATCTTTTTGACGGTAAAGTGGCAGCGTTAATTGATTTGGGAACTTCGGGTGCGGCGGAAGTCGTCGCGGGGGCGATTCTGGATAGGCAGCGCGGCGAAGTCGTCGGCGAAGCGAGTTTTGGCGCAGGCACGCAACAGCAATTATTTACCTTGCGCGGTGGCGACGGTTTGCTTCTTACAACGGCGAAATGGGCTTCGCCGAGCGGCAAAACTTTTCTCTCGGAAGAACGCGCCAGTCGAGGCGTGAAGCCGTCAGTTGAAGTCAAACGACCTGAAACGCCTGAACCGTTAGATGTTGAAGATTTAATTGACCAAAAAGAAAAGGAAGAGCAGCAGCCGAATCCGCAAGCGACACCAGTGCCGACACCTAAAATCGTGCAGCCGAAACAATCGTTCGAAGATTTGCAATTGAAAAAGGCTTTGGAAATTCTTCAGGACAAAGCACAAACTATGAAAGCAGGAGAATAAAGTAAAAAGGCAAAAGGCAAAAGTAGAAAGTTAGAGATGAATGGCGAAAAGCCACCAGAGTTAAACGAGAAATGTTTGACGATGATAAATTCTCTTCACTTTTTACTTTTGCCTTTTTACTTTGTCGCTTTGCGGCAAGACTGCTAAAATCGCTTCTTAATGACAGAACAAAATTACAGAGTGCGACCGCTTGCGGAAGCGGATATTTCCGAATGGTTTCGGCTCAGAAAACTTTTGTGGGACGAATTGAACGATACGGAACACAAAACCGAGATGATGGACATTTACGAACACACCGATTCGCAGCTTGTCCTTGTGGCGGAAACTGACGGCGGGCGGCTCGTCGGTTTTCTTGAAGCCAGCATCCGTCCATTTGTCGAAGATTGCCACAGCGACCAGGTTGGTTATTTGGAGGGTTGGTTTGTCGAGAACGATTATCGAAAGAACGGTATTGGTAGAAAGTTGGTGCGGATGGCAGAGAATTGGGCGCGTAGTAAAAATTGCACGGAGATGGCTTCGGACTCGGAAATTGGAAACGATTTGAGTTTGAAGGCGCATCAAAATCTCGGTTACGAGGAAACTTCTCGGCTTGTGCATCTGCGAAAGGATTTGGTTTGAGATGAAAAATTACGAAATACGAAATACGAATTACGAATTGTGGTTTGCAAAAATCCTTTGTTTACTGTGTGTTTTCAGCAGCTTGATTTTTTCCGTTAAAGCGCAATCAATTAATCAATCGTATCCAACGCCGATAACTTCAAATGAGATTAGCGGGAAAATTCCGGCGCGTGATTTAGGCGATGCGCGATTGACGACTTATTATTATACTTTCGACGGCATTCAAGGCGATGTTTTTATCAATGTAGTAACAACGAATTTCAACGGAGATATTGATGTTTTCACCGCTAACAATCTTCGCCCTCTAACGAAAATTACCGTTTATGCCGACGCTTCAAATAATGAAACCGGTCGAGTTGTTTATCTGCGCCAACCGGTTAAACTCATTTTGCGAATCGAAGGTCGCACGCCGAACGACGATGCGGCGACTTTTCAAATAAAATTCGCGGGAAGTTTTGCGCCGGCTCAAGCCGTCGCTGCAAGTTCCGAATCGGAAACGCCGGAAGTTAAATCACACAATCAAACGGATGTGCGCGTCAATTCCGTCGGCACAATTATCGAAATCAAACCGAAGCCGACACCGACACCAAAGGAAGTCATCGCTAAAAAATCAGGCAAAAAAACCGAGCCGATTGCGGAAGTTAAAACAGTTGAAGAAAGCGACGCTGAGGTTGAAAAAGTAGAAACTAAAAAAACGGTAGAAAAAAAGGATGAAGTTTCGGAAATTGAAAATCCAACGGAAAAGACGGATACAGCTAAAACGCAAAAAGAAAATAAAACGGTTGTCGTTGTAACTGATGAAATTGCTGAAAAAAAAATTGTAGATGAATCAAAGAAAGATTTGTCTGGAAAAGCCCGCCAAACCGAAGAAAAAGCTGTTGAAAGGGAAGAGTCAGTTGTAGTTAAGGAACGAAAAGTAAGCAAAAAATCAAAAACGGTGAAGTCGCTTCCGCCAAACGCTTTAGAAAATATACGCTTGATTGTTTTATTCAAAGACGGCTCAAAGATTGAACGCCCAATGAGCGAAGTTCTGAAAGTCGGCGTTGATAAGGGCATTTTGACGATTATTTCAAAAGACGGCGCGATTGGTCGTTACTCAATTCTGGATGTGGCGAAAATGACGATTGAGTAACGCGAAAAGGCTTAAAAGGAAAAAAGTCGGTTGAATTGGCTTAACCAACTTTTTCCCTTTTAAGCTTTTTCACCTTTTCACTTCATAATCTGTTGCAATCTGTCCACCAGTTGACTCTGCGGATTAATCGCTTCAAGCTGCGTTAAAATTTTGTTTGCCTCGTCTTTATTTCCCTTTTTGAAATACGCCGCTCCGAGATTATAAAGTGTCGGTTCGTGTTTCGGATTCATTTGCAGAGAAGTTTGAAATTCTTTGATGGCGCGGTCTAAATCCGGATTTTCGCGCTCGACAAAAGTTATTCCCAAGTCTGTTCTAACATTTGTATCACTAGATTTTTTTGATAAGGCTTGTTCATACCATTTTCCCGCTTCCTCAAATTTTCTGAAATCGAAATAAGTATTGCCGAGTTTTACGATTGTTTCATAATCTTCAGGTTTAATTCGATGCGCCTGTTCGTAGAATTCGACGGCTTTATCAAATCCTTTTATCTGCAAATATACGTCGCCGGCTTTCATTTGCGCGTCAAAGTTGTTCGATTCGGTTTTTGCTTTATCCAATGTTGCAACGATGTCGGGCAGCATTCCGCTTTGCATTGGCTGCTCTTTGACGCTGACGGTTTGGATTTGTTGATTTTGGAATGGTGCGTTCGGTTGGTTTTCCAAAATAATCTGTTGCGAGTTGCGATTGATGCTGTTAGCGGCGAAAAATCCGATAACCGAGCCAACAATCAAACCGATTATGCCGAAAAGGATATTTTGTTTATTCATCTATCATTTAACATTTAGCATTTACCATTTATCGCCTGATGTTTAATGATAAATGGTAAATGCTAAATGTTATGCGTAGCTATGAAGTCCGGGAAGCAGATAACTCACGCCTAAATAAGTAAAAATAACAAACAAAAACGCGACGATGGCAAAGTAAGCTGAACTTCTGCCCGTCCAACCGCGAGAAATTCTCGTATGCAGAAATCCCGCGTAAGTCAGCCAAGCAATCAACGCGCCTGTTTCTTTCGAGTCGAAACCCCACGGTCTGCCCCACGATTCGTTTGCCCAAATCGCGCCTGTAATCAATAACATTGCTAATCCGGCAAACGCCAGACTCGCAGTTTTATACATCAAGCCGTCGAGCAAATCCAAAGAGGGAAGTCGTTCGCGCAGTTTTTCGGTTCTGAAAGCAAACAGAATTACAAAAAATATCCCGGCAAGGGCAGTAATCAAGCCGGCGAGTTCAACCGGATTGGTATTCAAACTCGTGAACATTTTCACGCCATTGGTTTGAAGATACTGTTTTGCCGCTTGGTCGAGTTGGGTCGGTGTTAGCGCGGCATATTCTTGTGCGGAAAGACCTTGATGTTCGGCAATCGCTTTTCCTGCCACGACATATTGACTCGGGTTTTGCGCAAGTTGGGCTTGCAGTTTCGGGTAGACATCAGTTGTAGACTTGATTCCTGAAACGAGAAATGCAATCGCTAAAATTTGTGCGACAAATGCAAGTTTCAATAAAGCGTGTCCAATCTTTTTCGCCGCTTCATTATTTTGATAAAGGTAAATCGAAAATGAAACGATTGTGCCGACGAGCAAAACCCCGGCTAACGCCAAAGTTTTACCAACATACGGAACGTCTAACCGGAACGGTGCGGAAAATGGTTTTGGAGAGGCTTGATTTTGCACGAACAGCCCAACGCGATAAACAAATTCGGTGAAAACAGAAAACTTGCTGACCGTTCCGATAACACCGAGCGCGAACACGCTCGACCAAATCGCCATCGCTTCGGGCTTGGCTTTGTCTTTTAATAAATAAATAACTGCGACAGCAAAGCAAACTAATGCCACGCCGTAACTTAAACTTGCCACGCCGACGTGAATCGGTCGCCAATATGAATCAAGCACCGGCGGCAAGTTGATAAATTCGCCGCCGATAAATCTCGCCAAAGTTAAAATCAAAGCGGCAAGCGGCAATGTAAACGCGCTCAAAAATTGGAAATGTTTGCGGTTGGCAAGAAGAAGCGTCGTGATGCCTGCGCCGAATGCAAACGCCAAACTTAAATCGTAAAGATTGGCAAACGGAATATAGCGAAACACCCAAGGAGTCGCCGTGTTTCCGCTCTCACGAAGTAAAGCGATTTCGTGGTCGTAAGCCGCCACCCAACGCACGAGCCAACTTGCAAGATTAAAGAAAACGCCGAGCGTCGCGCTCCAAAGTCCGATTTTTTGCGCCATTTCCGACGGCGCATAAAGATTCGTCAATTGAAAAAGCGCGGCGAAAATATAACAGGCAAGCGCAATCATCATTAGTGCGCCGTCGGAAATAAAACTCGTGCCGATTTGCAAGCGCAGACCGAGCATCAAAAACGCACCGCCGATTGCTAGAATCGCCGGCAAATACGACCTTAAAGCCGCCGGCAATTTGCTCTCCGAAATTCCTTTGCCGACTAACATCTCGTTTTGAATTTCTCTAACTTCTTCCATACTTTTAAATCCCTGATTTAGTAAGTTCGATGCTGATTTAATTGCTCAACAATCTTCTTAACTTTATCTTCAAATCCTTGTTCGTTTCTATTCGTGTTGCCGCCTAATACAACTTCAAAATTATTTTCATCCTTCTCATCAATCGTCGCCCAGATTCTTTTGTGCGAGACGAAAAAAACAAAACACAACGCACCGATTAATCCGAAACCGCCGATATACCAAGCGACAAACGCGGCGTCGAACGGGTCGTATTTGATTGATAAAACGTGCGCCAGCGGCGATTTCTCAAAACTGCCCAATCTCCATTTGTAACCGGCGACGGGCGCGCCAATCGGAATGTTGTCAGGCATTTTCGCGCTGAACGCGTAAACCGATTTCTTTTCGCTGTCAGGTGTAGTGATGTTTAATTTAACGACTGGATTATTATATTCAGCCGAGCGCGTGTCCGGTTTGCCGCCCGCTAAAACAAAATCGGGGAAAAACGCTTCGTAATCTATTTTAGTTCCGTCGGGCAGATTGGCTGAACCGTTTCGCGCTAAATTAACATTTATCGTTTCTCCGCCGTTTTGCGGCGTGAGTTCGAGCGTCATATTTCTAGCGCTTCCGACCGTGATTGCGCTGGCTTGAAAAAAACGATAACCGCGATAACTGAACGGTTTGTTCAAACTCACGTCGGCGACGGTTTCGCCGTATTGCGGGTCGTCAATTTTAACCTGCGTTCGCCAATCGAGCGTATTATTGATTTCAATCGAACCTTTCGGGTCAATCAATTTTTGCTCGATGTCGGTGCAGTTAATCGTGAACGGCAAACCGACGGCAAAGCGTTCCTGCTTATCAAGATTAAATTCGATTAACTGAATTTCATTCGTCGTTTGACCGGGCATCATTCGCACATCGGCATCGAAACCGGTTTGAAGCGCGACGAAATGACCGAGAAACAAAGTGAGCAGAAAAACGTGGACGATATACGCGCCCAAACGATTCCATCTGCCGCTTTCTCCGAAAATGTAAAGTTTGCCTTTCTTTCCGCTAATCGTCGCTTTCAATCCTTGCTGTTTGAAGATTGCGCCCACTCTGCCGGCAATTTCCTCTTCATTTTCGCCGCGCATTTCAACGGTTGCGCTTTGTTTTTGTCCGAGAAGCCATTTGCGCGAAGCGTCGAGTTTGGGTTTCGAGATAAAATTCCAAGCCGATGGAAAACGGTCAATCGAAGCCAGCACGATGTTTAGTGAAAGCACGAGCAGTAAAAAGTTAAAATACCAACTGTGATAAATATCAAACAGTCCAAGCGAGCCGTAAACCGTTTTTTCGGCAGGCGTGAGCGAAGCAAAATAAGCGTCGAAACCGTTGACGTTTTGCTGAATAATCAGCATTCCGATGAGCGACAGCAAAACGAGAACGCACAACAAAACCACGCCGAACCGCACGGAACTTAAAAAATCCAACACACGATTTACGATTGGCGCGGTTTGCTGTATAGAAACCTCTCTGGCTTGCTCTTTTAATGTTTCTTCGGCAACAGACATTATTTAATAAAAATCATAACTTAGCCGAATTTATTTGTCATCTCGCATAAAATTAGTTCGGCTATTAAAAGAAAGAAGTTTTATTTAGCTTTAGCAGATTTGGAAAATTAATTTTTACAAGTTATTCTGATTAAAACGTTAAGTTTATCAAAAATCAATGGAAGTAATCACGGCAGAAATTCAGGAAGTAAAAGCAATCGGCGTGCGCGAAAAGCTCGCCGCCTACCTTGAACTGACTAAACCGCGCATTGCGTTTATGCTCGTTTTAACTTCGGCGGCTGGTTTTTATCTGGGTGCGGACAAGGGCTTCGATGTTGTGCTTTTTGTCAATTCGATGATTGGCATTCTGCTTCTCGCTTTTGGTGTCGCAACACTCAATCAAGTTTGGGAAAGAAAATCAGACGCGTTGATGGAGCGGACGGCAAGTCGTCCTCTGCCGACGCAAAAAGTTTCATTCGTTGAGGCGTTGGTTTTTGGCATTTCGCTTTGTGTGGTAGCCGAAATTTACCTGGCGTTTTTGGTCAACGAATTGACGGCGTTTCTTGGTTTAATTGTTTTTGTCGGCTACGTTCTGCTTTACACGCCTTTGAAAAAATACACTTCCGCTTCAACGGCAATCGGCGCATTGCCGGGCGCGATGCCGCCGCTGATGGGTTGGACGGCTTCGGCAAACGAAATCACTTTAGGTGCGTGGATTTTGTTTTCAATCATTTTTCTCTGGCAGTTCCCGCATTTTTTGGCAATTGCGTGGATATATAAAGAACAATACGCCAAAGCAGGAATAAAAATGCTGCCGGTTCTTGAACCCGAAGGAAAAATCACCGCCAGACAAATTGTAATTTTCACGATTTTGCTTTTCCCGGTCAGCATTGCGCCTTTCTTTATCGGCTTGGCAGGTCCGGTTTATCTGGTCGGCGCAAGTTTATTGGGAATATGGTTTTTAATGGCAAGCATTAAAACTGCTCGCGCTAAATCAGTCGAACAAGCGAGAAAACTTCTGCTCGTATCTGTAATTTACCTGCCGTTGCTTTTCGCGCTGATGGTTCTCAATCACAAATAAGTTTCAAGATGGAGGTTTCAAGTTTCAAGTTAAAAACTTGGCAGGTTTATTTCAAAGTTAGATTGCTTCGTGGTGGTGATGTAAAATCACTTTATGGTGTATGTAATTGTTTGCCTTGCGGCGTTGCTCGCGTCGGCTTGAACTTTCTTTTCGGGCTTGGCACAATTTTGATGCCCGCCTTTGCATGGTCAATCTTTTTCTTATCTTCTTTCGTATCGGTTGCGGCGGTTTCGGCGGCTTGAGCGCGGCGGTGATCGGAGTTTTGGTTGCTACTTGCTATCGGCTCGGACGTTCACGGCACGAAAGACGGCAGACCGCAAAAATTAATGATTAAATTAAAAGGTGAAGTTCGAGAGATTGATTACCGAAAAGGCGAGACGATTCTCGATGCCGCGCTTAGAGCCGGACTGTTTCCGCCGTTTGCCTGTCAGGAAGGAGTTTGCGCCAGTTGCAAGGCGACGGTAAAAAGCGGGCGCATTCTGATGCTGAAACACGAAGCACTAACGCCGCTCGAAGCCGACCAGCAAAACATTTTTACCTGCACCGCCGCCGCCATCTCTGATGAAACGGTGGTGAGTTTCGACGAATAAACATCAGAGTTTTGAGTCGTAAAGATGAGGAGGAAATTATGAAGTTAAGTTTTATTATTTCGCAGGTAAGCCAACGCTGTTTGCTGCTTGCCTTGATGATTACAGTTGGGGCGGGCGCGTCCGCTCAAACAATTCCGTCGCCGTCGGTGACTCCGACCGCTTCTCCCACGCCGCAAGTTTCACCAAATCCTGCTCCGTCGCTCGAACGCAAATTTTTCAAACATATCTTGCGCGACCAACAAGCTATTTGGACATCGCCTTTTCATTTGAACAAAGGAAATGGGCGTTGGCTTGCCCCGCTCGGTCTTTCCACTGCGGCTCTGATTGCAACTGACCGGCAAACGGTCAAAGCGTTCGACAATGAAAGCCCCGGCACTTTAACGGCGAGTCGCAACGTCAGCCGCATCGGGTCGGATTACGGCGCGGGCGGCATCGTCGCCGCATTCTATTTCGTCGGACTTGCAAGCAACAACAAGCGGGCGCGAGAAACGGGATTGCTCGGTGCGGAAGCGTTCATTGATAGCGCAATTGTGTCCCAGACGCTCAAAATTACTACGCAGCGTCTGCGTCCGGGAGGAGGCGAGGAACGAGGACGCTTTTTCATCGGCGGCAACTCGTTTCCGTCCGGTCACGCCGCTAGTATCTGGTCGGTTGCCACAGTCATTGCTTACGAATATCAGGATAAACCGCTCGTCAAGTATGGCGTTTATGGTTTAGCGATGGCGGTCAGCCTTTCCCGCTACATAGGACGCGAACACTTTCTTTCCGATGTGCTGGTCGGTAGTGCCATCGGCTTCGGCATCGGGCGTTACGTTTACCAAACGCATCACGACAAGAGTTCGGACGCGAAGGACGAGACAAGTTCAAAATTGTTTCCCGCAATTGCGCCGATTTACAACCGTCGCGCACGCGCTTACGGAGTTTCGCTCAACTGGCGGTTTCGCCCGCGTCAACTCGGTCGTTAAACTGATTACGCGAAAACTTGAAACTTGAAACTTGAAACCTGAAACTTATGAAGCTAGGAACAATCGAAACAACCGTCGAAGAAAAAAAACGCAAACGCCGTGCGAGTTTGAGCAGCGGCATCGGTTCGGGCGGCGGAAACAAAAATCGCGGCGGCGGTGGCGGAAGTGATGGCGGCGACAACAATCACGGCGATGATTTTACTAAACAAGCCGAGCCGTATTCTTCAAATAAATTGCGTATCGCAATGTGGTTTCTGCTGCTCGTCGTGATGATGACTTTCGGCGGTTTAATCGCGGCGTATATTGTCATTTCGACCAATGGCGTGATGGAATGGAAGCCTTTCGCCTTGCCGATTCAGGTTTGGATTAGCACGGTTTTGATTTTGGCAAGCAGCGTAACTTATAAAATCGCGCACTCGATGCTCAGCCATGACAAACAGCAAAAAGCGAAAAACTGGCTTCTTGCAACCACGGTTTTCGGCGGAATGTTTATCGCCTCGCAACTGCTTGCGTGGGTCGAACTCGTCCGGCGCGGCGTATATGTGCAGAGCAATCCTTACGCCGGATTTTTTTATATTTTAACCGCTGTCCACGCCGTCCACGTTATCGGCGGAATCATTGCTCTCGGCTACATTCTCTTGCGAACCTGGCAAGCAACTTCTTCCGACGAAGAATTAACCAAGCGCAAGCAAATTTCCAATTCAGTCGGCTGGTATTGGCATTTTATGGATGGTCTTTGGATTTTCCTCTTTTTACTGCTCGGTTTCTGGAAATAAATTATGGCGACGGCGACGATTCCTCAAGAAACAAAATCAAAACTGCTGATAAACGTCATTTCGATTGTAATTCCGCTTGCGGTTGTCGTAATGCTTGCCTTTCCCGCAAAATTGAATTTTGGCGAATGGACAAGAGTTTTGCCGCATTTTATCGGCGGAATAAATTCTTTGACAACCATTGCTTTGATTGCCGGATTAATTTTTATAAAACAAAAAAAGGTCCGACTTCACCGAACTGCTATGATGACCGCATTCGCTTTGGGAAGTTTATTTTTGATTTGTTACGTTACCTACCACATTTCAAATTCGGCAAATAAATTTAGTGGTGAAGGAAACATTCGGTTCATCTATTTCTTCTTTTTGGTTACTCATATCGGTTTATCTTTGATAGTTTTGCCGCTCGTTCTGCGAGCTTTATTTTACGCGCTGACCGAACAATTTATTCGTCATAAAAACTTAGTTAGATATGCTTATCCGATTTGGCTATACGTTTCAGCGACTGGCGTAATCGTCTATCTGATGCTTTACCAATTGTTCCAGCAAAGTGAAAAAATAAATTAAATCCTTGCGAAATCAAAATTCAAGTGTTATATTATTGAATGTTGAAAACTTATCGCCGAAGTTGTTTGACTTGAAACAAACAGCGCGGGGGAACCAAAGTTTTATAAAGCAATTTGTAAAACACGGGGCGAAGCATTTTGCTAAAGAAGATGCTGGGACACTTCTTCAGTTCCTAGCCCGACAGCTAACCTCGTAGGTGGGTGAAGAAGTCACTCTGGAAATTTATGCCGTAACAAGCACGATTTTGTGTGTGCTTCGTGCCTTTGATTTTTTTCAACAAATCAAATGAGACATCCAGTCTTCTCAAAGAGAAAAGTTCCGCGTGTGTTGCGCGGAACTTTTTTTATTTTTAACTTCGAGTTAGCTGACCGATATTTCTAACGGATTTAATTTTTATCTTTGAAAAATTCCAAAGTTAGAATTCTCACAGTTTTGAGCGGAATTTTCTCTTCTTTGTCAAAAACTATCTTTGCGGGTTTTCCATCAACATTCAGCGAAAAAACTTCTTCTCGCTTTTTAATTTCCAATTTTTCGATTTTTGTTCCCTTCGCCGTCGTGATCTCAATTTCCATCGGCAAAATAAACGCTTCGGGAGTTATTTTATCAGCAGAATCCTGCGTTTGCGTTACCGTTAAATCCAAACTTCTTGTTGCCGCATTATAAACTTGCGTAACGTTTAATTTCGGATAACCGCCGCCGTAAACCCATTGTGCGAAAAACCAATTCAAATCTTTACCCGAAACTTCTTCCATTACTTTTTGCAAATCGGATGTCTCCACATTTTGAAATTTATGTCGGGTTAGGTAAAGATTAATGGCTTTCCAAAAATTTTCCGTTCCAATGGTTTCACGCAAAGTATGGATTACCGCGCCGCCTTTTTGGTAAGTTGTCGTATCAAAAATAGAATCATCGGGACGCGCCGACAAATTATAAAGACCGTGACGATTTCGATTGATTGTTTCGTCAACAAAAAACAGTTCGGCATTTTCCCGTATTTTCCGCAGATAATCGGCGCGACCATATTTTTTTTCGCGGTAAGCGGCTTCCATATAGGTTGCAAAACCTTCATTGAGCCATAATTCCGCCCAATTTCTGCACGTTACCAAATTACCAAACCACGAATGCGCGAGTTCGTGCGAAACCAAATCTTCGACTATCTGCGGCGGATTGGTAAAAACTTCCGTGTCCGCCATCGTCGTTGCGGTGATATTTTCCATTCCGCCGAAAGCGAAATTGGCAACCACCGTCTGGTCATATTTATTGTATGGAAAATTAATTTTTGTGAGTTCTTCAAAAACGCGCATCATCTCCTTCGTTTTGCCGAAAGATTTCTGCGCGAAAGATTCTTTGCCCGGATACAGATAAAATCCGAGTAGAATGTTATTGTAAGAATCACTGATTTTTGAATATTTTCCGACGACAAAAGATGTCAGATAAGTCGAGTGCGGGACTGCCATTTTGTAATGAAAAGTTTTTGTTCCGTCGGCGTTTTCGGTTGTTCCGAGCGGTTCGCCGTTAGCGATGGCAATTTCGTCTTTCTCCACCGTAATGAATTGCTCGCTCGTGGCTTTATCATCGGGAAAATCGTAGGACGGAAACCAATGATGAGCTTCTTCCGCTTCGCCTTGCGTCCAAATTTGCGCGGGGCGGACAACTTTTCCGTCTTCTACATCCGCTTTGACAAAATAAACGCCTTTGCTCGGTTTAACCGAATACTTGAATCGAATGGAAATCAAATCGCTCGGCGTGTAGCTTTTATCAAAAATAATATAAATTTTTTCGCCCGCTAATCTGTATTGTAAATCCTTTGTTTCAGATTCGAGTTTCACCGACTCAAACTTTATTTCCGCTGCGTCCAATTCGATTTGATTAAAGTTATAATTGAGCGGTTTTAATCGAACAATTGTGTCGCCGAACACAGTTTTGGTGGTTCGGTCAAAACTGGTTCGCAAAATATAATGTTGAATGTCAAAAGTTCTGGCACGATTGAAATTCGGCTTTGAAGTTTGCGCCGAAATTGAAAATGTGAATAAAAGAAAAAGAAAAAATGCGACAATTGAGCGATACGGTTTGTTTATTTGCATAATTATTCAGTTTTTTGATGCAAATTATTATGACAAAGAAAACGCATTTTTGTAAATTTTTAACGTTAAAAGAAAACAAGGATGTTAAATCAACAATACTGATTTAGCATCCCCGTCTTTTTGTTTTTCTAATTTTATTTTATGGTTTCAGCGTAATCAAAGAAAACGTCGCGCCCGAAGGATCATTGACGACGCAAAAACGTCCGGTGTTCGGAATATCAGTTGGGGGCACACAAACTTTGCCACCAAGTTCCCAAACCTTCGCGGCTGATTGGTCAACATCGTCAACCGCAATATAAGTCATCCAATGCGGCGACGGCATTTCACTCGTTTCGCCTTCGGGACACTGATCGGTTTGCCACATTCCGCCGACATTTTTTTGACCGTCAACGCTTATTTCCGAATAAACCATTCCAGTCGCATCGCTTTCCTTGAATTGCCAGCCCAATAATTCGCCATAAAACTTTTTGCAAGTTTCAAGATTCGTGGTCGCCAAATCGTTCCAACAAAATTCGCCGTGTTTTGGCATCACCATTTGTTCCGCCGTTGCTGACTGTTCTGACATAATTTGCACTCTCCTTAAATTTTAATTTTCCCGCTTGATAGTCTTGTGAAAGAAACTCAGAAGCTGTTTGAAAACTCTTTAGTTCCGTTAGGAACGGCATATTTATAGCTTGAAATTTGTAAAAATTGTTTGAGTTCCGTAGGAACGGCATATTTTTATGCCGTTCCTACGGAACTCAAATCGTTTATTTTGACAATTTCTATAAATATTACGCTCCTATGGAGCTACGTTTGGAAATTCCAAACAGCTTCTCAAAGAAAAGTGAGGTTTTGAGTTGTGTGCGAGGTTTTATCTGGCTTTGGAGAAAGCAGGACGGTCAATCACAACTCAAAATTTTTTCAATTACGAATTTCAAATTACGAATTACGAATGTTTTCATCTTTGCTTCAATTCGTAATTCGTAATTGATAATTCGTAACTGAGTTTATCCGGCGCGGCGCATCGGTTGTTGCACCGAAACTTCTTGATTCTTTTGCAAATCTTGAAGATGCTGAATTAAACCAGAAGCCGCTTTTTTCGATAATTCGTCTGTTTTGCACTGCATTACATTTTGACATTCTTCGTCCGCGTCAACATTGATTTCGCGTGCAATCGCCCGAATCATTCCAAGTTGTTTCGCCGTTACTAAATCTGAAAGACTTTTAGCAACCGGATTGGCAGGGAAGCCATCGTTTTGCGGTGGCGGAACTGCACCTTCACGTTCAATCGTGTCCGATTCTTTTTTGTAAAGGTCGCGGGCGATTCCGAATTTGACAGCCGCGCGCTTCAATGCGTCGTGTTCGGCTTTCTTGATTCCCATTTCAGAATCGGCTGTGCCTGTGCCGATGCCTTCGCGCGTGATTCCGTCAATCGTAATCGCCACGGTGACGGTAAAAATATCACCAATTTGACGAATATCTTTGACGGTGTGCATCCAATTCGGCGCGTTTTCGTCCAAAATGTCGGCGACCGTGTGCCATTCCACGTAATCAACATAATGCGTGTTGCCGTTGCGGTCGCGCCAGCCTTCACGCTGTTTGACTAATTCCGGGTCAACATTTTTGCGAAGCTCGCGCAGTGTCGTCGAAAAATTCAAAACATTATTCGCCGTTTCCGTCTGCGTCGATTCTTCGGCGGTTACAAACGGCATTTCTTTTAAGTTATTTTGTGTCATTTTTTTATCTCCTTGTGTGTTCGCAAGATGACTCGGCTCAGAAACTTTCTGCGTTTCGGTTTGTCCTTTAACCGAAACATTTTCCTGAACTTCGCCTGCCTTCTGTTCGCCGCGCGTGGACATTTCAATTTTGGATTTTGGATTTTGGATTTTGGATTGATTATCAATTTCCAAATCTCCTTCTCCATTATCAAAACTACGCGACTCAGTTGCGCTTTTGTCTTCTTCAACAACCTGCGTTGGTGTAACCTCAATTTGAGTTTCGACTTTTACAGGTTGTTTCGTAGCCGATTCGGTATTCTTTGCGACCAGAGCGTATTTCACCGCCAAAATATGTTCGCATCGAAAAGCCGAATCGCTGACAGCCGCTTCTTCAAACTCCAAACAATTGCAACGGATTTTTCCCGCTTCATTACGCCAAACCTCATAAGAAGTTTGCTTGCCGCGCAAAGAAGGTGTGGAAACGAGAAATTTATCCACTTCACGATTAACCAATCCCATCGCCGCAATTGATTTTGCTCTTTTATCACGTTTTTCCATTAAATTTTTTTCCACTGCTACTGCTGTCATTTTGTTACCTCTCTAGCTTTGCAAATTACTGTATTTCTAACTATTTGCTTAATAAATAAAACTATTCGTTTCATCTGTGAAACAGTGTATCACAACAATTTTTTTGTTGCAAGTGTGAAACGAAGTGTTGCAAATAAATTTTTCTTGTGTTAAGTTCATTTTGGATAGGACGGAAAGCAGAAACAGTTTCCGAACTTTTATGTTTGAAATTGTTTTAGAAATGGAGAAAAAAATATGGCTTATAAAAACGAGAATTTAATTAATACGGCGGAATTAGGACGCGCTATCAAGCGTCGTCGGGAAGAATTGGAAATGAGTTTACGCGACGTGGCTGATACAACTGATGTTTCGGCTTCAACGCTTTCGCGCATCGAAAACGGAACGGGCAAGCCCGATGCCGATAACATCGCACGATTAACAAGCTGGCTCGATATGCCGGTTGACCGCGTGATGAAAAAACAGGGCGCGAGCGAAAATGTCGAAGCGGTGGTTTATTATCCGCACGAAGCGATGCCCGAAATTATCGAAGCGCATCTTCGCGCCGACCGAAATTTAACGCCGGAAACTGCGAAGGCATTGTCGGAGCTTTTCCGCGTCGCTTATACGCAATTCAGCAGTCCGAATAAAAAATAGACGGGGCATCGGAACGCCAGCATCTTGCTGGCAGATAAAATGCCGTCAAGATAACGGCATTCCCAACGACTAAATTTATGAAATCAGCATCGTGCTATCAGAAAGCGCACAGTGAAGTTGCAGGTGAACAAGGTTTTGTCATAGACACATCGTTTGTTCTTTTCTTTTTAGCAGTTGAATTTGGAAGAACATTTTTTACTTTGAGTTTAGATAATGTTTTTTTGTTCGCAACACTTTTGACCGTTACCGTTCTTCCATATTTTCTGCTGCCGAATGGAAAACCTAATTTCGGAAGCTGGCTTTTAGGCAGAAGTTTGATTGCGGGTTTGGCAATTTTACTCGGCGTGATGTTCAAACAATCTTTGGGCGTGGCACTGCCGGAAACATTTCGATTTTTGCCGATGACTTTACTCATAGTAACGGCAATGCTTAGTTGTTATATCCAATTTTACGGCTTTCTAAAACTTCGTTTGGCAAAATAGGCAAAAGGCGATAGCGAAGTAATCAAAAAAATCGCGCTTGTTTCGGGAAGCAAGCGCGATTTTTTTGATTTGTAGAAAAATTCATTTGGTTAATTTTTGCAAAGTTCCGTCGTGGTTTTTCATTACGCAACAATTGCTGATTCAACAATTTTATTAACTGGCAACAAAGCCTCGTGAATCGCCGTAACTTCTCTCACCAATTCCAGATACTGCATCGGCGTTAAGGCTTGCGCTCCATCGCATAACGCCTCTTCGGGCGCGGAGTGAACTTCGATAATCAAACCGTCCGCACCGACCGCTACCCCCGCTCGCGCCATCGGATTAACCATATAATTTCTGCCTGTTCCGTGTGACGGGTCAACAATTACGGGAAGATGAGAAACATTATGAATCGCGGGAACGATTGATAAATCCAAAGTGTTGCGAGCGTGTGCAGCAAACGTGCGAATGCCGCGTTCACATAAAATCACTTCATAATTTCCTTCCGCCATAATATATTCAGCCGCCAGCAGCAATTCGTCGAGCGTTGCCGACAACCCGCGTTTTAGTAGAACGGGTTTGCGCGTTTTCCCGACGTATCGCAAAAGCGAAAAATTCTGCATATTGCGTGCGCCGATTTGAATACAGTCGCCGTATTTTTCCACCAAATCCACGCCGTGTTCGTCCATCGCTTCGGTAACGATGTTCAAATCGAATTGCTCGCGGACTTCCGCCAAAATTTTCAAGCCCGTTTCGCCCATTCCTTGAAAAGCGTAAGGCGATGTGCGCGGTTTGAATGCGCCGCCGCGAAAGAATTTGGCGCCGCTTTTCGAAACCGCCTCGGCAACCAAAAAAACTTGTTTCGGGTTTTCAAGCGCACACGGTCCGGCGATAATTGCTAATTCCGCGCCGCCGATTTCCGCGCTGCCGACTTTAACGATTGATTTTTCGGGACGCAAATCTTTGGAGATAAGTTTGTACGGTTTGGTAACGCGAATTGCGTCCGCCACGCCCGAAAGATTCTCAAAATGCGTCGGGTCAACCGCGCCGTTATTTCCCGTGATTCCGATGGCGATGCGGTTTGCGCCCGGCATTTCATGCGGTTTAAAGCCCAGTTTTTCAATCGTTTCGAGAACGCGCTCGACATCAGTTTCGGTCGCGTCCGGTTTCATTACAATCAACATAATTTTTTAATTCCAAAAGCAAAGTTACAATGTATGTTTTAGGTGGTAAATTTGCAAACTATCAAATTACCGCGAATTTTTTTAATAAATCATTTCAAATCCATTGAAAATTCATTGAACTAATAATTCTTTTACAAAATGACGGACATTTTCGACAATTTCTAATGAATTATTTGAACGGGCAATTTCTGCAACAATCGCCGAACCGATAACCGCCGCTTCAGCATATTGCCAGACTTCTTTTATTTGTTGCGCGCTGGAAATACCGAAGCCGACGGCAATCGGCAAATCGGTAAATTTTCTTAGACGTTTAACCAGAGTCTCCGCGTCGCTGCTCGAATCTATTCTAGCTCCCGTCACGCCCGCACGAGAAACCGCATAGACGAAACCACTGGCTTTTTCACAAATTTTTTGCAGTCGTTCGTCGCTCGAGGTCGGCGCGGCGAGCATTATCAAAGCCAAATCTCGTTCGGTTAAAAGCCTGCGAAATTCTTTGGCTTCTTCGGGAACTAAATCGGTAATTAAAATTCCGTCAATGCCAATGTTTTCTGCTTCCGCAGCGAATTTTCTCAAGCCGAATTGCAAAATGGGATTGTAATAACTAAATAATATAATCGGCGTTTCGCAACCCGCCTGCCTAACTTTCGCCACAACTTCTAAAATATCTTTGACGTTAATCGGATTTCGCAAAGCACGTTCGGCAGAAGCCTGAATCGTTACGCCGTCCGCAACCGGATCGCTGAAGGGAACTCCAAGCTCAATCACGCTTGCGCCAGTTTCAGCTAACAACAAAATCAAATCCTTTGTCGTTTCAAGATTCGGGTCGCCCGCGACAATAAACGGAATAAATCCGCCGCGCCTGTCGAATTTTAACTGATTAAATTTTTCATCAATTCTGTTTGCCATAATGGAACGCCAGCATCTTGCTGGCAATAAACGCGTTGTCATTCAAACATTGTGTCGCTTAGGCGACGTTTGCCGTCAAGATGACGGCGTTCCGTCAATCATTTCCTGCACTTGGTTCACATCCTTATCGCCGCGCCCCGAAAGATTGACAATCATAATCTTGCTTGGCGACATTTGAGACGCAATTTTGACCGCGTGAGCAATTCCGTGCGAAGTTTCAAGCGCGGGAATAATGCCTTCAGTTAGCGATA
The DNA here is from genome assembly GCA_002050365.1 of Acidobacteria bacterium 28-1. Classification (GTDB taxonomy): domain Bacteria; phylum Acidobacteriota; class Blastocatellia; order Pyrinomonadales; family Pyrinomonadaceae. The sequence goes on from MWYZ01000084.1 coordinate 37,089, forward strand.
AAGTTTGAAACGCGGCGAGTGCTTCCGCATCGTTCGCCGAAGCATATTCGACGCGTCCGATTGATTGCAGAAAGGCGTGTTCCGGTCCGACTGAAGCGTAATCAAGCCCCGCTGAAATTGAATGTGTCAGGGCGATTTGTCCGTGTTCATCCTGCAAGAGATAACTTTTTGTTCCTTGCAAAACGCCGATTTTTCCGCCGCCTGCTTTATTAAAACGCGCCGCGTGTTCGCCTAAATTATTGCCTTTGCCGCCGGCTTCAACGCCAATCATCCGCACATTTTCGTCTTGCAGAAACGGGTGAAACAAGCCAATCGAATTCGAGCCGCCGCCGACGCAAGCTACCAAACAATCGGGCAAACCACCTGTTTTCTCCAAGATTTGCTGCCGCGCTTCCTTGCCGATAACCGTCTGAAAATCGCGCACCATCAACGGATACGGATGCGGACCTAACGCACTTCCTAAAAGATAATAAGTCGAATCAACATTCGTTACCCAATCGCGCAAGGCTTCGTTTATCGCGTCTTTCAAAGTCTTCGCGCCCGCGTCAACGCCGCGCACTTCGGCTCCCAAAAGCTGCATGCGAAAAACATTCAGCGATTGTCGCCGCATATCTTCCGTTCCCATATAAACAACGCATTTCAACCCGAAAAGAGCGCAAACCGTCGCCGTCGCAACGCCGTGTTGTCCCGCGCCTGTTTCGGCAATAATGCGCTTTTTCCCCATTTTTCTGGCGAGTAAAACCTGCCCGATAGCATTATTTATTTTGTGCGAACCGGTGTGTCCCAAATCTTCGCGCTTTAGATAAATCTGTGCGCCGCCCAACTTTTCCGACAACCTTTTCGCGTGAAAAAGCGGAGTCGGGCGACCGGAAAAATCCTGCAAAAGATTGAGAAATTCAGCTTGAAATTCCGCATCGTCGCGCACGGCAAAATACGCGCTCGTCAATTCTTCAATCGGCGACATCAGCGTTTCGGGAACGAACCGCCCGCCGAATTCGCCCCAGTAACCTAATTCGTTTGGTTGAAAATCCATAAAATCACTTGACCTGAAAAATAAAATTTTTAACTTTCGTATGATTTTTTATTCCTTTAACTTCTTCAATCGAACTGCAAGCGTCAACCGCGAAAGGTTTCACGGCTAAAATCGCTTTCGCTATATTTTTCGCGGAAAGTCCGCCCGCGAGATACATTTTCGGAAAAATCTCTCGAACTTTCTTTGCAATTTCCCAATCGAAAATTTCGCCCGTTCCGCCGTGTTCGTGTTGAGAATAAGCGTCGAGTAAAATCGCATCAACTTCGTATTGCAAAACATTTTCGGGTTTAAATTCGGGAGAAACGCAAAAGGCTTTAATAATTTCGAGATTCGTCTTAGCTTTTAATTCTTTGGCAAATTTGGGCGTTTCTTTGCCGTGCAATTGTATTGCGTCGAGATTAACGGTTGCGGCAATCTCAATAATTTCATTCAAACTTTCATTAACGAAAACACCGACTTTCAAAACATATGTGGAAAGTTCTTTGATAATTTCATGTGCTTTTTCGGGCGCAATATAACGCGGGCTTTTCTCGTAAAAATTAAAGCCGAGTGCGTCCGCGCCGCATCTTGCAGACAAAAGCGCGTCTTCCAAATTTGTGATGCCGCATATTTTTACTTTCGTCATAACAAATAATGTGGGGGCGATGGCTTGTCCTCGCCCGATGAGCGAAGCGAAAAATCGTTTAAACGTATTCAAGTCGCTTCGGGCGAGGACAAGCCATCGCCCCTACAAACAATTTCCCGATTTTATTTAACTTCGGCAAATTCATTTAATTTCGCAGCAACATTTTTCGTTCTCATTAAAACTTCGCCAATCAAAAATCCTCTAAAACCCAAACCCCTTAATTCAAGCAAATCTTCGCGCGTTTTCAAACCGCTTTCGGCAATCATCAGGGCATCTTCGGGTGCGTGTTTTATAAGCCGGCGCGAAACATCGAGCGAAACTTTGAACGAATGTAAATCTCGATTATTGATTCCGATAATTTTCGCACCCGTTCTTTTGATTCGTTCTAACTCTTCAAGCGTATGAACTTCAACCAGCACATCCAAACCCAAATCTCGCTCGGCTAGACGATGAAGTTTTGTAAAAACTTCATCGTCTAGCATCGCCGCAATTAGCAAAACCACATCTGCGCCAATTTCCGCCGCTTCATAAATCTGAAACTCGTCAAAGATAAAATCCTTACGCAGAACAGGAATTTCAACTGCGCTTTTAGCCGTTTTCAAATCTTCGAGCGAACCTTGAAATTTGTCTTCTTCCGTTAAAACTGAAATCGCACACGCGCCGCCCATTTCATAAGTCTTCGCAAGTTCGACGACATTAATTTTATCGTTTATCACGCCTTTTGACGGCGAAGCGCGTTTGATTTCGGCGATGATATTTATTTTATCATTTCGCGTCAAAGCTGTTTGCAAGCGATGCGAATCAGAATTTTCTCGAACGGCGGAGGCTTTTCGTTTCAAATCTTCCAAAAAGATTTTTGCTTTAGCAATTGCTAGCCGCTTCTTTTTTAGTTTGATAATTTCGCCGAGAAAATTATTCATAATTTCACTATGGTTTGCTTTAAGCTGGATTATTCACCGTTGGTAAATTCGATTAATTTTTTCAATTTTTTAAATGCGTTTCCGCTTTCCAGACTTTCCATCGCCGCGTCAAAAGCATCGCGTAAATTTTTCGCCTTGCCCGTCACATAAATCGCCGCCGCCGCATTTACTAAAATTAAATTCTTTGCAGTTTCATCCGTCGCTTTTCCGCTCAAAATGTTTTCAATCAATTGTGCGCTTTCGGCGGGCGAAAACTTTTGCAAATCAGTTAAAGATGAATTTTGCAGACCGAAATCGGCTGGCAAAATTTGAAATAATTTAACTTCGCCATTTTCAATTTCTGCGACTGAAGTTTCGCCATTTAAAGTAATTTCATCTAAACCGTCCGAGCCGTGAACTATCCAAGACTTTTTTGTTCCCAGTCGCGCCAAAACATTCGCCGTTTTCTCCAATAAATTTACATTCCACACGCCGATAACTTGATGCGGCGCATTCGCCGGATTGCAGAGCGGACCGAGATTATTAAAAATCGTCGGCACGCCGAGTTCGCGGCGAACCTTGCCGAGAACCGGCGACAGCGCGTGAAATTTCGGCGCGAACATAAAACAGATGCCGATTTCGTTCAGGCATTTTTCCGCCGTCGCCGCTTCGACCGCCGGATTTACGCCGAGTTCGGCGAGAACGTCGGCACTGCCACAATTGCTCGTCGCGGCGCGGTTGCCGTGTTTAGCAACCGGAACATTTGCGCCCGCAATGACGAATGCAGCCGCCGTAGAAATATTAAAAATTTTCGCACGACTTCCGCCCGTGCCGACAATATCCACGAAAGTTTCGTGTTTTGAATTGACTTTGACGACGCGGCTTCGCATTAATTTAGCCATCGAAAAAATTTCTTCGACGGTTGCGCCTTTCGCTTCCAGAGCGAGCAAAACAGCGGCGATTAAATTTTCGTTTTCGGTTTCCTTCTGCAACACCGTGAAAAATTCAACGGCTTCGTTTTCCGTCAAATTTCTGCCAGACGATAAAATTTCTAAAAACTTATTCAGCATTTTAGTCGGAGCGCAGGCATCTTGCCTGCAATGAGCGCGAGAGCGCGAAAAATATTTTGCCTAAAAAAACTTGAGCTTAATCGAAACCGTTATTCGCGCTTTGCGCTCATTGCAGGCAGGATGCCTGCGTTCCCGGCTTCGGCAATCTCGATTGTTTTCAAAAGTGCCTTTGCCTTATTAACGGTTTCATCAAATTCGTGCGCGGGAACGGAGTCGGCGACGATGCCCGCACCCGCTTGAATTTTTGCCTCGCCGTTTTCCAAAACCAATGTCCGAATGGCGATGCAAACATCCAGATTTCCCGAATAATCAATGTAGCCGACCGCGCCGGCATAAATGCCGCGCATTGTTGGCTCTAAATTTTGGATAATCTCTATGGCGCGAACTTTCGGCGCACCGGAAACTGTACCGGCTGGAAAACACGCCGCGAGCGCATCGAATCGGTCAAACTCGTCGCGCAAATCGGCTTTTAGGTAACTAACAAGGTGCTGAACGTGCGAGTATTTTTCAACGCTCATTAAATTTTCAACCGTAACCGAGCCGAATTTCGCCACGCGCCCCAAATCATTGCGCCCCAAATCAACTAACATCAAATGTTCGGCAACTTCTTTCGCGTCGTTTCGCATTTCTTCAGCTAATCTAGCATCTTCGTCTGGCGTTTTTCCGCGCCGACGAGTTCCCGCAATTGGACGATATTCAAGTTTTCGCTCCTGACAGCGAATAAGCATTTCGGGCGATGCGCCGACGATTGATTTTTTTCCAGTCTGGAGTAGAAACATATATGGCGACGGATTGAGCGAGCGCAGCGCGCGGTAAATCGAAACCGGTGAAGCGTTAGTTTTTCGGGTGAAACATTGCGACAAAACGACTTGATAACATTCTCCGGCATTTATTAATTCCTTAATTTCACGGACAGAGTTTTCAAAACGGGGGCGTTCCCAATTCGATTTTACTTCTTTGGACTTTGGACTTTGAACTTTGGACTCTGGCAAAACGATTGGTTGATTTTCTAATCGAATTCTGAGCTTTTCATTTTCGACAAATGCATTTTCATACAAATTTTTCAGTTTTTCCTCGCCGCCTTCGGCTTCGTCGACGAAAACGAGCGAGATGATTTTGATAACTTGTTTGACGTGGTCGAAAGCAATGACGGTGCGGTAAAACATAAAAAGTGCGTCGTCATTTTTTTCTCGTGTTTGAAGCAAAGATTTCTCAAACCAGCCGGCGCAGGAAAATCCAAAATACCCGATTGCACCGCCGACGAATGCGGGTAAGTTTTCTGTGTCAGACATTTTGCATCCGTCAAAATGTTGGCGCAAAAAATCGAACAGGGAAATATCAATCTTTTTTTTTCTGTTGCTCGTTTTAACCGTAGTAGTTTTACCATTTCCGCTGACAATCATTTCGGGATTTGCGCCGACAAACGAATACCGCGCCAGATTTTCGCCGCCTTCGACCGATTCGAGAAGAAATGAATAATCGGCGGAATGCGAGATTTTCAAATAAACCGCTAAAGGCGTGAGCAAATCGGCAGCCAAAGTTTCGATGACCGGAACAATGTTTGCCGATTCGGTTTCGATTAGAAATCTCTCAAAATTTTGGGATGAGTTTGTCATTACGATTCTAAAAAGTTATTCTGCACAAATGAAAAACGCCACCGATGGTTTTCGGCGGCATTCACAAAAAAGATTCAAAAATTACTTTCTTTATATTACAAAGCAAATTTTATTCATTCGTGCTGAACATCGCCGCCGCTTTCGTGCGCCACCAATTTCGCCAGCTTGCCGTTTGAACTAAATTTGCTTGTGAATAATTCATTATTAATTTTCTAACAGATAAATCTATTAATCGCAAATCCAAAATCTAAAATCCAAAATCGAATCACATTCTTTCTGGAACTTCAATGCCTAAAGTGTTTAATGCCGAAGTCAAACTTCTCCGCGTGATGTCTGCAACGGCAACTAATACGTGGCGTTTAATCGGATTTTCTTGGGCGATTATTTTATGATTGTGATAAAAAAGATTGAAAGCCTTTGCCAGTTGAAAAGTGTATTTGGCGAGAAGTGCAGGCTCGATTGCCATTGCTGCTTGCGAAACTGTTTCTTCGAGCCGCGAAGCCAAAGTCAGCACAGACCAAATTTCGTTGCCGTCAACGGCGTTGAAAATTTCCGCGATTTTTTTCGCGTCTGAAATTTGCTCTTTGAAATTTGAAACCTCTTCGCCTTTTTCTGACAATTTTCTAAAAATCGAATTAGCACGAACCGCCGAATACTGACAAAAGCAACCTGTTTCACCCTCAAATGAAAGTGCTTCTTTAAAATCGAAGATAATCACAGTGTTGCGCGTGAATTTCAAAAGAAAATAGCGTAACGCCCCGACAGCGATAATATGCGCGGTTTTTTGTTTTTCTTCAACAGATAAATCGGCGTGTCGGGCTTCGACTTCTTTCAAAGCATTCGCTTCAAGACGATTAATTAAATCATCGGCTTTCACGCCCAAACCTCTACGACCGCTCATTTCGATGAATGATTTTTGCTTGTCTTCATCTGAAATGACAAAACCTAATTCTTCCGCCGCGCTTGGGCTGAGCGCGACCATTTCATAACTCAAATGAACGCTCGCCGCTTCGCCTTTTTCGGGGAAAATCGTCGCCACACCTTTTTTGACGACTTCCTGCGGATATGATTGGCGGGAATCTATCACGTTATAAACGGTTTCGTTTTTTCCGAATTCGGGAACATTCTCGCTTTGTAAATCTTCTGCCGTAGTTATCCAAACTTGCTTGCCGCCAGCATATGTGTGGAAAAGATTATAGTAAAAATCTAATCCGAGCAGTCCGAGTTTCCACATTTGATAAGCGATGTCTTTGCCGGTATATGTAACGGTTCCGTTTGAGCGCACGAGGATCTTATCGGCATCGTGTTCGTCGTTGCCGGAATGCAATTCAAACGGCATTACCCAACAACCCGCGTTTTTACCTTCGGTTTCAAATTTTATAACCTCTCGTTTCTGCATTTCTTCAAACGCTTTTTTCCAAAAATGCAGATGCAGAATTTCCGATTCGCGCGGCAGTAAATCATAGCGAATTCCAAAACGCTCCATCGTCGCCACGATACATTGGACGTTGCGCGTAACGACGTAATCGGCGAGTTCCGCCGTCGGATTATTTCCTTCTTCAATTAAATGCAAAACTTCGGCGCGTTTCGCTTTCAATTCTTCGTCGGTCTGATAAGCGAGACCGACTTTAGCGTATAAATCCCAGCAATAAAAATCAAAAGAGTTGTTTTCGGCAGCCAACTTTTCGTCCAAATTTTTAATGTCCGCCAAAGACATATTTTCTAAATTTGTAAATCCGATGACGACATCAGCGACCTGCACGCCGGTGTTGTCTATGTAGTATTGAATTTCGACGCGCTTGCCTATGGCTCGCAAAATCCGCACGAACGTATCGCCCAAAACCGCATTGCGAACGTGACCGATGTGTGCCGCTTTGTTCGGATTGACCGACGTATGCTCGACACAAACTTTCGGACTCGTTTTATTTTCAGAAGATTTTAATTTCGGAAGAGGTTCTGCGTTCGCGCTTTCGATTAAAAATTTTGCACGATTGAAAAAAACATTCAGATAACCTGCGCCCGCGACTTCGACACGCTCGACGGCTTCGTTTTCTTCCAACGCGGCTTTGAGTTTTTCGGCAATCTCACGCGGATTTTGTTTTTCGCCCGTCGTCTGTTTAATTTTCTTGGCGAGTTCAAACGCAATGGGAAATGCCACATCACCGAGTTCGGTTTTCGGCGGAATTTCCGAACCGACATTTTCGAGTTCGATGTCGAATTCGTTTCGCGCTGTTACGCGAACCGTTTCGCGCAAGGTTTCTTGTAACTGTAAAAATTTCATCCAATCAAACTCTTAAATTTTTTCTTAAAAATTTCAAAATCTGCTTTGTTGAGTTCGCCTAGTTTTGCAATAACATCTTCTTGTTTTGCCGTGAAAATTCGGTCAACTTTTATGATTGAAACAGCCCGCAAATTATTTTGTTTGTCGGGCTGTAACAAAATTTCGTTTTTGCCTAAACTTTTCGGAACGACTGAACTAATCGCGCAAACAACAAAATCCTTGTATTTGTCTTGAGTTTTACAAACAACCACCGTCGGCCTGACTTTTTTATTAGTCAATTCCGCGAAAGGAAATGGCAGGAGTAAAATATCGCCGCTTTTCATTGCTCATTTTCAATTAGAAAATCTTGGTAAATGTCTTCGCGTTGGTCGTTCCAAAACTCGAACGAATCATTCTGCGCCGTAAAATCACGCGATTCTTCCCTTTCGTCCAATTCTTCAACAAATGTAATGATAACCTTGAAGCGTTTTTCTTTGGGAAACCGTTCAAGGACTACAAATTTTTTTCCGTCGTAGATTGCTTCAACTGTTAACATAAATTTATTGGTGCGTGATATTTTTGCGTTACACATCACGCCAAAAATAATCTGACATCGTTTAGTATTGTGCATTCGCCGCCGAGACGACTTTTTCCGCCGCGTCGTTCATTCCGTCGGCGGAGATAATACCGATGTCAGAATCGCGCAAAACCCGTTTGCCTTCTTCCACATTCGTGCCTTCGAGCCTGGCGACAATCGGAACGGAAATGCCGAGATTTTTTGCCGCCGCGACTACTCCGTTCGCAACCATATCGCAGCGCACGATGCCGCCGAAGATATTTATCAAAACAGCTTTGACGTTTTCGTCAGCGAGTAAAATTTTGAAAGCCTGCTCGACACGTTCCTGCGACGCGCCGCCGCCAACATCCAAAAAGTTCGCCGGTTCGCCGCCGGCAAGTTTGATAATGTCCATCGTCGCCATCGCCAGACCCGCGCCGTTGACCATACAACCGATGTTGCCGTCGAGTTTAATGTAGTTTAAATCAAACTTCGAGGCTTCGATTTCGAGCGGCTCTTCTTCGTTCAAATCTCTCAGTTCGGCGTAATCTTTATGCCGAAACATTGCGTTGTCATCGAAATTAACTTTTGCGTCGAGCGCAATCAAGCGATTGTCCTTCGTCAACAAAAACGGATTGATTTCAAGCAAGGATGCGTCCATTTTTTCGTAAGCGTCGTAAAGCGACAGCATAAATTTCGCGGATTGATTGATTAAGTCCGGCGGAATTCCCAAACCGAAGGCGAGTTTTCTAGCTTGGAACCCGCGCAAACCGACCGACGGGTCAATCGCTTCTCTCAAAATCAATTCGGGCGTTTCTTCAGCAACTTTTTCGATGTCCATTCCGCCCGCCGAAGAAGCCATAAAAACGTTTCTGCCCGTTACGCGGTCGAGCGTGATAGCAAGATAAAATTCCTTGTCAATCGGCAAGCCTTCTTCGATGAGCAAAGTTTTAACTTCGCGTCCTTCTGCGCCGGTTTGATGCGTAACGAGCCGCATCCCAAGCATTTGTTCGGCGAGATTGCGTGCTTCTTCAGGTGACTTGGCAAGTTTTACGCCGCCGCCTTTCCCGCGCCCGCCGGCGTGAATCTGCGCTTTGACGACAACCACATCAGTTCCCAAATCTCGCGCCGCTTGTTCGGCTTCATCGGGTGTCCTTGCCACGATTCCACGCGGCACGGGAACGCCGTAAGTTTTTAAAAGTTCCTTTCCTTGATATTCGTGTATTTTCATAAATATATCAGTCGTAATTTAATTATCGGAAAAACCACGAAAAGTTTATCTTCGCGTTTCGTAAAAAGCAAAGGCAGTCCGAAAACCGCCTTCTTTTAAATAAAACTTTCGATGAAGATTAAAAATCTCTTTTCTTCAGTTCTTATTATTTTCTCCACCTTCCAAGTAAATCGTTCCAGCTATCCACAGTGCGTTCATACTCGCTCGGACAACGCGCGGCGCGTTCTTTCGGCAAATAATTGTCGTTCAAAATATACGCATATTTCTTTGTGCTCGAACCGTAAATCAGACACAGCGAATTGTAAAATCTCTGTTCCTGCAAAAGATGTTCGTCCGCCAGATTACGTTTATCAGGCGCGTTACCTTTTGATTCGATAGCGAACGCATCGGCGGCGGCAAGCACTGCGTTCACGCCGTCTTCGCCGAGTTCAGTCAAATTGATAAATGTCGAACAACGGTCTGCCGCATCTTCTTCGTTGCCTGTTATCGGCAGATTATAAGTATCAATCAGAGCGTGTCCAATTTCGTGAAGAAAAGCGAAACGCACGGCATCGAACGTTTTGTCGTAAGCCTTTTGGTCGCTCTTGCCGACGCTTCGGAAAACTTTGTAAAAATGCTCCATCAATTCGTAGCAAACAGTTACCGAATGTTCATCCGAATCGTAGTAAGCGTTAGCCTCGCCGCAATCTTTCGTTTTGAGGTAAATATCATACGGCAAAATCAATGACCGGTTCAATTTGTCAGCCGCTTTTTCAAGCAGTTTTACTTCTTTCAGTTGACGGTCAATTTCATCATAACGAGAGTTTTTAATTTTTAGATATTCAACGACAAAATCGCCCTTGTCTGATTTTTTATCTTCATCAAATTTTTTGGTAAGAGTTTCATTCTTATTGGCTGAATTTATCGGCGCGGAAGCAAGCTCGGAATCTCTGCTTGAACGATAAATACAAGATGCGGCAATGACAATTAAAACCGTTATAACAGCAAGCGAACTAAGTTGAATGCGATTCATCGAATTACGAATTACAAATTACGAATTACGAGACAAGAACTTTGAATTACGGATTGGTATTTTCTTTTAATTCGTAATTTGTAATTCGTAATTCGTAATTTTTTACTGTGATTTTTCAACTAATTTAAGCAAAGTCCGAATTGCAACTGCTGTCGGACCTTTCACTCGATGCGGTTTTGCATCGTCCGCCCAAGCCGTTCCGGCGATGTCGAGATGCGCCCATTTAGCGTCTTTAATAAATTCCTGAATAAAAACCGCGCCGACAATCGTTCCGGCTTTTCGTCCGCCGCCGATATTTTTAATGTCGGCGATGTCGCTCTTTATCAACTTGCTGTATTCCTTGCTGACTGGCAACTGCCAAAAATCCTCGCCCATTTCCTTGCCGCAAGCAATAATTTCATCAACCAATCCTTGGTCGTTGCCGAGAACGGCGGTATTCAAATCGCCCAACGCAATAATTACCGCGCCCGTCAAAGTCGCCATATCAACAATTTTGGTTGCGCCTTGCTTTTCCGCATAAGCAACGGCATCCGCCAAAACAAGGCGACCTTCGGCATCGGTATTGAGAATTTCTATCGTTTTGCCGGTCATCGCTGTTACGACATCGGCAGGACGCGAGGCTTTGCCGTCCGGCATATTTTCAACCGCCGCGATGATTCCGAGAACGGGAACGGTCGGCTGCAGAAGTCCGATTGCCCGCATCGTGCCGAGAACGGTTGCACCGCCCGACATATCGTATTTCATCGCGTCCATTCCTTCCGAAGGTTTGATGGAAATGCCGCCCGTATCAAACGTAATGCCCTTGCCGACAAGAGCGAGCAGTTCGCCTTTTTTGCCGGTTGATTTCTTCGGCTCATATTTGAGGATAATCATTTTCGGCGGCTGTGCCGAACCGTAAGAAACGCTCATCAGCGAACCCATTCCCATTTTTTCCATTTTGGCTTGATCGAGAATTTCGCATTTCAAACCGACTTCCTTCGCCATCTTCTGGGCGCGATTCGCCATTTCGGTCGGGTGCAAAATATTCGGCGGTTCGTTCGCTAAGTCGCGCGTGAAATTCATCGAATCGCCGATAATTTCACCGCGACTCAAACCGCTTTTCAAATCCTTATCTCTCGCACCTTCGACAAACAGAGCGAAAGTGTCAACTTTATTATCTTTTTTATCTTGCGTTCGGTATTTGTCGAGTTCAAACTGACTGGTAACAATTCCTTGCGCAGCGGAGGTTGCAACATCCGAACCATCAGCGTCAGAACGCGGAGCGAGCGCAAAACTTCTGATGTTATGTTTAATCAAATAACGCGCCGCCGTGCCGGCTAAGACAGCGACCTGCGGCAATTGATAATCAATTTTATCGCCGACACCGATGAGCAAAATCCGATTTGCTTTGACTTTTCCGTTTGCTGCGTAACGCAAAAAAACGGTTTCGCCGGCTTCGCCTTTGAATTCTTCAGTTTTGATAACCGAATCGACAAGTCCGCCGGTCAATTTGTCCAAATCCTTTAAAATGCCGCTCGTTATTTTTTCATCTTTGAAAATAGCCACAGCTAACGCATCAACATTTGCCTCTTGAAAATTATTCGTAATCGCCTGAGATTTCATTCGTTTTCCTCGATTTTTATTATTTTTGTTTCCCGCAGAAATGTGTTTTGACTATAACTTAACTGGGCTTTTCTTTCAACCCGTTTTATCTTTCATCTGAGCACGGGTTTCTCTTTCGATGGTTTTCGATTTCAAATCATCGCGCTTATCGTAAAGTTTTTTACCCTTCGCCACGCCGATTTCAAATTTGATGCGCCCGTTTTTCCAATAAACGCGCGTTACCACCAAAGTCATTCCTTTCTGAGTCGTTTCTTTTTCCAGCCGCTGGATTTCTTTTCGGTGAAGCAGAAGTTTTCTCGTCCGCAGCGGCTCGTGGTTGTTTTTGTTGCCGTGCGAGTAAGGAGAAATGTGCGCGTTAATAAGCCAAACTTCGTCGTCTTTAACAGCAACATAAGATTCTTTGAGTTGAATCCGCCCAACCATCACGCTTTTGACTTCGGTGCCGACAAGGGCGATGCCGGCTTCGTATTTATCATTAATGTGATATTCGAAAAAAGCGTGGCGATTATTAACAATGTCTTTACCGTCAGCGGACATAAACTTCTATTTTGCCTTTCAAAATAAAATCAAGCAAGTTTGTAAATCGTCAAAGCATTTGACAACCGCGTTTTCACTCAATAAATTAAAGATTGAGAGAAGCGTTATGGTTTATAAGGACAAAGAAAAGGCACGAGCTTGTCAGCGTCGATATTACGAACGTAACCGTGAACTATATTTTTTGAAAAATAAACGTAAGAAAGAGCAGTTGAGAGCAATTGCACAGGAGCGCAAATCTCAGCCTTGTGCTGATTGCGGCGGCACATTTCCTTTTTATGTGATGGACTTTGACCATCATGTTGGAGAAGAAAAAAAGGCGCACGTTTCGCGCCTCGTGGGTATGATGAATTTGCAGAATTTACTCGACGAAATTGAAAAGTGCGACGTTGTTTGTGCAAATTGTCATCGCATCCGAACTTACGAACGCAATCAAAGATTTTCCGGGATGGTGTAAGGGTAGCACGCTTGATTCTGGATCAAGAAATTGGGGTTCGAATCCCTACCCCGGAGCCAAATTTCAGTAGGCAGTTATCAATTGGCACTTAGCAGAATAATCAACCTGATTGCAAAGAAGTCAACTGCCTACTGCCGCTGCCGACTACCGACTGATTATGGAATGGCACGAAACTGAAATCCGCGTCCGCTACGCTGAAACCGACCAGATGGGCATTGTCCATAATGCAAATTATCTGGTTTGGTTTGAAGTCGGCAGAAGCGATTTTTGCCGGGCGCGTGGTTTTTCCTACAAGGAAATGGAAGAAAAAGACAACGCGCTGATGGTTGTCGCCGAAAGCTATTGCCGCTATAAATCACCCGCCTATTATGAAGATGTTTTGGTTGTCCGCACCAAAGTCGAAGAAATTCGCAGTCGTTCTTTAAGATTTATTTATGAGATTTTTCGCGCCGCAGATGAAACTTTGCTTGCCGAAGGCGAAACTCTGCATCTGGTAACCGACGAAAATAAAAAGGTGCGCTCGCTCCCGGAAAGTTACAAAGAAAAATTGCTGGCAGATGAAATACCTGACGAAAACGCCTTTCCTGATAATCAAGCACCTCATTAATTAAATTAAACAACTTTCAACTCAACATCCGGAATTAAAAACCACTTTTGACAAAACTAAAGCGAATTTATAATCATTTTCGGTTAATCGCTAGGTTTTGTTATACTTGTAAAAGATTCGTCGGGTTAATATAGTTACTCTTTTTACTTTGTAGGAATAAATTTTCTTTATGCACAATTTTTTGATGAAGGCTTACTACGCCTTGACCGCGCCCTTCGCCGTATTTTTTATTTTGAGTTCGATGAAAGTTCACCCTTCCTACAAAATGAATTTTTTCCGAAAACTAAATCTCGGAATGCGAATGTTTCTCAATAAAACGCGGGTGCAGACGGGAACGAATTTTAAGGCGCATTTGGCGATGGCATTAAAACTTCTCGAAATGCAGCCTGAAAAAGAAGGAGTCGTCGTTGAATGCGGAACTTGGAAAGGCGGCTCGGCGTGTAATCTGTCTTTAATCTGTGAAATCGTTAATCGTAAATTGATTATCTTCGATTCCTTTGCGGGCTTGCCGCTGAGCGACGAATTTGACCGCGAAGCTCCCGTTTATACTGAAGGAGAATACTGCGGAACTTTGGAAGAAGTGAAAAGTAATCTCAGAAAATATGGTGCGATTAAGCAATGCGAATTTCGACAAGGATGGTTTGAAGATACTTTGCCAAAAATTGATTTTCCGATTGTGTTAGCTTTTTTGGATGTGGATTTGGAATCAAGCCTTGATACGTGCATAAAAAATCTCTGGAATCATTTGGTTGACGAAGGATTTGTTTTCACTGACGAAGCCGCTAATCCGACTTACATCACGCTGTTTTTTTCGGAAAAATGGTGGGCGAAAAATTTTAACCGTGTTCCGCCCGGACTAATCGGCGCGGGAACGGGGCTTCCACTCGGCGAATATTATATCGGTCCGATGGATGAATTATCAATTCACCCTTTGCAGCACGCCAGCACCGGTGCTTACACCAGAAAAAATATGGAAGCAATTTGGGTTTATTACCCCGAAGAACAAATTAATAAAGCGAACTTCTGATAAACTTAAAAGAAATAACTTCATTACAAAAATTAGATTGAGGAGAGAAATGATAGAACGCGAACAACTCGAAATGGATGTAGTTTTTGTCGGCGCGGGACCGGCAAATCTGGCGGCGGCTTTGCATCTGAAAAATTTGATTAAAGAACACGATGAGTTAATCGAGAGAGGCAGAAGAGCGGGTAAACCGCTCGGCAACCTCGAAATTGGAATTATCGAAAAAGGCGCGAACATCGGTGCGCACATTTTGTCCGGCGCAGTGGTTGACCCGATTGCTTTGCGGGAATTGATGCCGGATTTTCTCGAACAAGGTTGTCCGGTTGATTCAACCGTTGAAAGCGACACTTTTTGGTATCTGACTGAAAATCGCGCGTTCGCTTCGCCGATTACGCCGCCACCGTTGAAAAATCACGGCAAATACATTATTTCTTTGAGTAAAATGTGCGAATGGCTCGGCGAAAAATGTGAAGAAGCGGGAATAAATATCTTCCCTGAATTTCCGGGCGCGGAAATAATTTATGACGAAAACGACCGCGTTCTCGGCGTTCGGACGGGCGACAAGGGAATTGACAAGGAAGGAAAACCGAAAGAAAATTTTGAGCTGGGCGTTGATTTGCTCGCCAAAATTACGGTTTTGGGCGAAGGTTCGCGCGGTTCTCTGGCAAAACAATTAATGCAGCGATTGAATTTAAACGATGGAGTAGAGGCGCAAGTTTTTTCGCTCGGAGTCAAGGAATTGTGGGAAGTTCCCGCCGGAAATTTTGAAGAAGGCAAAGTAGTTCACACTCTCGGATTTCCGTCCGACACGCAAACTTATGGCGGCGGCTGGATTTACGGAATGAAAAACAACATCGTCAGTATTGGTTACGTAACCGGACTCGATTATAAAGACCCGCTGATTGACCCGCACGCCGAATTTCAAAAATTTAAAACGCATCCGAAAATCGCCGAAATTCTCGCCGGCGGCAAAATGCTCAAATACGGCGCGAAAACAATCAACGCGGGCGGCTGGCACACGATGCCGAAACTTTACGCGGACGGCGTTTTGATTATCGGCGACTCGGCTTCATTCTTAAACGGTCAAAGAATCAAGGGAATTCACACGGCGATGAAATCGGGAATGATTGCGGCGGAAACAATCGTCAGCGCGTTCGACCACGACGATTTTACGTCGAAGACGCTTCGACACTTTAAGGAAAAAATTGACGGCAGTTGGATTTACGACGAACTTTACGCGGTCAGAAATTTCCACGCTTCGTTTCAATCCGGTCGCTGGTCGGCACTTATCAACGGCGGTCTGCAATTTTTGAGCGGCGGCTACGCGTGGGGATTTATGCCGATAGAGCATCACGTTGCCGGACACGAGCGAATGGAAATGCTCAAAGATTACGATTACCAAGGCGACGCGCTCGCCCAGCGTTACCCCGATTTGAAGTTTGACAATAAATTAGCTTTCGACAAAGTAACGGATGTTTATTACGGCGCGGTTTCGCATAACGAAGACCAGCCGTCGCATCTGCATATTCTTGATACGGAGATTTGCGCGACCCGATGCGCGGAAGAATACGGTAATCCGTGTCAGAGGTTTTGTCCGGCGGCGGTTTATGAAATGGAAGAAAACGCAAAAACCGGACGGCGCGAAATAAAAGTCAATTTTTCTAACTGCGTCCACTGCAAAACCTGCGACATTGCCGACCCGTATCAAATCATCAATTGGGTTACGCCCGAAGGCGGCGGCGGTCCGAATTATAAAGGAATGTGATCGGATTTTGGATTTTAGATTTTGGATTTTGGATTGGTAAGGAATATAAGTTGCTTCACTCAAATTTAAGTGTAGAATTTGTTACAAAACGATACACGAGAATTAAATTAAAAGGAGATAAATCAATGTCAACACCTAATCAAGATGAAGTCGAAGGTAAAGTTGAAAACGTCAAAGGAAAAGTTAAGGAAGGAGTCGGGAATTTAACGGGCAACCGTGATTTGGAAGCCGAAGGTGAAGCCGACCAAGCCGCAGGCAAAACGCAGGAAACGTGGGGAAAATTCAAACACGGAGTCGGTGACGCAGTTGATGCGGTCGGCGATGCTGTCAGCAACACCGGTAAAGAAATTAATAAATAGAAATTTTCGGAAGCGGAAGATTAAATTACTCGTGAATTTTAACTCTTCCGCTTTTTTGTATTTAAAAATAATTGAATGAAACTCGCCGAATCTTCACATCGAAAACTTGAAGCATTTTTTCGGGAGTATCTGAATGATGAAACATTTCGCCTACCGCCGATTTATTTTTACGTCGGCAAGTTCACAAATTTATTGACAGCACTTATTAGCGTTCATGGAATAACTTTCGGCAGACGGATTTTTATCACTTCCAGACTTCTTTCCTTCAATCAAAATAATCTTTTGAAACTTCCGGAAGACCTTGCCGCGCACGAAATTGCTCACGTCTTACAATACAGGCGAGAAGGTTTTAGCAAATTTTTTTATAAATATTTGACAAGTTTTTGGAGAAATTTGCAGAAGCGAGAGAGGTGGGATGCGGTTTCGCGTCAAAATGCTTATTTAGAAATCCCGTTCGAAGTCGAAGCCCGCGCTGTCGCCGCGAAATTTGTTGAATGGAACAATCTCGAAAGGCGAAAGGATAAGAGCTAAAGCCGAAAGGAAAATTAAGAGAATTATTTCCTCTCGCCTTTCAGTTTTCGCCTTTCAAACCGCTGCTATTAGACGACGCGCTCGCTTTTATTTTTGTCAAAACCTTAAGCATTTCTTATTTAATGTTCGAAAAATCTTTGGACATCATTTTTTCGAGAATGCGGGCGACATAACTGACAATCGAAATCATTCGGGCATATTCGATTCTGGTTGGACCCAAAACGCTTAAAGTTCCGACAGTTTCGCCGTCGCCAATGTGGTAGGGCGCGGTAATCAATGTGCAGTTTTGCAAAGAAGAATTTGAATTTTCGCTTCCGATAACAACCTGCACGCTGCCTTTAATCGTCGGGTCGCGCTCAATACATTCGGTTAGAATTTGCACGAGGCGCGTTTTTTCTTCAATCGTGCGGATTAATTCACGAAGCCTTTCGAGGTCGGCGAAATCCCGTTTGGTCAGGATATTCGACGTGCCGCCGACGTAAACTTCGCCTTGGTTGTCTGCGTCGCTTTCGATGCTTTGCGAACAGAGAATCATTGCCGTTTGGAGCAACTTATCAAACAGAGAAGTTTCCTCGTGCATCAATTTGAGAATTTCCGTCCGAATCTCTGCCAAACTCTTGCCGCTGAACCGCGCATTCAAATAATTAGAAGTGCGGTCAAGCTGCTCATTGGAGAAAGATTCGCTGAGCCGAATTATCTTGTTATGGACGATATTCGGCGCGGAAACAAGCACGACAAGAATGCGTTTCTCCGACAAATTGACGAACTCGATATGTTGCAGGCGGTCTTTCGCCAGTGAAGGCGAAACGACAATTCCGACGTTTTGAGAAAGAGCCGAGAGAAGCTGCGAGGTTTTCTCCATCAGCCGGTCAGGCGCGGCTGATAAATCCGGCTCGTTCAAACCGAGTTCCTTATTAATTAAACTCAAATCTTCGTTTGAAAGACTGAGAACGCCTAATAAATTATCAACAAAAAATCGATAGCCTTTGTCCGTCGGAACTCGTCCGGCTGAAGTATGCGGTTGTTCGACGAGACCGAAATCCTCCAAATCACTCATTACGTTGCGAATCGTCGCCGAACTTAAGCCTGCCGTGTTGACAAATTTTTCGGCAATTATTTTCGAGCCAATCGGCTCGCCGGTAACGAGATGTTCGTTGATGATTGCGGAAAGGATTATCTGTCCGCGTGTGTCTGGAGCAGAAAAACTTTTTTCGGTTGTTGAATTTGAATCAGGGACAGCCATTTTTTATTTGATGAGTTTGGAGAACACCGTTTGAGAACGGTATTCTTGAGCTGTTAAAACGAATAGCACTTCTGCCAGTCATCTGTCAAGATTTATCAGTTAAACTATGATTAACAATTTTATGACCGCCGACATAAAGGAAATAAAAAACTTCTACGGTGAAGCGTTTCAAATTTTGAATCCTAAACGCGAAGTTCCAGAGATTGAGGTTGAGTTTTATCCATATATCGGCATCAACAACACAATCCGCGTTCGCAGCGGCAAGATTTTCGTAAGGCTGGCGGAACTCTGCCAAACCGCGCCGCTTGAAGTTCAAAAAGCCCTTGCTTTTATTTTAATTGCCAAACTTCTGCGAAAAAAAGTTCCGCCGTCAGCATCACAAATCTATCGCTTCTACATTAAAAGCCAAGAAATTCAATTTAGAGCAAAAGAAAACAAACGCGCCAAGGGACGTAAAGTTATTACGACTTCCAGAGGCGAAATATACGATTTAGAAGAAATCTTCGTGCGTATAAACTCAATATACTTTAAAAATTCTATCCAAAAACCGACCTTAACCTGGTCGGCGCGAAAAACTTTTCGCATTCTCGGTCATCATGATTCGACGCACGAAACGATTGTCATCAGCAAATCATTAGATGATAAAAGAGTACCGCCCTACGTCGTCGAGTTTATTGTTTTTCACGAAATGTTGCACGTTTATCATCCAACTTTGCAACGCGACGGCAGACACTATAACCACACGCCGCAGTTTCGCCGCGATGAAAAAAAGTTTGCTCATTATGAAACGGCGGAAAGTTGGATTGAGCAGAATGCGAAGAATTTTAAAGTTAAGAGTAAAAAGGCAAAAGTAAAAAGTTAAAAAATCTTCGTTGAAAAATTTCCGTTAGGTTGAAGTTGTTTGAAAACTTTGTTTTTGTCGCTGAAAGCGACAGAATTAATAGCGTCGGGATACTCCCGACGCTATTAATTCTGTCCGCTTCACGGACTTTAAAGAGATTTTCAAACGGCTTCTAAAACTATTTACTTTGTGTCGACAAACAAGAGATAAGGCTTAGATAGCGAAAACTACCTAAGCCTTATTTTTTTATTTGGACGAAGATTCGACAACTGAATTTATCAGTTACTCGAAATCTCCTCCAGTGTGTTGTTTATTTATCATAAATTTACCACCCCCTAAAAAGATTATAAAAACGCTTTTAAAAAATAGCAAGTTAAATATAATTTAAGTAGCGTTCTAATTTAAATTGCTGAAAAATAATTGTTTTTTGCTGGCTAAACCTTCAGAGGAAGAACCCGCTCTGTCAAATTTTCCTTCAACTACTCACTTGTAGTGAACACACATTATCGTTTCTATCGCCCTATTTCTCTGGCTTACAGCTTAGTTATCCGATGCGCCGCAACAGACCTGTGAATCGGGGATCTGAGCGAAGGCTGTCGAATTCCGGCGCGATATTAAGCAGGGTGAATTGCTGATTTCGATCCTCGTAAGCCTTTTCCAGCCATTCAAACGCCTGGTCTTTCTCACCCAGACCTGCATAGACCATTGCTATATTATATGGTGGAACGTAGCGGTGCTTTGACATCTCTTTCATTTCGTTGAGTATCTTCTTCGCTTCGTCTCTTTTACCCGAAACCGCATAGACGTATCCAAGCAACGATGTCGTTTCGGAAACGTCTCTCGCAGCGTCTCTCGCGTTACTTAACTCGGCGACGGCTTGCTCATACATTTTCTTTTCCTTGTAGGCTCTTCCCAGAAAGAGATGCGCGGCAAGAAAGTTCGGATCTAGTTCAAGCGTCTTGTAACATGCCTCGATTGCTTCATCATAACGACGCGCAAAGAAAAATACTCTGCCCACAACCGCATTGATGATGAGCGAGAACGGGTCTAACTCATGCGCTCGTTTAATCTCGGCGACGGCTTCTTCATGCCGCCCGATTTTTATCAAATAGATAGAATAATAAAGATGAGTCGTCGGATAATTCGGGTTAAGTTCGACGGCTCGCCGGTACTCTTTCTCAACTCCCGACCAATCCCAATCGTATTCGGCTTTGATTTGCAGCATCGTCGCGTGCGCCTCGACGAGCGTGTCGTCAAGCTCTAGAGCCTTGATCGCCGCCGCCTTTGCCTGCGGGAAAGACTCCCTCGGCGGCGCGTCGGAGTTGATGGCAAGGACGGCGTAGGAATCCGCCAAGCCCGCGTAAGCCAAAGCGTAATTCGGGTCTTTGTAAATCGCCTGCTGATAATAGGCGATGCTTTTGTTCAGTCCTTCTGTTGTTCGCTTACTCCAAAAATACCGACCTGTCAGGTAAAGCCGATACGCTTCGGTATTCTCGGTGTATCGCTTGGCAAGCCGCTTCTCATCCTCGCCCGTCAATTTCAATTGCAGTTTCTCTGAAATTTCTTTCGCAATTTCTTCCTGCAGCGAGAATATATCTGCCAGCCGCCGACTAAACCTCTTGCCCCAAAGCTGTGAGCCGTCCGCCGCGTTTGTTAGTTCCGCCTGAATAATCAGATTTTCGCCCTGCTGAATGACTCTCCCCGTCAGCACTGCGTCAACGTGCAGGTCGCGTCCCACTTTTTGAGCATCAATCTGCTGTCCTTTATAGCGAAAAGAAGTTGTGCGTGCGATTACCTTTAAATCCGGCAGTTGTGACAAGCTATTAATGAGGCTTTCGGTGATACCGTCGCTCATATATTCTCTATTCGTATCAGCATTCGCACTCTCAAGTGGCAAAACCGCCAGAGAATGTATTGCCTTTTCACCTCTACCTAAATAAATGATGGATGCAACCGCAATTACGAGCGCGACCAAAGCAAATACCGCACTCGCCTTGGATTCTTTAATCTTAGCAACTAGATTTTTAATGCTTGATGTGGTTTCCGGCGATGTGCCAGCGTCGGTTTGAGTCGTCGGTTGATTGGCGGTTTCAACCGTTGCCTGTCGGCTGCTTGTCGTAACTGTCTCGCCTTCACTCAGTTTCGGCGATTCGGAGCGTTCTGCCTCGGTTTCAAATTCCAAATCTTCATTGGGAGCATCTTTTAATTGCGCGATAAAACGGTAACCGCGCTTGTGAACCGTCTCGATGTAACGCGGCGCACCGGCATCGTCGCCCAATTCGCGGCGGATGTCTTTGACCGCACGCATCAGCGCATTATCCGTGACGAAGGTTTCCTTCCAAATCTGCTCAAATAATTCCTGCTTTTCCACCACACTCCCGCGCTGTTCAATCAGGTAAATAAGCACATCAAACGAACGCGGCGTAAGTGCTTTCGGTTGACCGCCTTTAAGCACCCGAAAGTTACCGCGTTCAATAACGACATCATCAAAATAGTAGCTAGAACCGTTGGACTGCTTCGAGTTTTCCTTCATTGGTCAGTGAAATAGTGACAACTTCAACATAAAACAGAAAAAAGTCAGGTTCACGTCAGGCTTCGGTCATGACTTAATACCCCGGCGGTAATTATAATCCCGTTTATAAATTTCCAAAAGTAAATCTTAGGAGAATAAAAAATGAAACGAAAGCGAAACTTTCAAAACTGCAACAAACCGTTTGCCTGAAACCCCAAAACCTGCAAGCAAAGTTTCTTTTAGGGCAAACTTATTTGCTCAATGGTGATAAGCAATCGGCGCGAAATCAAGTAAAAAAAGTCGCGTCGCTCGATTCGCAGTTGGCGAAAATACTTTACGCCGCGATTTACGGCAATTCGCTCGTCGCGGCTGAAAAATAAACAAAAACAAAATGAAGGAGACAAAAAAAATGAAAACAACCATAAAATCGAACCTGAAACGAATCGTTACCGCAGCCGTCTGCGGAGTTATTTCTATTATCTTGCTGGTGGTGGGAATTTCCACCATCGGAAACCGTGTCAACTTCGCCCGCACCGCGCAGGCGCAGGAAGAAACAAAATCCAGTGCTGATGAGTCATCTTCCTCAAGACGCTTCAGATGCTCAAACGCGACATTGACGGGCAGATATGCGATCAGAGGCGATGGCTTTGTTCCTAGTGGACCGCCGCCAGCCCCGATGGTTCCGTTCGCTACGGTGGGCATCATGACCCTGGACGTCTTCGGCAATCTTTCCAATGCCGTAACCGTCAGTAATAATGGCATGATTATGTCCAATATCGATTCCGGCACTTACACCGTGAATGCCGACTGCAGGGGAACGATGACCATAATGATTCCCGCCCCGCCTTTCCAGCTCAACTTTAATCTTGTCGTCGCAGATCGAGGAAAGGAATTCTACCTCATTAGCACCACGCCATCCGTCGTCACTGCCGGGGGCAAGCGGGTTGAATAAACAAATCTGGATTTGCCGTCAGATGGAGTGAAGAAAAAGCTGCATAAAAGCAATCCGCGCAGGGCGCGAAGAGTGATGACATCACTCTTCGCGTTTCTCTCTTGCGCGGTCGCTCTAAGATAATTCAATCGTTGCGTTGCGGCATTGCAGGTTTATCGCACCCTTTCGCGCCTGACAGCTCACATCAGCAGACGCAGACGATAGCGCTAAAGAAAACATACTAACTTTGCCGCCCGAACTCCATTGGGGGTGCTTGTCAGTTTTTAGCTTCGATGACATTGCTCCCTATGGTTCTAAAAGAAAACCTTGTTTGAATCGCAGCTTGATTTTGTGAACATTCTGCAAATCTTTGATGGGATTTCCCTCCAGCGCGAGAAAACTCGCTTCAAAGCCTTCTTTGATTTCTCCGATTTTTCGCTGCGGAAAAATTGTTTTGGCAGTTGTTTCCGTCCACATCTTGAGCAAGGTCAGATTGTCGAACACGCCTAAGCCCCGAAGATACTCAACCTCCTTCACGGAGCTATCTGTCACATTATCGCTGCCGATGGCGAGCGCGACACCGTTTTCGCGCAAAAGTTTCAGATTAACCGTCTGTGTCTTCAATACCTGCGGGAGGTCTTCCTTGCGTAATATCATTGGCGGAAGAGTGGAAACGATAGCGCACGTCGTGATGACTGTAATTCCGCGTTTGGCGGCTAGCTTCGCATCTTCAACCGCAATTGGTGTCAAGCCAAGCAAAGGAAGATGCGCTATCTCATCAACGCCCGCCGTCACCGCGTAATGAAAATCGGCGGCATTCGTCACATGCGTGGACACTCGCAGATTGTTGGCGTGGGCTTTCTTAACAATTAGCGGCAAAAGGTGCGGGTCGAGTCCTTTTTGTCCGAAGTAAGTCGAGTCGCCCTTTCGCTTCTCGAACTCGTCGGAGAACCACAAGAATGTCTTGATGAAATCGGGGCGAAGTCTGAGGATTAGCGACCATTTCTTCTCCAAGTCAGCCTCCGAATCAATCGTGAAATAGCGATAATCCTTCAGTGTTTCTTTTGTAAACTCCGGATAATATCCTTGCGGCAACAGGATTCTTTCAACTAGACCGACGGGGTGTCCTCCCGTGGAAGTCAGCGACCCCTGCGCCAGAGCCACATCAAGGCTGTTTTGCCGGTTGATCGAAAGACGATGTTTCACCTCGTCTTTCAGCGGGAGATTGCCTTGTATCTGCACATAGAAAACGCCATCGGCAAGATACTTTTGAATCGCCCGCTTGTCCCACTCTTCTACACCTGTCCCGATATTGTGATTGTGCGCTTCGCCAAACGGCGGGACAATCCACGCTCCCGCCAAATCCAGAGTGCTATCCACACGGGCAGGTTTCTTGAATTTGAACCGTCCATTGACGCTATAAACAGTTCGTGAATCAAAGGATTTGCCATTGAACCATTTCCCGTTGGTCAAGGCGACATTCGGCGGCTTCTGAGACCGTGGCACAACCTGAGATAGTGCGCTGAGTGCCGTAAAGGTAAGAAGAATCGTAATGTACAAAAGCACACTTAGTTTTCTTTTCATCTGTTTTCTCCCCTCTCTCGACTGACTTTTTTAATTTTTACTCTGGAATCTGCTGCAAAATTGTTCCAATCAAACCGAAATCGGAAACGGTTTTGCGCTCGAAACCTTTTTCCGTAAAACGAGTTTCAGTCGAATAAAACGTGGCGAGTTTTTTGTTTTCACCTTTCTTTTTTCCTAAAACTTCGACAATTTTCGTCGCCGAATCAGCGTCTCTTCCAAAAGTTACGGCAACGGCTTGGCTTTCGGCAAACCGTTGAAATTTCGGAGTTTTTGTGAAATTTTGCCCGCTTCGTTTAGCTTGCAGACATTTTAAAACACTTTCGCCGTCGCCCAAAAGCAATTTGTTCTCAATAAATAATGCCGCCAATTGTTTATTTTCCGAAAACCACACTTCTGCGTTTTCGCGCTTTTCAGAAGGGGCGTTAAAATTGATTTCTTTTGAGATTGAACTTTTCAATTTCTCCAAGTCTTTAACTGAAACAATTAATACGCTTCTGTCGCCGTCTTCGTCAAACCGCACCGTTAAAATTTCCGGATCAATCGAACTTAAAAAAGTTTCTGCGTCAGAAACACCGTAAGGTTCGAGCAAAGCGTCGGAAAATTGAATCAAAAGTTTTCCGCTCAAAGCATCGGTATTTTTCGCTGTCAGAAGAAGCAGACTGCGCCACGCAATGAGTGGATTTTTTAGATTATAACGAGTCGTGGTGAAAAAATCAGAAGGCAAAAATTCTGCCGAATTCGTTTGCGAATCAAAGGATGTCGCCAAAGTTTCTTTAATTACGGAAGACGTTTCCATAGTCAAAGAGACTGAAAAATTATCTTCGATTCCGCGTTCGGTTTTGTTCGCCGTCCAGACAATTTCTTCAGTCGTATTCTGCAAAATTTGCGGCATAATTCGCGCAATAAGACTTCTTGCGTCAGATTCTTCGGTGGTGTCAACCGCCAGAGAAACGCCTACAAGATTAGCGATTTGAGCTATGCCTGCGGACGAAAGGTAACCAAAAGCTAAATTATTTTCAGAATAGGCGCGTGTTAAAGCGTCGTTTTTTTCCAAACTTTCCGCTTCACCTTTTTTTACTGCTAAACATTTTTCGATAGCTGACCAATCGTTACCAAAATAAATCAAACTGTTTTGGACATACGCGAAAGTTTTGCGTTCGTCGCTCGCCGTCCAAGTGAAAAGTTTGCCGTCCGCTTTATCGCGTCGTTCGAGTTTCGCATCAACACCATAATTTTTCATCACGAAGTCGTTAAGCTGATTTTCGGCGAATGAAAGCGTTTGCCAAGACCAGGCGTGAGTTTCGGCAACTGTGACAAACTGCGGTTTGAAATTGAGGATGGAATTCTCTTCGGTGATTTTTTTCTCAGACGTTTCAAAACCGGTAATGGCAACCGCCAGCTGCATATTTTTCAGCGCGGAAAAATCTGGTTGGTCGGCGGCGAGTTCTTGAAACGCCTGGCTTTCAGTCAAAGTTTGAAGAGTTTCAGCGAGGTCGTTCGTTTCAAGATAAATAATCGCATCGCTCGGCGCGAGAGTTCGCATATCAGTTTTTTGCGTGGTGCGGCAAGCGCTTAAAGCGAACGAAAAAGTGATGACAAAAAAGTAGAAATATAATTTTACAAAAACCGAATTCTGAAAAATAGAGTTGTGTTTTTCGCCCTTCTTTCGTATTTTTACATTCTGAAATAACATCAACAGCAATGTTAATAAACAATTTTCAAATCTTCTAATCGAAAAAACGGAGAAAAAATAGAAAAAATGGCGACAATCTCATTTTACGGCGGTGTCGGAACGGTTACGGGTTCAAAATATCTGCTTGAACACAACGGCAAACGGGTTTTGGTTGACTGCGGACTTTTTCAAGGCTTAAAAGAACTTCGAGAAAAAAATTGGCAAGAGCCGCCGTTTAATCCACAGGAGATTGACGCGGTTATCATTACGCACGCGCACATTGACCACACGGGTTATCTGCCGCGACTCGTCAAATTAGGTTTTGCGGGCAAAGTCTACACATCGCGGGCGACTTGCGATTTGCTGAAAATTTTATTGCCCGATTCGGGACGACTTCAGGAAGAAGAAGCCGATTACCGCAACCGCAAAAACTTGACTTCGCATTCGCCCGCGCTGCCGCTTTACGACGAACGCGATGCGGAAGCCGCGCTTAAATTGCTTTCGCCCGTGCCGAACGACGGTAATCCGATTGAAATTGTCGACGGTTTTAAGGCGAGTTTTGATGTCGCCGGACATATCTTAGGCGCGAGTCTTGTTTTAGTCGAACTCGAAAAAGCCAGAGAAAACGGCGATTCGATAAAATTTTTGTTCTCCGGTGATTTAGGTCATTATGACCAGCCGATTGTCAAAGACCCGACCGCGCCGACCAACGCCGATTATGTGATGGTCGAATCAACTTACGGCAACCGTCTGCACGGCGACGAATCAAGCGAAGACCAAATGGCTGAGGTCATTAACGAAGCTGCGAAAAATAACGAACCGATTTTAATTCCGGCGTTTGCGATTGGGCGAACACAGGAAATTTTGTATCTGATTCGTGAATTAGAAGAACAAAAACGCATTCCCGTTCTGCCGGTGCGGGTTGATTCGCCGATGGCTGCGCAGGCAACGCAAGTTTATAATCGTTTCACCGAAGAACACGACGAAGAATACGCTTCGATTTTGATGCAAAAACGTCATCCGCTTCGCACGGGCGCAATGATGACAACTTCATCACGCGATGAATCGAAACGGTTAAACGATGAGAAAGGAACGCGCATTATCATATCAGCGTCGGGAATGATGACCGGCGGGCGCGTTCTGCATCACGCGATGCGCATCTTGCCCAATAAAAACGCAACTTTGGTTTTTGTCGGTTATCAAGCGGCGGGAACGACAGGCAGAAGAATTCTTGACGGCGAGAGTGAAGTTAAAATTATGAAAGAATGGATTCCCGTGCGCTGCCACGTCCGGCGAATCGAAGGCTTTTCCGCGCACGCCGATTGGAAAGCCGTGCTTCGTTGGCTCGAAGGGTTGCAAAACAAACCGAAAATGGTTTTCACAACGCACGGCGAACCCGAAGCCGCGTCTGCGATGGCGGAACATATCCGCGAGAGATTCGGTTGGACGGTGGAAGTTCCGCAATACGGACAACAGATTGAGCTGGTATAAAAATTAGATATTATGAAAGAAATAACGCATCTATTTTTCGATTTGGGCGGAATCTGTTTGACAAACGCTTGGGATCATATTTCACGAGAAGCCGCTGCCGAACTTTTTCGATACGATTTTCAGGCGAGCGAAGAACGGCATAAAATTATCGTGGGAAAATTTGAAATCGGCGAAGCGTCCATAAAAGATTATTTGAACGAAGCGATTTTTTTCCGAGAGCGAGATTTTTCCGAAGAGCAATTTATTGAATTTATGGAAAGCCAATCGAAAGCGCATCCGAGAAGTCTTGAGATTTTAGAAAAACTGCGTTCTCAAAATAAATACGAAATTTCAGTTTTGAATAACGAATCGCTTGAACTAAATCTTTACCGCATCGAGAAGTTCAATTTAAGAAATTATTTTACAAACTTTTACAGTTCTTGTTTCTTGGGTGTCGCCAAACCGAATTCGGAAATTTACCGAAAAGTATTACAAATTACGCAAACGCCCGCTGACCGATGTTTGTTGATTGACGACCGAGAGAAAAATGTAGAAGCGGCGGCGGAATGCGGGTTTCAAATCCTACATATACCGAATGTTGACGAATTAGAGGAGAAATTGATAGAGAAGGGATTGATTTGAGCTAAATAAGATGCGGCTTACAGAGAATCTGCACAAAATATATTCGCTTGCTAAATTTAAAAAGCTGCTTCATAAAATCTTACTAAATCACCGGCTTTTAAAAAAGTCGGCGATTCGGCTTCGGGCGTGAAAAGTTCGACATTTGTTCTGCCGATTATCTGCCAGCCGCCAGGTGATTCGAGCGAATAAATTCCCGTCTGCCGTCCGGCAATTCCGACGCTTCCTTTTGGAACTTTAAGGCGCGGCGAGTTTTTGCGCGGCGCAGCGATTCGTTCGTCAACTTCGCCCATATACGCGAAGCCGGGAAGAAATCCAAGCATATAAACGCGGTAAGTTTCTTGGAGAAAAATTTCGGTAACATGCTTTGCATTCAAATTATTCATCGCTGCAACTGAATCTAAATCAAGCGCGGATTCTTTGTCGAAGCAAATCGGAATTTCTATCAAACGTGGTTTAGTTTCTTCAAAATCGTCCAAATTTAGCAAAGCATTTTCCGCAAAATTTTTCACCGCATCAAAAGCCGTCGCAAAAGCGGAAAAGTTTTTTCTGACAATCAAAACATCGTAAAAACAAGTGAGTGAAGCGTATGCCGGAATAAGTTCAACGAAACCTTGAAAAGCGTTTTGCTCGAAATAAGCGGCAAGTTTAAGAACGAGGTTATTGTGTTCGGCGGAAATCTCGTTGCCGAATTCAATCGTTAAGACGTTGTCGCCAATCGGGAAAATCTTATATTTCATTCGTAGCTTTCCAAAACGTCGAGCAGCGTCGGCTTTTCGGTTTCGACATCTAAAATTATCGCTCCGTGGTCGGTTAAAAAAGAAATTGTCTCGCCTAAAAAATTACTTCTCCAAACCTTTGGAGGTAGAAGCGGCGGAGACATTATTGACGATAATTTGAGAAATTCAAATTACGTGATAAACCAGCCGGTCATCAATCTTAAATTAAATACGTGATGTAAAACCTTCGGTAAATAACAAAAAAATAGAAACCTGCTGCAAAATCGTCAAAGCGGTAAATCGTTTTGGCGATTTTTGTCAGCCATTTATCGGGAACATTTGATTCGGGCTTACTTGGGCGCGTCGCGCACCAGAGAGCGTTTGAAAACCGCCAACGCTTTTACGGATTTGGACAGCGACAACGACATTATCGAGATGAAAAATCTAATCCAAAAACCTTTTCACGTCGTCAATATGACGCTCAATCTCGCCGAGTCGAATAATCTGCGCTGGCAGAATAGAAAAGCCGAATCCTTTACGGCGACCGCGCTGCACTGCGGCAGTTCAAATATGGGCGACGGCAGCGGAAATTATCGCGCTTCGGAAAATTACGGCTGCAACACCCAGGTCGGTCAAGCCATCACGCTCGGAACAGCCGCCGCCACTTCGGGAGCCGCGGCAAGTCCGAATATGGGTTATTACACTTCATCAGCCGCCGTTTCATTTTTGATGGCGCTGTTCAATATTCGTTTAGGCTGGTGGCTCGGAAATACCGGCAAGCGCGGAGACGACACTTACAATCTTGCCACACCGCGTTTTTCGCCACGCCTTTTTTTTGCCGAAGCCTTTGGCAGAACAAACGACACGAATCCGTATATCTATCTTTCCGACGGCGGACATTTTGAAAATCTCGGAATCTACGAAATGGTTCTGCGCCGCTGTAAATTAATCATCGTTTGCGACGCGAGTGCCGACCCGCATTTCACGTTTTCCGATCTGGGCAACGCCGTTCACAAAATTCGGGTTGATATGGGCGTTTCCATCGAATTTAAAAAAGAACGAAGACCTAAAAAAGGCGGTTACATTACGATGGCTGAAATCAAATACTCGCAAGCCGACGGCGAAGCGGTCGAAGACGGAACTCTGCTTTACATTAAACCGACGCTCGACGAAAGCGAGTCAATAGACATCGTGAACTATCAAAGCACGAATGCCGATTTTCCGCACGAATCAACTTCCGACCAGATGTTTAATGAAGCGCAATTTGAAAGCTATCGTTCACTCGGATTTTATATGATTAACACGATTTGCTGTTTGGAAGATAAATCGCCGAATTTCTTTAGCGCAGAAAATAAACCTTTAACAGACATTTTCGGTTTCAAGATGAAAGCGGAAAGCTATTTAGGAATACACAATAAATAAATGCAGGCGAACGGTAACGAAGGCTAAATGCGATTGCGCCGAATGCGTTTGCTTGTTTACCTTTTTCTCTGTTTCGGGTCGAGATATTCTCTTAAACCGTCGCCGATAAAATTAAACGCTAAAACAGTGAGCGCAATTGCCAGCGCGGGAAAAAACAAAACATGCGGCGCATTATAGAGAATATCAAAGCCGCGACCTTCTTCAATCATCGTTCCCCACGAAGGCGCGGGCGGCGGAATACCCAAGCCTAAAAACGATAAAGATGCTTCGGACAAAACCGCGCCCGCCATTCCCAAAGACGCTTGGACAATTAAAGGCTGAATCGCGTTTGGAAGAATGTGTGTAAAAAGAATTCGGAAATTACTTGCGCCGAGTGCGCGGGCGGCTTGGACAAAATCGTATTCGCGGACTTTTAAAACTTGTCCGCGCATCACCCGGGCATATCCAACCCAACCGATAATGCACAAAGCTAAAATCAGTTTTCCCAAACCCGCGCCTAAAAAAGCAACTAGAGCAATTGCTAAGAGCAAGCCGGGAAACGCTAAAAAAACATTGAAAATATAACCCGACAAAAATTTATCCACAAAACCGCCGTAAAATCCGGCAACCGCGCCTAAAATTATTCCGATAAATGCGGAAACAACGACGACGATAATGCCGACTTCCAAAGATATTCTCGCCCCGAAAACAACGCGCGAAAAAACATCGCGCCCAAGCGCGTCCGTGCCGAACCAATGCGTCGCAGATGGCAAAGCATAACGCACCATCAAATTTTGCGCGGTCGTATCGTGTGTAGCGATGAGCGGCGCGAAAATCGCTGTCAAAATGAAGACGGCGGCAATGGCGAGTCCGATGTAAGTTAATCTGTTCATTTAACATTCATCATTTAACATTTATCGATTCGTGGAACTTGGTTTAATGATAAATGTTAAATGATTTATGAAAGTCTGATGCGCGGGTCGAGCCAGCGATAAACTAAATCAGTCAAGGAATTTGCCAAAATATAGGTAACACTGATGACGAGAACGCAGCCTTGCACAAGGCGATAATCGCGTTTGCCGATGCCGTCGTCAAGCAGCAGTAAACCTAAACCTTGCCAGTTAAAAATCTTTTCCGTGATAATCGCGCCCGCGAGTAGAACGCCGAGCTGTAAACCGAGAATCGTTACGACCGGAATCAAACCGTTTTTCAAAACGTGTTTATAAACGACTTTTCGCTCGCTCAAACCTTTCGCTCGGGCTGTTCTCACATAATCTTCGCCGAGTTCTTCAATAACGCTTGAACGCACCATTCTTGTAAGAATCGCCGAAAGTGCCGCGCCCAAAGTTACGGCAGGCAAAATAATATCTTCGGGATTTGCGCTTCCCGTCGGCGAAAACCAACCGAGTTTGACGGCGAAAATATAGACGAGAAACGGTCCGATAACGAAGGTCGGCAAACTGATTCCAAGGAGCGCGATGAATGAAGAAAAATTATCAATAATCGTGCCTTTATTAGTTCCCGCGAGAACGCCGAGCGGAACGGCAATTCCGATAGCAATCAGCATCGAAGCGAGCGCGAGTTTGATAGTTGAAGGGTAACGCTCCAAAATCATATCCAAAACCGGTCGTTCGGTGCGAAACGAAGTTCCCAAATCGCCAGACGCGAGTCCCGTCCAATAATCAACGTAACGATTGTTTGCGCCGTGCCAATCGAAACCAGTTTCCGCTTTGTAGGAAAAGAAAAACGCGGGTTTGTCGAGTCCGTGCTTCTGATTGAAATTAGCGATTTGTTCGCTTGAGGCTTGGTCGCCTAAAATAGCCGTTGCCGGATCGCCCGGAACTAATTCGATAAGCAAGGTTACGAGAGAAACAACCGTCCAGACAACGAGCAGCAGCAATCCGATTTGACGCGCGTAATTTAGAAGTTTGTATTTCATCAGTGCCAATTCGCTAACAAAATAATTTTCGGAAAGTCTTGTCGAATCGCATTATAAAACTTTTCGTCGGCGGTAACGAACGCGCAATTTTCTTTGACGCTCAAGGCGAGATAAAGCGAATCGTAAAAGGTGCGTTTGTATTTGACGGCGATGCGATAAGCGTCGTCAAAAAGCGTAGGAATCGGTGTTATGATGAAAGAAATTTTCTTAAATTCCTGAATGGCGAGATCGGCATCAAGCGGGTCAAGTCCTTGAAAAATTTGTTTCTTCCAAATAATGTTTCCAAATTCTGCGTAAATTAGGTTTGGTGTGAGAAAAGAAATTTTTTCGTTTCGATAATCTTTTAGAATTTCTAATGCTACTGCCGAATCAGTTTCGGCGATAAACCACTTGACAGAAATACCGCTATCAACGACTAAATCTTTCATCCGCGCATTCTGTCCTCTCGAAGTATTTCCGTGCTGTCGGGCATTACGCCGTATTTCTCTTTCATCTTCTTGTGGAATTTCAAAATTCCATCAACTACTTCACGTCGGTTGGCAAGTTCGAGTTCTTCCCATTCATCGAGAAATTTACCGACATCTTCAAAGCCTCTGCTTTGAGCAATGTTTTTAAGTTTCTGATAAGTTTCTTCGGAAATCGTTAATGTAACGCTCATAATTTAACTCCTGAGTGAATTGCCGCAATTCCGCCCGTCAGATTTTTATATTCTACTTCGGAAAAGCCGTTTTCGCGCATCATTCGCGCCAGATTTTTCTGGTCGGGAAATTTGGAAACCGAATCGGGCAAGTATTCATAAGCTCCGCGCGAACCGCTGACCGCGCCGCCGATGCGCGGCAAAATGTTGGAGAAATAAAATTGAAATGCTTGTCGAAAGCCCGGAATAATCGGCGTAGAAAATTCCAATATGACGAGTTTGCCGCCTTTTTTTAGAATACGGTGAAGTTCTATTAAACCGTTTTGCCAATTGGAAAAATTTCGCAAGCCGAAGGCAATCGTGACTGCATCGAAACTCGCGTCGGCAAAAGATAAATTCATTCCATCGGCTTCGATGTATGGGATTTCTAAATTGTTCTTCTCATTTTTGTCGTAAGCAATTTCTAGCATCTGACGGCAAAAGTCCGTGCCGAAAACTTTAGCCTTTCCCGCTTTTTGCAGTTCTAAAGATAAATCACCGGTGCCGCAAGCAACATCTAAAACTTGAGCGGCGGGATTTTCTAAAACGTCTTTTAATTTTTGGGCAACGAGTCTGCGCCAGCGTTTATCAATATTGACGGATAAGAAATGATTGAGAAAATCATATTTAGTCGCAATGCCCGAAAACATTTCGCGCACGGCGCGGGCGTGCTTTAGTTCGTCGGCAGCGGTTCGTTCGTTCGGCATATTCATCTATTTTGACTTTGATACGACCAATACAGCAACCACAGATTCTTTTTTCCATCGTTCAACGACCTTTTGAACATTTGCGATGGTAACATTGCTCGGTTTTTGCAACTCGTCTTTAACTGAAACGAGCTTAAAGGTGTCTAAATCAATCCACAAATCAGCAGCATTTATTTTACTTCGCTCGGCGACAATTTCGGATTTAGCTCGTTCAAATTCCTCTGGTTTTATCTCGGCTTTTAGCAAATTTCCAACCGTTTCAAAGAAATTTTGCGGAAGAGCCGCATTCTCACCTTCTTTTTTAAGCGTTCCGACATTCCAATTGGAAACCTTCAGAACAACAAAACTCGGCAAAAGGTGCGACGTTTGATAGACCGCCGCTTTACTTCCTTCCTTCTCTTGCAGGCGATTGTGCAAAACTCTCGTTAAAACTTCCGAAGCTGGAAAATCTTTATCATTTCTGGCAAGCCCGCGAAATGCGAATCTGAGTTCGCTGACGTTTTCAATTTCTGTCGGTATCAGAAATGAATTCGTCGCAGTCGCGTCCGGTTGAGCGAATGTCGAGGGAATTTTTTTATCCGATTTCTCCCAACCGCCGAAAAGTTGGCGGACGGCTTTGAAAATAAAATCGCTTTTGACGTTTCCGCTGACGGCGAGCGTCGCGTTGTCGGCGGTCAAAAATCTTTGTTTGGCGAGAAGCAAATCGGCGAAGTCAATTTTTGCGAGCGATTCGCTTGTGCCATCCGCGCTTCTGCCGTACGGAAAACTTCCGAATAGACGTCTTGCGACGGCTTGGTCGGCGACGTGCGGCGGGTTTTTTTCGAGTTCTTTAACCTTCTCGATTCTTGCGGAGCGAACTTTCGCGGTGGTTTCTTTATCAATTAGTGGTTTAGTAACGGCGTTGGCAAGCGTCTCCAAAATTACTAAAACTTGGTCGGTGTTTCCCGTCGCGTTGATTTGGATGTAATCGTAATTGCTCTCGACATCAAGACTTCCGCCCAACTCTTCGCGGAAAAATTCCTTCGCCGCTTCGTTTGTAAACAAAATGTCGGCGAGCAGAGCCATCGTGCCTTCCTTGTTTTGCAAATCAAACGCCGCGCCGCTATGGATGCGGAGCTTGACCCTAACTTTTGCCGCCGCCGGCTCAGTCCAGATGAGAAGTTTCAAATTATTCAGGAGTTTCTCTTGTCGAGGACCCGAAACTTTAGCGGTTTGAGCAAACGAAAAAGAAACGGCGGCGAGCAAAATCAAAGCCGAAAGCGTAAAATTTGTTAAATAATTTCTGGCATTCATCGTAAATTTATTGTAAAACATTAAATATTGAATGTTAGTTGCTTGTTTTGATAAATTTAGTTGTCAGGCGCTTTGCGTGGCACGGATTTTCAGTGTAGAAGTGCAATGAAAATTTTAGATGCCCGCAGGCATCGCGTCAAACGCTTAAAGCATCTATGAATGTTGTATCCCGTAAATTATGTTGAGTAATAAAGTTTCCCAAAAACTTAACATCTGCAAAAAGCGAGATTATAATTAGACAAGAGAATTTGGATTTTTCCAAAGAAAACTAAGAAGATTTGAGAGGCTAGAAAGATGGGAAAAATAGTTAAGTATTGTGCCGCGTGTGATGAAAGTTTTGCCGAGAGATTTGGATTTTGTCCGAATTGCGGGCAAGCAATGACCGCTTTTGAGATGAATCCGCTAAATAACGAACCCAAACTTGCAGACGAAGTTGAACGGAGCGTCGAAAATGAAGAAACGGTTGGAGCTGATGAAATTTTGGCAGTTCCGGCACCCGCGCCCGTTTTGCCTGAAACATCGCCGTCAATTGAAACGTCAAATGTTGCCGAGACACAGGATTTTTCAACCGCCGGTCAAACGCGGACATTTTTTGACGACACTAAAACCGAAGCCTTTGCGACTGATAATTTCGCGCCCGAAACTAAAACCTTCGCGGCAGCGGCTGGCGCAAACGGTAGCGAATATCAACCGACAAATGACGCTCAACCGTTTAATGATACAGTTGATGACAGCGGTTATCACATTACCGTCATAGAAGAAAAAAATGTCAAACAGCGTAACGTGCTTTTACTCGGAACACTGGCTTTGATGGTAACTTTGGCTTTGGGCGGAACGGTTTATTCGCTTTTCAACAGGGATTTAATGATTGGAGCGATTGGCGAAAACGACGGAATTTATGTTCCGATAGTTGACGAAGAACCGATGGAAGTCGAAGAGGAAAAGCCGAAAAAAGACGATGACGACGCTGGCGGCGGCGGCGGCGGCGGACGTGATAAACCAACGCCGACTTCAAAAGGGCAATTGGCAACTCAAACTAAAGACCCAATAATGGCTCCGAGTGTAACAAATGTAAAAAAAGATTTTGAACTTCAAATGCAAGCGTCAACTCAAGGCACTAAGAATATCAAACAAACTAATGAGCCTTACGGTGACCCGAATTCAAAATACACGCTTTCGTCTGACGGAATGGGAACCGGCGGCGGACAAGGTTCGGGCATTGGAACCGGACAGGGAAGCGGACGCGGAACCGGACAAGGTTCGGGCATCGGTTCGGGAAGCGGAAGCGGAAACGGGGATGGTAACGGAAGCGGAACAGGTTCTGGAGATCGAGGTGTGAGAACGCCGCCGCCGCCGCCCGCAATACCGAAACCTGCCGGCGTATCGCAGGATGTGAAAATCATCTCAAAGCCCGGAGCTAAATATACCGATGCAGCACGGCAGAATCAATTTTCCGGAACTGTTCGGCTGCGCGTAACATTTACGGCGTCGGGACAAATCGGAAGTGTTTCGGCAGTTGGTTCGTTGCCTTACGGTTTAACCGAACAAGCGATTGCGGCGGCTAAATCAATCAGGTTCGAGCCGGCGAAAAAGGACGGCGTTGCGATTACAAAGATTAAGCAAATTGATTATTCATTTACGCTTTACTAAATTTTAATTTAATGTTTTGAGGTCGTGAGTCAGAGAAATTTGGCTCACGATTTTTTTTGGCGGAAGCCCGCGCGTGAGCAAGGGCGCAATTTGTTTCAAGTATAGAATTTAGTTCGTAGTTGAGTTTACGCCCTTGCTCACGCGCGGGCTTCTGCCTTTTAATCTTTTAATCCAAAAAATTTCTTAATCGAATCGAACACGCTTGTTTTATCAGCAATCTCACGCTCTTTTGAATGCTCTTCCAATTTGTCTAAAATTACGCGGCGTTCTTCGATTATTTTACTCAAACTGTCAACAAGTTCCGGGTTTTCTTCGAGTATCGGTTTTAGACAAAGATTATTTATTTCCAAAACTTCGGTTTCATCTACGGCTAAAACTGTGGCGGTGCGCGGCTCTCCAGTAAGCAGTCCCATTTCGCCGAAAAAATCGCCTTCGCGCAGAGTGCGCAGAGTTTTCGCCGCGCCGTTTTCTTTTATCTGCACATTCACCGTTCCGCGATGAATGACGAACATCGAACTGCCTTTTTGACCTTGCCGCACGATTGATTCGTCCGGCGCGAAAACTCTGACGAGCGAAGCCTCAGCTAGTTTTTGAGTTTCTTCGTCCGACAGCGGCGCGAAAATCGGAACGCTGCTCAAGCGTTCAAATACTTCGTTACCCGCCTCAAAAAAAACGTTGTCCTGTGTTTTAGTTTCGATGTGAATAGTCCGCGTCGGATAAGCAAATTCGATGTTTTCGCGCTGACACGCATACCATATTCTCTGCCGAATAAGCGCATCCGTGTCGTTAAATTTTGAATAATCATCAAGCCAGTATTTAATTTCAAAATCAATCCCGTTATCGCCCAAATTTTTGACGCGAACAATCGGGCGCAGTTTCGTCGAAACATTTTCAACTTGACGAACGACTTCACGGATAACTTGAATAGTGTGGGCTGGCGAGTTGTCATAAAGCGTGTTAAAGAAAACAAGACGCGCATTTAAGTTGTCGCGCGGCGCAACTTCAATCGCCTCTTTCCCCAGAACGCTGTTGCTGATAACGATGAGTTTATTCTGAAACGTGCGAATTTTAACTCCGCGCCAGGAGATGTTTTCAACCACGCCGGAACCCTTGTTTTCTATTGTAACGACATCGCCGATTTGAAACGGCTGGTCGGCTTGAATCGCCAAACCGGAAAAAAGATTTCCCAAAGTGTCCTGCAGAGCCAAACCGATTATCACGCCTAAAATCGTCGAAGTCGTGAACAAAGCGGCGAGGTCAATATTCGGATATTGCGAATTGAAAATGATGAAAAAAGCGACGATGTAGAGAATTATTGAAAAGACGTTTCGCAAAAGTGAAGAGATTTCATAATCGTTCGAGCGTAGGGCGGTCGAGAAAATTAAATAGTTGACAAAGCGGATTATCGAAACAATCAAACTCATCCATAAAATTATTTTTACGATGCGGAGCAGTTGGTCGAAAAGAACGGCGGCGGTTACGCCCATTCGCCCATCATTCGCGCCGAAGAAGTTTGAAACGTAATCTTTCAACGGCGCTTCAATGAACGACGGAACGAGAATGAGAAGAAGCGTAGCGATGCCCGCAAATATCAAAAAGAAGACGAATTTTTTCTTGAAGTTGGAGTTTCGCATAAAAGAATTTTCAGATTATTGACGATGAACTAAAAAAAATCAATAACCGTCGTGCCAATTAACAAAAGCGATAGACTCGACACGACAACCGTAATCAGCCACGCCAGACAATTAAACAAAAAACTGTTGCGGTATTCGCCCATAATTTCGTTGTTGTTGGCGAGCGAAACAATTGCTATCAGGATAATCGGAAGCAGAAGTCCGTTGATGGATTGCGTGAAGAGAAGCAATTTGATTTGCGGTATGCCGGGAATCAGAGCGAAGAGTGCGCCGACGACAATCAGTGTTGAAAAAATGCCGAGAAATATCGGGGCTTCGCGGAAGGAATGCGAAAGACCTTTTTCAAAACCTAACGCTTCGCTCAAGGAATAAGCCGTAGCGAGCGGCAGAACGCCCATCGCCAACATCGCCGCACCGAACAAGCCGATGCCGAAAAGATATTTCGCATAAACTCCGGCGACAGGCGTAAGTGCTTCGGCGGCGGTGGCGGCGGAATCGAGTTCCATGATGCCTTGTTGGTGAAGCGTCGCGGCAGTGCAAATCATAATAAACGCGGCAATCAGACAAGCGAAAAGTGTTCCGACGACGACATCCGCCCTGGCGAGCGTATAATCTTCTTTGTCCATCCCTTTTTCAACGACCGAAGATTGTACGAAGACTTGCATAAACGGCGTAATAGTCGTTCCAATCAATGCCGTTATTGTAAAGAGATATGCCGGATCCAAACTAAAACTCGGCTCAAACGCTTCCCCGGCAACCTGCGACCAATCAGGTTTTGCCATAAAAGCCGAGATGACATAACCGAAAAACACCAGCGACATCGCCAAAAAAACTCGTTCGACGCGCTTTTGCGAGCCTTTGACGACCAGCCACCAAATAGCTATTGCGGTTATCGGAATTGTAAAATAGCGTGAAATGCCGAAAAGTTCCGAAGCCTGTGCGATGCCGACAAATTCGGAAATGATAACGCCCGTGTTAGCGATTAAAAGAGCAAGCATCACAAATGCCGTCCAACGTACGCCGAATTGTTCACGAATCAAATCTGCAAGTCCTTGTCCGGTCACTACGCCCATTCGGACGCACATTTCTTGGACGACAATCAAGCTCACCATCATCGGGATAAAAGCCCATAAAAGCGTGTAGCCGTAACCCGCGCCGACGCTCGAATAAGTGGCGATGCCGCTCGCGTCGTTGCCAGCGTTGGCAGCAATAATTCCGGGTCCGAGAATGGCGAGATAAGCATAGAATCTATATGAAGAGAGAGAACGACGGAAACGCTCGGGAAAGCGTTTGAGGTTCTGCACAAATTTTCGGTCGGAAAACCTTGAGAAAATCATTGATTCTACTGTCGCCTTCTTTCATTTGAATCAGTCCTTTGTCCTTAGCTCTTTGCATTGTAGGCTAAAGATTGAGTGGAAAATTGAATATACATTGTTTGCCGGAAAGTCAAAAGCCACGATTAAGTTTTCTTATATAATTTTTCAGCTTCTTGGTTTTAGCAGGTAATTCCCAACCAAAGTTGCTGTTCGACCAGATCGCTTCGCACATAGCCAGGATATTCGTCGTGGATTTTCTTTAGTTCTTCTCTGAATCTTTTTTCCATTTCTTGCCATCGAGTCGTTTTGTCTTTCATAGCAACTTGAATTTTAACGTAAAGCGTTTAACTTGACGATGACATTCGGTCTTTTTACACTTTAGATTTACAATTAAAGATATGGCACATAATCTATTCAATACACAACAAACATTCAAAACCGGAACGGGCGAGGATGGCACGTTTTACTCTTTGCCGCAATTAGAAAAAGAAGGCGTGGCGACGATTTCCTGCTTGCCGATTTCCATTCGCATCGTTTTAGAATCAGTTTTGCGAAACTTCGACGAGAAGAAAGTTCAGGAAAAAGACGTTCGCAATTTAGCCAATTGGGGCGCAAACGATGAGCGCATTGAAGAAGTTCCATTTGTCGTCGCACGCGTTGTCTTGCAGGATTTTACGGGCGTTCCGCTGCTCGTAGATTTGGCGGCGATGCGTTCGGCGGTTGAAAAACTCGGCAAAGAGACGAGCCTTATCGAGCCGCTCGTGCCGGTGGATTTGGTGATTGACCATTCGGTTCAGGTTGATTTCGCCGGTTCAGATGAAGCGTATCAAAAAAATATGGAAATGGAGTTTCGGCGTAACGAGCAACGCTATCGTTTTCTAAAATGGGGAACGCAAGCCTTCGACGGTTTCTCGGTTGTGCCGCCCGGAATTGGTATTGTCCATCAAGTAAATCTTGAATATCTGGCGAAAGGCATGTTTGAAAAAGACGGCGTTTATTATCCAGATACGTTAGTTGGAACTGATTCGCACACGACGATGATTAACGGTTTGGGAATAGTCGGTTGGGGCGTAGGCGGAATTGAAGCCGAAGCCGGAATGCTCGGGCAACCCGTTTATATTTTAACGCCGGATGTCATCGGCGTTCATCTGTCGGGTGATTTGCCGGAAGGCACGACGGCGACCGATTTGGTTTTGCGCGTGACGCAGATGTTGCGCGAAGCGAAAGTTGTCGGCAAGTTCGTCGAATTTTTCGGTGAAGGTGCCAGAAATCTTCCCGCGACCGACCGCGCAACTATTGCCAATATGGCTCCCGAATACGGCGCGACGATGGGCTTTTTCGGCGTGGATGAAAAAACTCTCGAATACTTTGCAGCGACCGGCAGAAGCGCGGAACATATCGAAACGATTCGCAATTATTACACGGCGCAGGAAATGTTCGGCATTCCTCTAAAAGGCGAAGTTGATTACAGCAACATTATCGAACTCGATCTGACGACGATTGTGCCGGCAGTTGCCGGACCGCGCCGTCCGCAAGACCGCATTGAATTAACCGATTTGAAAGAAAAATTTACAGAGCTTTTTACCAATCCTGTTTCAGAAGGCGGTTACGGAAAAGAAGCCGAAGATTTGGAAAAGCAATTTATGGTAACCGTCGGCGCGGATATTCACACAACGGTTACGGGCGGCGGCGGACAGATTCATTCAACCATTTCGCCGCCTATCAAAAACGATGTCAGCGCGGAGAATACCAGCACCTGGACGGAAACCGAAATGGTAAATAACCGTCCGACTCCTAATCGCGTGGAAAATTTGACGGAAAATGTCGAGCAGAAAACGACCTCAATCGGACACGGCGACGTGCTGATTGCGGCGATAACAAGCTGCACCAATACATCGAATCCAAGCGTAATGTTGGCGGCGGGAATTTTAGCGAAAAAAGCGGTTCGGCGCGGAATGAAAGTTCCGGATTATGTTAAAACTTCGCTCGCGCCCGGCTCTCGCGTCGTAACCGAATATCTCGAAAAGGCTGGCTTACAAGTTTATTTCGACAAGTTGGGTTTCAATCTCGTCGGATACGGCTGCACGACTTGTATCGGCAATTCCGGTCCGCTCGACCCGGCGATTGAAGAGGCAATTGTGGAAAACGATTTAATCGCCGCATCGGTGCTTTCGGGCAATCGTAATTTTGAAGCGCGTGTTCATCAAAACATCAAAGCAAACTTCCTGATGTCGCCGCCGCTCGTCGTGGCTTTCGCGCTTGCCGGTTGTATTCAAAAAGATTTTGCGACCGAACCGGTCGGCAAAGACGGCGAAGGAAACGATGTTTTTCTAAAGGATATTTGGGCTTCGCTCGATGAAGTCAAAGATGTGATGCAGACGGCTTTCGACCCGGAAACTTATCGTAAACTTTACAGTGAGTTCGCCGAGCAAAATCCTTTGTGGAACGATATTCCAACCGTCGAAGGCGACGTTTACGCGTGGGACGCGAACTCGACTTATATTCAAGAACCGCCATACTTTAAGGATTTTTCGATGGAAACAGGGAAGTTTTCCGACATTAACGGTGCGCGGGCATTGGCAATTTTCGGCAATTCTGTAACAACCGATCATATTTCGCCGGCAGGTGCTATTAAACCCACTTCACCCGCCGGACTTTTCCTGCAAGAACGCGGCGTGGCAATTGAAGATTTCAATAGCTACGGCTCCAGACGCGGCAATGACCAAGTGATGCTGCGCGGTACATTTGCCAACGTCCGCATCAAAAATATGATGGTTGCGCCGCGCGAAGGTGGATTCACCTGTTTTTATCCTGACGAATGCGATTTGACGATTTACGATGCGGCGATGAAATATGTCGAACAAAACACGCCGTTAATTATCTTTGCCGGACAAGAGTATGGAACGGGAAGTTCGCGTGATTGGGCGGCGAAAGGCACGAGTTTGATGGGTGTGAAAGCGGTTATAGCCGAATCATTCGAGCGCATTCACCGTTCAAATCTTATCGGAATGGGCGTGCTTGCCTTGCAATTTAAAGAAGGCGAATCAGCGCAAAGCTACAATCTTGACGGCTCGGAGACGTTCGATTTTACCGGACTCGAAGGCTTAGATATTAAACCGCGCCAGAATGTAACAATGAATATCAACCGCGCCGACGGCACAACCGAAGAAGCGCATCTGACTTTAAGAATTGA
This sequence comes from Acidobacteria bacterium 28-1, assembly GCA_002050365.1. Taxonomy (GTDB): domain Bacteria; phylum Acidobacteriota; class Blastocatellia; order Pyrinomonadales; family Pyrinomonadaceae. The sequence continues at coordinate 79,690 of MWYZ01000084.1, forward strand.
CACGCCGATTGAAGTCGAGTATTACAAAAACGGCGGTATTCTGCCGTATGTTTTGCGGCAATTGCTTAAGTAGGTAAGTTCAAAGTTTAAGGTTCAAAGTTCAAAGTTCTAAATTTGAAGACGAATATTTTATATTTGTTGATTCATCCCCTAATTCCGAATCCTGACTTCTGAACTTTGAACTTTGAACTTTGAACTTGAATTCTATGGAGCGAAACAGAACCGGCACAGTTAATTTCTACAAAGATTTTATTAAGGAAACCGCAAAAAATTTTTTGATGGGTAATGCCGCTTTCCAGAAATGGCGAGCAAAACGTCCGCGCGCCGGCGCATATTACACGGGAAAGGATGAAGAATTAGAACGCTATGCTTTTTTAGGTTTGAATCTGTTGCGAAAGCACGTCGGTGACATTAAAGGAAAGAGCATCTGCGAAATCGGCGCGGGCGACTATCTAACATCAGGTTTGTCTATGCTCGCGGCAGGCGCAACGCGCTATGCTGTGATTGATAGATTTCCGGGAGATTACACGGGTAGCATCGCTAAAGAATGGTATCGCGTAATCAGTGATAACTGGGCGAAAACTTATCCTGAAATTGATTGGGCGGAAGATATAAAAGCCGAAGATTTTCCCGAAAATTATGGCGAGCGCCTCGAACTCATCAAACAGCCGATTGAAACCGCAAAAACTAAAAGCAAATTCGACATTGTTTGTTCGTTCCAAGTCGGCGAACACATCTCGGATATTGACGCTTTCGCCGAAATGAACAAACGCTTGATGGTCGAAACGGGAGGCGTCGCGCTGCACCGCATTGATTTTGGTCCGCACGACAGTTGGTTTTGGTATAAAGACCCGCTCACGTTTCTGCGATTCTCCGATAAGGTTTGGAATTTGACCGGCTCGAATCGAGGCGTTCCCAACCGTTTTCGGCATCATCAATTTATGGACGCTTTCGAGCGCGCCGGATTTACCGTGGAAATAGTTTATTCGGCAGATTTTGTAGAGCAAACGATTGATTTCCCGCGTCTGCATCCGAAGTTCCAAGCGATGCCGCACGAATCAATGCTCGTCGGCACAGCGATTTATCTTTTGCGGCTGAAATAAGTTAATACATTAAACATATGACGGCATTAAAGAAAACACAGCGAAAACATACGCTCGAAGAATACGCTGATATTGAGAAATCTTCAGATGAGAAGTTTGAATTCTACGATGGTGATGTCTGGAGTATGGCGGGTGCAAGTCCGAAACACGAAATAATTGTTGTTAATTTATCCGCCGAATTAAGAAGTAATCTACGCGGTCGCGGTTGCCGCATTTACGGCTCAAACTTAAAAGTTAAAGTTCCAATTTATCCGCCGTATCGCTATCCTGACGTAACCGCTTTGTGCGGACAACTGATTTACGAAAACTTTTACGATTTGGAAGTTTTAGTTAATCCATCCTTAATTGTCGAAGTTCTTTCACCTTCGACAGAAAGTTTCGATTTGACCGACAAATTCACTTATTACAAATCAATAGAAAGTTTTACTGAATATCTTTTAATTGACCAAAACCGCCCGCACGTTGTTCTTTACACAAAACAAGACGAACAAGTTTGGCTTCACCGCGAATATAACGATTTGTCAGCAGCCGTTTATTTATCGTCTTTGGATTGTGAAATATCTTTGGCGGAAATTTATCTGGACATTGAATTTGAAGAAACAAACCCCCACGCTTTCCGTTCGAGCCTTAAGTTACCGCTTTGAAAAGTCGCTTACCGAAGTCACTATAAGACCGACCAATGTAAAAGGTCAGACGGAATGAACCATCTGACCTTTTGAAATTTTTGATTTTGGTATTTCGAGCCGTATAGAAAGATGTTCAGATTGCAATTTGAAACTGTGAACGGCTTTCCAATTCAAACACTCTGACCGGCACAGCCCCGTTTACTCTCGCCCTTTCCTTACGCATTTCATACCATTTATCGCAACTTGAACAATGATACAACTTTGAAAAATCCACCGTTTGATTATTGAACTCCAGTTCATTATCACAATGCCAACAAGTCATATTTTATGTTCCTCCCGCTTTGATTTGTAAATACTTTAGCACACTAGCCGCTCGTATGCCAAACTTTTTTTTCTGCCTTACAATACTGAACATCGGAAGCGAAGCAGTTATTTACAGATTGATAAAAAGATGTCTAAAAAGAATCTTTCAACCGTTGAAATTAAAGAAAAAATATAGGAGTATTCTTTAACAAATTAGTAAATTAAATTTTAGGAGAAATATGATAATAACAACCGGAAATGACATCGAAGGCGGCAAAGTTGTTCAATATTTAGGCGTAGTGCGCAGCATCGTCGTGCGGGCGACCAGCATCGGCGCGGGTTTTATCGGCGGTCTGAAGGCTCTCGGCGGCGGCAACATTGATGAATTTACGCGCATCTGTGAACAGGCGCGGCAGGATGCTTTCAACCGAATGGTGCAGCACGCGCAGGAAATCGGCGCGGACGCGATTATCGGAATGCGCTATGACGCAACCGAATTTTCCGACACAATCACAGAAGTTTTAGCATATGGCACGGCGGTTAAATTGACGAATCGGGAAAGTTGATGTTCAAGATTCAAAATTCAAGATTCAGGTTTTCAATTTTGAATCTTGAATTTTATTTACCTGTCGAAGCAATAAGAAGAATAATTATCAAAACAATCAAAATGACAACGGTCAGACAACCAATTTTCAGCCAGCTATAAGGTCTTTCGCCCTGCACTTCGCCGGTTCTGCCATTGACGACGATTTGGAAAACTTTGTTGTTGTAACGGTATGCCCCCGCATAGACGGGAACGAGCAGATGTTTAAAGGTTACGTTCGAGTAGTCGGTGTTGACGCTGTGAACTTGTTGCTCATCGCCGCCGATGTCGTGGCGAACGTCGTTGTAAATAATTCCCGCCGCGTCTTGCTTGAATAGTTCAAAACCTTCTTCGAGCGTAACCTGGTAAGTTTGTGCTTTGTGTCCGGCGAGATAAGCCGGCTCATACGGCACGAGTTCGCCAAATTCCCAACTCAGATGTTTGACGTAATCGGGCAAGAGCGATTTGGTCGCTGGAATATAGAGGTCGTCAAAATGCCGGCTGACTGCGCCGGAAGCTCCAAACCAATTTGTATGACGCACCTGTCGAGATTTGGTTTCACCGTTATCTTCGTAATGTTCCGTAACGTAATAGTATTCGCCGCGCTCGCCAGTGTAATCGCTAGCAGAATCCGCATCGAAAGTCCAATAGGGAATATAAACACTCCCGATTTTGTCCGGTTGAGCTAAAACTTTTAAGTTGTTCGGCGCAAACCAGCGCGAGCTTATCCAACTTTTAAGCGCGCCGGATGCCGATTGAGTCGTAACCGAGAAGGGAAGAACGCCTTCGGGCGCGACGAGCGGATCGGCGGATTTCGGCTGGGCGACAAATTTGCCGCCGCAGAAATCGCAGTTGCGAGCTGTTTCGGGCGGCACGAAGGTGACGGTTGCGCCGCACGTTTCACAAGAAACCTGCATCGCGTTTTGCGCCATCGGCTGCAGGCGTTCAGAATCGGGACGCAGAAAACTGTGAAAATCCTTCTCAGTAATTGTTCCGCCCGTTTGCTCGATTGCCTTTGTGCTTTCGCAATACGGACAGGTGAGCCGCCCGTTGCGTGGGTCGAATACCATATTCGCGCCGCAGTTTTCGCATAAAAAACGGTTAATGTTTTCCTTGTTAATTTGGGGATTGTCCTGCATTTATTAGTTTAAGGTTCAAAGTTCAAGGTTCAAAGTTCAAAATGTTGGTGTTTAAATTCTAAATGCAGAATTAGCCGAGAATCAAACTTTGAACTTTGAACCTTAAACTTTGAACAGCTTATGGCAAAAAAGAACCTTTGCCATTGCGCCCGATTCGCATATTCGTCAGCCAATCGAGCCAACGATATTTTAATGCTTTCGGATTCAAGAATTCGGTAATCCCGACGGTTTTTCGAGGGTTTCCATCCCGCAGCGTCAAAGTCATCTCGCTCAAAAATCGCAGATAAAAAAAACTCGAATCAATAATGTTTGTTTGCTTAACGCGCAGACGCGTGTTGTCTTCGGTGACGAGCGTGATGCGTTGAGGATATTTTATTCCGAATTTATCACGAGCGAAAATTTGCTCTTCGTAACTCGAATCTTTATCACGCAGAATGCCGTTTTGAACGGTGAAAAGCTTCGTCGTTGGATTTTCCTGGCTCGTTTCTTTGTAACGATAGAAAACGGCGGTCGCATCGTGAAAATGAGCGCGTCCCCATTGCCAGTCGCCGACGGTTTCGGGCAGCCAGCGATTATCGAGATTATGGTCGTGATAACCAGTGCCGCGAAAATTGACGACATCAAGCGATTTGTCCTTGTCATCATTAACATTGATTCTGCCCGTTACATCCGCCCGCGAAACTACCAAATTCCAATTGTGCGCCTCCTGCGTGTCAAACGGTTTGTCAGGCAAAAAATCACTTTCGACTGTTAGCCATTCAAAACTCGCCGATAAGTTGCGATTGTGTTTGAGCTTGGCGTTAATCGAAAGAATATAGCCGGAGCCGTAAGGCGCGGATTCGAGGCGGAAATGGTTGTTACCAATCTGACACGAAGGCGTGTCTTGACTGGCGGAAAATTCTTCGGGCGCGAATTCGTTGATGGCGCGATATTTCGGTTTGCCGTCGCGGTAATATGTAAAGGCAAGCGCAGGATAACATTTGTTATAATCTATTTCCTTCTTTTTACGGAATTTTTCGGTGAGCTTATTATGCTTGCGATTGCCCGAATTGTAGCGCGGCGAAAAGATAAAGTTGTCGAGAAAAATTACGACGACCGCATCGCGTCCGTCCTCAGATAAAGCATCGAAATACCACCACTCAAATGCTTTTGAGTTATCTTTCGGATGCCATACGTCTGCCGCGATGCTTGAAGAGAACGAAAATTTCTCTTTCGTAATTTGTTGGTTTGCCGTCGCCATTTTTGTATTTTGGGAATTCTTTTAGGATTAAACGCTAAAAGCATCGCAGAAAATAAAAAATATGGCAAACTTTTAACCGTCAAATGAATCAGTAAAACTGAAGATGCGGCTCTCCCGATAAAATTAAAGAACAAAAGGAGATAGTTATGAGAAAGATGACAAAAGCAATTTTGCTGAGTTTGGTTTTGGGTGTCGGGTTGTTGGCAACGGCGTGTCCGCAACGTGAAAGCATTGCCAATATCGAATCCAATCCGTCGAAGTTTTATAACAAAGAGGTCGGGATTGCAGGAACGGTGCGCGACAGTTACGGACTCAACATTCCGCTGACGCAGATTCGCGGCGGCGTGTATAAAGTGGACGACGGAACGGGTTCGATTTGGGTCGCCACGCAAAACAGCGTGCCGTCGAAAGGGACAAAAGTCGGCGTGAAAGGCAGAATTCAAAATGGCGTAAATTTTAACGGCAAGAATTACGGTCTGGGAATGATTGAGGAAGACAGAAAATTTAGGGGAAATTAACGGAATGCCGGCGTATTGCCGGCAATGAACGCGAGAATGATCAAACCGCTATGTCGCATGCCCGACGGCTGCCGGCAAGATGACGGCGTTCCGCGCGGAATGACAAACGGCGAGTGCCCGGGTTAAAATCTTGGCATTCGCTTTTTATTTTATGAAAACACTGGTAGATTCTTTCGACCGACAATTTTCCGCACTGCATCAACGCTCCTTTGAATTCGTAAAATTGATACCGAATGAAAAACTTTTTTGGAAGCCCCGCCAATTAAATCGAACTTTTGCAACATTTTCCTGCGGCGAGTATATTTTGCGGAGCGCAGGAAAAGTCGAACAAACATTCGGCGGCATTACGACCCGGCTTTGGGACGACCCGTTTGAGTGGACTTTGCCGGAAGAACTTTCAACCGTCAATTCAATTTTGAAGTATTTAGCCGAAGTTGAGGAAACACGCCGGCAGGGTTTATCATTGATAACGACTGATGAAGATTTGCAGCGCGAAATGCCGGCGCCCGAAAAGTTGAAAACAATTTTCGAGATTTTGCTCGATACCATTGCGCGAGCCGAACATTTTCAAGGTCGCGCTTTTGCCACTTTTCAAATGTTTTCGGATGAAAAGCTGCCGCGGATTTAATTTATACATTTTGAACATTTCCGAAAATAAATTCGTAGCTCAAAGAGATTTACAAAAACGAACATCAAAAATTGGAGAAAAAAATGTATTGTCCTAGATGCAGTCAACTGCAAATTTCAGAGGAAACAAAATTTTGTTCGCGATGCGGATTTCCGCTTGGACTCGTTTCCGAAGTCTTGGCACACGGCGGTTTTTTGCCGCAACTTGCCGACTTACACAAATCAAAGAAATGGCTGACAAGAAAAAACGGCGTTGTGTTCAGCCTATTTTGGTTTATGTTTTTTCTTTTGATTATGGCACCGTTTTTTGGAATTACGGGTGCTGATGAAATGGCAGGAATCTCGGCAATTATCGGCATCTTCGGCGGACTAATGTGGCTGATTGGTTCGTTGGTGCTAATGAAAGTTGAGCAGAAACAATACGCTTTACCAATCAATGAATTGCCGAACGCCAATGTAAATACTTTCTACGAAACCAATCAGAAAAATCTGCCGCCGAACCAAACCCAAACGGCTCAAAGTTATGTCGCGCCGACCGGCGCGTGGAAAGCCCCAAATACGGGCGAATTCGCCGAACCGCAAAGTGTTATCGAAGGCACAACCAAATTGTTGCGAAAAGAAGACGGGTAATATCTACGGCGAAGGTTGAACCCCTTTTGCGCCGGCAAAATCATAAGTAACAAAAAGATTGAGCGCACCGTCTTTAATTTCGGAACGGACATCTTTGACATTTGCTTTAAGCGTTCCGTCGGAAGCGGCAATCGGGAGATTCAGAGCGAGTTGCTGACCGCGTAAAATAGTAATCGGATTAACCCGATTATTTATTGTCGTCTGCACAATCGGCGTAACGAAACCGCTGACGAGCGGCGAAACATTATCGAGATTAACCGTTTCGACGTTGATTTGTCCAAAAACATTTTTCTGCGCGTCGTCATAACGCAGGGCAAGATTCGCCTGTGCCCAACCCGCAAATTCAATACAATTCCCGAAAACAAATGTGCTTCCGTTAAAAGCGAGCGGCGCGGTAATTTTGCCGTCTTCAAGTCTGACACCGGTTGTTACGCCGCTTCCTTCCGGTTTGAGCGTGATTTTGCCGTCGCATCCGCCGTTGTTTTGGAAAGCAAAGTTCGCAAACTGCGGCTTGGCTGAGACATCAAAATTGTTTTGTCCGGTTAAATTTAGAGGAAAAGCCGGCGCGTTCATATCGCGGAAAATCGTTGCTAAAATCGTATCGAAAAATTGTTGATTCAACACGACGCTCGCCGTTCCCGCCGGTGAACCGTTCGGGTCGGGTGGAAGTATCGGAACGCCGGGCGGAGTTTGCGCGGCTCGCGGTGCGCCGCCGAACATAAAGAAAACTAGTCCGCCGCCGATTACCAAACCTAAAATTGCTCCTAACAGAAATATGATGAATTTGCTCATTTTTTTGTTTCTAAAGACAATTCAGAGGTTGAGAAGTTTTTTCTCAACCTCTGAACAAATTATTTATTGTGCCGTCGGCGCAGGCGTCGGAGCGTTTTGCTGCGCTTGCGCGCTCTTCATTATTTGAGTGATGAAAGCCGTCGCCAAACTGAAAAATGCGTCAACTTGCTGACGGATTTGTTCGGGCGGAACTTTCGCAAAATCTGTTGGTTCGGCAAAAAGCGTCGGGTCGGCGGTCGTCCGAACATTATTTATTTCGGTAATGAGACTCGCGCCTTTGATGCCCTGCACATTTCCCTGCGATTCGGCATTGGTGAACGAGCGCAGCGGCAGTCCGGTTTCCTTGTCAACGACAATAAACGATTCGGTTTGGACTGTTCCTGCTTGCGATTTTGTATCGGTCGTTGCCGCAAAACGGTATTTAATCGCGTCGCGCCCGTCAATTTTTTCCTCGCCGACGCGCTCGATGCCCTTCAAATTGTTCAGACTCTTGACGATTGTTTCGGGCATCATCAAACTGCGAACTTCAAAACCGAGCGCCTCTTTGGTCAACTCGGCGTATTGTTTACGCTGCGGCATCACGAGAAGCTGTTTTCCGCCGCGTTCGAGATAAATTAATTTCTCGCCGTTCGGCATCGCAAATTCCATTCGGCGGTCGTCGCCGTTGCGCGCAACTTCGGCTTTCAACGGCTGAGTCGCTACTTTTTGCTCGCCTGAAGTTTCAAATTTCAAGGCGACCGTTGCTTGATACTGGTCGGGTTCTTTGCTTTCGATAACGCCAGTCGAACTGGTCGTTACGGTGGTCGAAACCGTATTGTTTCCGATTGAAACGGTATTGCCGTTGGTCGTTATGTTGACATTCGTATTGGCAATGGTCACATTAGCATTGGTGTTTGTCGAACCGGGACACGCCGTGCCGAAAATCGCCGCCAGCGGCAGCAAGATTAAAGAAAAATTTCTGATTTTATTTTTCATAAATTCGATTCTCCCTTTTGAAAACTTTTTTATAATACTAACACAATTTCGATTGTTTTTAGATTTGTTTTTTAATAACCAATCGCTTCGCCGTCGCTGCGCGCATCAATTGCACCGAGCCGGACGCCGGTTTTTTCTTCAATCGCAATGCCCGTCGCCGACGCTACGAAAAGAGGTTTTTCGGCAAACCGATGTCCTAAATTTTCTAATGCGAGACGTGTGTCAGACGACATTCCGAAAGGTTCGGAAAGAATTTCGTCTGGAAACCATTGGTGATGAATGCGCGGCGCGTCAATCGCTTGTTGAAGATTCATACCATGGTCAATCATATTTATCACGGTTTGCAGAACCGCCGTAATAATTCGTGGTCCGCCGCGTGCGCCAACGGCGAACCACAACGAGCCGTCTTTTCGCAAAACAATCGTTGGTGTCATCGAAGACAGCGGACGTTTTTTAGGTTCGACGGCGTTGCGTTCGCCTTGAATCAGCCCGAACATATTCGGCTTGCCGGGACGCGCCGCAAAATCGTCCATTTCATCATTAAGCAAAACGCCCGTGCCTTTGGCGGTAACGGCTGAACCATATAAATCATTGATAGTATAGGTGTTTGACACACAGTTTCCTTCTGCGTCAACGACCGTAAAATGGGTTGTTTCGGTCGGTTCTTTGCCGACGATTTCGCCGTTTTTGACATCAATGCTTTTCGAGGCTTTCGTCAAATCAATCGTTTCACCTCTTTTCGCCGCATAACTTTTATCAATCAAACCGGCGGTTGGAACATCAGTAAAATCCGGGTCGCCCATAAATGCCGCGCGGTCGGCAAAAGAACGGCGCAAGACTTCGGCGAGAAGGTGATATTTTTTCGACGAATTGTGCTCCATCGAACGCACATCGTATTTTTCAAGAACATTCAGGGCTTGCAGCAAAACGATTCCGCCGGAACTCGGCGGCGGCATCGAGATAATTTCGTAACCTCGATAACTGCCGCGAAGCGGTGGGCGTTCCTTCGGCTGGTAATTCTTTAAATCTTCTAAAGTAATCAAACCGTTATTTTGTTTCATATCGGCGGCGATAAGTTTTGCCGTCTCGCCAGTGTAAAATTCTTTTGCGCCGAATTTTTGCATCCGCGCTAAGGTTTGAGCTAGTTCCGGTTGTTTAAAATTATCGCCTTCCTCATAAAATTCGCCGCCCTTGAGGAAGATTTTTTTGCTGTCGGCATATTTTCCGAGCGATTCTTTATAAGACTTAAACAGATTTGCCAGCCGATTACTCAAGATATAACCGTCCTGCGCGAGTTTACGTGAAGGTTCGATAAGCTCAGCCCAAGTCAATTTTTTAGAGCCGTATTTCTGAAAAGCAAAATCCAGACCGGCTGGAGTTCCGGGAACGCCGGCGGCGCGATAACCGATGGTTGAAGAGCCTTCGCCTTTGATGAGTTCATTTTTGTCGTCAACGAATATGTTGCGATTTGCCGCGCCCGGCGCCATTTCGCGGTAATCAATCGCCGTTGTTTTGCCATCCTTAAATCTAACGAGCATAAATCCGCCGCCGCCGAGATTGCCCGCTTCCGGATAAACTACCGCGAGAGCGATTGCGACGGCAACCGCCGCATCAACTGCGTTGCCGCCTTTCTTCATCACGTCAATGCCGATTTGCGAAGCGAGCGCGTGTTGGGAAGCGACCATCGCATGTTTGCCGCGCACGGCTTCGCGCCGAGATGCCGCAAAGATATTTGTGTCGAGCGAAATAAATGAAAGCTGAAAAGACATAATAAGCAGATAGATGCCGATTTTTTTTATTGTTTTCATAACTTTTAATTGAAATTGTTTTGAAAGTTGTTGTTCCGTCAATATACAAAATTTAGTTTGGCTATCAAAATCAAAAATTGTTCTTCATATATTAAATCTAAAACCCGATATTTATCGAGTTCAGTAGTATTGAAAAAAAACTATATTAGTAGTGCCGTGTAATCTAAGTTTATGTATTAATAGAACGCCAGCATCGAGGCTTTAAATGAACGCGGCGGCATTCAAATGTGTTTGTTTAATCGCTCTTTACACCGCTTGCGCGGTGTGTGCCAGCAGGATGCTGGCGTTCCATTGCTTCAGTATCTTTTAACACTTAAATTACAAAGCAGTAGTTTTATGGGCAAGATTATAGTAAATTGTTTTTTACTCAAAAATTGTCTAATCCAAGCAATTGAAATTTCTGCTCGGCGACCCGGCTTTGAAAGTTTAATTTTCCACGATTTAAAAAAGTGAATTGTTATAAACGAAAGCGACTCACTTTTTCAATTTTGACTCATTTGATTTGACTCAAAACTCGCAACTGGATAAACTTTTAACTTCAAACGTGGTGAGTTATCGGCGACTTGCGACCACGTAAAAAATCGCTAAACAGCTTTTGAGTTTTAATTTAATCTTTTTGACGAAAACTCTGCGCTTGTTTGGCGCGGAGTTTTTTTGATTTTTGGAAGCAACATTCTATGAATATTAGACATTATTGGAAATAAGTAAAATCGGTTAATCTATGTAAATGTTAAAATATGCGGAGTTAAAAGAAAAGCCGAAAGAGTTTCTTGCCGCCACCGGTTTGACTGATGAAGAGTTTCAATGTCTGT
>MWYZ01000066.1 GCA_002050365.1 Acidobacteria bacterium 28-1
CAAGTAAGTTGCTCAAACCTGTCGCCGTTGTCAATCCAAATGATGCGATCAAATAATCCGAGTAGATTTCTGCTATTTCGTCCATGCAAAAATTTTACTCCTTTTTCAATCATCTGCGTAAGGTGAGTTAATAATTTCGCCGGTTTTTACTCGTTCAATTATTTTTGCTGCTTTTTCTCTCTTTATAATTCACAAAATAATTCACAAAAAAAAGACGTGAAAACTTCACGTCTTTTTAATAATTCTATAATTAATTCCTTTCTGATTTATCTTTTCCTTCCTTTGCTGGATTTACCGCTTCGGTCAGATTTTCCGCTGTCGTTGTCGTCGCCGCCGCCCAAAACAAAAGTTAAAATCATCATTACTTGATACTCGGTGGCTTTTCCGTTCGAGACATTTATTTTCTGCTCCTTAATCCAAGCTCCGCGCACGTTATCAATTGTTTTCGTTGCTCTCGCAATTCCCTTCTCGATGGCATCTTCAAAACTGCTCGGCGACGTTGACGTAATTTCGATATTTTTTGCTACTGACATTTTTCTATTCCTCCCTGAAATTTTGGCTTTTTGCCAATTGAAACAGTTTGACTGACAAATTCTATTTTTGCAACTGAACTCAAAAGTTCGTCTTATTCCTCGATTTATCAGCGTGGCGTTCCAATGCTAAATTAACTAACTCATCAATTACTTGTGTAAATTCCAAACCCGTTCCCGCCCACATTTTCGGAAAGCCGGAAGCGTCTGTCAAACCGGGCAAAGTGTTGATTTCGTTAACGAGCAACGCACCCGTATCGTTTCGCAGGAAAAAATCAACTCGCGCCAAGCCTGAACCGTCAACCGCTCGAAATGCAGTTATCGCGAGTTGCTGAATTTTCGCGGACAGTTCTTCGGAAATTAGCGCGGGAACGACAAACTCATTATTGCCGGTGCCAGCGTATTTTTCAGTATAATCGAGAAATTTTTTCCCCACGTCATTAATAATATATTCGCCCGGCAAACTCGCTCGCGGTGTTTCATAACCTATAACAGCACATTCAATTTCGCGCACGTCTAAGCCCTCTTCGACGACGATTTTGCGGTCGTATTCAGCGGCTAAATCAATGGCTTTTCTCAAAGAATCTTCATCCATCGCTTTTGATACGCCCACCGATGAGCCGAGATTGGCGGGTTTTACGAAACACGGAAATCCTAATTTGGCTTCAATTTGTTTGATAACCGCATCGGTGTTGCGTTCCCATTCGTATCGCAAAAACCAAACGTATTTGCACATTGGCAACTCCGAATCGCGGAACAGAGATTTCATAAAAACCTTGTCCATTCCGCAAGCTGACCCGAGAACTCCGCAACCGACATAAGGAATATCAGCCATTTCCAGTAATCCTTGAATCGTGCCGTCTTCGCCGAAAGTTCCGTGTAGAACGGGAAATACCACGTCGAGCGGCGCAAACTTTCCGCCGTTTTCCAGATTCGTTAAGCCTTTATATTTCGTGTCGCCGACCAAAGCTATCGCGTTAATTGGAAAATTCCCGACGCTTTCATTCAGATTTTCCTGAATGCCGGCGGGCAATAATCGTAAAGATTCAGACGGATTCAGCCAATTTCCTTCTTTGCCAATGGCAATGGGAACGACTTCATACTTGTTTTTATCAATCTGTTCGATAACGGTTTTCGCCGAGCGAATTGAGATTTCGTGTTCGCCCGAACGTCCGCCGAAGATTATGCCGATACGAGTTTTCATAAAGAGTTTTCAGATAGTTGCAGATAGTTGCAGGTAGTTGCAGAAGTTTCTGATTCAAAATTCTTGAACTATCTAAAACTATCTATAACTATCTGATAACTTCCTGTAACTTCCCGCAACTTCCTGTAACTTATAAAATAGTTTTCCCCAACGCCGACAAAATAAGCTCACCCGCGAGTTCAACCGTAATATTGTTTTGGTCAAGCATTGGATTGACTTCAACGACCTCAAACGATCGCATTCCGCCATTTTCAGCAATCGCTTCGAGCGCGAGATGCGCTTCTCGGTAAGTTGTTCCGCCGCGCACGAGCGTTCCCGAACCGGGCGCAAAACGCGGGTCAATCATATCAACGTCAAAGGTAACCGAGTAACCGTCCGCTGCCCGTGAAGCAATTTTTATTGCATCTTCGATACAAGCGAGCATTCCGCGCCGGTCAATGTCGCTCATCGTGAAAAAGTTTTCGCACATTCCGAGTTCTCTGATTCGCCGTTTTTCGCCCGCATCTAAATCTCTTGCTCCGATGTGAGCGAAAAGCTTCCGATTCAGTTTCGGCGCAAAACCTTCCAAATTAACTAACGACGGCTCGCCGTAACCGAGCAGCGCGGCAAGCGGCATTCCGTGAAGATTGCCCGTTGGCGAAGTTTCGTGCGTGTTAATATCGGCGTGCGCGTCCATCCAAATCAGTCCGATTTCCTTTTTTTGCTCGTGAAAAAATGAAGTGATTGCTGAAAACGTGCCGGCTGCTATCGAATGGTCGCCGCCTAAAATAACCGGAAACTCATTGTTTTTTAAGATTTGCTTGATGCCTTTCGCTATATTTTCATAAGACGCGAGCATTTCTTTTAAGTATTTTGGATTTTCGTTCCTCTCGGCAACATAATTCGGCTTGATTATTTCGACATCGCCGTAATCTTTTACTTCGTAGCCGAGTTCACTGATGTGTTCGACGAGCGAAGCACCGCGTATTTTCGCGACTCTGATTGCCGTTGCGCCGAGTTCACTTCCCTGCGTCCCCGCGCCGTAGCCGAGCGGAACGCCAATGATTCCAACCGCTTTATTTTTCCCCGGATAATCTCCGTTTTCTAAAAGCATATTTTTTTACTGAAAGCGCGGGGCGAAAGGGGAAAGGATGAAGGCGAAAGGCGAAAATTAAATCTGTGCGCTTTTCTTTCTCCTTTCGCCTTTCGAGGCGTTCCCAGTTTTAAATTTCTCCAAAACCTTTCCTAAAAATTTCTTCAATCGCTTGCATCGCTTCACTTTCGTCTTTGCCCTCGACTTCTATCTTCAATTCCACGCCTTTTGAAGCGGCTAAAGTCAACGCGCTCAAAATTGATTTTGCATCGGCAAAGATGTGGTTATCCGTGCGACGAAGTTTGATTTTACTTTTGAAACCGCTTGCCAGACGAACGAGTTGAGTGGCGGCGCGGGCGTGAAGCCCAAGCGGATTGCAGACCTTTATTTTACTTTCAAGCATCCTTCTTCAACTTCTGCGGCTCGAGCAGTTGGCTCGTTCGATAAATTGCTTGTTTCCCCTGCTCTTCGACTTCTTTCGCCACTTCCATCAACGTCAACATTTCGTTTTGTGTGGCAAGTTTAATAACCATCGGCAAATTCACGCCAGTAACAATTTCAATTTCGTTCGCTTTAATAAACATTGCCGAGATATTCGTCGGAGTTCCGCCGAACATATCGGTCAGGAGCAACACGCCGTTGCCTTGCGAAACTTGTTTGATAGCGCGCCTGATTTCGTCTTTCGCCATTTCGACATCATCGTGCCAGCCGATTGAAACCGCAACGATATGATTCTGCGCTCCGATCACCGTTTCCGCCGCCGCAAGGAGTTCGTTGGCGACTTGTCCATGTGAAACAATTACTCCGCCGATTTTTTTTTGTTCAGACATAATTCGATTTTGGATTTTGGATTTTGGATTTAATTCGTATCGAAAATCTCTGCTTGCTATTCCTAACTTTTTCACTTTTTCACTCTTTCACCTTTTCACTTTTGAACGTCGCGGTGCGAAACCGAAACATCGAAAGAATCATTTTTCAATGCTTTGCTCAACCGATTCGCCACCATCACCGAGCGATGTCGTCCGCCCGTACAGCCGACTCCAACCGTCAGATAAGATTTCCCTTCGCGTTTATAAAGCGGAAGCAGATATTCGAGCAAATCTTTGAAACGCCTGATTGTTTCTTCGACTTCCGTTTGTTTTTCCAAAAAATTTACAACTTTCCGATTCGTTCCCGGCAACTCCTTTAAATTTTTATCAAAATATGGATTCGGCAAATGGCGCACGTCAAAAAGCAAATCAACTTGGCGCGGCACGCCGTATTTGTGTCCGAAACTTAGAAATTGAATGTGAAGCGGCGAACCGTCTTTCGCTTGACCGAACTTTTCAACCAACAACCGCCGCAGCGTGTGAACCGTATGTTCCGAAGTATCAATTATAAAATCAGCCGTTTCGCGGATTTTCTGCATCGCCTTTTTTTCGGCTTGAATTGCCGCGAGCAGACCTTTGCCCGAATTAGTCGGATGCGGACGACGAGTTTCACTGAAACGGCGTTGCAGAACTTCGTCCGACGCTTCAAAAAATAAAACATACGGCTGGAGTTTTTTGCTGATTTTTTTTATCTCGTTCGGAAATTCCGACAAAAAGTGGCGTTCACGAATGTTAATAACGAGCGCGGCTTTTTCAATTGCGACAGTTTCTTCAGAAATTGGTAAAAGCAGACGAGAAAAAGTTGGAAGCATCGTGAGCGGCAAATTATCAACACAAAAAAAACCCAAATCCTCAAAAGCGTTGGTCGCCGAACTCATTCCCGAACCGCTCAAACCAGTAATGATAACCAGATTAGGCAGATTCTTTTTCTCGATCTTATTTTTGGACATAGAATAATGCTGAATGTTTAATGGTAAATGGAATGGTTACTTTTTACAATTTACCTCTTATCATTTAACTTCAATTTACATTGCTTTTCAGCATTGCCGAATGTTTTTCAATCAATATTTTCGCCGCATCAAAGCCCGAATCGCGTAGGAGATGAATTCTTACGGCAGTTTCTATCAAAGTTGAGAGATTTCTGCCCGCGCTAACAGGCAAAACGAACTTAATGATTTTCACGCCGAAGATTTCTTCTTCATGGCGGTCGAGTCCAAACCTTTCGACTTTGGCGACATCAATCCATTTCTTAACTTTGATAACTAATTCAATCGCTTTCGGTGCGCCGACTGCCGAAACGCCGAGCAAATCGCGGATATTGATAATGTCGAGTGCGCGAATTTCAAGATGCTCGTGTCAATTCGGGTGAAGAACCTTCCAAACAATCGCCGATTCGTTTCAAAATTATCGTATCATCGGAAATCAGCCGATGTCCGCGAGCAATCAAATAGAGAGCGCATTCTGATTTACCAATGCCCGAATCGCCCGAAATCAACACGCCGAGTCCATACTATTCCCATTAAAACGCCGTGCAGATTCGTTTGCGGCGCGAACACTTTTAATAAATGGTTAGAAACCAGATTGATGATTTCTGAACTAACTTGCGCGGTGCGGAGAACAGGCAGATTTTTTTCTTCGGCGATAGTTTCTATTTCTAGCGGCGGTTCGAGATTTTTGGTAATTAAAACGCAGCTTATTTTGTCGAGGTCGAGATTATTTAACGCTTCAATTCTTCGCTCGCTTTCTAGCTGTTCGAGATAAGAAATCTCACTTTGTCCAACAATTTGAATGCGCCCCGCGTGAATATAATTCGAAAACTCGGCTAAAGCTAATCCGAGTTTTTGAATGCGGGAAGAAACGATTTGTTTTTGCCGCAATCCATTTTCACCCGCCAAAACTTCAACATCTAATTTGACAGGTGCATTTTTGACAAAATCGGCAACGGAAATTTTCGGCTCTTCATTTGTTTTATCTGGGAACATTTTTGCATTAAGGCGTAATCAAACCGTAATTTCCGTCCTTGCGTTTATAGATAACTGAGATGCGCTCGTTGTCGGCGTTGCGGAAAACTAGAAATTGATTTTCTTCATCGCCGAGGCGAAGAACCGCTTCTTCCGCCGTCATCGGTTTCACTGCATAGCTGTTTGAATCTATAATTCGCGGCGAATTCGGCGCAGGCTCAATCGCTTCTTCGACCGGCGCAATCGTGCCGACCTTTTTCGCTTTATGATGCTTATCGGTTATTTTGTTTTTGAATTTTAAGGCTTGCTTTTCAATTTTCGTAATCGTCTGCGACAACGATTGATACATATCGGAATTTTTCGTATTCGCGGTCAAAACTTCCTTGCGCCACTTGACGACAATCTCCGAATGATGCCGACCTTTTTCGACTTCGATAATAACGTGCGCGTTGGCACTGTCGCCGTCAAATAAATGACTGATTCTCTCGAAATGTTCTTCAACGTGTGAACGCAACGCCGGAGTTACGTCAATATGCCTGCCCGTGTATTCAAATTTCATCTTTTAACCTCGTTTCGATTTTGGATTTTAGATTTTGGATTGGATACAGTTTGTAGTTGGTTATTTGTTCGTTGACAATTTGAACGGTAATCACAAATTAGGAATAGCTCACTACAAAATAATCCAAAATCCAAAATCTAAAATCCAAAATTCAGATAACTGTTTTGCGTTCACGCGACCCTGGAATCTGCATCTGGTCGCGGTATTTAGCGATTGTCCGCCGCGAAAGTTTGACTCCTTCTTTACTAAGGAGTTTAACAATCTGGTCGTCAGTCATCGGCTTGTGCGAATCTTCGTCTTCAATCATTTTCTTGATTCGCAGCTTCAAAATGCGCGTCGAAACTTCCTCGCCGTCTTCGTTGAGCATTCCCTCCGAAAAGAATCTTCGCAACTCAATAACGCCCTGCGGCGTGTGCGCGTATTTGCGATTGACGACGCGGGAAATCGTTGAAAGGTGCATTCCAATGTCTTCAGCGATGTCCTTGAGCATCATCGGTTTGATATATTGAACGCCCTTGTCAAGAAATTCGCGCTGGCGGTCAACAATACACTCGACGACGCGGTAAATAGTTTGACGGCGATGTTCAATATTTCGCAGCAAATCAACTGCCGAACGCACCTTTTCCTTGATAAAATCTTTAGTTTCCTTCGACGTTTCACTTTGCGCAACTAATTTTTGATAAGTCGGACTGATGCGCAGACGCGGGCTTCCGTCGTCTGTAAAATACACTATATAATCGTCTTCCACCTTTTCAATATAAACTTCCGGCGAAACGTAAATCGGCTCGTCCGACGAATAACGTCTGCCCGGATACGGGTCGAGAATCCGAATTTTGTTAATTTCTTCGTTTAAAACTTGGAGGTCAATGCCCGTATCTTTTGAAAGATGTTGCAGGCGATGTGGCTGCAAATCTTCGAGATGATTTTTGACTAAATCCGTCGCCAAACTTTCGTATTCGCCGTTAGTTTCTAATTGGACGAGCAAACACTCCTTCACATCTCGCACGCCGCAACCGACCGGATCTAATTGCATCACGACTCGTCGGGCTTTTTCGACCATCTCATCGGAGCAATCGCACATTTCGGCGATTTCTTCGTTGCTGGTCGTCAACCGTCCGTCTTCGTCCAAATTTCCGACAACGCAAATCGCAACGTCTTTCAACTTTTCGCTTATTTGCAGCAAATTGAGTTGCCATTCGAGATGTTCGGTTAATGTAGTGGAACGCGACAAAAACTGGTCGAAGCTCGGCGCGTCGTCTTTGAATTCCAGTTCTTGAGTTTTGTATCCGGGGTCGAGGTAATCTTGAAATTCCCTGCCGTAATCAACTTCATCAAACGCATCGGATTTATCCGCTGAAAAATCTTCACCTTCAAATTCTGACACATTTTCATCATTTAAGCCGTTTTCGCTCGGAGATTCGGGCGTGAAGGTTTCGGCTTGTTCAAAATTAGCCGCCGCGTCAAACTCTTTATCCTTTCCGTTTTCGTAATATTCGTCGTTTCCGTCAGAGTTTTGGTCGAGAATTTTATTGGCGATTTCCTCAAATTCCTCTTCGGTCTGAACTTCCTCCAAAATTGGATTAGAAACGATTTCCTGCTGGATGAGATCGCTCAATTCGAGCGTCGTCATCTGCAGCATTTCAATTCGCTGTCGAAGTTGCGGAGTCAAAACCATCCGCTGAG
Organism: Acidobacteria bacterium 28-1; assembly: GCA_002050365.1. Lineage (GTDB taxonomy): Bacteria > Acidobacteriota > Blastocatellia > Pyrinomonadales > Pyrinomonadaceae. Next base: position 7,879 of record MWYZ01000066.1, read on the forward strand.
ATAATTTTTGAGTAAGTCTTAACGATGACATATCTTGCTTAAAAGCCTATTTTGGAAACTCTCATAAGCCAATAAATTAAAATTTGTTAGCTGCCGATATTATAACTGTTTGAAACGAAAAAGTGAAAGTAATCAAAGGCAGAAAACCGCGTGTTCTTCGCGCAACTTCGCGGTTAAAGACTAAATCTTTCGCCCAAATAAAGGCGCCGCACGTCCGCATCCTGAATCAACTCCGAAGGCTCGCCGCTTCGCAAAATTTTCCCTTCCGCCATAATGTATGCGCGGTCGGTAATTCCCAAAGTTTCGCGAACATTGTGGTCGGTAATCAAAATTCCGATGCCTTGATTTTTCAGATAAAGAATAATTTCCCGAATATCGTCAATGGCTATCGGGTCAATACCCGCGAACGGTTCATCGAGCAGAATAAATTGCGGCTCGGTTGCCAAACAACGCGCAATCTCGACGCGGCGACGTTCACCGCCCGAAAGCGCATCGCCGCGCGTTCGGCGAACGTGCGCGATGCCGAATTCTTCCAACAATTTCTCAAGCCGCGCAAATCTATTTAAGCGGGAAAGTTTGAGCGTTTCCAATACCGCTAAGATATTTTGCTCCGCCGACAGCTTTCGAAATATCGAAGGTTCTTGCGGCAAATAACCTAAACCCAAACGCGCCCGCAAATACATCGGCAAACTCGTAATGTCTTGCGAATTCAAGAAAATTTTTCCGGCTTCGGCACGTTCGAGTCCGGTCATCATATAAAAGGTCGTCGTCTTGCCCGCGCCGTTTGCGCCGAGCAGTCCGACAACTTCACCTTGCTCGACAAAAAGCGAAACATCATCAACTACGCGCCGTCGCCCGTAAGTCTTCTGCAAATGAAGCGCAGAAAGCGAATCGGCAGGAACACTTTCGTTTCTGCCGTTGATTGAATTTGAATTTTCGGGTTGAAAAAAGTTCGACATTCAAGAAAAGTTTATTTGATAATCAAGAAAAGGGAAAATGACGAAATTTAGTTTATTAAAATAAATCTAAAATGATTAAGCATCACTGTTTCTTAACCTTATAAACCGTCCGAATCCTGCCCGTATTTGTCTGATTGGTTTTGCTCTCGTTGATAACGCGGTTAGTTTTCAAAAATACCGTAACTTGTGCGCCTTGCGTCGAACCGCTTTCGCTGTCGTCAATTCTGGCGGGATTGCCGCGCAAAACAATTGATTCGTCCGCCGCAACGTATTGCGCGTAATCGCCGACGGCTTTTCGGTTCGGCGACGTAACGACGACATCTCTCTCCGCGACGGTTTGCGCGACTTCGTTTTTGTCCGTCAAATAAACATTCGCTACGCCCGCCACGATTCTGTCCGTGCCTTGCCGGATGTCAACATCGGTTTCATAGCGTAGCAAATTTTTATCTTTGAAATAATAAATTTTTTGCGACTGAGCATAAACAGGAACGTTTGATTCCTTGCCGTTTTCCTTGCGTTTCGCGTCATAAAGAAGACTCTGCACGGCGCCTTCACCATAAAGCTGACCTTGCTTTTGCTGCAAAACAAGTCGGTCGGCGCGAACGTAATTATTTTCCTGCCAAGCGCGAGCATTGCCCGTGTAAATTCCCGTTTCGGCTTGATGCTGAAATTCCGCCGCATCTGACGTGATAAAAACCGGCGAGTTCGATTCGGCGAATGGCGTTGCGCCGCCCGTCTGTTTTTGGCTGATGTAAGTTGTTGAAACTTTTCCGCGCAGAAAAGATTTTTCATTGCGCGTGTCCCAATCAATTTCGTTCGCTTTCGCTCGCGCTCTCGAATCGGAAACCAACGGTTCGCCGCGCAGACGAACCGTTTCGTCGCTCGCCGTAAAAGTTATTTGATTGGCAGTTCCATTGCGGTCAAGTTCTGAAAACTTGGCGTTGCCAACCGCATCAAATTGCTGAATGTCTTGCGATTGTTGATTAAAACTCGCGTTCATTCGGTCGGAAATTAAAGTCTGATTGCCGCGATTTTCGCCTGTGATGGTTGGAACGCGCACGGCTTTTGCCTTTCCTGTCGCCGAACAATTTTTCGCGCTATTTCCCGTTTCAAAAAAATCACAATCAAAGCGCGGCGCGTTCACCGTCGTTCGATAATTTTCCGCCGAATTTCTTAAAGGTTCGACAAATAATTCCGCATTGCCGACGGCTTCGGCTTTCGCTAAATCTTTACCATTGGCATTAAGCAAAGTTTTCACCGTGTCCGCCGTCAGACGTTTATTGGAAGCATCAATTTTGCCCGTCGGCGCGGTCATTGCAACGGTTGTGCGCCCTTCGGTTTGCATCTGCTCTAAAAGACCTGCGCCGTTGAAATTTAATTTGATGGCGTTCGGCGCGGACAATGTAACCTTTGTATATTCGTCCGATTTTGCAGGAATCAAAACTGCGTTGCTCGCTCCCAAAGCGTTGGCGATTTGCAATTGCTGATTATCACCCCAAAAAGCGTTTAACTCGTCGCCCGAAATTTCCGTCGTTCGTTCCGGCGCGGTTTGTTTCAAATAAGCATTACCTTTGACAAAAGCGTTTTTGAGTTTTTTGTTCGGAAAAAGTTCCGCCGTTACATTGTCGCCTTTCAGAAAATCCACGCCTTGCGTTATTTCCGCCGCGCCGTAGAGAAAGACTTTGCCGTTTGCCTGTTCGTAAATCGCTTCGGAAGATTTAATAATCGTTTGTTTGTTGTCCTGCGCGGTAACAATTTCTACGCCGTTTTTCAATTCAAATTTATCCGAGTCTTTTTCATAAATGGCGTAATTCGTTTTTATCTGCGTCGGCTTGGCACCATTTGAAGCAGTTTCGATAAAGACATTTTCAAAAAGTTCGAGTTGCTTTAATTCTTTGTTGATATTTGCAACGGCACGATTCGCCCGCGTTTTCGTCCATTTCGCGTTTGCGCTTGTCGGCTTTTGATAAACATCAACATTGCCGTTCAAATCAATTTTCTTAATTTCTTTGTTGACGAAAAACGCGGTTGCGCGGTCTGATTTTATATCAGTCGGCTGCGATGAAGCGTCAGACTCATTCGGCGTGATATTGATATTAACACTTTGATTAAAATCGATTTTTCCGTCGGCTTGATTTAAAAAAGCGTGTCTCGCCGCGATTCTAGCTTGTTGAAAATTTGAATTAGCAAATTCACCTGTGCCTTGACCGTTTGCGATAATTTCCACATCTCGCAATAATTCAAGCGTTTTTTCTTTTGTTTTTACAATCGCGCCGAAGGATTTGCCCGTTACGTTTTCGCGCGAAAATTCAATGAGTTCATCGGCATTGGCAATCTCGGTTTCTTTGTTATAAGTCAGTTGTTCGGTTTTAACTTTTAGTCCGTCGCGCGTTTCGACGTTCACGTCGCCCGCAAAATAAGCCGTGAAATTTTTGTTTTCGGCTGGAATGTAAACCGCTTTTTGGGCTTTTATCTGGTCTGAAGTTTCACCTGTTTCGCCGAAAACCTGCAGGAAGACGTTCTCCAATTCTTGATGATTATCAGTAAAAGTCGTCGCTTTGTCGGCTTTAATATAATACTTAACGACATCGCCATCGGTTTCGCGCCGTTCGTAACCGTTGACTTGAGCAACAACATCTTTGGAAAGTTCAGTCGGATAACCTTTCATCCGAAATTCCTGATTGTTTCTGGAGCGATAAAATCCGATGCCGATGGCAATAATCGTCGCCGCCAGCGCGAAAACTGCCGCAACGCGAATAATTAAAGGCATTCGGGCGCGGAGTTGGAAATTTTGGATTTTTTTTTCCTGTTTATCGGACATTTAAATTATCAAAATTTTAATTCCCTGTTTTTAAGTCTTCAACCACAAGCTGCAATCTGGTGTTTCCGTTCCAAGTGTTCGCGTCGGTCGTATAGGCTAATTCGATGCGCGTTTTCGGTTTCAAAGTTTGCTCGCCTGATTTGTCAACGCCGTCCCACCAAACCGCTTCAAACTGTTTGCCGTCTTTGTCGGCGAGTTTTAACTTCAAATGTTTCTCTTTCATGACATATGGCTCGCCCGTTAAAAACAGATCTTTCGTCAAAAATCGCGGCTTTGAATTTCCCATACCGAACGGTTCGAATCGTTTTAATTCCTGCACAAGGTCGAGATTCAAAGTGTTTGAAGAGATAACCGCATCAATTTTTAATTCAGGAATCAAATCATCCGCCGATAAATTAGCGGTCGCGTGGTCGTTCATTTTTTTCTGCAATTGCTCGATATTTTCTCGCCTTATTTTCATTCCCGCCGCCGCCGCGTGTCCGCCGTATTGCTCAAAAAGTTCGCTGCACGAATCTAGACCGTTTAATAAATGATAGCCCGCGATGCTCCTCGCGCTGCCGTGCGCGATGCCGTTTTCAAGCGATAAAACAATTGTCGGACGATAAAGTTTTTCGGCGATTTTCGATGCTGCCAAACCAATCACGCCGCGATGCCAGCCTTCGCCCGCCACGACAATAAAATTTTTGCTTGTAATTTCTTTTGTTTCCAGAAAAGCCAAAGCAGTTATTTCTTGCTGGATTTTTTGCCGCTCACGGTTTCGACTGTTGAGCATTTCAGCAATGCTTCTGGCTTCGTCAAAATCAGTTGTTTCCAACAGTTCGACGACGTGCCGCGCCGCATCCATTCGACCCGCCGCATTTATTCTCGGCGCGATGCGAAAACCGATGTCATAACTCGACATTTCGCCCGTACAGTCGGCGACTTCCATCAACGCTTTTAAGCCGTAGTTGACGGCTTTCGGTAAATCTTTCAAACCGAGCGAAACGATTGCTCGATTTTCGCCCGTCAATTTCATCACGTCGGCAATGGTGCCGATGGCGACGACTTTCAAAAATCCTTTGACAAGATTTTCCTTTCCTTTTTCTCTCAGTAAAGCGTGCACCAATTTAAAGGCAACACCAACGCCTGCGAGATTTTTGTCTGGATATTCGCAATCCGGCTGATTTGGATTGACGACGGCAAGTGCGGGCGGATTTCCGTTCGATTCATCAGGTAAATGATGGTCGGTAACAATCACGTCCAAGCCGTTTTCCTTTGCCCAATTTAACGGCTCGAAACTCCGAATGCCGCAATCTACGCTGACGACGAGCGAGCAGCCGCGTTCCTTTGCTTTCTCCAACTCGGGAATGTTGATGCCGTAACCTTCCGTGAAACGATGCGGAACGTGAAAGATTGATTTTGCTCCAAGAATTTCCAGAGCCTTTCGCAAAACAACTGTTCCCGTCGTGCCGTCAACATCGTAATCTCCCCAAACGAGAATTTTCTCGTCATTTTCAATTGCTTTTAAAATGCGATTGACTGCTGTTTTCATATCTTTTAAAAGATATGGCTCGTGAAGATGTTCGATAGAAGGATTTAAAAATTGGTGCGCTTTTTCTTCCGTTTCATAACCGCGAGAAATGAGCAGAGCGGCGACAATCGGCGAAACTTTTAAAGCGTTTGCCAGCAGTTTCACTTCATCGTGACTGTGTTTTTGAATTGTCCAACGCTTCATCTGTTAAGTAGAGAGTATAAAAATAAAAGAGCTACTCCAACCGAGAAAAAACCTGCGACGACAAACTCCCAAGATTTTTCGTGCGAAACTTGTTCTAAAGTTTTTAGTCCAAGTTTTGGAAAAACGAAATTGATAAAACCCTTCAACAATAAACCGTAACCCATCAAGGTTAGAATCATCGGGATTCCGTGCCAAACATTATGAAAAGCGACGATTAAAGCACCAAGCGGAAAATGGATAAAAGCATTTATAAATGCTCCGACCTCGCCCTTTTCTCGAATGCCAATGAAGAAACTTACCCAAACTTTTGGTTGAAAGATATGCGATACGCCAATCAGGAGAAAACTAATGACCGCAAGTTTTTCGATTGCTACTTCCATAAATTTCTTTCTCTAAATTTGCGAACTTATCACGCCTTGCCAAAGCAACACGAGAATTATAACACCGAGAACAATGCGATAACCGATAAAAATCGCAGTCGAGCGTTTTCGCAGAAAAGCAATTAGAAACCAAATCGAAAGATAGCCGACGAATGCCGAAACTATTGTCCCGACAAGGAGAGGCGCGAAACTTTCCTGTGGCAGAAGTGACCACGCTTCTTTGAGTTCAAGCAGACCACTCGCGGTTATTGCAGGAATTGAAAGTAAAAATGAAAATCGAGCGGCGGCTTCGCGCTTTTGTCCGACAAAAAGCCCGCCCATGATGGTCGAACCCGAACGGCTCGCGCCCGGAATTAACGCTAAAACCTGCGCAAATCCCACAACAATTGCATCGAGCAAGCCGAAATCGTTGATTTCTTTTCGGCGTTTTCCGACAAGTTCAGCGAAGGTGAGCAAAACCGCAATCGAAATCAACATTATTGCAATCACCCAGAGATTTTTGGTTGCCGCGCCTTCGATTAAATTTTTGAACAACAAACCGATTACGCCAATTGGAATCGAGCCGAGAATTATCAGCCAGCCGAGCCACGCTTCTTCCGACAGCCAAATCGGGCGAACGCCGTGCGTGCCGGAAAATCTGACATTGCGCCTTCGCGTCAATAAATTCCAATGGTCGCGGATAAATGCGGCGGTAATGCTCAAAATGTCGGAGGCGAAATAAACGAAAACCGCGAGTAATGTGCCGAGCTGCAAAACGGCAATCGTCGCGGTCGTCTGTTCGGGATTTCCTTCATAAAGGTTAGTCAAACGGCTGGCGAAAACCAGATGCGCCGTTGAACTAATCGGGATAAATTCGGTTAAGCCTTGAACAATGCCGAGAATTATTGCTTGAAGAAAATTCATAATCTGAATCAATTGCGAATTACGAATTGATCAAATTGCTAAATAATTCGAAATTCGTAATTTAGAATTACGTTCTAAATTGAGTGCGTCCGGCAATTCTATCGTAAAGCCACGCGGGGAAAATTTTGCCCAGCCGAACTAAGGTTGCAAGCTGCCAGGGAAATGCGGCGAATTTTTTACGTTTTTCGACAGCGCGGAGAAACAGCGGAATCGCGTCTTTGAGTTCCATCAAAAACGGCATTTTATTATTGCGTCCCGCTGTTAAAGGCGTTTTGATGAATCCGGGCTGAATAATCGTCACGGCAATACCTTTGGTTTGCACATCAAGGCGAACGCTTTCAAAAAACGCCGTCATTCCCGCTTTGCTCGCCGAATAAGCGGCGGATTTCGGCAGACCGCGAAAACCCGCCAAACTCGAAATTGCAACCAGTTGCCCGCTTTTATTTTCCAGCATTGCCGGCAAAACGGCGGAAACCGCATTGACTGCGCCGAGCAAATTTATGTTGATGACTTGAGCGACAGCTTGCGGATTGAAGTTTCTGGTTTCGGAATTATTTCCGCCGATGCCCGCGTTGGCAATTAGAATATCAACCCTGCCGAATTCGTTTCGCAAAGATTCCGCCGCTTCTGCAACCGCGTTCGCGTCAGTTACGTCAACCGCAAAATATCTCGCTTTGCCGCCGTTTCGCTCACATTTGTCGGCGAGTTCTTTCAATAATACTTCACGCCGCGCAAGCAATCCGAGCGTCGCCCCGCATTTTGCTATTTCCAATGCTAACGCTTCGCCGATGCCGCTCGATGCGCCCGTTAAAAATACGATTTTGTCTTTCCAAAACATAAATTGAATGAAAAACGGAAAATGGAAAACGGAAAATAAAACTATTTTGCATTTTAAATTTTCCGCTAACAAAGCTCTCCAACATATCTGCCCAAAAATTTCAAGGCTTCCGACAAATCTTGCTGTTTAATTAAAAGATGATCGCGTGAAAAAGCCGACAGCGCAACGATTGGAATCTTGGCTTCGGCTAAAATTCTTGCGACTTCCGCCATAAAACCGACCGCGTTAAAATCTAACTCAATATCAAAACTCAAAAGTCGAAAATTACCTTCCGTCTTTGCTTCCCGAACGGCGTGGCGAATTGTTCCGAAATCAATTTCGTCGAGTAATAATGTAACTTCCCATTTGTCCCGAAAAATCATAAACGGCGCGGTCATTCGCGGAGAGAGTTCTGGATTTTCGAGCAGTTTTACCCAATCAGCGTGCGGCAGAGAAACGAGAAAAAATGTTTCCGGCGAGACTTCGACTTTAGCCGTTTTCAAGAGTTCCAGAGAATTCATACTAAACTTCAACCACGGTCGAGACAATCACGGGTTTTGTTCCCGTTTCCTGCTGAATCATCCTTTTCAAGTGAACGCGCAGAGTTTCCGCCATAAAATTTTTGTCTTGATATTTATCGCGCTTAGTTTCGGTGATAATCTCGGCGATTGATTGGCGGGCGTTTTGAAGAAGTCCGTTGAGCGGATTGATTCCCGCTACGCCTTGCACGGTGATTTGCGGTTCGCTTTTGAGTTTTTTCGTCTCCCTGTCAACCGCCACAACCATTGTAATCAAACCGCTAAAACCAAGTTTTTTGCGCTCGCGGATAATTTCGTAATCAATCTCGCCAAGATGCGCTTCGTCAATAAACGATTTGCCGATGTCGTTGTGCGCGACGATTCGCGCCGCATTGCCGTCAAGTTCCAAAACATCGCCGTTTTCGATCAAAATTATGTTTTCGTCCGTGTAGCCTTCGACGTGATTTTTGATAAATTCTTTGTGGCGGAAAAGCATCCGGTATTCACCGTGAATCGGCACGACAAATTTCGGGCGAACGGTTTCGGTCATAATTTTTATATCTTCCTGCGAAGCGTGACCTGAGACGTGAATCAAGCGGCGTTTTTCCTCGATGATATTTCCGCCGTGTTTGTAAATCTCTCCGATAAGCCTTGAGATGGCGCGGTCGTTACCGGGAATAATCCGCGCCGAAAGAATCACTGTATCGCCTTTTTCAATTCCTAAACCTTTGTACCTGCCCGATGCCATATTCCACAACGCGGCGCGGGATTCGCCTTGCGAACCCGTGACGAGATAAACGATTTGGTCATCATCCAAAGAACGCGATTCGCCAAGTTCGATTAAAGTGTTGTGTGGAATATCGAGTAATCCTAAATCGGAGGCAATCTCGAAGTTTTTCTGCATCGAACGCCCCAACACGCAAACTCTTCGGTCAAAAGCGTGTGCAATATCTAAGACAACTTGAAGGCGATGCAGCGAAGATGCAAATGTCGAAACGATAATTCTGCCTTCCGCGTCGGCAAAAATCTCTTCAAATGCAGGAATCACAGCGCGTTCCGAAGGCGTTCTGCCCGCCACGGTCGCGTTGGTCGAATCCGCCAGAAGCATCAAAACGCCTTCGTCGCCATATTTTTTCAGAGTCTTTAAATCGTAAGGTTTGCCGATAACGGGCGTTTCATCAATTTTGTAATCGCCTGTATGTATTAAAGTGCCGACCGGCGTTCTTATCGCCAGCGAAAAACAATCGACGAGCGAATGCGAAGCGTGAATGTATTCGATTTTGAAGCTGCCGATTTCCGAAACATCATTAGCTTCAACGCGGTGAAGCAAAACATCGTCAAGCATTTTATGTTCGGAGAGTCTTTTTTCGGCTAAGGCAAGCGTAAAGCGTGAAGCGTAGACGGGCAGATTAAATTTTTTCAAAAAATAAGGCAATGCGCCAATATGGTCTTCATGTCCGTGCGTTAAAATTAAAGCGGTTAAATCATCGGCGTAATCGTCTAAAAAATCGAAATTTGGAATCGAAATATCAACTCCGTAAGGTGTTTCTTCTGGAAAACCCATTCCCGCGTCAACGATTATCATCTCGTCGCCGAAGCGGATTCCCATACAATTCATTCCAAATTCGCCGATGCCACCGAGCGGTATTATCTCAAGTTTATTCACTCTTTTACTCAACTTTTTTCAATTTAAATCAAACGATGAGTTTAACACAAAAGCCTTTTTCCTGCTTCTTTTGCATAAAACAGTTGGCGAAATTAAAGCGATATGAATAATAAACCTCTCGCAAAAGTTGTCCCGACAGGGACGGTGTGAAGATAGCCCAGTGATTTATCACTGGAGAAACATCACAACCCGTAACAAGTTCCGTAGGGAGGCAGACGTTTGTTATTTCTTTCGTCCCTACGGGACTTGTTATGGCTTACTTGCCCTTAACGAGAGCGATAAATCACTGGGCTATTTTCACAAAGCAAAGCGGACTGAGATACTTTTGCAAGAGGTAATATAGTTTTGATTTCCGACTCAGCTTCTTTGTTTCGCCTTTCGTCTTTGTATTTTCTGCCTAAAGGCGGAACTCTAAACTGCTCGCTAAACATTTCCATTCTTCAATCGTTAATGATTCGGCGCGACGTTTTGAATCAATCCGGCATTGCTGCAAAATATTTTCAACGTCGCCGAATTTATTTTTCAGATTATTAAATATAGTCTTTCGCTTCTGCACAAAACCTGCGCTGACAATTTCTCGAAACAAATTTATGTCGCCAATCTTTTCATCCTTCGGCAATAGACGAACAACTGAACTCCAAACTTTCGGCGCGGGCAGAAATGCGGTTGGCGGCACGTCGAAAAGTTTTTCCGCCGTCAAATAGGCTTCCGTCATAACCGTCAAAAACCCACGCTCCGAATTTCCGACTTTGGCGGTAATCCTTTCGACAACTTCGCGCTGAAACATCAAAATCAGTTCGGAAAAGCAATCTTTTTGTTCAATCAATGTTTGCAAAATCGCAGTTGAGATGTAATAAGGGAGATTGGCAACGAGTTTAGCTGATTTATGATTTAAGATTTGAAATTTGAAATTTGAAATTGTTTCGGCGAAATCAACTGTGAGAGCGTCGGATTCGATGAGCTTGAAATTATCTTCGTGGATAAATCGTTCGCGCAAGACAGCAATCATATCGCGTTCGAGTTCAATTGCAATGACGTTCGCTCCTGATGCGATTAGAATTTCCGTCAACGCGCCGCGACCTGCGCCGATTTCGATAATCGTTTCGCCCGTTTGCGGATTGAGCGCAGAGATTATTTTGCCGATATAATTTTGGTCAACGAGAAAATTTTGCCCGAATGATTTTTTGGCGAAACTTGATTTTTGGACTTTAGACTTAATCATTCCATTTTGGATAACCGCAAATTTCTAAATCTTCGCCGTGTTTGACGATTTCTACATCACGAAGGCGCATCGCGCTTGCCAAGACTTGTGCGCCTTGTCCGCCGATTGCCGCCGGCGCATCTCGCCCGCCGATGACGATTGGAGCAATGAAAAACGAAATTTTGTCAATTAACTTCGCGTCGCAGAATGCGCCCGCGACGTTTGTTCCGCCTTCGACCAGAACGCTTTGCAAATTTCTTCTTCCTAACTCCTGCAAAACGCCGAATAGATTTCTGCCGCCTTCAGCAATGCGGACGACTTCCACGCCTTCGTCTTTTAAGAGTTTAATTTTTTCGTCCGTTTCATTGTCGGTGAAGACAATTGTCGGCGTTTCCCTGGCGGTCAAAACAAGCTGCGAATTCGGCGAAAGTTTCAGTGTATTATCAAGCACGACGCGCACGAGCTTTCTTCTTCGTTGTCTGCCACTTCTGTCCGTAAGACTTGGATTATCAACTGTCGCGGTGTTCGCACCAATTAAAATTGCATCGTATTCCGCGCGTAATTCGTGAGATTTTTTTCGGGATTCTTCGCCCGTAATCCAACGCGCATCGCCCGTTCTGGTAGCGATTCTGCCGTCTAAAGAAATTGCCATTTTCAAATGCACAAACGGTCTTTTCGCTTTGTGCCAATGAATATATTTTTCGTTTTGTCGCTCGGCTTCCGCCTGCAAGATTCCCGTGACAACTTCGATTCCCGATTGTCTTAAAAACTCAAAACCTTTGCCTGCAACAAGCGGATTCGGGTCTTCAATCGGACACACAACGCGCTTGATTCCCGCGTTTATCAACGCTTCGGTGCAAGGCGGCGTTCTGCCGTAATGCGCGTGCGGTTCAAGCGAAACATAAGCCGTCGCGCCTTTTGATTTTTCGCCTGCTTGGTTTAGAGCGATAACTTCGGCATGCGTAAGTTTTTCGTAAATATAACAACCTTCGCCGACCATTTCGCCGTTTTCCGCAACAATCGCGCAGCCGACCAGCGGACTTGGGCTGACCTGTCCAACGCCGCAAGCCGCGAGTTCCAAAGAACGCCGCGTCATTTGTAAATCAAGTTCTGAAAATTTTTGTGTCAATTACTTATTCCAATTCAAAATTTGCAAACCTGAAATTCGATTAAAATGTTTTTCGTTGTTCGTTATAATTGGCAAATTGTTTTCCAGAGCGGTTGCGGCAATCAAGATGTCTGCATCACCGATTATCTGACCGTGTTTGTATAAATCGGCGTAGATGTCTGACGCGCGAAGAATAATCGCGTCGTTTAGATTTAACACACGGCTGATTGAAGAAATTCTCTCGAACTTGGCAATTTGAATTTGCGCGTTTTTAATTTTTAATCCGCGCAGAACTTCAAAACGAGATATTATCGAGAAAGTAAAGCCCTGATAAAATTTCAGGTAATTACCGGCTTCCGTCATCACACTCGGCTGGCTGCGGAGAAAAAGCGAAATTGTATCGGTGTCCAACAAGGTTTCCTGCATTACAGCTCTCTGCCTCCGAAAAAGTTCGAGCGGTCGAGCATTACCTTTTCAATCTCTTCGATTTCCTCCGCCGACAAACCTTCATAAAAATTTTCGGCTAATTTCATAATTTCATTTACCGAAGATTCTTCGTCCTCAACCGTTATCCGCACCTTCTTCCCTTCGGTTATCAAATGAGAAAGCGGTTTTAACGGCTTGAAAGTTCCGTTTTGATAAATGGCTTCTACAATTTCCGTCATAGCTCAAACTCCTTTGTCAATTAAACAATCCGTTCACATAAGTTTCCGCATCGAAAACCATTAAATCGTCAACCTGTTCGCCGATGCCGACATAACGAATCGGCAGATTTAATTCTTTAGAAATCGCCACTGCGATTCCACCTTTCGCCGTGCCATCGAGTTTGGTCAAAACAATTCCTGTAACGTCGGCGGTTTTCATAAATTGTCTGGCTTGTTCAAGTCCGTTTTGTCCGGTCACTGCGTCAATTACAAGGAGAGTTTCGTGCGGTGCGCCTTCTACTTCTCTGCCCGCGATGCGTTTCATTTTTTCGAGTTCCGCCATCAGATTCGATTTATTGTGAAGTCTACCTGCCGTATCTACAATCAAAACATCGGCGTTTCTTGCTTTAGCGGATTTCAGCGCGTCAAATAGAACTGCTGCCGGGTCAGTTCCCTGTTTTTGCTGAATCAGCGGCACGCCCGCGCGTTGCGACCAGATTTCGAGTTGTTCAGATGCGGCGGCGCGAAATGTATCAGCCGCACAAATTAAAATCTCGTTGCCTTCGTTTTTAATTCTCTGGGCTAGTTTGCCGATAGTCGTCGTTTTACCGACACCGTTCACGCCAACAACCATCAAAACATAAGGTTTTATCGAATCGGCAATGCTCGTTTCAGAAGCCACGCCGGATTGTTTCGATTGGTCGAGAATGCTCAAAATTTCTTTTTTCATCGCCGCTTTGAGCGCGGTCAAATCGCTGATTTCCTGTCTCGACACGCCGCGCCGGATTGCATCGAGAACTTGCAAAGTCGTCGCTACGCCGATGTCGGTCGAGATTAACATCTCTTCGAGTTCGTCCAGGAATTTCTCGTCAATCTGTTTGCGGTTTTCAAAAATCGTGTCGAGTTTGTTGTTAATTGAATGCCTGGTTTTTTCAATCGCTTTTGTAAAGCGCACACCGATTTCCCGCTCGACCGCCGCTTCCTGCGCCTTGAGTTCTTCGATTGATTTATCGAGTCCTAAAATTGAGGTTGAAAATTTGTCTTCGTCTTTTTTTCTTCGCCAAAAAAATGCCATATTTCGATTTTGGATTTTAGATTTTGGATTTTGGATTGTTTGTCCGAAAAGCCAGCATCGTCTCTTATAGTTTAAAAATTTTTCACTGTTACAAACTTTCGATTATAAAAAAGAATCGCACGCTTGAGCAAACGTGCGACAAAAAAATATAATTGGCAACGTGCAACAAGCAGAAAGCAGGAAAATTCCGTCAACAAGATTTGACTGCCTACTGCCCGCTTTAATTACGCGGCTTTGATTTCTAAGACATTTTTTAACAGTTTCAAAATTGTTTTTGCGTAGTAAAAGGTTCAATTAACATCTTCTGCAATTCAACTTTTTCAACTATTTCAAATTCCCTCACACCAATCGTAATTTCATTCTGTGAAACGTCGTTGCGAAAAGTTCCGTGAAGTAAATCCCAAACCGTCAAACCGCTCGACCAATTTGAATTCATTTCATTTTCTTCGATTGAGTGATGAATGCCGTGCAGACGCGGCGTGACAATTATTTTTTGTATCTTTTCTTCAAGTTTTTTCGGGAGCCGCACATTTGAATGATGAAACAAAATACTTAAAAACAAAAGGCTCTGCCAGATTTGCAAAGCGTTCGGCGAAACACCGATTAATAAAATTTGTCCGGCGCGAAACAAAACCGAAATTGTTATTTCGCCAAAGTGAAACCGAATCGCAGTTGAAGCAGTTAAATCTAAATCAGTGTGATGAATTTGATGAAACCGCCAAAGAAACGGTAATTTGTGAGTCAAGACGTGCCAGATGTAAAGCGTGTAATCGAGTAAAATAACAGCGAGCGTAATTTCCAAAAACTTCGGAAGATGAAAAATTTTCAATAATCCAAAATGCTTTTCTTCAACAAAGCGCGTAAATTTTTCGGCAACCGGTTTTTCAAAAAGATTTAATGCCAAACCTGCCGCCGCTGCAATCGCCACGTTTCGTGTCGTTTGAATTTCTTTCTGCTCAAGCTGCGGGCGCAGTGGTCGCCGCCGTTCAAAAAAATATAAAACTGCAAATGTCCCAACCGATAAAACTCCGCTTACCCATTTCATAAAATTATTCTAAGTACAGGACAAAAAGTAATTGATATTTGAAAAATGTGAAGCATTGAGTTGAAATCTACTTGATTAAATCTTGCAAATTTGAAAAAGGAGAGTTTCAACTCAATGGATATTTACTTGTT
>MWYZ01000089.1 GCA_002050365.1 Acidobacteria bacterium 28-1
GAAAAGATAAAGTATGATTGGCTGAGTTGGGAAGCGTATAGTTCCTACAAAAACTTGTGCGAAGAACTTGATAAAGTTCTTTCACAAATCGGCTCAAAATACCTGATTACTTTTTCTTAGGTGCTTATAAGTATTAGCTTAAAAATTTTGGGGAGAACAAAACGGGAAGCGATTTTCCGTTTTTTATTTGTTTGACGTGATTGCTTCTTGTTCGGCTAAAGTCAGTTTGCTCACCGATTTGCGCCGTTTATTTTCAACAAAAAAATATTTAAAATAATCATACATTGACCAGCAAGCCGTAATAACCGCAATCCATAACGCACCGCGTCCGACCAAATACCCAAATACGCGCCAATCATTTGTGTTGAGGGAAAAACTAAAAAGATGATTAAAAGCCGTTTGCACTTCGGCGACTTCCCAAAAGCGAAACGTCGGCAAAATCAAACCGAAATTTGAAACCGGCGGATTGCCCGTTGCGCCGGCGACGAGCAGAGCGACAATCGCCACGCATTGCGCCCACATTTTTATTTTTCCGACTTTTTGCGCTTGGATAATAATTCCGTCGGTGGCGGCAATTGAACGCAAACCCGTAATGATAAACTCTCTGCCCAAAATTATGACGACCGCCCAAGCGGGCGCGAGATGTTTTTCGACTAGGACAATCAAAGCGGCGGAAATTAATAATTTATCGGCTATCGGGTCGAGCAGTTTGCCGAGATTGGAAACTTGATTGCGGCGACGAGCAAGATGTCCGTCGAGAATATCGGTTAAAGATGCGGCGAGAAAAATAGCGATGGCAAGCGCATAACTGCTGATTCCGAACCAGTCTTCCGCAAGCGGTGTCAACAAAATGACGACCAGCAGGGGAACGAGAACGATACGCGCTAGAGATAAGTAATTCGGTAGGTTCACAAAATTTAAATCGGCTTTCCAGTAAATTTCAAGTCTAGGTTTCAAGTGCAATCGGTGTCAAGAAAGCGAAAATCTTTTGTAACCAAAAATTAAATGAGGCAGTGATTGAAATGTAATTTTTCAATCACTGCCTCGTTTAAACTTGAAATGAAGTAGTGTTGACTTCAATTTACATCGTAGTCAACAAATTCAACTAAAGTTCAGTAGTAGGCGCACTTTTTTGCCGATAGAAAGCATCGCCGCGTTGCGTGAGTTTGGCTTTTTCACCGAGCGTTTGAACAACTGATTCGCGCATTTGTTCGTTTTCGAGTTTAAAATTGGCGACACCTCTCACTTCGACATCCGGGTCAGAAAAATGAATCACCAAGTAGCGGCGTTTTTCACGAATCAAGCCTGCCAGCCCCGCGCCGGGAAGCGGAATTACGCTGACCGCCGTTCCTGCTCCGGAGCGCACGGATTTTGTTCCAACATAAACCAAAGTCATCGCCTTGTAAGGAATCGAAAATTTTTCCTTTTGGTCTTTGCCGAAAAAAACGAATCTTTCGTTTTCATCGTCAAACTTGAGCGTGCCTTGTTGTTTATCGTCGAATCCAAACATTCCGCCTTCATATTTAGCAGTAAAGGAAGTCGGAGCAGTCGTTTTGGCAACAGACGTTTGCTTCGTGCTTTTCTCAACCGAACGCGGTTGGGCAAAACTGATTGCTGAGAAACTTAAAATTAAGGTTAGTAATAAAATTATTTTTTTCATAATACTTTGTTTTCAAATTCTAAACTGATACTCCTTAACGGGCTTTCATTTCTTCTTTGAAAGTTCGCCATAAGCGTAGTTCGGGATTGAACAATTGCTCATTCGGCAAACTCGATTCAACACCTTGGTAAATAATCGTCCAAACATCATTTTCGCGCGTAATCAAATAAGAATAAACCGGCAGCGGCAAAGGTTTGTAACCTACTTCATTATTGACTTTAATTTTTGTCTTCTGTGAAATGTTTTGTTCCGGCGAGGGAATATTTCCTACCCTAACTGATGCTTCACCAACCTGCTTTATACGGGTTGAAACGAATTGAGTTAATACGACATCGGCTTTCGAAATATCTTTTACAACTTCGAGTTTGCCGTATTTATCGCCGTCTTCTTTATTCCATTCATCAACCCATTTTTCAAAATGTTCGGCTTCGCTTCCACTGCGTTTTATCGCCAGAAAAATTTTCAATGAATCACCTGCGGGAAGTTTCGTATTTTCGTTGCTGCGTAGTATATCTTTATCGGGGATTTTAATCTGCTTGCGCAAATTAATTACTTCCTTTTTATCCGTCTGAGCAAAAACACCGCCGACGGTTGAAAAAAAGACTACCAATGCTAAAGCGACGAATTTCATATAATTTTTTAAATTAATTGATAAAATAAGAACGAGATTTGACTGACAAATCTATAGACGCATTCCGCCGAGCGTTCGTTGCCACGCCAAAGTTTGTTTGAGAACGCCGAGCCGCTGCCGGTCAGAATCCGAACAATCTAGCGAAAGCTCTTCGATGACTGCTTCGAGCAGCGGCACGGAGAAAAGTCCGGCGTGTGCGACGACTTGCGAATAATAATGAATTTGCAAACAATCGTTCGCGTCGGTGTGAAATTTCTTTATCTCGTCGGCTTCAATTTTATAAACATCCTGCCCGGCAGGAATGACTCGACGCGGAACGCCGTGCGTAATTTTCTCCCATTTATCAACTGCGCCGAGCAGCAAAATTCCGATAAGAAAACCTTGTTCGTTCAAATAATCAGGGCTGAACGAAGCGAGTTCGGGCTTTGGACTAAGGCGCGGTCCATAATTGGCGTATTCAGGATTAACGAGCATCGAGTCATAAATCACGCCGACAATCTGCGTTTCATCTTCAAACGGCAATTTGACAAATTGCGCGAAGCCGTAATCTTCCACCGTCGGCGGCGCGGCAACATCAAGCGCGTCAATCACGCGGGCGACGTAATCAATATGAGAATTTGAACTGACAATTCGGGCAATTTTCATAAGTCAGTAGTCAGTAGTCAGTAGTCAGAATGTTTTAACTGATAACCGACAACCGACAAGTGACAACTATCTTTTTAATTCGGGAATAATATATAAAAGCCACCACAAAAGAATCTGTATGGCGAAAATAATCACGCTCAAAGCAAGGCTGTAAATGGAAGTTCGCCCGCCGCCCAAGAAAGGTTTGCGGTAAGAAACGTAAATGCCGATGCCGCCCATCAAAAATGCGCCCGGACAAAATAAAATTCCCAGATACGGCACGAGCGAATAGATGACGAAAGCGGAAGCAGTCAAGGAAGCGGAATTTTTATTTTCGGCAAATAAATCGGTGATTTTTTCTTTCTGCTCAAATTGAAAAGATTTTCCCTGCAAACGATAAGATGCGCGAAGCGTATCGAGCGGCTCGTAATCTTCGAGCAGAAGTTTTCCGCAGACCCGGCAAAATTTGGCAAACTCGCGTTCGATTTGAGTCCCGCAAGCCGAACAATTTTGATTACGGATTGCAGGTTGCGGATTGCGGAATTGTCTTTCGCCGTTCGATTTCACTTTTGCCTTTTTACTTTTTACTTTTACCTTCTCCGACCTTTGCTCGCAGCTTTGCGCGAGACGTTAAAGTTCAGTTTTTCACGCATCGCAAAGTCTTGTAAAGCGCGGAGGAAAATTTCTCGATCGCGCATTGTGATGACGGCGGTTTGGTCGGCTGTTTCCAGCGCGTAAGGATAGCCCAAACCAATGACACATTCGGCGCGAACCGTATCCAAAACTTCATTTAATAGATTCTTTTCATAAATCCAACTTGGCACGTCGAGTCGCGCCGGTGCGCCTTCGCCCGTCGTTTGTAAATATGTGAATCCAACCAGCGGTTCGCCCGTTTCCGCATCGAGAAACGCGCTCAAGCCCTTACGTTTTGAATAACAGAAACAAGTTCGGTCGCCCCAGTTTTCCAAAGTTTGCGAAAAATTTATCGTTGAAGCGTGCAAGATATTCGCGTCGTAAAGCGTTTGCTTGTTCGAAGTCTGTGCATTGTCGAGCGTATCAAGAAGATTCATTAAATCACGCGCATAACTTCGGTCAACGTAGCCGACAATCGGAACTTCCATTTCACGCGAAAGTTTCACCAATCCGACCATTTTTTTGATGAAAGTTTCCTGCAGATCAGTTTGCGGCAGAGAAAAAGAAACGAGTAAAGTTCCGTCGAAAAACGCCAGCGGCATTTTCTCTCTTCGCTCGCGCCAACTTTTTTTCTTAATTAAAAATTCGCTCACCTTTTCGATTTCCGCGTGAAAACGTCTTTCGCCAACGCGCGTTTCGGGATTTATCGGTTCTTCCTGTTCCCGAAGGAGAGTTTCGGGTGAGAGAATCTCGAAATACGCATTCTTCACGTAACGCTGCGTTTGGTCGTGCGGGTTTTCAAACCAGCCGATTTGGATTGCGCCGACGGGCAAAGACACTTCACGCTCGGAGAAAAGTTGGCTGCCATCCGCCGCAAATGTCGTGCGGTTTTGCAAAATCTCATTAGCCCAACCACGCGCTTCTTCGTGATTTGCCCAACTTTCGGAAAAAAAAACCGAAAAAGTTTTTAAATTGTCGAGTTCATCCGAAGGAATTGCGCCCGCGTCTTTGCCAGCTAATTTTTTTTGGACATCCGCGTAAGGGGTTTGATTGAGTTGTTTTAATTTATTTAGATAAACCGTTAACTCACCCGCTTGCGAATCAGCAAAACGCCGAAAATCTTCGCGTTGATGGTCGAGTTCGGTTGTCAGCAATTCACGATAAAGCATTTTTCTTAACGAATCGAAACTTTTCAGATTGTAACACAACAAAAAGAAGGATTGAGAAATTTCTCAATCCTTCTTTGAAGATAATTCTTCCAAACATTTTACATCTGTCCTTCATCCGCACTCGGACCGTAAAGCGCGGGAACGGGAATGTCGTTCAAACGCAGATAAACAGAAAGCTGACCGCGATGGTGAACGATGTGATTCATCACCATTCCGCGAATAACGCCCGCTCTCGGCATATCAAGAAAAATCTGTTCGCCGTTGCGAAGTTTCCGGTTTTGCCCAAATGTTTCATCACTCGCATTCTTCAAAGTTTCGGTTGCCGCCGCGACATTTATTGTCGAAAATGTTAACTAACTCTTCGTTTGTTGCCGGTTTTGGCTCTTCATAACCTCCCGCGAAATCAAGTTCGTCTGTTTCCAAAGTTGCCGAAAACCAGCCGAACATATTAGCAACGTGCGTTGCCAAACGCCCCATCGTCATTGATTTTTCGTGCGGTTTCCAATCAAATTTTTCCGTCGGAACTCTTTCCAAAACCTTGCGTGTCGTCGCCGCTTCGTGTTGTAATTCGCTGATAGTGCTTTGTTGATTGCCATAATTTTATTCTCCTGAAATTTTAGATTTTTGCGTGGAAGATTGAACTTGCGATAAAGCGAAATGATTATAATATGGAAGAAACGCTATTGCAAGGATGAAACAAAAATTTAATATGCAAAGGAAATTCAGTTTCTTTTCGAATGTTTCAAATATTTGTAAGCAACAATTTAATACTATATCTTCATCACAAAATTAGCTTGGCATAATAAAAACTCGCCGCGTCGCCCGAAGGAAAAACGGGCGCGTGATGATAAATTTCATCAATCTTATACGGCATGGGATTTTTGAAAAGTTTGCCGTCAAAAACGAACGTGTGAAATTCGCCGTTTTCGCCGCAAGCATCAACGCCTTCAGGTAAATCTTTCACGAATTGCTCATCAAAAATCCGCCCGCAGAATTCTTTCGGCAAAAATTTTTCGTTGACGCAAATGACGACTGAACGGAATCCTTCGCCAATAAATTCATTAACCAAATCCAGCCTGTTTTCATTCCAAAGCGGCAAAACGGCTTCGATTTTCACCGCCGCGCAAACCTGTTCTTCCCAATCTCGATGCGCCTGCAAATCAATGTCGCCAAAAATCGCCGCGTCAATATTTTGCGCTTTGAGCCATTTCAATTCTTCAACAAAAACCGTTTCGTAATTTTGCCACGAAGCCGACGGCATAAGCAATTTAAAACCAATCGCTTCGGCTTGCGCCCGCATCATCTCACGCGAGATCGAATGAGAACGCGAACGCTCGCCTGTTTCATCACACATCGTCAAAAGATGTGTGATTTCATAACCGTTTTTAATGGCGCGATTGAGAGCCAAGCACGAATCTTTGCCGCCGCTCCAAGAACAAAATGCTTTTTGATTCATTATTTAACTTCGCTCGTTCTGGATTTCATAAAACCTATCAAAATAAACTGCCCAGTTAATTTTTATTGGAGAAAATACATCTAGGGGTAATTATTTGGATTTTCGATAGCAAATCCCTCTAATTTAGCCGCATTATTCAATTCAATATCCGCCGAAATTAAAATTAGCGGTGAAAGACCCTGTGCAATTCTTTCATTATTTGTTTCTATAGCAGATGCAACTTGAACAGCATCATAACCACGTAAAGCGTATTTTGTGGCAAACCGCATCGCTTCATTAAGCAATTTAGTCGTAACCTCAATGACAAAATAATTGTTTGTTAAGTCGTGCTGAAATAGTTTCAAAGCGTCATCGGCATCAGTTTGAGTCAAACTTCCGCCTTTTAATCTTCGAGCAAACGCCGATGCACTTCAACCTGTGTAATCCGAGCCAGCAAAATAAGATTTCCGCTTTTCAGGTTCGTTAAGTTTTCAACAAAGTTTGAGCCTGTTTCACTTAAAACTTCTGTTGGTGTCATTATTATTTAACCTCAAAAATTATTTTACACGGCTTGTTCTTCTCTTCATAAAATCCATCAAAACAAATTGTGTTAAATTATTCGGATTAGCGAAATACGCTTTGCCCTTGGTCATCGCCGACATTTGTTTGACGAATTCGACCAAATAATAATCATTGGCAAGCATAAACGTATTTATCATAATGTTTGATTTTCGGCAGGCTTGCACTTCTTTCATCGTTTCCGCCATCACAAACGGGTCGCCGCCCATCGAATTTTTATACAAAAGTCGTTTCTCATTCGGAACTGTTTGAGAATAACGGCGGTGATTGAAGAATGCAGAGTTCGACGGTTCGACAAACGCGGCGGTCGGTTTGCCGTCCGTGACCATTACTATTTGCTTCATATCTTTGCGCTGCGCGTTTAAAATTCGTCGGGCGAGCTTCAAACCTTCTGCCGTGTTCGTGTGATACGGTCCGACTTGGGTTGTGGCGAGTTTGGCAAGCGGCAATTCTTCTGCGCCGTCGTGAAACAAAACTATTTTGAGCGAATCGCCGGCGTATTGTGTTCTGATTAAATGCGCGAGCGCGAGCGCAACTTTTTTCGCAGGTGTAAAACGGTCTTCGCCGTAAAGAATCATCGAATGCGAACAGTCAAGCATCACGACGGTTGCGCAGGACGATTGATAATCCTGCTGATGAACGTATAAATCTTTGTATTCGAGATTGAGCGGAACACCCAAACCTTCACGCGCAATCGCGCTCATCAAAGTTGCGTTGACATCGAGGTTTAATGTGTCGCCGAATTCGTATTGTTTCGATGCCGCCGAAGCCTCGATTCCCGTGTCGAGCTGCGGCGTGTCGTGTCTTCCGATGCTGGATTTTCCGACTGAACCGAGCAATTTCTGCAAGGTTTTGTAGCCGAGAAAATCGAGACCTTTTTCGGTAACTTCAAAACGTATGTCGCGCTGGCTGGCTTGTCCGATTTCACCTCGACCTTCGCCGTTTTGATTTTGCTGCTGCGCTTGCGGCTGTTCGACTTCCTGAAGATTTAAATAACCTTCTTCAACTAATCTTTCAATCAGTTGATTTATCAATTCTTCAAGCAGCGAACCTTTAAATTTGCCTTCGTTTTCGGCGAGCATTTGTTCGACATCCTGCGGCGAAAGAATTTCCTGCTCGAGCAGCGCGTTGAGCAATGCTTCGCGCAGAGCGTCGAGCGAATCATCCATTTCATTGTGCTGGCGCGACCAGTAATAATCATCGTTATAGCCCGAATCGAGCAGCGAATCAGACAACGACTGCATCAAATCGCCTAAATTCAAACTATTTACATCGAATCCTTTAAATTTTGAATAGCGGATAAATTTCATCGCATTAAATTCCTCAAGTATAAAAATTTAAAACGCGCTTGCCAACGGGCAACCGAATTTTGTAAATTAGAATCATAAATCAGCTCTCGCTTTTTTACTCTCCCAAAAACTTATCACATTTCTCTCTCCGATTTGAAATCTAATTTAAGGAAGGTATTGAAAAATGAAAAAGTTTTTGGCAGGACTCATCGTCCTATTTATTTTGATGGTTTCCGCGCCGCTTTCGGCGGAAGCTCACAATGGTTGCGCGCGTCATCGTAAAGCGCGTAAATCCTATGCCAGCCGCACTTATCGTAGTCGGGCGGTTCAACCGCGATACGCGAATTACGGTTATGCATATGAAAAACCCAGCTTGTATCGTCGTCATCGCAATTTAGTTAATTTGGGAATTGCGACCGGCGGTGGAGCCTTAATCGGCGCACTCGTCGGCGGAAAACGCGGCGCGTTAATCGGAACGGGAGTCGGCGCAGGCAGCGGTGCGCTTTACACATATGTTCTGAATAAGAAAAAAAGAAGTTATACCGCCAGATATTACCCAAGATATCGAAATCGTTAAAATCTAACGATAGGTTAAATCGAAAAAGCCTTGATGTTCAACGCATCGAGGCTTTTTCTTTACTTTTTAATTTTACCAGGTTGACTTTAAAAACGACGCTCACCCCAAACCGTTCAGCACTAACCGAAATAGTGCTTTGGAAGTTAGCTGCAAAAAACAACTTTCCGCAGAAGTTGTTGAAAAATATAACATTGCTTTTTTGGCACGACTGTTGCCACTTGTTGAAGCAGATGAAGGTTGCAACCTTCAAATCCATAAGGAGAATTAAAGCAATGAAAAAATTTATAGCAACATTAATGATGATGGCGATGATGGCAGTTGCGCTTCCATTCACGGCAAACGCGCAAATTGGAAATACACGATATTACAGAAGCCGCACAAACACGACGCGGGTTTATAAAAACCCGAGCATTTATCGTCGGCATCGTAATTTGATTAACATCGGTATCGGAACGGGCGCAGGCGCTTTACTCGGTGCATTGGTCGGCGGTAAAAAAGGTGCGTTAATCGGTTCAGCGGTAGGCGCAGGCGGTTCGGCTCTTTACACTTACAAAATCAAACCTAAAACCCGTAGATACTACCGTCGTTAATTCGGTAATCGAAAAAATCGAAAATTTAACAAAAAACTGCGGTGAGTTTTCATAACTCACCGCAGTTTTTTGTTTTTATAGCCGTTTCGCTTTTAGTCTTTCGTCGTAAAGCATCTGATAAACGCGGTAGCTTGCCATCACTTTATAAACGTAATCTTTCGATTGCGTAAAAAGAATTTCGGGAACATATCGGTCGGGATTATCCGATTTTGAACGCGCCAGCCAACGCATCATATTATCTTCTCCGCCGTTGTAGCTCGCCGCGACAGCCGACGGTTGAGCGGGAAAAATTTTGAACAAATTCGACAGATATTGCGAGCCGAAAAGAATTGCCGTCGGCGGATTATAAAGTTCGTCTTGCTTGAAATTTTCGCGGTTTAATTCATCGGCGATTTTGTCGGCGGTCGTCGAGATAAACTGCATCAAACCACGCGCTGCCGCATTCGATTTAACATCGGCGCGATAACGCGATTCCTGCCGCATAACAGACAGCACAAAACGCGAATCAACTGCTCTCGGCAAAGAGTGTTTCAAAAGCGAATCGCCGTAAGGAGTTGGATAAAGAAGTTCTAAATGCTCACGCGGGATAAGCTGGATTTCGTAATCGGCAGGAACGGTTTTCCAAAGCGGTTCGATGTGAGAAATGGCACGATTCGCCCGCTCACCGCGTTTATAAAAAACAGCCAAGGTATAATCGAAATCCGATTTTGGATTTTGGATTTTGGATTTTGGATTTTCATCCTGATTGCCAGTTGCCAACTGTTGACGGCTATTTTCCAGTTCTGGCGCGGCTTCGTCATAAAGTCCAAGAAATAAGAGTTCGCCAGCTAAAGTTTGGTGATGATTAGTTAACGAACTTCCGCGTTTTTCCTTTAAAACTTCCTTGCGTCCGAGTTCTAAGATTTTCCCGTTCGGGATTTTTTGATAATCGGGCAAAGTCGTATATGCGTTTTTTAAAATCTCAAACATTTTAGCTCGAAGTTCAGCCGTTTCCGTTAAACGCAAAACTGATTGTGCGGCTTTTCTCTGTGCTTCGGCATTGCGGGCTTCGATGTTTTTCGCCAACTCGCCGATTTTTTGAGTGATAAAAAATTTCGCTTGCTCATTATTCGCCAACGCTCTTAATCGTTCAGTCGAACGCCAGCCATAATACTCGTTTCGTCCGTCGGGAATCGAAATATAAACGTCAATCGCTTCCGCGTAACGATTCATATTTTCCAGAACGAAACCTTTTAAAAAACTAATTTCAGGTTTGTTCGTGCCGCCCACAACGCGCGTTCCGCCCAAATCTGAAAAGTTTTGCAAAGCGTTTAAATCAGCAAGCGCATTTGTCCAATCGTTTTGCGAAAGGTGAATCCGAGCCTGTGCAAACAGCGCGAGTGCTTCGGGCAATTTCCCTCGAAAAACTTCTTGAGTCCTCAAAGTCCATTTCAAAGCGTTTGCGTTTTCGCCCGTATCACGCAAAATGTCAACGATGTTCAAGTAGGCGCGTTCGAGATTTTCTTCGCCGTTATATTTTCCGATGAATTTTTGATAGCGCGACATTGCTTCTTTCGGTTTGTTGACGCGCGAGTAAGCGGACGCAGCCTGACTTAAAGCGTCTTTTGCAATCGGGTGGTCGGGAAATTCGGCTTGAACACGCTCGAACCAAATTATCGCTTCGTTGAAATTTCTCTCCTGCATTAATCCGCGTCCGGTTTGATAAAGCGCATCGGAAACGTAATTGCTTGTCGGATGTTTATCGACAATGGCTTGATAATGCAGACGCGCGGACGGAAAATTGCGGTTAAATTGATAAATTTGGGCGCGTCGGAAATGTTCCGTATCGGCAAGCGGCAGCACGGTTTTTCCGAAATTGTCTCTGCCGACGGCGAGTTCGTCTAATGCTTTCGCGCCCGCCAGCGCAAAGTCGTCGGGTTGCGCCGGATTCGGCAAATTATTAATTAATTTCGTATAAACTTCTCGTGCTTCGTTTACTTTCCCGCTTTGCAAATAGGATTGTCCGAGAAGAACTAAAATTTCGCGGTCTTCGGTCTTCGGTTTTTGGTCTTCGGTTTTTTGATTAGAGTTTTGAGTTTGAGATTTTCTTTCACTCGCCACTCGCCACTCGCCACTCGTCACTAATTTAATTGTTGTGTCGTAATCCTTGCTTTCAAAATAGCTTTTAGTTAAACGCGCATTTGCCGCATTGACAATCAGACTTTCGGGCGCAAGCGTCAAAAGTTTCTGCAGGTAAATTCTTTCTAAAAACAAATTTCCGCTTGCCCGAAAAACTTGTGATAAATGCCACAAAGCATATTCGCTTAAAACAGAATTGCGACCCGCGACCGCTTGATAATTTGCCGTCGCCACTGCAAAATCGCCCTGCTTTTCCGCCATTCGCGCCAGCAGGTAATCATAATTGTTAAGCATAAATTTTTTTTGGTCGCTCTGTTCAAGGAATTGCAGCTCGACGACGGCAGTTTGATAATCTTTGTTTTCGACGGCGTTGCGAATTTTTGTGTGAGCTTCAGATGAATTTTGGGCGGAAACAGTAATGCAAAAAAGAAGCGAAAACAGAAAGAAGTTAGATAATCTGGCGTGTAGCATAAAAATGTATAAACGGTGTAAGCTAAAGGACACCAAAACACAAATATGATAGCAGAAACAATAAAAAATAGCGCGAGAATTTTGAGCGGTGCGGCAATTGCCGAAGAGATAAAAACAGAAGTTTTCGGCGAAGTTAAAAAACTCGAAGAGGAATATGGTTTTCGTCCGTATCTGGTCGTCGTGCGCGTCGGCGAAGATAAGGCTTCGGCGGTTTATGTTGGCAGCAAAGTAAAAACCAGCGAAGAACTCGGAATCATTTCCGAACACCGACATTTGCCGGCTGAAACTTTGCAGGAAGAGCTTTTGCAGATTGTGGACGATTTAAATTGTCGAGAAGATGTTGACGGAATTCTCATCCAATTTCCTTTGCCGAAACAGATTGACGAGAGCGCAATTTTGGAGAAAATAAATCCGGAAAAGGACGTTGACGGTTTTCATCCGGTAAATGTGGGAAAACTTTCGCAAGGTCAAAAGACACTTGCGCCTTGCACGCCCGCCGGCGTTATCGAGATTTTGAAGCGTTCCGAAATTGAAATTGCCGGCAAACATGCCGTCATCGTCGGGCGAAGCAATATCGTCGGCAAACCGATGGCGATGCTTCTTTTGCAAGAAAACGCGACGGTGACGATTTGCCATTCGCGCACAAAAAACTTAGCGGAAATCACCAACCAAGCCGACATTCTCGTCGCAGCAATCGGACGCGCCGGATTTATTCGGGGCGAACATATTAAAGAAGGCGCGACGGTAATTGATGTCGGCATCAATAATGTTTCAGACGCAGATTTTGCGCGTGAATTGTTTGATGATGCCGAAATTGAAAAGCGTCTTAACACAATCGAAAAACGCGGCTTCACTTTGGTCGGCGATGTTAATCCGAAAGAGGCGAAGGCAAAAGCGGCAAACTTCACGCCGGTGCCGGGCGGCGTTGGGCTTTTGACGGTGGCAATGCTGATGAAAAATACAGTTGACGCGGCAAAAATGAGAAGGAAAATGTGGAAAAGTGAAAAAGTGAAAAAGTGAAAGAGTGAAAAAGCTAGATTGAGTAAGCGCAAAAACTTTTTCACTCTTTCACATTTTCACTTTACGAATTATGAAATTTGAAGAATATCAATCGAAAGCAAGCACAACGGCTTTGTATCCGAATCGCTTTAGTAACCTCGAATATCCAACGCTCGGACTCACGGGCGAAGCAGGTGAGGTCGCCAACATTGTCAAGAAAATTCAACGCGATTTCGGCGGTGAAATTACCGATGAAATTCGCGCTAAACTCAAAGACGAACTCGGCGATGTGCTTTGGTATATTTCCGCTTGCGCCGATGAACTTAGTTTGACGCTCGAAGAAATTGCTGAATTTAACGTGGAAAAATTAGCGGCTCGTCACCAAAGAAAATAAATTACTTAATGTTAAAGGTCGGGCTAACAGGTTCAATTGCTGTCGGTAAATCTTTTGTTTGCGAAGTTTTCCGCGAACTCGGCGTGTTTGTTCTCGATGCCGACCAGACGGCGCGGGAAGTCGTCGAGCCGAACACCAAAGGATTAAAAGCGATAGTTGAAAATTTCGGGGCGGAAGTTTTGCAACCAAACGGCGAGCTTGACCGAATAAAATTGGGAGCGACGATTTTTGCTGACGAGGCGAAGCGACAACTTCTAAACTCTATTGTGCATCCATTAGTTATCGAAAAACAAAACAATTGGCTGCGCGCGAAAGAAGCGGAGAATCCGGACGGGATTTTTATCATTGATGCGGCATTGATGATAGAATCGGGCGGCTATCGGCGTTTCGATAAGATAATTGTCGTTTGGTGCGATTCCGCAACGCAATTGCAAAGACTCGTTTCGCGCAATAAACTAAATGAACAACAAGCCTTAAAACGCATCAACGCGCAGATGCCGCAGGAAGAAAAAAAGCGTTATGCAGATTTTTTGATTGATACGACGCAAGGCTTTGAATCTGCAAGACGACAAACAGTTGAAGTTTTTGAGCAATTGAAACTTTTATAAGAAAATGAAATCACAAATTCACACAGCTAAGTGCAAACGGAGAATCGAAAAAATATCCGTGTCTATCTGTGTCAACCAGTGGTTGATTGCTTTTCTATTATTTTCTGTTGCTTGTAATCAACTCGAAAAACCGAAACCCGCACCTTTTTACGCCGAAACCGCTCCGTCGCAAAAGAAGGAATTTCGTTGGAGTAACGGCAAGATGCCGAAATCGTTCGACCCTGCGTTTGCTTCCGCGCCGCCGGAAACCGATGTCGTCCGCGCCATTTATGAAGGTTTGACCGATACCGACCCGAAAACTTTGAACGCAGTTTCGGCGATTGCGGTTGATTGGAAATCTACGGATGATTTCAAAACCTGGACATTTAATTTACGACGCGATGCCAGATGGTCAAACGGCGAGCGCGTTACGGCACAAAATTTTGTGCGTTCGTGGAAGCGTTTGGCGGAAATGAAAGGTAAGGTTTCGCATCCCGAATTACTGCAGAATATCGTCGGTATGAAAATCTTCGAGAAAGAAATCCGTCCAAGCGTCGAAGGCGACAGTTTTGATGTTTTGTCAAAACCTTCAACGACGGAAAGTTCTCAAATTTTGCCGAGTCAAACTAACTCAAATTCATCAAACGTTTTACAAGAACCGCCTGAAACCAATTCAAATACCGAGCAAAAACCGAAAATTGAACGCACATTTGAACGAAAATACGGCGTTGAAGCGATTGATAATTTCACTCTGAAAATCTCGCTCGTTAAACCCGATAAAGATTTTCCCGCGCTTGTTGCGCATCCGATTTTTCGCCCGATTTACGGCCACGGCAAGGAATTTGAGACGGGGAAATTAAACGCCAACATTGTTACTAGCGGCGCGTTTCGTGTTTTTTCGGTTGGACAAGACGGCATCACGCTCGACCGCGCCGAGAATTATTGGAACACGGAGTCGGTCGAAATCGAAAGAGTGCGGTTTGTGCCGACGGAAAATGCTGAAAAAGCGTTGGAAGCATATCGCGCGGGCGAAGTGGACGCGGTGACGAACGCGGATTTTGAGCCGTTGGCTTTAAAACTTCTCACGCCTTACGAAGACTTCCAGCGCACGCCGCACGCCGCGCTTAATTTTTACGAATTTAATTTGAAGAAACCGCCGTTTGACGACCGCCGTGTGCGTGAAGCCTTGGCGATTGCCATCGAGCGCGAGCGTCTGACCGAAGATGAAATGGGCGACGCGAGCCAGCCGGCTTTGAGTTTCCTACCGTTCAGCAATGAAAAAACCAAACTCGTGCAAGACGCAAATCGCGCAAAAAATCTTTTGGCGGAGACTGGTTTTGCCAAAGGTGAAAATTTTCCGACGATCAAATTACTGGTTAATCGTAATAACGTGCAACAGCGTATAGCCAGAAGCGTAGCGAAGATGTGGAAGCAAAACCTGAACATCGAAACGGAAATCATTGTTAAGGATTCGACTGAAATTACATCCGCGTGGGCGAGCGATGATTACGCGCTCGTTCGGCGCGGCGCGGTAATTCCGACGACGAACGAATCAGCTAATATGTCGGCGATTTTCCTGCCCGAAGATGAAGTAATACCCGACGCGACAATTGATAAATCTATAGAAAAGGGCGAAGTTCTTCAAAGTGGAAACTCAAACACTGCCGTCACTGTAGTAGCGTCAGAACAATCGAAGATTGAGGGTGATGCCAACCAGATGCCGTCTGAAAATTCAAATACGAAAACGGCTGCCGACGGCAGAACGATTTCGACCGAAGCGCAGGCAATCGTCGAACTTCACGCAATACCGCTTTATTTTCCGACTTCTTATTCTTTGGTCAAGCCGTATATTCAAGGATTCGATATTAATGTTTTGGACGCGCCTTCGCTCAAAAACGTCAAAATTGATAATAGCTGGCAACCGAAAAAGGCGAAAAGCGAATCGTAAATTTTAAGTTTGTCCTTTGTTCTTCGTCTGTTATCAGTTGCTTTCGCGGTTTTAGCGAAGGGCTAATAACAATGGATAAAGAACAAGATAATTCTTGCCTGTCATATTTATAACGTGGTAAGTTTATCGCGGTCAAAATTTTTCAGCATTGCTCTCCCACTCCTGTAAAACAGGATTTATTTACAATCGGCAGTTTCATACGAAGGAGTTTTTGTTATGACGCGAATCAGTTTAAAGCAAACTTGTTTAGGCATAGCGTCCGTTGCTGTGTCTTTATTTTTGGTAAGTTGCACAAGCTCGGCGAACAATCGTTTTTGGGGCAGAACAGTCGCTCCGACCGACAATGTTTTGCGGTATATTTCCGGCTCGGAGCCGGAATCGCTTGACCCAGCGTTCGGGACGGGACAGCCGGAAGCGCGTGTTTATATGGCGTTGTATGAAGGTTTGCTCGAATATCACCCGAAAACAATGGAGCCGATTCCGGCGATTGCTGAGAGCTGGGAGATTAATGAGGATGGCACGGAGTATCTTTTCCATTTGCGAAAAAACGCTAAATTCTCCAATGGCGACCCGATAACCGCTAAGGATTTCGTTTATACCTTTCGCCGTTCGCTATCGCCCGAACTCGCTTCGCGCAATGCAAATCTCGGTTATTACATCAAATACGCCGAAGCCTATAATTCCGGCAGTAGGTTTGTGCGCGATACTAACGGACAGTTTTTACTCAAAAAGGATTTGGTTAAAGAGGGCGGAAGTGAGACGGTGGAATCCAACCACGAAACGCAAGGTGTCGTAACGGAGTTTCACAAATTTATAGATTCACCGGAACGTTTAACTGTTAAAGCAGACGAAAAAGAACGCGCCAAACAACTCGAAGCCGACCCGAAACTGAAAGCCGCCGTCGAAGGCAAAGAACTTGTTCCCGTGCGGGACGAAGATATAGGCGTGGAAGCGGTGGACGATTACACTCTGCGGATTAAACTTTATCAGCCCGCGCCGTACTTCATTCAACTGCTTCCGCATCAACTATTCCGCGTCGTCCATCAACCCTCAATCGAAAATTTTGGCAAAAATTGGATGCGCGTCGGCAATATCGTCACGAGCGGCGCATTTAAATTGTCCGTGCATCGTCCGTATGATGAACTAGTCGTCGTTAAAGACCCGAATTACTGGGATGCAGCAAACGTCAAACTCGACGCAATTGAGTTTTATCCGCTTGAAGAATCAACGACGATGATGAATCTTTACAAGGGCGGACGCGCTGACGCGGTTTATAATCACATCGTTCCGCCGGCTTGGCTCGATGAAATCCGACCTTTTAAAGCTGAGTATATGGATCATCCGGAGGCGGCGAATGAGTATTACAGTTTGAGCGTTAAAAAACCGCCGATGGACAATCTGAAAGTTCGACAGGCTTTAAGTTTGGCAATTAACCGCGAGGCATTGGCGCAGTTTCGTAAAACGCCCAAACCGTTATCGAACTTTACGCCCGACGGCATTTTCCCAAAATATGACGAAGCCCGAAAAAAAGTTTTCGGAGAAAAATTGAAAGCGGAAAATATTACGGTTGAAGAATGGTCGAAACAACGCCTGTTCGACCCAGAAAAAGCTAGAAAGCTAATGACCGAAGCCGGATTTCCCGTGCAAAAAGCGGGAAACGGTTGGAGCTGTCCGACGTTTCCGGTTGATAAAGTAACGCTTAATTACAACACGGCAGAAAGCAATAAAGCCATCGCCGAATTTAATCAGGCGCAGTGGAAACAAAACTTGGGTATCACGATTCCGATCAAAAATATGGAGTGGAAAACATTTCTTCCCTTTCGTGCGGGCGTGCAGTATCAAGGCATGGCGAGAAACGCCTGGTCCGCCGATTATATGGATCCGTTCACATTTTTGAATCTTTTTTATTCGCCGCAAAACGACGGCGCGACTGGTTTTTGGGACCCGAAATATGACGCGTTACTCGACTCGGCGAACAAGGAACTCGATTCGCAAAAGCGGCTCGAAATGCTAGCGACCGCCGAATTTCAAGTTTTGCAAGAGCAACTTGTCATACCGCTCGTTACGCAGGCAACTAATTGGATGAAAAAGCCATATGTCAAAGGACTGTATCCCAATCCGGGAACGCTCCATGCTTGGAAATTTGTCTATATTGAGCGCGACCCGAACAAATGGGACGTGAACGCCGAAAACATTATGAAAGATGAAGACCCGAAGGTTGAAGAACAAATCAATCGCGTGAAAGCGACGATGATAGCGCAAAGATAAAATGAAAGATTCTTTTCCAGAATCGCTGGACGATTTGCAGGGGCAGGTTAAATCTCTGCAAACAGCGCTAATTAGTTTAATTAACGATTTGCTTGAAACGAATGCCAAAATTGATAAATTGTCCGAGCGAATAAACGATTTGCAAATTTTACAGAGACAAACCGACGAGCGTTTGAATGCCGTAATTTTAATGGCTGAGAGATTTTTCAGCGGGAAAACGGCAATTCTAAGAAAAAGAAATAAGCGATTTTCAATTTAATTAACCGATAGCCAAAACCTAAACTATGCTAAGTTACATCATTCGCCGATTGCTAATAATTATTCCGATGGCGTTGCTCGTCGTTACGGTAACGTGGGTTTTAATACGAATGGCTCCGGGCAATTTTTATTCTTCTGAAAAGAAATTGCCAGCCGCCGTCGAAGCCAATATCAAAAAGAAATACGGACTCGATAAGCCGGTTATTCAGCAGTATGGAATTATGATGTGGAACATCGTGCGCGGTGATTTCGGCGATTCGCTCAAATACGAAGGACAATCGGTTAATGAAATTATCCGGCGGCATTTTCCGTATTCGGCGACTATCGGAGTTCTCGCTTATATTTTGGCATTAATTCTCGGACTCGCAGCCGGAATTGTCGCCGCGCTCAAACAAAATTCAGCGTTCGATTACGGCTCGATGTCTTTGGCGATGCTCGGACTTTCCGTTCCGAATTTTGTCATCGGTCCGATTCTGGTTTTGATTTTCTCCTTGTGGCTGTATATTTTTCCGCCGGCGCGGTGGGGCGGAATCAGCAGTATTATTTTGCCGGTGATAACTCTTGGGGCGATTTACGCGGCTTATATTGCGCGACTGACACGCGCCGGAATGCTCGAAGTAATGCGCTCGGATTACATCCGCACGGCGCGAGCAAAAGGCTTGAGCGAATGGAAAGTTCTGCTCAAACACGCCGTTCGCGGCGGGTTGATTCCGGTTGTTTCTTTTACCGGTCCCGCACTTGCCGCGCTGCTTGCCGGAACGGTGGTTGTCGAAAGAGTTTTTGCGATTCCCGGACTCGGTAATATTTTTATCCAATCGGTGCTTAATCGTGACGAGCCTTTGATTTTAGGAATCGTTGCTTTTCTTTCGATTCTGATTATGATTTTCAATTTGCTGGTTGACGTTTCCTACGCCTTTTTAGACCCGCGAATTAGATACGAATAAAAGCTATGACAACAGTTGTTGAGTTAGAAAAAGTTTCACGGATTGTGCCGAAAAGATTTCGTGCCGAAGATTTCCGTAAAATGACGGAAGTCGGTATTTTGCCGGAAGAAAGCGGTTGGGAAATCATTGACGGATATTTGATAGATAAAATAAGCATCGGAAGCAAACACGCCGGAACGGTAAAAAAGTTGAACCGCAAACTATCTTTAATAGTCGCAGACAAGGCAATAATTTCCATTCAAGACCCAATTCACATTGATGAATACAATGAACCCGAACCGGATATCGCATTGCTTGATCCGCGCAGAGATTTTTATGCTGAAAGTCATCCGACACCGAAGGAAGTTCTGTTGTTGATTAAAGTTTCCGATTCGACGATTGAATATGACCGCGACATTAAAAAGACGCTTTACGCCGAAGCGGGAATCGCGGAATTTTGGCTGGTAAATTTGAAAGAAAATACAGTTGAGGGTTATTCGTCGCCGAAAAACGGAAATTACCGCTTGGCGGAAATTTTGGAATCCGGCGAAACGATAAAAGCAGGGACGATCGAGAATTTAGAGTTAAAGATTGAAGAAATTTTAGGCTTGTAAAATTTTATGGAACAACCAGAAGTAGTTAAAGGCGCGTCGCTGTGGAAAGATTCTTGGAAGCGTTTGCTGAAAAACAAATTGGCGGTTTTCGGTTTGGTTGTTGTCGCATTGATGACGATTGCAGTCATCATCGGTCCTGCAATTATCAAATGGACAACCGGCTACACATACGATTTTATTCCGCCCGACGGCGATTATATAAAATCTTTTCCGCCATCGCTGCAGCACCCGATGGGAACGGATGATTCGGGACGCGACATCTTAGCGCGTGTTCTGCAGGGCGGCAGAA
This sequence comes from Acidobacteria bacterium 28-1, assembly GCA_002050365.1. Taxonomy (GTDB): domain Bacteria; phylum Acidobacteriota; class Blastocatellia; order Pyrinomonadales; family Pyrinomonadaceae. The sequence goes on from MWYZ01000089.1 coordinate 20,057, forward strand.
TTTCTTTGATGGTTGGCGTGATTTCTACCATTGTTTCGTTAATCGTCGGCGTTTCATATGGCGCAACGGCTGGTTATCTTGGCGGCAGAATTGATAATTTTATGATGCGCCTCGTGGATATTATTTACGCGATTCCATATATCTTAATCGTCATTGTTCTGCTGTCGGTTTTCGGCGGACCGAATACGCCGCAATGGATTCAATCAATCTCCAATTCTATCGGCGGCGGTGAAGGCTTAAGCCAAATTATTTTACTCTTTTTCGCGCTTGGCTTGGTTTCGTGGCTGACAATGGCGCGAGTTGTGCGCGGACAAATTCTTTCATTAAAAAATCAAGAATTTGTAATGGCGGCGCGGGCGACCGGCGTTTCCACACCTTCAATTATTTTCCGTCATTTGGTTCCGAACGCGCTCGGTCCGGTGATTGTTTATGCGACGCTGACAATTCCTTCCGTAATGTTGTCGGAGGCGTTTCTCTCATTTTTGGGTATCGGAGTTCAAGCACCGTTCGCATCTTGGGGAAGTTTGGCATCGGACGGAATTAAAAACATTTCAGTTTTTCCTTGGCAATTGATTTTTCCGGGCGCAACGATGGCGTTAACTTTGTTTTCGCTTAACTTTTTGGGCGACGGTTTGCGCGATGCTCTCGACCCGCAAACGCGCAAGTTTTAAATTTTTTTGAGGTGAGAAATGGAAGTAGTAACCACTTTAGATTTACAGGAACTTCTAGCCGACATTACGCCGGAAAATCCGAAAATTTTATACGGCGTACATTGGGAAGATTATGTCGAACTATGCGAATCAATTTTAGATGAAACCAACTTTAAAGTTAGTTTCAATCGCGGAGTTTTGAAAATTATGGTGCTAGGTTTCAGACACGATAATGAATCGCGGTTTTTGCACGATTTAATCAGACAGACGAGTTTGGTGTTGAAAATAAAGTCAATTCCGGCAGGTTCGATGAGTTTGATTTCCAACCGGGTTCGCAAGGGCGCAGACCCGGACGAATCTTATTACATTCAAAATTACGACCGCGCAAGTTTCAAACGAGAACTTTATGACGATGAAACCGACACGCCGCCCGACCTGGTAATCGAAATTGACGAAACTCACAAATCCGACGACAAATTTGAAATATACGCGGCTTTCGGCATCAAGGAATTTTGGCTTTACGACTCGCAAGTTTTGAGAATGTTTGAGCTGTCGGAAACGGGCGAGTATCTTTTGATTGCAAAAAGCCTTGCTCTGCCACTTTTAACCGATAAAGTTTTAACCGAATTTCTCAATCGAAGCCAGAGCGAAGACCAATTTGAAGTTTTAATCGACTTTGAAAGATGGTTGCAAGAAAATAAATGATTATGAAAAAATTACTCATCACTATTATTTTACTAACGATTTGTTCTACTCACGCGCAAACCGATGAAAAGGAAACTCTCAAACAACTTAATCAGAAAGTCATTACCTCGTATCGGAATCAGAAATTTGATGAAGCACTCAAACTAGCACAACAAGCAGTGGATTTAAGCCTCAAAATCTATGGTGCAGAACAGCCGGAAACTGCCGTTGCCTACACAAATTTAGGTGTGATGTATCAAGACAAAAAGAAATATAAAGAGTCAATCGAAAATCTGCAAAAGGCGGTAGAAATTTATCAAGAAATGTCCGCCTCAAACAGTAAAGAACTTATTGCAACGCATCAGATACTCGCGTATTCGCAATTCCTGAACGGCGACACGAAGGAATCAGAAGCAAATTATTTGAAATCAATTGAAGTTGTAAAAAGTAAATTTGGGAGAGAGAGCAAAGAAAGTTTTCTGCCGATTTTGAACACGGCTAATTTTTACGCCCGTACCGAAGAAGATGAAAAAGCCCGCGAGTCTTATCTTAAAAGTTATGAGTTGGCGAAAAAACACTTTGGGGAAGAAAGCAGTCAATTTGAGTCGGTAAGTATTTACGTTCGAGTTTATTCTAAAAGTAGCATTTCAACTGACGAGATTAAAAAGAATGAGTTTAAGAAAAGATACGCTGAAATTGTCGGCTATGAAATTGGTGAAGCAACCAGCTTAATCAGGCCTACTTATCCATATCTGGCAAGAACTCAAGGAAAACGAGGGAGAATCGTCGTTAAGGTTTGGGTTGATGCGGAAGGAAATGTTACAGATGCGAAAACCGTTTATGGAGATTTGGTTTTTCACCCGGAAGTTGAATATGCGGCGAAAAAATCGAAATTCAAGCCAACAATTAAAAACGGAAAATCCGTTCAAGTCGTCAATTTTGTCACTTACAATTTTTAGAGTACTTTCCTCTTATCGGTAACATTTAATCGTTCCTTAAAGGTTTAATTCCTCGTAGCTCTGCTACGGAATATACTGTGTGAATGAGCGAGTTCATTCATAAGAAGCACAATGTCAGCGTGTTGCTGTATCACATAGTATGTCCGGCAAA
>MWYZ01000014.1 GCA_002050365.1 Acidobacteria bacterium 28-1
GATTTCAGATGTGGTGAAGGAAATCGCGTGTGGGTTACACAATTTGCGAGTAACCTTCCGCCAGCCACTTCAAACAATTGATTTAACGAACTTTGAAGAAATATATTATTTCCAATAATGTCTATTAGTTAAGAAGTATTTTTGAAAGGAGGTAAAAGTTTGATGAGCAATTGCAGCCAAGTAAACACAGAGGATATGCTTTTTTTAGAACAATTAATAAAAGCAGCGAGGGAGTCTGTATTCGCTTATGTAATTCATACAACTCAATATCAATTGCGGCATTTTTCGGATATAGTTGAGCAACAATTAACCTTATTCTTAGATCACTCTTCAAAAAAGGAACTCAAAAATCTATTTGAAAAACAACCTACGCCAATTAGGAAATTTTCAAAGTATTATCCAAGTTACTTTGGCAACGAAGCATATTTTTATTTCCAACCAGCAACAACCTTTGATGAGTTCATTTTTTCCGTTCATCTAGTTCTCTCGGATTTATACCATAAGTACTATGCCGTAGATAAAGCAATTGTTCACTTAGCAAAAGCCGCCGAATTACTCGAAATTTGTTCAAGCTCATACATAGGAAACTTCATAAGAAACCTTTATCCACACAGAATAAGTACTTATTATAAATTTGGGTACTTACAAATGAAAGTCGAATTACAAACGGTTTTAAGGATCAGGACTGCACTTAGAAATAGATTTGAAAAAGACTGGAAGCCTCGATACAAAGACGATCAGAAATATGATCTTTCCATTTATAAAGGCGGACTCAAAGAACTTCAAGCAACTTGGCATAATGAAGAATGGCTCTTTGATGAAGCCTTTGGGAAACGTCATGTTTATACTGATTTTAAATCAATAGAAAACGCATTTCGGCTTGGTAAGGTTGATGAAAAGAAATATGTGTTGGGGAAAGAAAAGAACGATAGACAATATTCATCTGAAACGCAATTGATTGAAGCCATTCATAGATTTGTAAAGGAAATCGGTTTTACGAAAAATATTACAGAAGTTGATTTAGAAATTAAATTAATGAATCTAATAACTGTTTGTCCGCCGAAACATTTTCAAGATCGGTTTGATTTACTTGCGGCAGAACAAAAATGGGAATATTTTGAAATGTTTGAGAACGGACTAAACGTAACTCGTTACCTTGAATATGGAATCATTAGAACTAACGAAATTCTATTAGCTTTAATAAGCAAATATGATCAAATTGATCTATCTCATATCGAAAAGGAAATAATTTATTTTCTTAATTTCTTTCTTACATTTGAAACTAAAAATTTCCATTTTATTGATCGCAGGAGAATCGCAATTCTTCTTGAGAATTATTCATTATTATCGGAATTTATTTGGCATCTTAAGAATCTAACGACCCAAGATCGAATTATAAAGCTAAGATTTCTAAAGCAAACCGATACTGTCAGCCCTGAGCAAATACAAGAGGCGCATTCAACTTTTGAGTTCGATATTTATGAATCAGATGAATCTGGAATCGAAATTGTTCAGTTAAACAAACCGGAACTTGGCGAAGAACTTCAAGAAAAACTTCGTATCTGTTTATCAAGTGATTACATTCAATTAGCAATTACTGATATTCATTACTTAAAGATTTTTAAGGAAAGAATTACCAATAAGGAAAAGTTTTTACAGTCAATTGAAGAAGACAAAATGAAATATGAAAAATTCAAGGAAACTGTTATTGCGATAGAATTTCAAAATACTGTTAATAACTCTAAAGATATTTCATTAGAGAAAATCGTAAAATGTTTTGAGAAATATCTTTTTTGCTTAATCGAAGTTGGAAATGAATTCCACCCGGCAAATATGAAATTATTGAAACTTAATAAGGTTATTCCTAAATTTATTTCTTTACTAGTTGAGTTAGAAAATTGGAGTAAAGTGCTTTATTGGAGTGATTGGTATTTCAACTTACCTTCAAATTTTAGATATTCTTTAAATAAAAAAAACGAAAAATACCTTAAAAAACAAATCAAACATTCCCAAAAAGCTATAGATAAAGCCTAAATATGGATAAATACAAAAATTTTGATGAATTGAACAGAAACGAAGAAGATGATACCTATTCAATTTCCTACGAAATGGGGTCTTCTGGAATAGCTATAATTACTCCACATGGAGGTGGAATTGAACCGGGAACTTCAGAAATAGTGAAAGGTGTCGCTGGGAATGAACACTCTTTTTACACTTTTGACGGACTAAAACAAAATAATAAATGCCTTCATATAACAAGTGAAAATTTTGATGAACCGAACTGTGTTGAATTAGTTAGGCAATCAGATAGAGTTGTTGCCATACATGGATGGAAAAGAAATGATAATTGTCTGTGTTTAGGAGGGCTTGACCAAAATCTGAAAAATAAGATTCAAACAACACTTATTAATGCAGGCTTTAAAGTTGTTGATTGTCCAGAAGTTTTGAAAGGTGAAGGTAAAAAAAATATTTGCAATCGAAATCGAGACCATTGTGGTGTTCAAATTGAAATATCAAGAGGATTACGAGACAGAATGTTTGAATTGAACACAAAAAAAGGAAGGTCAAAGAAAACTCCAATTTATCACCTGTTTGTTAAAACATTAAGAGAAGCACTTAATACACTGTAAATTAAGTTTTTAGTTGTTTTAGTAATTTGAAATTTCAAATTCGAGATTTCAAATTAAAGCGAAAACAATTAGCGAACAGTTTCAGTTAATGCCAGAAAACTTAATTTACAGTGTACTTAACGAATAATATTTATGATATGTGCTGAGTAATTCTTAGACTTTTGAATTCAACAAGAAAATTCGCTTTTATTTTATTCTTGTATTTTTTTGGTAGTTCACTTATATGAAAAATTTTCTCGATTTATTAAAAGAAAAAATCGTCGTTTTCGACGGCGCGATGGGAACAAATCTGATGGCGCAGAATTTGACGCTCGACGATTTCGGCGGCGCAAATTTTGAAAACTGTTCGGAGAATTTAATCTACACGCGCCCTGACGCGGTGTTAAATGTCCATCGCGCTTTTCTCGAAGTCGGCTCAGATGTTATCGAAACGAACACCTTCGGCGGGAACACGATTGTTTTACAGGAATTCGGAATTGCCGATAAAGCCTACGACGTGAATTTTCGAGCGGCGCAAATGGCGAAAAATCTCGCGGGCGATTTTTCAACGATGGACAAACCGCGCTTTGTCGCCGGTTCGATGGGACCGGGAACAAAACTGCCGACGCTTGGACACGTTTCATTTCTCGATTTGAAAAAGAATTACGAAGCGCAAGTTAAGGGACTTTTTGACGGCGGGATTGATTTATTTATCGTTGAAACTTGTCAGGATATTTTGCAGACGAAAGCCGCGCTCGCCGCAATTTTTGAATTTTTCAAGAATCAGAGAGTGAAAATTCCGGTCATCGCGCAGGTGACGATTGAAACTTTCGGCACAATGCTCAACGGCACGGAGATTTCAGCCGCGCTGACCGCGCTCGAACCGTTTCCGATTGACGTTATCGGAATGAATTGCGGTACAGGTCCTAAACAGATGTCTGAAAGCCTCAAATATCTGTGCGAAAACGCGCCGCTGCCGGTTTCGGTTTTGCCTAACGCCGGACTTCCCGAAGTCAAAGACGGCGCGATGTTTTACGACGAAACGCCGGAAAGTTTTACCGCTCAAGTCGTCCATTTTGCAAAAGATTTCGGCGCGAATATCGTCGGCGGTTGCTGCGGAACAACACCCGCTCATTTGAAATTAGTCGTTGAACAAGTCGAAAGGCTTTCGCCGAAACAGCGCCATGCCGATTTAATTCCGTCGGCTTCATCAATTTTTTTTCAACAACCGTATAATCAGGACAATTCGTTTTTAATTGTCGGCGAAAGAGTTAATGCGTCAGGCTCGAAAAAGATGCGCGACCTTCTCGAACGAGAAGATTGGGACGGGCTTGTTTCGCTTGCCAAATCGCAGGAACGCGAAGGCGCGCATATTTTAGATGTCAATGTGGATTTCGTCGGGCGCGACGGCGAAAAGGATATGCACGAACTCGTTTCGCGTCTCGTTACCAACGTCAAAATTCCGTTGATGCTCGATTCGACCGAATGGCAGAAGATGGAAGCCGGACTGCAGCACGCGGGCGGAAAATGTATTTTAAATTCCACGAACTACGAAGACGGAGAAGAGCGTTATTTGAAAGTTTTGGAATTGGCAAAAGAATACGGCGCGGCGGTTGTCGTCGGCACAATTGACGAAGACGGAATGGCGCGAACCGCCGAAGGAAAACTGAAAATTGCTCATCGAGCTTACCGGCAAGCCGTCGAATTCGGCATCGAAGCGCACGATATTTTCTTTGACCCGCTGGCGCTTCCGATTTCGACGGGAATCGAAGAGGATAGACGAAACGCTTTGGAGACAATCGAATCTATCAAAAAAATAAAAGCGGAAATGCCGGAAGCGAATATTATTTTAGGTGTTTCAAATGTTTCTTTCGGCTTAAATCCGGCGGCGCGGGTTGTTTTAAATTCAATTTTTCTGCACAAATGCGTTGAAGCCGGAATGAATTCGGCAATTGTTAACGCTTCAAAAATTTTGCCGCTCAATCGGTTCAACGAACACGAAATCGAAGTCGCGGTTGATTTGATTTACGACCGTCGAAAATTTGAGGGCGACGTTTGCACGTATGACCCGCTCGGCGAATTTACGACGATATTTCAGGGCAAAACGGCGCAATCAATGAAGGTGGACGTTTCCAATCTGTCAACCGAAGACAAACTCAAACATCACATTATTGACGGCGAAAAAATCGGGTTGGAAGAAAATCTCAACAAAGCTCTGGAAACGTATCCACCGTTGGACATCGTGAACGATATTCTGCTCGACGGTATGAAAACCGTCGGCGATTTGTTCGGCAGCGGGCAAATGCAGTTGCCGTTCGTTCTCCAATCGGCGGAAGTGATGAAAACCGCCGTCAAATTTCTTGAACCGTTTATGGATAAAGTCGAAGGCGAATCGAATAAAGGCGTGATGGTTTTAGCAACGGTCAAAGGCGATGTTCACGACATCGGTAAAAATTTAGTTGATATTATTCTGACAAATAACGGTTACAAAGTGATAAATCTCGGTATTAAACAGCCGATTGATGAAATCTTACGCGTTTATGAAGGAACCAATTGCGACGCTATCGGAATGAGCGGCTTACTGGTGAAATCAACTCTCGTGATGCGCGACAACCTCGAAATTATGAACGAGCGCGGCATTAACATTCCCGTTATCCTGGGCGGCGCGGCTTTGAATCGCCGTTATGTTGACCAGGATTTAGTTCCGCTTTACAACGGGAAATTGTTTTACGCGCGTGATGCGTTTGATGGGCTTCACGCGATGGATGCGTTGACGCAGAAGAAAGATTTGGTCACAGAGGAGGCGGAGAATACTGAGGCGGAAACCCGCGCGTCAGCAAGGGTGCAGAAAGCCGCCGCCGGAAACGGTAAATCAGCATCGCCAGCGACGACAGATGAATTGATTGATACGGTTTCCGATAAAGAAGATTTGGTTGGCGAAGACGCAAAACTCGGAACGGTGGCAGCGCGTGTTTCTGCCAAACAAACGGGCGACGCGACACATACGACGAAATCAAATGTCGCGCCCGCCGAAACGATTCCGACCGCGCCGTTTTACGGTTCAAAAGTCGTTCACATCCAGGATTTGACGAAAGTTTTCGCGTTCATCAACGAAACCGCGCTTTTCAAAGGTCAGTGGCAATACAAACAAGGACGCAAATCAAAAGAGGAATACGAACAAATTTTGCAGAAAACGGTTTATCCGAAATTTGCCGCCGTCAAAGCGCAGGCAATCCGCGAAAAACTGCTCGAAGCGAAATTGGTTTACGGCTATTTCCCGTGCCAATCAGAAAACAACGATTTAATCATCTACCAAGACGACGAGCGAACCGAACGGCTGCGTTTCACGTTTCCGCGTCAGCCCAAAGAGCAGCGCGGCGGGCAGAATCTTTGTCTGGCTGATTATTTTGCGTCGGTTGATTCGGGAAAAATTGATGTCGTTCCGTTTCATCTCGTCACGATGGGCAAAGGCGCGTCGGAGCATTCGGCGCAGCTTTTCAAAGCCGATAATTACACTGATTACCTTCTCTTTCACGGTCTGTCGGTCGAAGCGGCGGAAGCCTTAGCCGAAATGTGGCACAAACGCATCCGCGAAGAACTCGGCATCGCCGGCAACGACGCGGCAGATTTGAGCAAACTTTTCCATCAAGGCTATCAAGGCTCGCGCTATAGTTTCGGCTATCCGGCGTGTCCGAATCTTGAAGACCAAGCGAAACTTTTTGAGTTGCTCCAGCCCGAAAGAATTGATGTCGAGTTGACGGAAGAATTTCAACTCGACCCTGAACAATCAACTTCGGCGATTATCGTTCATCACCGAGAGGCGAAGTATTTTAATGTGGAGTAAAACATGTTTGATAAAACCAAAGTTAGAAAATTTATGTTCTTCTCATTAGGGATTGCGATTTCGTTAAGCATTCTTTACTTTTTGCAGCAATGGTTTGGAACCGACAGTTGATTCAGGATTGTCAGGAAATAAAATCACTAAATTAGGCTTTTTGAAATTGCCGCGCGGCAAATAACAATCAACTTCGGCGATTATCGCGCATCAACGAGAGGCGAGATATTCTAATGTCAAATAAACACTATGACGCGAACGACCCTAAAGGACAAAATTTACGGGCAGATGTTTTGGGAAGAGTGGGACGAAGGGGAAGCCTACTGGTATGCTCCGATGGAAGGCGACGGCGGAGAACGGTTTGAGCTTTTGATTCGCGCCGATTCGGTGCTGGATTTTTGACGGTTGCCGCGACGCATTCGACTTATAAAAGATTGCTGGAAAATATCAAATCCATTCGTGACGAAACGGTGCGCGAGGTTTTGAAAAATTCCCGCTCTCTGTTCAAAAAGAAGCGGCAGCGAGATTCAGCCGCCGAAACAATCAATAAGAATTTGCGGCTTTTTTCAATTAAAATTCATCAGGATTTGTCGGCGGAAATAAATTTTGCCGGGCAGGACGAAGAAGAGGCTGAAGAAGTGTTTTACGCGCTGATTGACGCGGACGGGAATTTGAGGGAAGCGGGACTTCCCGAACTTTAAACCGAGATGTTCTGGAAAAGAAAAAACAAAGCGGCGCGGTTGGGCGTTGACGCGGCGCTCGAAGACGCTTCTTACGATACAGTCAAAGCGTTGGCGAAAAAACTCGGCTTAAATCCGAAATCGCGCCGAAAAACCGATGCGATTGCCGAAATCAGCCCGTTTTTGAACGGCACGGAAAAAGCCGTCAAACTTTTCAAAAGCCTCGACAATCTCCAACAAAAAGCGGTCGCCGAAGCGGTTTTTCACAAAGACAACGAATTTGACGACGGGCGTTTTGCCGCGAAATACGGCGCTAATCCGTCGTTCGGAAAACGGAAGGATTATTACGACGTTGACCCGACGTTGCTTTGTTTGTTTATTTTTTCGGACGAATACGGAAAATTTATCCCGAATGATTTAGCCGCCAAACTCAAGCCTTTTGTGCCGCGTCCGCAAGGCTTTTATCTCAAGACAATCGAAACTTTGCCCGAAACCATTACCGTAAAATTTCCCGAATGGAAACGAAAATCCGTTGCGGAAATTCCTTTGACCGTCCGCGAAACCGAAGGCGAAGCGTTGCAGGATTTCTGGGCGGTTTTGCGTTTGATTGAAAACAAAAAAATCTCGGTCAGCGATAAGACTTTTTATCCTTCGTCCGCTTCGACAAATGAAATTGTCGCCGTTCTGCGCGGCGGCGATTTTTACGAAATCAGGGAAGATAAAAATCGTTACCCGCAAATCGGCGCGATTAAAGGTTTCGCGTGGGCGATGATTTTGCAGGCATCGAAGCTGACAAATGTTTCCGCCAAACGGCTCGCCTTATCAAACGAAGGTCGCAAAATTTTGAGTCGTCCGGCGCACGACATCATCAAAAATCTCTGGCAAAGCTGGTGTAAAAACACGCTCCTTGACGAATTCAACCGTGTTGATGAAATCAAAGGACAAAAACACAAAGGCAAAACGAATCTGACCGGCATCAAACCGCGCCGCGAATCGGTCGTCAACAGTTTTCAGCTTTGTCCCGTCGGCGAGTGGATTGCGATTGAAGAATTTTTTCGTTGCGTCCGTCTGAATTTCGATTTTACGGTCGCCCGCGACGAATGGAATCTGTATATCGCCGAAAGCGGTTACGGAAGTCTCGGCTACGAATACGGCGCGGATTTCGATAAATGGTATGTTTTCCAAGCCCGCTACATTCTGGCGGTTTTGTTTGAATACGCGGCGACGCTCGGTTTGATTGATGTCGCCTACATTCCACCCTTCGATGCGCGGCACGATTACGGCGAACTCTGGGGAACGGACGATTTGGATTTTCTGAGCCGCTACGACGGTTTGAAATACATCCGCATCAACCATCTCGGCGCGTTTTGTTTCGATTTGGCGGAAACTTATTCGCCGCCGCAAATCGCCGACAGAAGTTCATTTACAATCTTACCGAATCTGCGAATAAAAATCGTCGGTGAACCTTTGGCAGGCGGCGAAGAAATTTTTCTCGAAAATTTCGCCGAAAAAGAAGACGAAGCGACGTGGCGTTTGAGCCGCGAATTGACGATAAACGCGTTGGAAAACGGACAAAATATCGAAGCCTTGCGCGAATTCCTAGAAATACGCGAAGAACAACTTCTGCCCGAAACGGTCGAAGGATTTTTGCGCGAAACAAACCGCCGCGCCGCCGCGCTGAAGGACAAAGGAACGGCGCGAATCGTCGAATGCGAAACGCCCGGTATCGCCGACGAAATCGCCGAAAATCCGCACACGAAAAAAATCTGTCAGCGCGTCGGCAAAAAGTCGCTGGCAATTTTGGCGGAAGATGAGAAAAAGTTTCGTGAGGTAATTAGAAAAATCGGTTACGGAATAAAATACGATTGATTGCCAAGACTCAATTTTCAAATCGGAAATGAAATGCCGACGCTGACAAACATTATTTTGGTCATAACCGCCACGACGACCGCGCTGATGGCAGGACTTTTCTACGCTTTTTCGTGTTCGGTGAATTTAGGATTAGCCCGATTATCAAATGCCGAATATATTTCGGCGATGCAATCCATCAATCGAGCTATCCAAAATCCTATTTTCTTTGCAGCTTTTTTCGGCGCGCCAATTTTATTGCCGCTCAGTGTGTTTCTGCATTACGGACAACCATTGTCCGCGCGGTTTTGGTTTTTGCTGGCGGCGACAATAATTTATTTAATCGGCACATTCGGCGTAACCATATTTGGTAATGTTCCATTAAACAACGTCCTTGATCGTTTTAATTTGCAGTCAGCTTCGGAAGAAGAAACAGCATTGCAACGTGCTAATTTTGAAGGACGCTGGAATAATTTGAACACGATTCGCACAGTTTCTTCGACGCTTGCGATAGTGTTTGTTGTCATCGCTTGTCTAAGTCTCCGCTAATCGCGGCTGGTGGGAGAAATTCGTTTCAATCCCGAACAATCAACTTCGGCGATTATCGTCCATCATCCGCAGGCGAAATATTTTAATACTGATTAATATCGAAAAAGAAAAATAATTTTACTTGTTGTCGGAATTGTTCTCGTGATTGGAAATTCATTTGTCTTTCGGTATTGTCTAACGATTGATAAATGCCTCGATAGGCGAGAGTTTGCCCGAAGATTTCTCTAAAGATTGAATGTGGAAACGCGACCATCAGGGAGCGTTTAAAAAGTTGACGATTAGCGCAATCTGTTTACGCTGAAAATTTAACGCCGCATAACAGTTGCGTTTCCGCTTTTGAATCAAATATTTCCAAATATTGAATATACTTGTAAGATTATACTGAAATTTTCAACGCTTTCACTTTGGGGGAAAATTAAAATGATTGATTGGGCGATTTTGGCAACTGCTGCAACCGTTGCGACCGGCGTTTTACAAGGTATCGGAGATGAATATGTAAACAGTCAGGGCGAACGGAGAATTACCCGACTCGTCGGCAAAATTACAAATAAACTCAGAACTCAAACTCCGGCGGAAAATCACGAACTAGCCAAAGCCTTTCGCCGGGCTTGTGTGGTCGCCGCTCAAAACATTTGCGACAGTCGAAAGACAACTCAAAGCGGTCAAAGCAATCTTGCGCCGCAACATTCTTTTGCAAGCAAACTTCTCGGCAAAACTCCGGTGAGTTTGTTGGTTGAAGATGAAGGTCAATGGTTAGATAAAGCAAATCAATATCTCAAAAACCAGATTGAAAGACTCAATCAAAACAGCGATTTTTTGCCGGAAAAGGATTTGTCGGTATATGAAAATCTGGTAAATCCGAAAGACGTGGACGATCAAATCTGGGCAAACAGGTTTCAAAGACAATTGACCAAAGATATGATTGCCGAATTGACCGAAAATGCCGGTTCGCCTTCGGAATCTATCGTTTTTGAATTTGAAAAACGCTGGTTTTTTCAGGCTTCCAACGAATTTCAAAAGGCTTTGGGCAAAAATCAACTTCTTGCCAACAAATTTCAAAACAATATGCTGGTCAAACTCGATTCGGGACAGCAGGAAATAATGCGGTTTCTGGAAACGATTTTTGCCCGATTTACGTTCAAGCCGAACGATTTGCCGCAGCTCGTCGGTTCGCTCATCGAAAGAAGTTTCTTTGTCAACCGCAAAAGAGAAAAGGAAAATCTGGAACAATGGCTCAATCAGAAAAGCAAAAAGATGATCGTCATCCAAGGCGTGAGCGGTTACGGCAAAACCTCGCTTTTGATGGAAGTTTTGCACAAACTTTCTCCCGATGGAAAAATGCTCAACGGAAATCTCGATGCGGTTTTGATTTTCCTGTGCCGTGAACGTGAAGGAACATTCCGCGAAGTTTGCCGCAAAGCCGATGAGCATTTGGGAAAAAACGAGAATAATTTTCTCGAAGACTATGACGGATTTCTCGAAAATACGAAAGAGAAAACGGATGAAATACCGTCGGAAATAATCAATGATCTGATAGCGAAATTAAAAGCGTCGGGCAATGTCTGGCTGGTTTTCGATAATTTTGAATCCGTGCTGGAAAATCAAATTATCAACGAACCGCATTTAAACGCATTTTTTGAAAAAGCCCTGCAATTGGACGGTTTGCATTTTCTGCTGACTTCACAAAAAGTTCCCGAATTTCACGTTCGCACCGAAGTTGAAGAAGTCGCGGTCGGTAATTTGCCTGAAGTTGACGCGCTCGAATTCTTTCAGGAAGAAGGGAAAAGATTGAAAGACGGAAAAATTGATTGCGGTCTGGCGGAAATCGAAACGGGAGATTTGGAAAAATTAAAAAACCTGGGCTTCGAGTTTGTCCCGATGGCGTTGGTTGCGCTGGTCGGATACCTTAAAGAAAGTTATCCCAGATATGCCGTAAAATTGCCGGATGTTTTACAGAATAATGAACTCTTTGCCAAATTCCGCGAACACGACGCCAAAGAAGGCGCGATGTATCTGATCGGCTTACAGTATCAAAATTCGAGCGCGGTCGAACGGCTGGTTTTAAAAACCCTTTCGATATTCAAACAGGCAATCGAATATCCCGTTATAGTAAAAATTCTTGAAGATATAGCCGATGACGATACGATTTTCGGGATTTTAAGAAGCAATACTCTGGTCAGAAGAATCGAGCCGAATTATTACGAACTTCTGCCGCAGGCAAAAGAAGTTGTTTCCAAGCAATCCGACAAACAAGATGAAACGTTAACCCGCCGTGAACTCCATCACCGCGCCGCCGAATTTTATGATTCGATTCGTCAACCGATAAAAGACTGCTACACCCGCGAACAGTTTGCGCCGTATTTCAACGCGATTGACCATTATTATTCAGCCGGACTGTTCGAGAAGGTCGTAAATCTCTTTAACGAGGATATTATCAAACTCTGTGCTTTGGGATATATGCGGGAAATAATAGACCGCTGTCTGCCGCTAAAAGGAAAGCTGGGAAATGATGATTTAGAAGCAAACAATCATTTAAATCTCGGAGTTGCTCTTTGGAGGTTTGGCAGATCGGATGAAGCGATTGCCGAATATGACAAAGCGATTGCGATTCTTGAGAAATTAGTTGCAGTCGGACGCACGGAATTGGCAAACGATTTGGCAATGGCTTATCTGAACAAAGGCATTGCGTTGGAAGAGCAAAACAATTCAGCCGAAGCAGTTGCGATGTTCGGGCAGGCTATCGAACTTTGGGAACAAAATTTACAACTCGGTTTTGTTCAAAATTTGCCAAATTTGGTCAAAGCCCTGCAGATTCGCGTTAAAAGTCTGATTAGGTTGGAAGATTGGGAAAATATTGCGGTTGATGCGATTAAAAGTTTGTCTTTGTTCGCAAACTTTACGCAGGACGAAAACCTTTCCGAACATTTCAAACAACGAATCGGCGAGGAGTTTGGCGAATTGCTTTATCAAATCAAACAGCTTTCAAGCGACAATCGAGAGAAGATATTTACGATTGCCAATGAAATCGGGCAAACGAACGAAGAGCCGATTTTATTCGGCGACATTTTGCGACAATATGTCGAGCAAATCGGGTAATCGGTTTTTAGTTTGAGGCGTTTCTTCAACGCAAGTTATAGAGATACAAAACAGCCGCCCAACCGCTTGGCAAAAACTGCGGGCTTTTTTGAAGTTCCGTGCCGAAATGAAGCATCTGCTCGAGAAAATATTTGGAATGCCAAAAGGCTTCGAGAATCGGGCGTGTTTCATCCAGCCACTTCGGGTTTGTTTTCTCCCAATCAAAACTTTTACCGATAGCTTCGTCGGCAATTTGGGAATACCATTCGTTAAGCGTAATTCCGTCAGGCGCGATTTTTTCAAACAAATCTTTGGCTTTTTTTATTTCTTCAATCGCGCCGAAAACTTTAAAACTTTGATGGTAAAAACGATAAACATAATCTTCTTCGTAACCGATAAAGATTCTGTAAAGACTTTCGATTTCCGGAAGATTGGCTTTGATTCGATCCAATAATCTTTCGCTTTGGTCTTGCTTTGTGTTCATTATAGAAAATAAATCGCGTGAGTTATATTATTAAAATTTTCCGGTTTGTCCAATATCTTTTTTTTGCCGAAAAATACAACCGAAAAGGAATTCAAAAAGCAGCTTTATTTTCGCATCTGCGGCGAAAAATTGCCGGGAGCTTTTTTCAATTACGATACGGTGAATAACAAAACGCGCGACCTTGAAGCGGTTGCTTTGCGGGATAGCGTTTCAATTTCCGAGCCGTTGGATATTTTGGAAATCGGCTGCGGAACGGGAAAAAACACCGAATGGCTTTTAACAAAAGCCAACTATCTCGTCGCGGCTGATTTTTCGGCGGAAATGGTCGCCAAAGCGAAAGAAAAAATCATCGCCAACAACATTGAATTCAGACAATTTGATTTGCGCTGTGATTGGGGGTTTTCCGAAAATCAGTTTGATTTGATAACTTGCAGTCTTGCGCTCGAACACATCGAGAATATAGATTTTGTATTCGGGCAAGCCAAAAAGGTTTTGCGAACGGGTGGACTTTTCTACACCGGCGAATTGCATCCGTTCAAACAATATCAGGGAAGCAAAGCGCGATTCGATGCCGGCGACGGAGTTTTTGAACTCGAATGTTACGTGCATCACATCTCTGAATTTTTTGCGGCGGCTAAGAATAATGATTTTGAATTGGTTGATTTGAAAGAGTGGTTTGACGACAATGACAAAACGGCGGCGCCGAGGCTGATCGCGATGATATTTAGAACGAAAAAATAAACTGGCGATTATTCACTGCTTGCGACCGAGACATTTTATTGTCAAATTATTTTTCGCCGAAAATCCAGAAGCCGGTTTGGTTCATTCGCTAAGTCGGCTTTTTCATTGTAGAATCTCAAACTATGACGGACAAAAACGAAGAACAAACAGAAAATCACACGGTGGAGAATATCGAATCCGTCGGGCAGATGATTATCGGGGGCATCGAGCAAATCGGCGGAATTTTGACGGGCGATCCCGTTACCCGCGCCGAAGGCGATTTTAATGTGGCGGTCGGAAGTGAGCATCAGGAAGTGAACAAAAATTTGACCGCCATCGAAAATGAAGAAGCCGAACGGCGCGAATCAAACGAATCAATTCATACCGAAACTAAATAATAAATCCTAATGACAAAAAAGATTTTTATAGCCGGTTCGGGCGGAATCGGCGAAGCCGCCGCGCTGCTCGTGCGCGAATGGTCGGAGACAGACCCGGAAATAATTTTGGGCGATGTCAGCGAAGATAATTTGCGGAAAGCAAAAGATTTTGTTACGCAAGGCTCGGAAAAAACTTCAAAAGTCGAAACGGTTGTGATGGCGCACGAAGGCATCAACGACGGGATGAAAGCGGCTTTTGACGGCTGCGACGTTTTGCTCGATTGTTCGCCGGGCTCGCAGTCTCCGCGAATGGCGCGGTTCGCCTCCGATTTCAAAATGCACTACGCGAACCTGACCGAATACGTCGCCGAGACCGACGAAATCACTGCCTTCGCCAAAGATGCCGAAACCGGTTTCGTTTTGCAAACCGGACTTGCGCCCGGATTTATCAATGTGCTGGCGATGTCGCTGTACCAAAAATTTGTCGAGCAGTTTGAAAATGAGACGATTGAAAAACTCGGAATGAAAGTCGGCGCACTGACGGCGCACGCGCACCAGCCGCATTTTTACGGCTTCACTTGGTCGCCGATTGGCGTGGCGACCGAATACATCAAACCTTCGCGCGTCGTCCGAGATTATGAGATTCGGCAAATTCCCGCGCTGTCAGACAGAGAAACAATCATTATCGGCGGCAGAACCTACGAAGCGGATTTGACGAGCGGCGGCGCGGCTGATTTGCCCGACTATTTTCGTCATAAAGCGAAAAGTCTCGATTATAAAACTCTGCGTCACGTCGGGCACTACGCTTGGGTCGAGAACGTTATCGAAAAAATCGCCGCCGCAGAAAACATTCTCAATAAATACGAACACGAGGAATTGCCGGCGAAACTTTTAGCTGAGTTCCTGCGCGAAGTTCCCGCCGTCGAAGACGATTTTGTGCTAGTTCACGCTTCGGTTGATGGTTTCGATTTACGAGGCACAAGGCAAATAATTGAAAAAGCGTTTTTCGTAGAGCCTTTGGAAATCAATGGCAAAAGTCTTCGCGCGATTCAAACGACGACCGCCGTGCCTTTAATCGAATCGGCGATGATGCTTTTGTCGGGTGATTACAAAGGCGTAATTTTGCAAAGCCAAATCAATCCGCAGAAGTTTCTGCAAGGCAATTTCGTGTCGAAAATTTATAAAACAATTTGAGCTTTCAAATTATAGTTGCCGGCTATCCTGAGCCGTCGCTTCGTTGTCAATGGTCAGCGGTTCGTGTCGTTCGGTAACTTCGTCGTCGGTTGCGTCTTCCAAATCGCGGTCGCCGGTTACTTCGTTCCAATCGTAAGCGAGAAAATCAGCGAAATGGAAAAGCTGCCGTTCCCAGTTCGCGCGGTCTTCCGAGTATTCCAAAAAGGCTCGTTCGATGTCGGCACGCGTTTTAATTTCCGTCTTCTGCAAATGTTTCATTGCGCGGTTGAAACTTCTTCGCCGCCGCCAAAGCGTTTCCGCATCGGATTCAAACGGGTCGGTCGCGCGGGTTTGAAGTTTAAGCGACGTAATGAGTTCGGCGAGAACGTGGCGCGCGTTGTCGCCGGCGATTAAAACATCCGGATGGTCGCCGGCCTCGACGTATTCTTTTTCATCGAGATAGGCGTTGAGAATTGCCACCGTTTCTAATACCACGAAAAGTGCGCGGGGAAACCCTTTATAAACTTCACGCGGGTGAAAATAATGAATTACCGAGTGTTCGATGTGAGATTCGAGCAATTCCTGCAAATCGCGCGTCGCCTCGCGCAAAGATTCGGTTAGGCTGTGAAAACGCCCGCGTGCGAAATGACTCGTGATGAAGCCGGAAATATCCGCGCCTTGCCGGGCTTGATGATAAAACTTGAGCGCGACCGCGCGTTTGCGTTCGAGTGCGCCGTAGACGGTTAATAAATAAGTTATCGAAAGTGAAATGACGGCTATTCCCGAAGCACCTTCGATTATCGCAGTTATCCGTGTAGTCGTGGTAATCGGCACAATGTCGCCGTAACCGATGGTTAAAAGCGTTACGCCGCTAAAATAAAACGCCTGGAAAATCGAACTGCCTTGGGCTGCATCATCAATTTTAAACTCCGTCGTCATTCGAGGCAGATAAATAAACGCAAATCCAGTCAACAGGATTAAAATAAAAAATCCGATTGTTAACGGCATCAAAAGCGGTCCGAGCGCCGAAAGAATGCGGTGCCTGAGGCGACGGCTGAGATTTTGCGTCAAGCGTGTCGCCGCCCACCACAAACCGCGATTTAAAAGTTCGCTAAACGGACTCAGATTTTTTGCTGCCCTTAGAATAGTTGCGTAAACGTCGTAGAAAACAAAAACCAGCATAACCACACCGGCGATTGTCAGCAAAAAATCTGTTACTGAATTCATCAAGTTTTGTTTTCTCCGTTACGCGTCTGTTTATAAATTACCTGAACACATTTTTAGACATCACCAATTTTTTGTATTTCTTTCATTTCGCTATTAGAATGGCAAATCAAAAGAAGTGTTTCAAGCTAAAATCATTGGATACTTAAATCGAAGCGAACCAAGATGCCGAAAATCGTTTGTCTTTCCGATACGCACAACTGCAGCGAACAAATCATTGTGCCTAACGGCGACATTTTGATTCACGCAGGCGACGCAACGATTCGAGGAACGATTGATGAAATCATTTTATTCAATAAATGGTTTGCCAATTTGCCGCACGCATATAAAATATTTGTAGCAGGAAATCACGATTGGTTGTTTGAAACGAATAATCGTTACGCCAGAAATTTGCTTGATAAATCAATTATCTACCTGCAAGATTCTTCA
Organism: Acidobacteria bacterium 28-1; assembly: GCA_002050365.1. GTDB lineage: Bacteria > Acidobacteriota > Blastocatellia > Pyrinomonadales > Pyrinomonadaceae. The sequence goes on from MWYZ01000014.1 coordinate 17,004, forward strand.
GTCGAAATCGGAGGCTTGAAAATTTACGGCTCGCCGTGGCAGCCGCGCTTTTTCGATTGGGGGTTTAATTTAATGCGCGGCGCGGAACTCGCCGAAAAATGGAAATTAATTCCTGACGACACCGACATTCTAATTACCCACGGACCGCCATTCGGTATTTTAGACGAAGTTCCGCGACAATACTGGATTGAAAATACAGGCTGCGAAGAACTGAGAAAGCGGGTTGAAACAATTAAACCGAAACTTCACATCTTCGGTCATATTCACTGCGGCTACGGACAGGCGGAAAAGTTCGGCGTGAAATTCGTCAACGCTTCCAACTGTGATGAAAGTTACGAGCCGACCAATGCGCCGATTGTCATTGATTTACAAACTTCTTCCTGAATTTCAAATAAAAAATAAAAAAATAAAAGTTCTGCTTGCATTGTCAATTTTTTATTGTATAGTATAAACATACAATCTATGTTAATTATAATTGATCAAAACGACAGCCGACCGATTTATCTGCAAATCGCCGATGAAATAAGATTTTTGATTGCCCGCGGCGAATTGACGGAAAACACCACATTGCCCGCCGTCCGGCAACTTGCCGGCGATTTGGGCGTGAATCTAAATACGGTGGCAACGGCTTATCGTGAGCTGCAGAACGAAGGTTTGCTCGCTATCAAACACGGTGCAGGCGCGGTTGTCGTATCGCGTACGACTTTAGAAAAAGACGAGATTAGTTTGCGAAAGCCGCTGCGTTCGGCACTCGCCAATATGTTCTTAGCCGGTTTAAGTTGGGCTGAAATTATGAATTTGGTGGTTGATGAAATGCGCGGACTTCTACGCGAAACGAGGTAAAATATGACGGACATTATTCTTTTGACAATAATTTTTCTGTTGGAATTGCTGTTGTTCTATTTTCTGCCAACGCTTGACGGACAGCAAACGCTTTTCGGTATTGTTTTGAAAAATGACGACTTTCAAACTTACGGTTTGCCCATTTTGCGAAAATATCACCGTGACTTATTCATCATAGCGTTGGCAAGCGGTTGCGGATTACTTTTATTAGGAAGATTTTTGCCGAATAGTCTGCTAATAGCATACATTGCTGCGACTTTAGGAATTATTGTTCCTTTATTCAGATATTTGCCGCAAACTTGGAAATTGCGCGACAAAAGCACTGTGTCCCGTCTAGCCACGCCGCTCAAGCCACGGCATTTGCGGGATTTTACAAATTTTTGGTTTGAGTTAGCCGTGATTGCGCTGGCGATTGCTCCGTTAGCGGTTTTAATGTTTTACTATCCGAATTTGCCGGACATTGTTCCGATTCATTGGAACGCCGCCGGAGAAGCCGACGGTTGGGCGAAAAAAGGTTTTTCCAGCGTATTCTTTCTGCCGGTTTTGGCAGCGTTTTTACAAATTTTTTGGATTATTCTCAAGCAAGATATTATCAAAGCGCGTTTTCGCGTTCCCGCCGAACAAGCCGAAAGAATTCTGTCGCTCAAGGAAATTTCTTTGCAGGCAAATGTCGAAATGGTTGATTGGTGCCGCCTCGCCTGTGGAGTTTTGTTGGGAACGGTTGCTTTGCTGGTTTTGTCAACGATTGCTCCGCCTTCCGTTGCCGCCGCGCTCAACATTTTCACTTGGGTAAACCTTGTGTTAATGCTGTCGGGAATAGCATTTTTTCTTTACCGAATGATTCTGGTCAATGGTGAAATTAAAGCGTTGACTGGACAAATTACGTTTCAAACCGCCGACGAAATGGAAGGTTGGACGGACGGACTTTTTTATTACAATCAGAAAGACGCGGCATTTATGGTTGAAAAGCCGGGCGGTGTCGGTTATACGATGAACTTTGCACATAAAAGAGCATTTCTTTATTTGGCATTGATTGGGTTGCCGATAATTTTTTCAATTTTCAGTTTGATTTTGATGAAGTTTCAATAAAAATATGAATAAACAAAATATCACTGCGTTGTTATTTATAATTGTTTTTGCCCTAAGCAGTCAGACGTTTGCTCAAATGAAAGATACAGGGACTTATGTCGTTTATGTCGGAAGCCAAGCCATTGCCGAAGAAAATTATACTTCGGAAAAACTCGCCGACGGCACGGTCAAAACCGTTTCAAAAGTCGCGACGACAACTTTTACAACGACGACCAGACGCGATAAACCGGTCGAATTTACAATTGAGGTAAACGGCGCGAAAGCCTTAACGACAACATTTGTCGGCGGCGAAGCGAAAACTTTAATCGGCGAGCAGCCCGCAAAGATTATTAAAACCGATGCGACCGTCATTACCGAAAATAACGTCTGGAGTAATTTTATCAATCTTTTGGCGCAATACGACCGGAAAAAAGGCGGCGCGCAAACGTTCATCGCATTTCTGCCCAGCCAATCTTTAACTTTCCCTGTTTCGCTGGAAAAAACCGACGCAAAAGACTTTAAATTAAAAAATCAAACCGTTTCGCTATCGAGATATAAACTCGTTCACATACAAAGCGGATTGGAATTAGTAATTTTGGCGGACGAATCAAACGTTCCTTATTTTATCGAAATTGCTTCGCAGCAAGCGCAAATCGTGAAAAAAGGCTTTGAAGAATTGCGTGAAATGACCGCGCCGCCGAAAACTAAATTGACGAATTTTACGGGCGAGTTTACGAGCGAAGAAGTTTCGTTTCCAAACGGCGAAAATACTTTGGCGGGAACTTTGACGCTGCCCAAGACTGATAAAAAGACTTCACCGGCAATCATTATAATTTCAGGTTCGGGTGGACAAGACCGCGACGGCTCTCAGCTTTTCAATCTTTATAAACAAATCGCCGAAAGTTTTTCAAAAACGGGCGTAGCGGTTTTGCGCGTTGACGATCGAGGTATCGGCAAAAGCACAATTGACATGAAAAAAGCCGCCGAAACATCCTATCAGGATTTAATTTCGGATAGCCGCGCCGCCTTCGATTATTTAATGACGCGCAAGGAAATAGAAAAAACGAAAATCGGATTTCTCGGACATAGCGAAGGCGCGGAAACAGCTTTGACGATTGCTTCGGAAGACAAACGCGTGGCGGCGATTGTGTTAATGGCAGGCGTTTCGCGTCCGGTCAGCGAAGCCGTTTTTGAGCAGGAAATTTACCAACGCGCTTTGCGGGAAACCGTTAACGCTTCAGACAAGACAAAAATTATGCCGCTTGCTCAAACGCTAATTAAACAATTTGAAACGGCGAAATTGCCGCAAAATGCGAACGACGCAAAATTAGCTTGGTTCAGGGAACATCTGGCGAGCAATCCGTTGCTTCTCGCCGCAAAAGTAAAATGTCCCGTGTTAATTGTGCAAGGCGAACGCGACGCGCTTGTTTTAGCGTATCATTCAATCGAATTGGCGAAGGCTTTGACGAACAATGAAAATAAAAATGTAAGTTTGCGAATCGTGCCGAATCAAACGCATATTTTTACGCCGGCAGTCGGCGACAATCCTCAGGAAACATCGAAGATTAGTGAAGAAATGTTGCAGACTTTGCAGAATTGGGCGTTTGAAAATTTAATCGTTCCTTAAAGGTTTAATTCCTCGTAGCTCTGCTACGGAATATACTGTGTGAATGAGCGAGTTCATTCATAAGAAGCACAATGTCAGCGTGTTGCTGTATCACATAGTATGTCCGGCAAA
>MWYZ01000068.1 GCA_002050365.1 Acidobacteria bacterium 28-1
GTGTGGGGACGCACGCCACTGAAGAAATAATCAAACAGTATGTCAAAAATCAAGGCGAAGTAAATGATTCAAGTCAACCGAGTCTTTTCTTTTGATACCTCGCGGCTCTGCCGCGCGGAATTTCATTTTTGACAAATTATTTGGAAAAAAATTATGCCTTTAATCAAAAAAAGACAACTTGAAGTATGGTCGCAGTTGAGCGGCGAAGAGCGCGAACGGTTTCTCGAATCGCTGCCCGCGACGAAAGAGGAAATCGAAGAATTGTTTGATTATCTCGACCGGCGGATGGAAAAAGAACCGTGTGTTCACAACCTCCGATTTACGATGCAGTTTCTGATGGAAAGACATCTGAATATGCCGCGAGTGATGAGTTGGCTCAATGAAAACGGCGGTTATTGTGATTGCGAAGTTTTGCAGAATATAGAAACGAAATGGTTCGAGGCGTTTGACGAGGAGAGCTAAAAAATTTATGAAAAATTTAATTGCGCTGTTTGTGATTTTCGCGGTTTCCGTCGCAGTTTTCGGGCAAACGAAAGACGTGATGACAATTAAAATTTACCTCAGCGACGGAAACGATAATCCGAATTTTGAAAATTGCGGCAAAGTTCGCCACGTGATGAGAACGATTCCAAAAACTAAAGCAGTTGCCAAAGCCGCTTTGGACGAACTCGTGAAAGGCGCGACCGAAGCCGAAAAAGCGCAAAATTTAACCTCGATTTTTTCGGTTGAAACAAAATCTATTATCAAAAACGTGAACATTAAAAAAGACGCGGCTTACGTTAATCTCGACGATTGGGTAATCGAAAATCTCGGCACGGCGACGACAAGTTGCGGGGCTTTTACGTTTATCACGCCGATAGAAAAAACGCTGATGCAGTTTTCGACTGTCAAACGAGTTTTCTTCGCAATTGAAGGCAAGCCCAAAGACTTTTACGAATGGATGCAGGTCGGCGAATGTCCGAAAGAATTGAAAAACTGCGACGGAAGAAATTTCAAAAAATAAAAATTAAAAACATTCGAGATATTTCACGCCCGCGCCCGTATTGAAAATCACAACGCGCTCCGTTTCTTTTACTGAATGTTGCTCAATCATCATTCGCAATGCCGGCAGACATGCTGCGCCTTCGGGCGCAACGAACAAACCTTCCGCCGTGCCGATTTCCTTAACGGCTAAAATTAATTGTTCGTCGCGGACGGCGATTGCCGTTCCGCCGGATTTGTGCAAAGCGTCGAGAATTAAAAAATCGCCGATTGCCTTTGGAACTCTTAAACCGGAAGCAACGGTCGCGGCGTTTTCAAATTCGCCGGCAAATCGTTCGCCCGCGTGAAATGCTCTGACAATCGGCGCACAGCCGTCTGACTGGACGGAAACCATTCGCGGTCTTTTGGAATCAATCCAGCCAAACGCTTCCATCTCGTCAAACGCTTTCCACATTCCGATTAAACCCGTTCCGCCGCCGGTCGGATAAAGAATTACGTCGGGCAAATTCCAATCAAATTGTTCAGCCAATTCATAACCCATCGTCTTTTTTCCTTCGATGCGATAAGGCTCTTTCAAAGTCGAAATGTCAAACCAGCCTTCGGCTTCTTTCCGCTTTGCGACTTCCGCTCCGCAATCGGTAATCAAGCCGTCAATTAAAGTTACAAACGCTCCCGTCTGTTGGCATTCGACGACGTTGGCGCGAGGCGTGTCGGACGGCATAAAAATATGCGCTTCAAGACCGGCGCGGGAAGCGTAAGCCGCGAGTGCGCCCGCCGCATTTCCCGCCGAAGGGACGGCGAGTTTCGTCGCGCCGAGTTCTTTCGCCATCGAAACGGCGGCGGACATTCCCCGCGCTTTAAAGCTCTGTGTCGGATTTTGCGATTCGTCTTTGATGAAAAGATTAAGTTTAATTGGAAGCGTTTCCGCAAGCCGTTGGGCTTTCAAAAGAGGTGTCCAGCCTTCGCCGAAACTGACGATATTTTCTGCATTTTCAACCGGCAAAACTTCTCTATAACGCCAGAGATTATCTTCCCGATTTTTGAGCGAATCTTTGGTCAGAGTTTCGCCGGCTTTTGTTAGATCATAGCGGACAAGAAGCGGTTTTCCGCACTTGATGCAAAGATTTTGCAATGTTCGGGCTTCGTAGTTTGCATGACAATTAGCGCATTCCAAATGTGTAACGTTCATTAAAATTAAATAATATCTAAAAATATCGAAGTTGATTAATCTTTCAAAAGTGGTTTCAAAGCAGTGTAAATGTTCGTCGTCATTATTTTCGCGCCTTCCGCATTCGGGTGAATGCCGTCGGGCAAATTTAATTTTGGATTAAGCGCGATTCCGTCCAACAAAAAGGGCAGAAATTCAACCGCGTATTCGCTCGCCAAATCGGGAAAAGCGGAAACATAATCGCGCTGATACTGTGCGCCCATCGTTGGCGGAGCGAGCATTCCGCATAACAAAACTTTTATATTTTTCGCTTTCGCTCGTTTGATTATCTTGCTCAAATTTTCCTTCATTTTAGCCACCGGCAGACCGCGCAATAAATCGTTCGCGCCGAGTTCGAGAATTAAAATTTGAACATTTTCCTGTTCCAAAACCCAATCCACGCGCTCTAACCCGCCAAGCGAAGTCTCCCCGGAAACGCCCGCGTTGACGACTTCGTAATCAAAGCCGTCGGCTTTTAATCGTTCCTGCAAAAGATACGGATAAGATTCTTTTTCCGCTAATCCAAAACCTGCCGTCAAACTGTCGCCGAACGCAACAATTTTAGGTTTGCCCGAAACGACTTGGACGGGCGGTTTTTTCTCGACCGTTTTGTTCGTTTGTTTTTCCGCCGTCGAAACGCTGCACGCTGAAAAGAGAATTGTTAAGGAAATGAAACAAAAAATTGCTCTCATCCGAATTAAACTTTTATTGATTTTAGAGCCGAACATATTTTCCATATAAAAAGACCGTTAATAAATTCTACGTTTTTGATGCCGATTTTGGCGAACTTGTTTGCGTCTTTTTGAAAAGCTATGATTAAGAGGAGTCAGGAATCAGGGGTCAGAGGTCGGAACAAATAAATATTAATCAGAAGTTGAACAATGTTTTTATACTGACCCCTGACTCCTGACTCCTCTTAATATGATAGAACTCAAAACAGTTACTAAAATAGTGCGTTCAGGCACGGAAGATTTGACGATTTTAGACGATGTGTCAATGGAGATTCCTGACGGGCAATTTGTTGCTGTAACGGGCGCGTCGGGAAGCGGAAAATCAACTTTGCTCGGTTTAATCGCGGGCTTGGACGCGCCGACTTCCGGCGAGATTTTGATTGACGGCGAGAGCATCACCAAAATGAATGAAGACGGCTTGGCAACGCTTCGGAGCGAGAAAATCGGCTTTATTTTTCAATCGTTTCATTTAATTCCGAGCCTTACGGCTTATGAAAACGTCCTGATTCCGATGGAAATTCTCGGCTTGAAAAATGCCAGAAATCGCGCTGACCAATTATTGATTGACGTTGATTTAACCAATCGCGGACACCATTATCCAACTGAACTTTCCGGCGGCGAACAGCAGCGCATCGCTATCGCCCGCGCTTTTGCTAATCAACCGAAAATTTTACTGGCGGACGAACCGACCGGAAATCTCGATTCGCGCAACGGCTCGCATATTTTCGATTTGATGACCGATTTGCACTCGAAAAATAACGTAACGCTCGTACTTGTAACGCACGACCAATTTTTGGCGAAAAAGGCGCAGCGGCAAATCATATTGAAAGACGGACGCGTTTTGAGCGATGATAAACATTAAAGGAGAAACTGAAAATGTTTGAAACAATCACGGCAGCCGAAGCTAAAAATGAGATTCAAAATTTAATTGACGAAACGGCTGCATCGCATCGTCCGATTTTGATTACGGCGGAACGTCATAACGCGATTTTGCTTTCCGAAGAAGATTGGAACGCACTCCAAGAAACGCTTCATCTGCTTTCAATTCCGACAATGCGCGAATCAATAGTTGCGGAAATGAACGCGCCCGATGAAGATTTTTTGAGCGAAGATGAGTTTTTAGCCGGACTTGAAACGGGCAAGGACAAACAAAATTGAATTGGACTTTAATTTTTTCAAAACAAGCATTGAAAGACGCAAAGCGTTTGAAAAGAGCTAATCTTTGGAAAAATGCTGAAAATCTTTTTAATATTTTGCGCCAAAATCCTTTTCAAAACCCGCCACCCTACGAAAAACTCGTCGGCGACCTCGAAGGCGTTTTTTCGCGCCGAATCAATATTCAGCATCGCTTAATTTATCAAACAAACGAACGGGAAAAAACAATTCGCGTCTTGCGAATGTGGACGCATTACGAATGAATTTTATTGTTAACTTAACGTGGCGGGAAATCCGCTCGTCGTGGCGGCGATTATTATTTTTCTTTCTGTGCATCGCCATCGGTGTCGGCTCGATTGTTGCGCTTCGTTCATTGATTCAAAACTTGAGTCAAGCCGTCGGCGGCGATGCCCGCGAACTTCTGACCGCCGATTTAGTAATTAATTCGACCAACGATTTTTCGCCGAATGACGTTTCCAAAATTGAAGCGATTGTCGGCGCGTCGAGCATCATTGAAGCCAGAAACGAAGCGATTGAAACTTCCGCGATGGCGCGACCCGTTGACGCCGCTAACCAAACATTCGGTTTCGTCGAACTCAAAGGAATCGAGCCGCCGTTTCCGCTCGTCGGAAAATTCACTTTGTCCGGCGGCGAGCCATTTGATTTTAAGTTGTTGGAAAATGGCGGCGCGGTGGTTGCTCCGATTCTGCTCGAAAAACTGAATATTAAAGTCGGCGATAAAATTCGCATCGGCGAAATTGATTTTGAGATACGCGCAACTTTCGATGAAGAACCTGGCGGGGCAAGCGGTTTTCGGCTTGGCTCGCGCGTTTTCATCGAGAAAAAAGCGTTTGAAGAAGCGGGAATTACGCGGGGCGGCGGGCGCATTAGACGAAGAATTCTTTATCGAACCTCGGATAATCCGACGGAATTGGTAAAAGCCCTGCGTGAAACGCTCAAAGGCACAACTTTGTCCGTCCAATCGTACCGCGAAACGCAGGAAAATCTGAACGAACAATTCGAGCGGACGGAAAATTATCTTTCGCTGACTGGTCTTCTGATTCTCGTTCTCGGCGGTGTCGGCGTGTGGAATGTGGCGCGGGTTTTTGTCGAGCAGAAGCGCAAATCAATCGCCGTTTTGAAATGTTTGGGCGCAAGCGGAACGCGGATTATTACCGTTTATCTTTTGCAGATTTTAACGCTCGGCTTAATCGGAAGTTTGTTCGGCGTGTTTTTGGCGCAAATTTTTTTATGGTATGCCGCTTGGCAATTTGCTGATGCGCTGCCCGCCGCGATGAGTTACGCCGTGCATTTTTCGACCGCCTGGCAAGGCGTTTTATTAGGCATTTTAATTTCCTTGCTTTTTTCCGCGCTTCCGCTTTTGCAAGTCCGTACAATCAAACCAAATTTATTATTGCGCGATGAAGCAGGCGAAAAGATGCGTCGTCTTGACCCAACAAAATTGATTTTCGGTGCGGTGTCGCTTGCGGGATTGCTAGGTTTGGCGGCGTGGCAAGCCGGCTCTGTAAAAGTCGGCGCGATTTTTCTCGTCGGTTTAGGCGTTACGTCTTTATTTTTATATCTGGCGGCGATTGCCTTGACGCGGCTTCTCAGACGAATAAAAAACTTCGGCTCGTTCGCCGTCGCGCAAGCCGTAAATTCGCTTTATCGCCCAGGAAACCAAACCAGAGTTATTCTTCTCGCCGTTGGTTTAGGCGCGTTTGTCGTGCTTGCCGTCCAATCTCTGCAAGCGAATCTCGTTCGGGAATTCGATTTCACGCGCAATCAAAAACTGCCGAGTTTGTTTTTTATAGACATTCAAAAAAGTCAGATTGACGAGCTTAAAAAAATTGTCGAACAGCGATGCGGTGAAGCCGTGCAGGTTGTTCCGACTATAAGAGCGCGAATCGCTTTAGTGAACGGCGAACCGTTTGATTTTCAGCAGCGCGAAGTTCGTCAGCAGCAAGGTCAAATCGGGCGCGAGTTCGCCGTAACTTATCGCCCGAATCTGGACGAAAACGAAACCGTCATCGCGGGCGAATGGTGGAAAGAAATTGAAAATCAAACGGAAGCTGAAGTTTCAGTCGAAGAAGATATGAGCGGGCGGTTGAACGTCGCCGTCGGCGATTGGCTAACTTTTGATATTTCGGGCAGAAAAATAAACGCCCGCGTCGCCAACATTCGCAAACTCGATTTGCGCAATACGCGCACGGCTTTTGTCTTCGTCTTTCGTCCCGGAACTTTGGAAAAAGCACCGCAAACTTTTGTCGCTACCGTTTTAAAAAAACTTCCCGAAACCGAACGCGCACGACTTCAGCGCAACATCATTGACGAATTTCCGAACGTGCAGATTTTCGATGTCGCCGATATAGTCGCGGCGGTGCAAAAACTAGTCAACAACTTTGTTCTGGCGATTTCCTTCGTTGGAAGTTTCGTGATTTTAAGCGGAATACTGATTTTAATCGGTTCAATCGCGCTCACGAAATCGCAGCGAATCTACGAAAACGCCGTTTTGAAAACGCTGGGCGCGAAACGTCCGACGCTCGCCGCGATTTTGCTTGCCGAATACGGAATTTTGGGAGTTTTGGCGGGAATCATCGGCGCGGGCTTCGCCACGCTTTTATCGTTCGTCGCTTCCAAATACGTTTTTCTAATTGATTGGGAGTTTGATACGTCTCTAACAATGCTCGGTGTTTTGATAACAGCCAGTTTGGTGATGCTCGTCGGCGCGGCGGCGAGTTTCGACGTGCTGTTTAGAAAACCGCTTGCTATTCTGCGCTCACAATAAATGGTGAGATTGTTTCTCCAAAATAAAAATCGTTGATTTCGGACGGCTTTCGCGTTAATCTTCAAGTGTCAAAAATCTCTAATTTTTACATTAGGAAATTATGTTCAGTAGTAATTTTAGACGTGGCGAAGCGTTAGGAAAGTTGAGGTAATAAATTATGCCAAGCAACATTCAAGAAGTTTATCGAGAGCAGATTTTACCGCTCAACGAAAAAGAACGGCTCAAACTTGCCGCGCTCATCAGCGATATTTCAAACAAACCGGAAACAAACGGCGAAGCTAAAAGCGCGGGCGGAATCAGAGAAATATTCGGCAGTTGGAGCAGCGGCAATCCGCATTCGTCCGACAACGAGCAGATTGATGCCGATTTAGCGAAAGCGTACGCCGACACTCACGACGACGAATAAAATGCTGGTTGATACTTCCGGCTTTTTCAGTCTTTACGACGAAGCCGACGCATATCACGAACAGGCAGTTTCAATCTACGACGCGGCGGCAAAGCGTTTGACAACGGGTTATGTTTTAGCCGAATACACCGCGCTCGCTCACGTTCGCGGCGTTCCGCGTCGGGAAATTATCAAATTCAGCAATCGAATTTTGGATGATACAAATGTGGAGATAATTTGGGTTGACGAAAACCTACACCGCAAAGCCGTCGCGCTTTTACGGGAAAGAGCCGACAAAACTTATTCGCTATGCGATGCCGTGAGTTTCGTCGTGATGCGCGAGCGCGGAATTTCTGAGTCTTTAACCACCGACAAACATTTTCGTCAGGAAGGTTTTGTCAGGCTTTTGGAGATATAAAATTATGCGTCGTCGGGCTTTTTATTCGGCGGTTGCGCTCTTTGCTTTCGGGATTGGTTCGTTCTAACAAGGTATAAAATTATGAAACTTACAATGTCTTTGCTGTCTTTCATCTTCCTGGTTGTTTTATGTTTGTGTTTGCCCGATTCTAATGCAGCGCAAACCTCTACTTCTTCGGATATAAAGCGTGGCGAGATTGAGTTTCAAGTGAAACTCCAGTTGCTTGTTGCTTCAAATATCGTTAATGCAAAAACGGATTATCCGCCAGCCTTAGAAAGTGTTGTAAAGCAGATAAAATCTTCTTTGTCGTTTAAGAATCACTTTTTGTATGCCACTTATCTTTATAACGTCGCCGATAACGGTAATTTAAGAGTCAGCGATGTTTCTTACAAACCATACGAGAGTGCCGGAACATTAGCTGCAACTTTTTTTAACCTTGAAGCGTTGGGCGTAAAGTCGAATATAAATGGTAATTCTACTCACATATCAAGATTCAAATTCGAGGAACGCAAAAACATTTTCATCGGAGCGGAGCTAGGAAATAATAATGAAAAAAAATCTATAATCAACACAGTCGGAACATTTATTGATACTGAGTTAAATGTAAAAGAAGGCATTCCAACAATTGTGGGAACGACAACCAGTGCTTTATCCGACGGCGCATTAGTGATTGTTATTACCGTTACTCATTCAGAAATGTGAAATTCTTATTTACATAAAAGTGAATAAATTTGGACAATAAAGGCGAAATTTGTTAGCCTTTAGCTTGCATTTGCGACATCAAACACCAAAAATTTTATTCGGCTTTTTATATTAAAACATTATGTTCAGTGATAATTTCAGACGCGGCGAAGGGAAAGGCAAGGGAAAGACCGGCTCGAAAGCCGCCTCGAAACTTGCCGATATTGGTTGGAAGGCGTTCCAAGCAGTTAATAAATCTTTGCCCGAAGGCGAATCAATTACGCCGAATTGGGCGGCAGAGCCTTTGTTGAAATCTTATGAGCGCACCGCGCCGCCGCTCGGATTTCCGCGCGAAACCGATTCGCTTTGCCCGACGTGCGTTAAAAATGTGCGTAATGGCGTGATTGATAAAACGATTCCGCTTGAGATTTTGATGAACTCACATCCGGGCGAAATCAAGGCGCAGATTTTGGAAGAAAACGGGCAGGTGATTATGCGGAAAACCTGTCCGACGCACGGCGATTTTGAAGACGTGATGGCGACGGACGCGAAGTTTCTGCAAAGAATCGAATCGCTGTTTTACGGGCGCGATTTCAAAGCGGCAGAAGACAAGCACGTTCATCATCACGGAACTTCCGACATCAAATTCGGACGCGGCGCGGTTTTAACCGTTGATTTGACGAATCGCTGCAATATGATGTGCAACCCGTGTTTTATGGACGCGAACCAGGTTGGCTACGTCCACGAACCGACTTTTGAAGACACCAAGACAATTTTAGACAATGCGATTTCATTCAAACCGCGACGACAAATCATCATTTTATTTTCGGGCGGCGAGCCGACGATTGCGCCGCACTTTTTGGAATCGGTCGCTTACGCGAAAAAGATTGGTTTTTACCGAATCTTAGCCGCGACGAACGGCATTCGTTATGCCGAAGACATCGAGTTTTGCAAAGCGGCGAAAGCGGCGGGACAGCACGGCGTTTATCTGCAATTCGACGGAACGAGCGAAGAGAAAAATAAACATCGCGGCGTTGGCAATTTGTTTGATGTGAAGCTCAAAGCGATTGAGAATCTCGCGTCGGTCGGAATTAAAGTTACTCTTGTAACAACGATTGTCAACACAATCAACAACGACGCGATCGGCGATATCGTAAAATTTGCGGCGCAGAACATTGATAAAGTCCAAACGATTGCTTTTCAGCCTGTTTCATTTACCGGACGCGACGAAGACGTTTCCGATGATGTGCGGATAGAGCAACGCTACACACTCGCTGGAATGACGCACGATTTGAAAAATCAGTTGGACGGAACTTTGCAGCCGCTTCGAGATTGGTTTCCGCTTTCGAGCTATTCGGCTTTTACATCGGTGATGGATATGCTGCAAGGCGCGGACGCTCCTTGGGGCTGGTCGTCGTGCAATTGTCATCCGAACTGTGGAATTTTTACCTTGATTGTCGTTAATAAAAAGACAAGCGAGATGACTTCGCTGTTCGACTTTTTCAACTACGAGCAATTTATGAAAGACGTGGCGACGATTACCGACACGGCTCGCGGCAAAAAATTGACGATGGCTCAGCTTGGTATGGCGATTATGCGGAATTATGACGCATCGAACGCACCCGAAGGTTTTCCGGTTTCGCAGATTCTCAATTTATTCAAACCTTCGTCGGCGGATTCAAATTCGGATAGAAATGACCGAATGAAGGCGCAGCCGAAAGATGAAACCGAAGATATATGGCGCGTTCTGTGCGTTGAAGGAATGTGGTTTCAAGATCTCTTCAACTACGATTTTCGCCGCACGGAAATGTGCGTTATTCCTTACGGCACGCAGGAAGGCGAAATTTCGTTTTGCGCATATAATACGGGAGTCGGCTGGCGGCAAATCGTTGAGGAAATGAACAAAACTGCGTCTTTAGCCGAGTGGTATAAAGAAAACGGACGGCACGACGTTTATGCGAAAGGCAAAGCCGTTCCGAACATTGCAAAAACGCGCAGTTTGAGTTTGCCTGTAATTGCTAAAGTATTGGAAGAAGATTTGGATAAACTGATGGCTACACCGTATTTGATTGACGAAACAGAGACCGAAAAATTTGAAACGGTTTAAATTTAATAAATAGGAGGAAAATCAATAATGCCAGACGAAAGAGACGTTGCTCACGACAAAAAAGTGTTGGACGAACACAAAGGCGAAAAACTTGAAATTGTCGGTGAACATCCCGAACACGCGCCGCAGCCTGGAAAGAAAACGCCGCAGGAACACGTTGATAAAGATGCGATTGACGAAAGCGGCAATCTGATTCATGATGACGGCAAAGACGAAAACGACGCGAAATAGCTTCGCGCGGTAAATCGAATTAAAAGTGTTTAGACTTAACGTCTGAACACTTTTTTTATTTAAAATAGATTTAACGCGGAAAAATATTCGATAGTTGAAGTTTATAGAGGACAAAAATATAAAATTACTTTAATATATATTGACTCTAATCTGTTCAAAAACTCTCAAGGAGAATCTAAATGAAAAAATTGTTATCTGCATCTCTAACCGTGTTATTACTGCAAAGCGTTTTCTGCTTAGTTTTATCGCCTGTCGGCGCTTTGGCGCAAACACAGGAAGTCCTTACCAATCAAGCAATTATCGATATGGTTAAATCGCGATTTTCAGAAGGAATTATAATCGCAAAAATAAAATCTTCCAGAAACTCTTTTGACACTTCAGCCTCGGCTTTGCAAAGCCTGAAAAAAAACGGCGCGACCGATGCGATAATGATGGCGATGATGGAAAGTTCATCGAACACAAGCGGACAAATTAACAACTCTTCGACGAGCGGCAACTCAACTCAATCCGTCGCGCCGATTGAAATTACGCTTCAAGACCAAACGCCAATCAAATTACGTTTAAGCCGAAATATGTCCTCCGCCGACGCCAAGACGGGTGAAACAGTCGATTTTGAGGTTATCGAAGACATCAAAGTCGGCGACATCGTGGTTATTCAGCGCGGCGCGATTGCTCTGGCGACGGTTACAAATGCTAAACCGAAAGGAAGAATGGGAAAAGGCGGAAAACTAGATATAGTTCTGGACAGCGTTCGGCTTGTTTCCGGCGAAAAGGCTGCCTTGCGCGCGACTAAAGAAACTAAAGGCGGCGGCAAAACCGGCGCAATGACCGGCGGAATCATCGCTTCAAGCATTCTTTTCTTTCCGGCTGCGCCCTTTTTTCTTCTGATGAAAGGGAAAGACATCGCAATTCCCAAAGGAACGGAAGTTACTGCTTACGTCAATGGGAACATTTCTCTTGATGCTAGAAAATTTAATTCAAGATAACAGCCGAAGCGGAACGATTTTCACGTATTAGGCTGATGAAGTAAAATTCGTGACGACAGGTAACAGACAAAACTTTCGACTAAAAAGCCGTGGTATCTAGACAATGCGACGGCTTTTTTTGAGAGATTTAAGTTGAGTAGTTCACAATTGACAACAGATTCAGACGCATTTATTGAAGATTGGAAATTAAAGAAAGAATTTTTTCTAATCCGCTTTTCGCATCTGCGACCAAATGCACACGCAAAGCACGCCGTTCTCTATCAAGCAAAACCTGAAAATCGCCACGAGCCTGCGCCGCTTTGACCACGCCGAAAGTGTATTTTTGGTCGGGAACTGGTAAGTCTTCCACATCGTCGCTAGTGATTTGCAAAACCACGCCGTTATTCGCGCCGCCTTTATAGGCTTGTCCGGTCGAGTGAAGAAATCTTGGTCCGAAACCCAAACAAGTAGCGACTTTTTTATCTTCCAAAACCGAATGTCGAATTTTTTGCAGCAGGTTTTCAGTATCGCCGTTCATCTCGACGTAAGCCAGAAGCGCAAAATAATCGTCTTTTTTAATTCTCGAAAAATGCGCTTTGAAGTAATTTGCCAAAGATTCCGCGCCGACTAACTTAGTTAGCTCGTTTGCATTTTTTTTATCGGTAAAAAGTTTTACGCCGCTTTCTTCAAAAAACGGCTTTTCATCGGGCAGCTCGCCGGTTTTTTCATATTCTTCAGTGAGTTTTTTCGCTTCGATTTTCGCGGCTTCAACGTCCGGCTGATTAAACGGATTGATATTCATAATCGCGCCGGCAATCGCCGTTGCAAATTCCCAACGGAAAAATTCTTGTCCGAGATTCATTTTATCGGAGAGCGTAATTCTGACGACCGGCTGACCGCTTTTTTCGAGCGCGGCAATTTTCGCTTCGTTCGCCTCGTTTGATTCGCCTTCGAGTTTGAGATACGCGAAAATGCGGTCGTTGCCGTAATTTTCGGGCGGTTGAATCATTTCGCGATCAACGGGAACGATTGCAATGTCGTCTTTTCCCGTTGATTCGGCAATAAGTTGTTCGAGCCACGCGCCGACATCGTGAATTTCAGGCGAAGTAAAAATCGTTAGTTTATCGCGTCCCGATGTTTGGCAAACGCCTAGAATAGTTCCCAAGACCGCGCCTGCGTTTTCTATCGGATTATCATTTTTGCAAGCCGAAACCATTTCGCTTGTTCGATTCAAAAAATCTTCAACATCAATTCCCATCGCCGAGGCTGGAATCATTCCAAAAACAGAAAGCACCGAAAATCTGCCGCCGATTTCCGCGTTGCCAAAAAAGATACGTCTGAAATTATCCTGTTCGGCAACCTTTTGCATTTTCGAGTTCGGGTCGGTAATTGCTGCGAATTGTCTGCCGGCATTTTCTCGTCCGACAAGTCCCGAAACTCGCTCATAAAAATATTGCTTAAAAGTGTTCGGCTCTAATGTCGAACCGGATTTGCTGGCAACAATAAAAAGCGTGTTCGCCAAATTAATTTTGCTTTCGAGCGTTTTTATCTGCGCGGGGACGGTCGAATCCAGGTTGTAAAAATTCTGTTTGCCGAAAGTTATCGAAAAAACTTCCGGTCCCAGAGAAGAGCCGCCCATTCCGAGCAAAACGATGTCGGAAAAGTCTTTTGCAGTCTCGGCAAAATCCCTATATTTCTGCAAATCACTCAATTCCGTTTTAACAATATCGAGCCAGCCGAGCCATTTCGCTTCGTCTGTGTTTGTCCAAACGGAAGCGTCTTGCTTCCAAATACGGGAAATTTTATTTTCCTTTTGCCATTCGTCAAATTTTGTCTGAACGGCGTTTTCGAGTTTTTTAGGTAATGAATAAGAAATTGAATTAAGCATAGAATAAATTTAGCATAACCGACCGAAGCGGCGAAAAGTTATTGCGAGCGAACAAGTTTAATTGTGGCAATTGATACGAGAAACAAAATTAAAAGACGCACAACGTTAAAAATCGGATAGAAAAAAATCGGAATTAAAGCTACTCCAAACCCGAAATCCGAATTATTTCGATCGGGCAGAAAAATTATTAGCGGAACTAATCCGAGCAAAATAAATCCTAGCGCGTTAATAAAAAGTAATCGCTTGTAACTCTGCCGTTTTTTTATTAAAACGGGTTTTGTTGCCAAAATTATAGCGGTTCCCAAAAAAGCGCAAGAGAATCCTTGTCCGCTGACCATTATCGGTAAAGCGGCGGCGTTTGCCAACGTCGCCGTCCAATCGGCAACCGGCAGGTTAATCAACAAGAAGCTGCAATACGCCGCCAAATCAATCAATCCACACAGCGGAAACAGCCAAACCCAAAGCGGGAAGTTTTCGTTAGGCAGAGCCGGATTATTTTCTTGCTTGTTTTGCATTGTCTCTGAAATTATTAAACTGAAATTTCATTTTTTAGCCATTGAAAGAGCATCTGTTCCTGCCGATGCAGCGCATGTTCGGGTATTGCGTCTTTCGTTTTCGTCATCGGAAGTTTAAAGAAAACCGAAAGCTGTTCCTGCACGCCGAAAGTCATCCGGCGTTTGGCTAAATCAAGCAGGCGCGCAATCTCGATAGCCAGCGGCGCGGCTAAGATAGAATCTTTGCACAAAAAATTTATTTTTATCTGCATCGGTTGTCCTAAAAAACCGGTAACATCAATGTTGTCCCAAGCCTCTTTGTTGTCGCCGCGCGGACGATAATAACGAATGTCAACAATGTGGTCTTTGACTTTGTAGCCTAAAATATCGTCGAGAACCGAGCCTTTTGTTTTGATTTTCGAAGCAAGCGAATCTTTATTCGACAAAGCCAAACCGTCACGGTTGCCCAAGATGTTGGTCGAATACCAGCCTTCGACTTTTAACGCGCGAGTTCTGAAAGCCGGAGCAATAGCGGTTTTAATCATTGTTTGACCGGTCTTGCCGTCCTTTCCCGCGACGGGAACTTTATTCATCTCAGCGAATTTAATCAACGCTGGAATATCAACGGAAACGGACGGCGTGAAATTTCCGTAAGGAATTTGTTCGGCAATTGCGGCGTAAGCGTAAAGCATCGCGGGCGAAATTTCAGTTGAATTTTCATCTAACGCTTGCTCAAAACTGACTAACGAATTGAAAATCTCGTTGCCTTCGTCGGCTAATTTTTCAGTTGAAGCGAGATTGATAACGACAATTTCGTCAAGATTATTTTCGGCGCGGAAAATTTGCAAATCTTTTCCGATAGCTTCGACAACGCTTAGATGCGAGTTGCCGGAAAACTGATTTTCGCCTTTGATGTTTGCCAAAAACTCTTTATTTCCGACGGCTCTCCAAGGCTTGATTTTTCTCAATTCCTCTTCAACCGCGATGAACTGCTTGGGCGTCAAAACATCATGTTCTTCCGCCGCGCTCGCCAGATTTTCGCCGTATAAATCCCAGCCGCCGAAAACAATATTTTCATAATCGGCTAAATCTTCGATTAAATTTTTATCCAGTTCAGCAAGGGGCAAACCTGTTTTTTCGATTAAACCTCTTTTTAGAAGTTCGATTCCGGCGACCATGGTTGTGCCGACCGCGCCGCCGAGTCCGATGATTGCAATGCCGAGTTTTCTGTTGTTCATAAAAACTTTAATTTTACAACAAAAAGCGATTTAGCCACAGAGAACACAGAGCGCAAAGATTTTTAAGCAAGAATTTACAGGGATGAAGGGGATAAACAGGGATAAGACAAAAATAAAATCCCTGTCTATCTCCTTCATCCCTGTAAATTTCTCTTGCTCTGTGGCTATATTCTTTCTTTCTCAATTGCGCGTAAAGCGATTTTGCCAAGTGAATTTACAAACACATTAAAAGTCGAAAAGCGTTTGTCGTCCGTGAAACCTTTTGCGAAACGAAAGTAAATCTGCTGCGCGATAACGGCAAGTTTGAACAATCCGAAGACGTAATAAAAAAGCATATTTGTAACGTCACGTCCTGATTTTTCAGCATACATTTCAATCAATTCCGTACGCGAGATATTTTCCATTAAAACGCGCGGATTGAACGGCATCGAGAGCATTTCCGCGCCGTCGTCCGCAGACATCCAATAAGCCAGACTTGAACCTAAATCCATCAAAGGCTCGCCGATGGTTGTCATTTCCCAATCGAGAACGGCGACGATTTCGGTCAAGTCATTCGGGTTGAGCATAAGGTTGTCAAATTTATAATCGTTGTGAATTAAAGCCGCGCCGCAAGCGTTCGGAATGTTTGCGTTCAGCCATTCGATTGCCGTTTCGAGTTCAATGTGATCGTCGGTTTTCGCGTTCAAGTAACGCTTTGTCCAACCTTCGACTTGGCGTTTTGCGTAGCCTTTGGGTTTTCCCAAATCTCCCAGACCGGCTTTTTCATAATCGAGCGCGTGAAGCTCAACTAGATTTTCGATAAAACTTTCGCAAACTTCACGTTGTAATTCTTTTGATTCTTCTAACTCTTTCGGCGATTTTCCGCGAATTATCAAGCCTTTGCGTCGTTCCATTAAATAAAACTCTGAACCCGTGACATTTTCATCAGCGCAATATAAAAACGGTTTCGGGGCAGACCGGTAAACTTCCGAAAGTTTTGACAAAACATTGAACTCGCGTTTCATATCGTGCGCCGATTTAACCTGATTGCCAAACGGCGGACGGCGCAAGACATATTCTTCACCGCCGATTTTTACCAAGTAAGTTAAATTTGAACTTCCGCCGGGAAATTGCTCGATTGATATTTCGACTCCCTCTATATTTAACTGCAAATGTAAATAATCCGTCAGATTTTCGATGTTTAATTCTTCGCCTTGGCGAATTTCAGTTGTATCTTTCATACCAATTTTAAGCCGCAAATGAATAAATATTAACTCGACTTTCCAATGTTTTTATCTGAATTTATCTATGTTAGTCTGTGGTGTCATTTTATAAAATTATGAACTTTGATTATTCAACTAAAACCCGCGAACTGCAAAACAAACTGCGGGCATTTATGGATGCCGACATTTATCCGAATGAAATGGCATACGAAGCGGAAATAAATTCTGGCGACCGTTGGCGACCTCTTCAGACGATTGAAGATTTGAAGGAAAAAGCAAAATCAGAGAATTTGTGGAATTTGTTTTTGCCGGAGCTTTCTGGATTGTCGAATCTCGAATACGCGCCGCTCGCTGAAATAATGGGCAGAGTCGTTTGGTCTTCGGAGGTTTTTAATTGTTCCGCGCCCGACACGGGAAATATGGAAGTTCTCGAACGCTACGGCACGGATGCGCAGAAAGAAACTTGGTTGAAACCGCTTCTTGACGGCAAGATTCGTTCGTGCTTTGCGATGACTGAGCCGGATGTCGCTTCGTCGGACGCGACCAACATTCGTTCGTCAATTGTCAAAGACGGCGACGATTATATTTTAAATGGCAGAAAATGGTGGTCAACCGGCGCGGGTGACACGCGTTGCAAACTGGCGATTTTTATGGGCAAAATCGATGAAAACGCCGATAAACACCGCCAACAATCAATGATTCTCGTGCCGATGGACGCGGACGGAGTAAAAGTCGAAAGAGTTTTAAATGTTTTCGGTTACGACGACGCGCCGAACGGACACGGGGAAATTTCTTTTACCGATGTGCGAGTTCCTGTGTCGAATCTTCTGCTCGGTGAAGGTCGCGGGTTTGAAATCGCGCAGGGACGACTTGGACCGGGACGAGTTCATCATTGTATGCGGATGATTGGAACTGCCGAGCGTTCTCTGGAATTAATGATAAAACGGGCGCAGGAACGAATCGCTTTTGGCAAGAAAATTGCCGAACAAGGAGTTGTTCGGCAATGGATTGCCGAATCGCGTATGGAAATTGAGCAAGCGCGTCTGCTGGTTTTGAAAACGGCGTGGAAAATGGACGAAGTTGGCAACAAAGAAGCCAGACGAGAGATTGCGATGATAAAAGCCGTGGTGCCACAGATGGCTCTGAAAATCATTGACCGCGCGATTCAAGCCCACGGCGGCGGCGGCGTTTGTCAAGATTTTCCGCTCGCCAATTTTTGGATTTACGCCAGAACTCTGCGGCTCGCCGATGGACCGGACGAAGTGCATCTCGAATCAGTTGCGAAAATGGAATTGAAAAAATAATTTTCAATCTACCAAAATTGCGGTAATGTTATCAGAGAGGAAAGGAAATGAAATTTGAATACGCCTTCTCTATTAACTATTGAATTTATCGTTCATCCGGTTCTGTCGATTTTTGGAAGAAACCTGTTTACAGAAAATCTAGGTCTTTTGATTTTAATTTGTTTCATAACCTTCCAATGGCTGGTTATTGGTTATGCCGCAAATTCGATTTATAATCTATTCAGACCGAAAGAATTAAAATTTTCTTTGAATGACAAATAATGACTGTTAACACCCAAATTAAAAATCTGTGCCAGCAAATTGTCGAAAACTTCAATCCGCAGAAAATTATTCTTTTCGGCTCGCACGCTTACGGCAAACCGAACGCCGATTCGGATGTTGATTTGCTGGTCGTGATGCCGTTTGAGGGAAGTGATTCACAAAAGGCAGTAGAAATTCTTCTCAAATTGAAAAGAACAGTTCCGCTTGATTTGCTTGTTCGGACTTCTGAACAGATTCGGGAACGAATCGAAATGGAAGATTTTTTTATGCGCGAGATTATTGAACAAGGAAAAGTTTTATATGAAAGCGATAACACAGGAATGGATTAATAAAGCTGAAGGCGATTGGACGACGTTAATGCGCGAGTACCGGGCGCGGAAAAGTCCTAATTATGATGCCGCTTGCTTTCACGCGCAACAATGCGCCGAAAAATATCTCAAATCAAGACTGCAAGAAGCCGGAATTTCTTTTGCAAAAACTCATAATCTTTTGCATTTGTTAAGTTCGGTCTTGACAATTGAACCGAATTGGACGAATCTGCAAAACAGTTCGGCATTTCTGACTGTTTTTGCAGTTAAATATCGTTATCCGGGAAGTTCATCCAATAAGTCCGAAGCCAAAGAAGCCGTTAAGAATTGCCGCTTGATAAGAAATACCGTTCGTCAATCTTTCAATCTGCCGATAAAGTAAATGAACATCCGCCGTGCCATATTAACCGATTCCGCGCAAATTGCCGAAATCTATAATTATTACATTTTAAATACGCATCATACGTTTGAAACTGAACCGTTGAGCGCAGAAGAAATGAAAGAACGCATCATTGAAAACAGCGAAAATTATCCGTTTCTGGTCGCCGAATTTGAAGGTGAGCTTCAAGGCTATGTTTATGCGACGCAATTTAAATTGCGCCAAGCTTACAAACATTCAGCAGAAGTTTCGATTTACGTCAGAAATCAAGCGAAACAAAAAGGAATCGGTTCGGCACTTTATAAAAAACTATTAGAAGAACTCGCTGAAACCGATGTTCATGCGATTATGGCGGGAATTTCTCTGCCGAATGAGGCGAGCGTCAAATTTCACGAAAAATTAGGTTATGAAAAAGTCGCGCATTTCAAAGAAGTCGGCTATAAATTGGGCAGATGGGTTGACGTTGGTTTTTGGGAAATGCTTAATAGATTTTGATGTCCAAACAGATTATTCACTTTGCTCACGCCAACGGTTTTCCAGCTAAAACTTACAACAAACTTTTTTCATTTCTCGAAGACGATTTTGAAATAAATTTTCTCGAACGACACGCGCACAATCCGAAGTTTCCGGTAACTGACGGTTGGGAGCGACTTCGAGATGAATTGCGTGAGGAACTTCAAAAACGCTACGCGCAAAGGATTATTGGTGTCGGACATTCTTTGGGCGGAATTCTTCATTTGCTTGTGGCGGTCGAAAATCCTGAAATTTATAAAGCGATTATTCTGCTCGACGCGCCGGTAATTAGCCGTCTGAGCAGCGCGGGAATCAAAGTTTTGAAAGAGACGAATTTGATGGAGAAATTTTCGCCCTCGCAAATCACCCGTTTTCGTCGTGCTGTTTGGGAAACGAAAATTGAAGCGTTGGAACATTTTCAGCGAAAGGAAAAGTTTGCCAATTTTGACGCGGGTGTTTTGCGCGATTATATCGAATATGGATTAATCGAAATACCAAGCGGCGTGAAATTATTCTTTGAGCCGAAAATAGAAGCGAAAATCTACCGAACAATTCCGCATAATCTGCCGAAACTTCGGGGAAAATTAAGCATTCCTATTGCTTACATCGGCGGAATACATTCACGCGAAGCGAAGTTAGCTAGAATTTCGTTTATGCAAAAACATTTTCCTTTTGAGTTTAAGTTTATTGTAGGCTCACATCTTTTCCCACTCGAAAATCCCAAAGAAACTGCTGAAACAATCAAAGAAATCACAAAAAAATTATTTAATCGTTCCTTAAAGGTTTAATTCCTCGTAGCTCTGCTACGGAATATACTGTGTGAATGAGCGAGTTCATTCATAAGAAGCACAATGTCAGCGTGTTGCTGTATCACATAGTATGTCCGGCAAA